>WJMO01000009.1 GCA_014727915.1 Candidatus Altarchaeales archaeon | reverse complement strand
TGGCAGTCGTCGGCGTCGAAGCCCTCGTCGACCTGGCCGTCGCAGTTGTCGTCGATGCCGTTACAGACCTCGCTGGCCCCTGGGTGCACGTCAGGGTTGCTGTCATCGCAGTCGCTGCCGTCTTCCACGTAGCCTGGTGGCTGGCTGGTGCCTGTTATTGGAGAGTTAGGGTTTCCATAGCCGTCGCCGTCGCCGTCCTCGTAGTAGGTCACGGGCGAGCATGTGTATGTGCAGCCAGTCACTCCCACGTCATCGTATTGGAGCACTGTATCGCAGGTGTTCTCGCTTCCGCTGTTGGCGTTGCCGTCGCTTATGTCCAACCCGTTGCTGCAGAACCTGTTGGCGTCCAGCATGTTGCTGTCGGAGGTGAACTGGAACCATAAGCCAATCTGGCCGTTGCCCTCCACAGTGTTCTGGGACAGCATGTTGTTGGACGAGGTCGATATCCTTATTCCATAGTCTGAGTTCGAGTTTGCCGTGTTGTCGGACAGCACATTGGCCGAGGAGGTCACGACCACTATTCCATTGCTGTTGCCTTCTGCGGTGTTGTCGATGACCTCGCAATTCGAGGAGCCATCATGCAGGTGTATGCCGTATCCGCAGCCCATGACAGTGTTGCCCTCCAACGCGCAGCTGGGGGAGTTGTAGTATCTGATACCCTTGTAGCAGTCAGTCACCGTGTTGTACAGGGCACTTACCTGCTGGGATGAGGATACCAGGATACCGTCGGTGAAGTCGGTGATAACGCAGTTCTGGATCTGCACTCCGGACTTGCCTTCCACGAGTATTCCCCTGTCCGTGGACCCTGAGCCGTCGCCGTCGATTGTGTGGCCCTGGCAGTCCAGCACTTTGTCGTTGAACCCGTCGGGGTTGTCGACGCATGTCCCGGCCTGGTCTATGATGTCGCCTACCAGCAGGACTTCCTCGTAGCAGTTGTCCTCGTCGCCTAACGCGTCGTTGAGGCATGCGCAGTCGCCTGGGACCTCGCATATGCCGCCTCCCATGACATCATAGCACTTGCAGGGGTCCTGGGTGTCGTCCAACTGCTCCTGACACCATGCCTCGTCGGCGAAGTTTGCCGCGAAGGCGGACAGGTCTCCCAAGTCGACGAATCCGTCGTTGACTTCAGGCCACATGTCGCCTATGATGTTGTAGCTTGCGTCTCCGCACTGTGACGTGTAAGCCGAGTCGAAGTAGCCCCATAGTTCCTCGCATGCGGGTGGTATGTCCGCGTTGCTCTCGTCGTTCAAGGTCTGATCGTATGTGCCCTGGTCTGTGGGGTCCAGCCAGCATCCGGGGTCGCCGTTGTCCGTGTACCTGTCCTGGTCATTGTCATCCCCATCCTGGCATTCTGTGGTGGCAAGGCTCTCGTCGTTGATTGTGGGATCGTAGGTGTTGGGATTCGAGTGGTCGGTCCAGCAGCCCGGATCAGCCGCGTCCGCGACAAAATCGTCGTCGTTGTCTATGATGTCCTGGCACTCGGAGGTGAAGAGGCTCTCATCGTGAAGTGTTGGATCATATGAGCCTGGGTTGTCGGGGTCGGTCCAGCAGCCCGGATCAGCCGCATCCACTAGGCCGTCACCAACAGGCAATTCGTTGTCGACGGTGTCCTGGCACTGGGTCGTGGCAGCTCCCTCATCGTATCTTGTCGGGTCGTAGGTTCCAGGGTTGTTGGGGTCGGTCCAGCAGCCCGGGTCCAGGTCGTCTGCCAGCAAGTCCTGGTCTGTGTTGTCTATGCCGTCCTGGCACTCGGAGGTTGCCAGTTCCTCGTCGTTGATTGTGGGATCGTAGGTGTTGGGGTTCGAGTGGTCGGTCCAGCAGCCCGGATCAGCCGCGTCCACTAGGCTGTCTCCGTCGTAGTTGTCTATGCCGTCCTGGCACTGGCTGGTTCCCAGGCCCTCATCGTCCAGTTCGGGGTCGTATGTGTTGGGGTCGTCCGGGTCGGTCCAGCAGCCGGGGTCGTCGGCGTCCACTAGGCCGTCACCAACAGGCAGCTCGTTGTCGAGTGTGTCCATACATTCGGGGAAGTCCTCGTCGGGGTCGTTCACATCAAGACATCCTGGGTCGTGGTCGAGCTCGCTCTTGTCCCATTCGTCGTAGCAGCCGGGGTCGTTCATGTCCCAGAGTCCGTCGCCGTCGTTGTCGAATCCGTCGTTGCATGCGGCCAACCGGTTCACGCAGCGTATCTGCGCAATCCAGCTCTCGCGGTATTTGGCTGCTCCGCCGGGGTTGTCGTATAATATCATGTCGTTGCCGTTCCAGTACCACATGTAGTTGTCTTCGGGTGAGTGCCAGTTGCATCCGTCACCTCCGGCTGCCCAGCATCCGGTCCTGCCCTGGACGCTGGATACGTCAACTGTCTCATATCCTAGGATGTTGCATATGGCGGTTACGGTGGGCATGTGTATGTTTGGGTAGTCCCAGTTGGGGCCCCGCGCACGCAGCATCGCAGATGTTTTGAGGTTTGTCATGTGTATTGTCCGTCCGCGGAATTTCATGCCATTAGCTGCGAGCTTGTTGTAGACGATGCTCCGAAGTCCTTCTGCATATGCCGGGTCCCAGAAGTTCGATGCTCCGTTGTCGGGGTTCATGAGCACGAGAGCGTCAGTAAGTCCGTCGCCGTCGTTGTCGATTCCGTCGTTGCAGACGGGGAGCGGGTCGGACGAAGGGGGTGTGGGAGTGGATGTTGGGGTTGCTTGAGAGCTTACGCTAACCGGAAATGTGGTCAATAGGATTAATGTGAGGAGTACTGAGTTGAATTTCCGCCAGAAGTTCTTGGCGCCCTTTCGGGTTATGGATGTTCTGCTAGCACACCCTAATCCGTTTTCGTGCATGCACATTGCCATTTTTTTATAGTGCCCCCTGATGTTGTATGGTGTTGTAGAATTTGGTTTGTATTCTCAGCCGTAATAACCAACCTACGCCCAACATATTTGCAACCACCCCAATAAGGGGATATCGTTTGATAAACGTTGTTGATATAGCGCATTACACATATAAAAACGTGTACAATGTTTAATTTATTGTCATTTGCATTGTTGGTGCATACATTTTATTCATTTATGCATAATAAGTGTCCAATATATTAAATATACTAACAAATACTAATCTTTCAACAAAAAAACACAGGATACTGAAACAAAAACACATATGCCGAAGAGGACAGATAAACAATGTTTATAGTATATTATATTATGTTTATATTATGTCTTCTCCATTCACTCCCCTGCTTCAGGGTAGGGCTTAAGGCAGAACTCCATTATGCTCTTGGACTTCTTGCCGATGCGCAGAAGGTCGCGTGAAACCAAGACCAGACCAACAGCCCGGTGAGGAGACATGTCACTCTCGTCGACCGCCCTTATTATGTCCTCGAACTTGCCCTTGAGAACATCATACATGCCAACAACACGTTCGGC
Source organism: Candidatus Altarchaeales archaeon (assembly GCA_014727915.1). GTDB lineage: Archaea > Altiarchaeota > Altiarchaeia > IMC4 > SCGC-AAA252-I15 > WJMO01. The sequence continues at coordinate 164,526 of WJMO01000009.1, read as the reverse complement.
AGCGGACTCGTCACATGCATCCAAAGCAGTATAGACATTCTTCAGCATGGAATGGGATATCTCCTTCTCCCCCCTAAGCATCTCGGAGAAACGATCGCCGTCCAGGCAAGGGTATTTCATGGCAGAGTCCGCTATGAATGTGACGTGATCCGCAAGCCTCTCAAGCTGATTGGCAGTATCGATCAGGATGAGTGAGAGAGGCACATTACCGCCTGCAGGCATGCTCTCAAGGTAGGTCAGAACCTCCTCCCGAACCTTGACCTCCAGCCTGTCCACCGCCTCATCCTTGCCGACAACGGTCTCTGCCTTGGACCTGTCGCCGTTCTCCAGCGCATCCCATGCAAGGTCGAACATGACAATGCACTCACCGTACATTTCCCTGACGTCATCCAGGGAATGGGCGAGGATCTTCGTCTTGCCGAGTATGTTCAAGAGATTCATGGTCAAATGCATCACCTATAGTAGATATATGACCAGCAAGGGAATTATATAAAAGAGCGATATCGTGAACGCCGATAGGGCGATAGTGCTGTTCTTCGACGACAGTATGACGTCGCTGAGGGCCTTGGTCAGCTTAAGGGGGATGTTCGCCAGGCCAGGGACCCCGAACCAGAGGCAGACCGAGAAAACGTTGATGAAAACATGGACTAGGCCGACATTCAAGCCCATGACGCCGAACTTGACGTACGATGCTATCTGCCCGGGATCGATCGTCGTGCCTATGTTGCAGCCGAGCAGGTAGGGGTACACCTCCTTCAGCGAGATCTTCCCGCTTGCAGTGAAGGGTATCGCAAGGGAGGTGGCTACGCTCGAACTCTGGAGCAAAGACGCAAATGAAGTCCCAAGAAAAAGGCCTCTTCTAGGGGTTTTAAAGGCTAAGTGGACGTAGTGGGACGCCCTGCCCCTAATGGCGTTCTCGGCTGCATTGCCCATCATCTCAAGGCCCAAGATCAGTACCGCGAAAGACATGACACCCAGGGAGACCGCAGAATATATCGAACCATTGAAAAAGGCAACAAAGACGGACTGAACAGGTTTTAGAATAGGGTCTATCACCACATCCAACAGGTCGGGGAACCCACCAAGGAAGAAGTCTAATATGGGAAGGCCACCAAGGATATCAGCCACATAGACCGCAGAGTCGCTGAGCACATTAGTGTACAACTCCACCAGGAATAGGAATGCGACCGTCAGGGTCTTGACCACGTCGTTTAGGAGTGCGACCGGCACTGCCTTGGAGAACTCCCTCTTTCTTATGGCGTAGCCGAGCGTGACGATGACACACGTCACTGTGGTGCCTATGTTGGCGCCCATTATCAACGGGACCGACTGTTGGACTGTCATGCCGCCTGCGGCTACCGTAGCTATGGTCACTGCCACCACGCCGCTGGAGCTCTGCACCAGGGCTGTTGCTAGGACCCCCAGACAAAGAGCAGAGAGTGGGTTGTCGGTCATGCGATCGATATAGGACCTTGCAAGGCCTTCCTTGCCGTCTGCGGCGAATGCGAGAACCCAGGACTCCTTCAGCCCGGACAAGGACCAGATGAACAGGTACATGCCAAGGAAGAGCAGGATGAGGTTCAGTCTGCTGCTTCTGCCTTCCACCATATCACCAATTGTAATCCAGGGAATAAATTCATAATTCGTTTACCTTGTGGCTTGAGGCGAGCACCGCCAACGTTGTGACAACAGCCAGCAAGGCCACCAGGGAGAGCTGCCAGGCGAACGCCATGGGTGGGGTGCCCAATGCCATCCGTGTTATCAGGTAGGAGGGGCTGAACTCCAACAATAGGGGGTGGATGTTGGCGAAGGGGCTGAACAGGCTTATCGCGGTCATGCTCGCGAACGTGTATATTATCTGGCTGCTCTTCATCCGCTTGAGGTATAGGGCGAGCAGGCTTCCGATGTTCAGGAATATTATCGTGTAGGCGGAGCAGAACAATGTCAGAGGCAGGTGGTTCTTGGGGCTGACGAATGTGAAGGACAATACAGCCAACCATAGGAGGCACTGGACGATGGAGATGAAGAAGGCGCCGAACGCCTTCCCGAAGACTATGTGCGCGCTTGACAGGGGAGCGGACACCAGGTTGAGCATCCTCTTGGACTCGAAGTCCTGCGTGAGGCTGTCGATCGCGAGGCTCCCTGAGACTATGCACGGCAGGAAGAGGAGCAGTGGGATGGTGAATATGAAGTATATCTCCACATACCTCGCCTGGGGCCTGTAGTTCATCAGCTCATAGGATGCGAACTCCAGGCCGGGGGCGTAGAGGCCGACCTTATGGTCCCGGAGCTTGTCCTCCAACCTAACGAGAACCCGCTTCAACGACAGCTTTATCAGGGGTGTCTTGGGGCTGTTGGAGGGCATGTACAGCTTCAAGACAGAGGGGTCCTCGGAGGTGCCGATGTCCCCGACGAAGACGGCGTCTATTAGACCCTCTTTGAAGTCCTTCTCTGCGAGTGCGAAGTCATTGTAGAATGTGTGGTGTATCCTCCCCTCGTCCAAGACGCTCTCGAACTGGAGTCTCGTGTCGGTTACGACACCAACGTATACGAGGCTGCTGGCCTTGGACAGCATGGTGCTCGACTCGGGGGATGTGAGTATGACGTATCCGACGCTAAGCAGCCCCGAAGACGACACGAGTAGGAGTTCGAGGAGTATTATCAGCGCGAAGCTACGCTCCCTTATCATCGACCTTATCTCCTTCCGAGCTATGACTCCGCTCCTCATAGTACCCCCGATATGAGCAAGTAATTGTATGCGAAGTGTATCACCATCGATAGCGTCAGCCCGACAGCATATGATATCCTGCCGCGCCTCGTGTAGATGACGAACGCGAAAACCGAGGTCGTGAGCATGTGCACCAGCAGGGTTGGCATGAGCTTCTGGAAGAAGAACACGTACGGGCCCCCCAGGAAGGTGTAAACCTTCACTATGAGGTATAGGTTGAAGAGCTTCTCCATGAGGAAGAAGCTGAGGCCCGCGACGACACCGTAGAGTGCCGGGTTCATCCGGCGGTATAGGTAGGGGGTGATCTTCACTATCTCCTCCAACATGGCGAGGACTATAAGCGAAGCGAAGGGAGAAAGATGGCCGAGCGGGAGAACGAGGTAGGCGAAGATGCTCTCCACTATGAATATGAACGGGACGAGGAGCGCTACTGACACGAAAGCGTATATTATCTTGTTCTTCAGCGTGACCGTCAAGTCCTTGTAGAAGACCTCCAACAGGCGTCTGAAGCTGTGGGAGGAGAACACGACCTCCGCGTTGAAGCAGACGCCCGTGAAGGAAAGGAAGAACATGGAGAGGAAGACGTAGGGCAGGAGTGACAGGATGACATCGGTCAGGGGTATCGAGGCGCCGTTCTCTATGGAGGTCACGGTGTCGAGAGGGGATATGAAGGCGAGCACGTTTACGCCGGAGAAGACATTGGGCAATACTATGAAGAAGAAGAAAGCGAACAGGCTGAAGGAGCCTATGAAGGTCAGCTCCCTGTAGCTGCGTGAGACGATGGTGGAGAATATCCCGAAGGACAGCATCGTGACGGAAAGCGTTGAGAAGACCATGGCGACCTTCAACGCGTCGAATGACAGGGAGGCCTGCATGCCGTAGGCCAGGCTGAGGGCGACCATCACGGACATGTAGGGGAAGGCTTTGCCCAGGAGTATCTCAGCGCGAGTGAGGGGGGTGTCGAAGAGGTTCTCTATGTTCCGGTCCACCCGCTCCTTTGAGAGGCTCAACGCCAGGAGTATTGACATGAGTATCAGCGGCGAGAGGAGAGTCATGTTCTTGTAGAGGGTTTTAAAGGGGAATTCGACCGTCAGGTCAACGGGGAGGAGGAGTTCTGAGTCTGAACTGGTGGCTTGGCGGTTGCCTGAATTCGTAGGGGTTTCCTCTGCTGGAGCAGCGGATTCTGACGGAGAGGTCCGCCCTTCAGCCTGTGGATTGGCCGTTGTATAGTCTTTTTTGGGGGGTTCGTCTTCCATACGTATGTCCTTCAGCACCTCCCGCCTCTTCAGTTCTATGCTGCCGTTTATGGCGCTTGAGTAGTCTATCTCCTCCTCGCGGATCTCCAATCGCAGTGGCAGCAGCACCCCCGAAAGGGAGGGGTTGCCTTCGACGTAGTCGTATACCAGGCCGGTGTTGAACTCTGTCATCACCGTGTTAAGGTGGCTCAATGCAGCATCCGACTTCAGGGTCCCCGACCCGAAGACGACTATCCTGCCTTTGCTGTATACCGCGAAAGCGTCTATCTCATCGAGGCTGGACGCGGATATCATCTCGTACTTGCTGTTGTAGGGTATGAACTCGAGGGTGTAGGCTTCTATGCCTTCGAAGACGCTGCCTTCAACGTACCCGACCCGGTATATGTTATGGCTGCTGGGCAGGCTGCTCTCGCCGACCTCGGGGGTTATGAGCATCAGGAAGCCTGCGAGTATCACGAGCAATATAACTGCCTCGTCGACGGCGCTACCACGGTACTGTTTCAGCTCGTATTTGCTAACGACCAGGAAACGAGGTAGCATGTGAAGATATCAGAATAGCGGGATATATAGTCGGGACTATCCAGGAGGTAACCGTGCGTGCTTTATAGTGTTTAAAGCTAAATGTGTATCATGTCAGCGTTCGTCGTTGCTGAAGGGCTGGGCAAGACCTACTTGGAGGAGCCCGCAGTGGATGATGTGAACTTCACCGTCGGCAAGGGGGAGATCTTCGGTTTCCTCGGCCCGAACGGAGCCGGGAAGACCACAACGTTGAGGATGGTCTGCGGGGTATTGGACCCCAGCAGGGGTAGTTGCACCGTAAACGGATTAGACACTGTGGATGACAAGATCGGGGTGAAGGAGATTACTGGGTATCTGCCGGAGGAGGACTTCCTATACGGGGACATGACCGTCCGGGACCACCTAAGGTATATCGGCGAGCTCTATGGGATAGAGTCCGTTGGGGAGGCGGTCGTCAGGTCTTTGAGGGCTGTGGACATGGAGCCTCAAATCGACGACGTGGTCAAGACGCTCTCGAAGGGTCAGAGGAGGCGGGTCGCCATCGCCAAGACCCTCATCCATGACCCACAGATCATATTGTTGGACGAGGTGACGTCCGGTTTGGACCCCGTCTACGCCAGGAAGATGGTGGACGTCATAAGGGAGCTTCACGGAAGGGGGAAGACCATCATATTGTCCACCCACCTGTTGGACGAGGCGACCGAGCTATGCGACAGGATACTCATCATAAACAGGGGGCGTGTTATGGCCTGCGACACTTTGAAGGCGATACTGGAGGAAACAGACACTCAGAATCTTCAGGGAGCGTTCTTCAAGCTGATAGGGAAGTCATCCGATTAGGCGGATGTCTGCAAGTTGATGTCCCCCTGGCCTGGAGGCTTCTTCTTGTCTCTTTGATCGTCCTTCACCATCAAAGGCATGACCTTTGTCATCTCCCTGGCTTCCGCATGGTGTTCGTGCAGTGACCGCTCCTTCGAAGACGGCAGGAGGAAGGGACTGTCCATGTGGGTCCTATCCTGGAGCTTGTCCTCGACCATAGAGTCCAGTGTGCGGTGCAGAAGGCCCAGTGAGTCTGGTCTCTCGGCTTTTTCCTTTTGGACCCGCTTCCTGGAGTCTATTCCACGCTCTGACGCCGGCATAGGCTCACCCTGTTATAATATAGTAGTTTAAAGCATATATAATCACCGTGGACTCTAGGGGGGTCATAAGCTGGATTGCCGTACTGCTCATCCTGTCAGTTAGCATGTCAGGGTGCCTTCTGAGCGGCTCCGACCAAGAGGAGCAGGAGATAATAGACGCAGAGGACGAGTTCATCAAGGAATACCTCAGAGAGCAGATGGAGAAGGACAACCAGGCAGCCGCCGAGAAGCAGGACGATATAGGGGAGAAGAGCATCAAAGAGGAAAAGCCTGCCAAAAAGAAGAGAGTGAATGCCGAGCCCACGACCACCACCTCTTCCACTGTGAAGGCCTTGGAGGAATGCCCCTACGAATGCTGCAATGGAGTGGAGTACTTAGTGAAAGAATGCGGGAGATGGTTCGCCTGCGTGAACTTCACATGCACAGACATCCCATGCCCCTACGAATGCTGTGTGCTGGGGATGTACGAGTGGAAGGAATGCCCAAACGGCATCGAATGCGTCAACTACACCTGCAACAGGGAACCCTGCCCGAGGGACTATGAATGCTGCAACGGGAGCACGCACCAGGTTAGGAGTTGCGAGGAGGGGTTCTATTGCGTGGGCCAGCGTTGCGTGTCGGAGGACTCGGACGGGGACGGGCTCGCGGACGTGGTGGAGGACAACTACGGGACTAACGCCGCCAAGAGGGACACCGACGGCGACGGGCTATCAGACTACCACGAGGTCAGGGTTTCTGGGTCGGACCCGACGGACGAGAACACCGACGATGACAGGTACGATGACGGGGCGGACCCGCACCCACGCACCATCGACACCGCGGACATAAACGTGTCCGTGTTCGACGTGAAGGTGACCGTGAACGGGTCGTTGCAGCTTGCGCTGGCTAACTACCTAGACTTCAACCTCACGATACCGTCGAACGACACTGAAGTGGCCAGGATAGAGTCGAATGTGAGGGTGGAGAACAACGGGACGGACTACACGGGATACCTCCGCTACAATTACACGATAAGGTACTGGTGCGGGCAAGGGATCGACGTTCGAAGGAAGCCGTTCATAATAGACCAGTACCATGGGAACACCACCAACACATCATATTCCGTTGGCGTCAGGGCGAACTTCACAGGTTTGAACCAGTCTTCGGTCTGGGAGATAAAGAGGGTATATGTTAACAGGGATGAGAGGATAGACCCGGGAACAAGGTACACCACGCACATGAGAAACACCATAGTCTTCAGTGACCTGGCCAACACAACATACGCTGCGATCGCCTCAAGGAGAAGGTGCTACTACAACATCACCGTGGAAGACGTCAAATACGAGTCATATTAAACCTTTAAAGGCAGGAATTCAATAGTATAAGATGATAGGCGTAATGGCAGACTCACATGACAACATTGAAGCCATCGAGAAGGCTTTGGAGTTCTTCAAGGAGAGCGGAGTCGACATGGTCATACACGGGGGGGACATAGTCTCGCCCTTCACCGTGGAATCGTTCAAGAAGATAGACTGCGAGATAAGGGCGGTATGCGGGAACAACGAAGGCGACCTCGCCAACCTCAACAAGAAATTCGAGGAATTGGACGTTGAACTGTCGGATTTCCTGGAGTTCCAATATGATGAAGTCAACATCGCAGTATACCACGGGCACAACCCCAGCATACTGGATTCCATAGTGAAATCGGCCAAATACGACGTTGTCGTCACGGCCCACACCCACACCCCGGAAGTGACGTTAGAGGAGAACACCCTGGTCGTCAACCCGGGGGAGACCTGCGGGTACCTCACAGGCGTCAGGACCGTGGCGTTACTGGACATAAAGGAGATGAAAGCGGACATACGCGAACTCTGAACATCTAGGCTTCTGATTCGAATGGGGAATAGTATCCTGAAAAGGCTATGAGACCCAACCAGACAATACCAGCACCGTAAATCCTTATCAAGTAGTTTCTCCATTTCTTGTATTCCTTGAGGTAAACATATCCAAGACCAAAACCCAAGAACAAAAACTGTAGTAAGGCAGCATAAAATTCACCCTTAGAGGAGGATCCAGAATCCATCCTATTCTGTTTCTTTCAGTTTTATTCTGAGTTTTTCTAGTTCGACTACGAGGTCTCTGACTTCCTCGTCCCGGTCCATCAGGTTGTCATGCAATGTTCTTATCAGCTTGTCCTTCCGCTCGAGCTCCAGTCCAAGCCCGCGTTCAGTCCTGAATTTCTCGGTCTCAAGGTGGGATACTTCCTCGACCTTCTGTGAAGCGAGCCTTATGGCCTCCCGCGATACGGTGCTGCCGTGGACGGCGCTCAGCTTGAACCCCAGGCTGAAGCCGATCACGACGCCGATCATGACCTGCATGTGGAACATCTCATTGGAGCGTGCGACGAACTCAATGCCGATCAACAATATGAGAACAGATACCAGCACCACATCTATCTTCGTTATTTCCATCTTCTAAGGCAGGTGAGTCAACGCGGTGGCCTCGATGTTGTTGGCTGCCGCAGCGACCTTGTCGCTTATGGTCTCCACGGAGCCGATTATCTCCACCAGGACCTGGATCACCGCCGGGTCCGTGTAGGCGGGGTCGTTCAATATCTCCTTCAGCAACCCGCGCCTTATATCGTCTATGTCCTCCTCCAGGTCTTCGATCTCGTTCGTCTTTACGAGGGATTCCTCAAGGTCCTCCGTCAGCAGCCTTATGGACTCCTTAAGCAGGGACATCATCAGCATGGTCTTGTCCATCATGTCCTTTACTCCCTTCGCCATATCCTCCGAAAAGGCCACTTCCCTCAGGGTAAGCCTAGCGGACGCGGAGCCTATGTAACTGGAGATATCGCCTATCGAGAAGACCATCCTAGTCAGGTATCCCCTGTTCTCGGGTGTTATGCTCGCGTTCTGGAGTGTTCGTATCAGCTGGCGCCTGGTCTTCACAGCCTCCCTGCTCCTATTGTTAAGCAGGTCATGGCTCACTGTGCAGCCGTTGAAGTCCCCGCCGGTGACGCATTTTACCTCCTCGGCCAGGAGGTTCGCATGGTCGGTTATCTCATCCAGGTAGGTGAGGGCAAGAACGATGAATTCACGCTCAGACTTCCTAATAAGCCAGGGAGTGTAGGAATCCGGCGTTTCAACCATTGTATTTAGTTATAAAGGACACCGCTTAAATATTATTGAAAATTCCAGGATTCTGGGGTGGGGTTGGCTCACGGAAAAATGTACTCCACCGAATACCAAAGAATATACAATGGACTGAAGTCCCCCCAGGACATCAAAAGATTGGCTAAGGAGGAGGGGCTTGACGAGGAGCTGCTGCTTGTCATATTGACGCAGAAGACCGTCCGAAGCACCAAACGAGACTACTATGCCATAAAGAAGAAGGCTCCCAGCCTTTTGGGGGAGTGGATGCACGGCAAGTCATTCCTCCAGATAGCCCATGAGAACAGCTTCCCGCCGGTTCTGACCGCGTCGCTTATGCTGCAGCACACTGGAGTCACGAAGAAACAGTTCAAAAACTACCTCAGAGACCCTGACAGGATAAACGACGAGCGGCTTAAGAAAGACCTGAAGGAGGCCATCGAGGAGGAGCTCATATACTCGCCTGAGGGGACGAGGATACAGTTCGAGAGGGGCAAGGACGTGGAGCGGATAGTCAAGAAATGGCTGGACCAGCGGAGGGTTAAGTACATCACCGAGCAGGAGGCCAAGAAGGGCAACTACACCAAGACCCCGGACTTCAACCTGGAGAGCCCTTTCAAGATGCAGGGGAAGTGGCTGAACTGGGTGGAATGCAAAGCCAGCTTCGGCGACGAGAGCGAGTACAAGAGGGACTATGGCAAGCAGTTGAGCCATTATGTGAAGCTCTTCGGGAAGGGGATGGTCGTCTATTGGTATGGATATATAGAGGATATGCCAAATCATTTAAGGGATGACGACATCGTCATCGGGGACAGAAGGTTGTTCGAATGATCCAGGACATGATACTCTCTGACATCGGTTTGATAATCGTCTTCGCGACCCTGATAGCGCACGTGGCGAAGATCATCAGACAGCCGATGATACCCGCCTACGTTATCGCGGGAGTGCTCATAGGCCCTGTGGGGATGGGTTTGATAACCAACCACGAGGCCATAAGGAACCTTTCCGAGCTGGGAATAGCATTCCTGCTTTTCATAGTCGGTTTGGAGCTGGATCTAAGGCGGCTGAGGGACGTGGGTATCGCAGCCTCAACCACTGCCGTGATAAACGGGATGGTCATCTTCGGGCTGGGAGCATTCATAGCGTATAATATCGGTTTCACCAACAAGGAAGCCATCTACATCGGGTTGGCGCTGTCCTTCTCCAGCACCATGGTCGTCATAAAGATACTCTCCGACAAGAAGGAGCTGGAGACACTGCATGGGAGGATAATATTGGGTGTTCTGCTCATGCAGGACGTGATGGCCATAATCGCATTGTCCATTCTAAACACGTTGAACGACCTGTCATCCGTCACGATAGCGACATCGGTGGTTCTGGGTATCGGGTTGTTCTCCATCGCTGTCGTGATGAGCAAGTACGTGATACCCACCGTTTTCAAGCTCATCTCAAAATCACATGAGCTGATGTTCCTTACCGCGCTGTCCATATTCTTCGTATTCTCTTATATGAGCTTCGAAGCAGGGCTCTCATACCCCATCGGCGCGTTCATAGCTGGGATGGCTTTGGCGACCTTCCCCTACAACCTGGAGATCGTGGGGAAGGTAAGGAGCCTCCGCGACTTCTTCTCCATCATATTCTTCGTGTCACTGGGGATGGAGATATGGATAAGCGACATGGCCACCATCATAGTCCCCGCAATCCTTTTCCTCATACTTGTAGTCGTGCTGAAGCCGCTGCTGATAATATTCATGACATCCCTTGGAGGATACGGGCGGAGGGTGTCTTTCCTGACAGGCATCTCGCTACTGCAGATCAGCGAGTTCTCCCTTATAATAGCCATGCAGGGACTCTATGAAGGGCACATATCCAATGAGGTGTTCTCCATAATCGCGTTCATAGCCATGATCAGCATAACCGTGACTTCCTACACGATCAAATACGACAAGCAGCTCTACAACCTCATATCCGAGAGGCTGCTGGTGTTCGAAAGGTTCTCCAACATCGACAAGGCCCTCCACCATACGATAGACGAGCCCAAGGACACCCACACCGTGATATGCGGGTGCCATAGGATGGGGTACAGCATAGCCAAGACCCTGGAGAAGGCCGGCAGAGAGTTCATAATAGTGGACTTCAACCCGGAGAGGGTCAAGGTCCTCTTGAAGGAGGGCCTACCCTGCATATACGGGGACATAGGAGACATCGATGTTCTGGAAAAGCTGCACCTCAAGAAAGCGGACCTGATCATCTCGACCGTGGCCGATGAGGAGGACAACATGCTCCTGATAAGCGAGTCCAAGTTCAAGAATAGGGACACCCCGGTCATCGTGACAGCAGACAACATAAGGCAGGCTCTAGAGTTATATGATTACGGAGCCGACTATGTGATAGTCCCGAGGATGCTCTCGGGGGTCGTGGTATCGGACATCGTGGAAGGGTATCTGAAGGACATGCACAGGCTGGAAAAACTGAAGGAGAAGCACATCGAGGAGTTGCTGAAGGTCGAGCATGAGGAGACACTGAGCAGGTATGAGTTCTCGTTCGTCACGTCCGTAGAGGAGAAGATACACGCCCAACATGAACAGCAAAAGAAGAAGAGGAGGGGTTAAGCGGGTTTATGAGCTCCTATACGGGGAGTACGGGCCGCAGAACTGGTGGCCGGGGGACACAGCCGTTGAAGTCTGCATCGGAGCCATACTGACGCAGTCCACGAGCTGGACCAACGTCGAAAAAGCCATCGGAAACCTTAAGGAACGCGGCCTGGTGGATGTGAGGCGGATCTCCACAACAGACGAGAGCAAGCTCGCAGAGCTGATAAGACCCTCCCTATATTACAATGTGAAGGCGAGGAAGCTGAAGGAGTTCGCAAGATTCGTGGAAGTAGAATACGGGGGTCAGGTCGATGACATGCTTGACGCGGATACTGAAGATCTCAGGGAGAAGCTGCTCGGCGTCTGGGGGATCGGACCCGAGACCTCCGATTCCATACTCCTATACGCCCTAGGAAAGCCCTCTTTCGTGGTTGACGCCTACACCCGGAGGATATTCACACGGATGGGATTGTTGGAGGGGGGTGAAAGCTATGAAGAGATAAAGCTGCTCTTCGAGTCTGCCCTTGAAGAGGACCCCCGACTGTACAACGAATACCATGCGCTGATCGTCGAACACGGGAAGACAACCTGCAAGACCCGGCCGGAATGTGAAACCTGCTGCCTAGAGATGCTATGCGATTATAAAGGTTGAAAGACCATATTCACACATGTCCTTCATCATAGCATACATCACCAACCAGGACATGGAAGCAGCCAAGAAGGTAGCCTCGCACCTGCTGGGGAAGAGGCTCATAGCCTGCGCCAATCTCATGCCGATAGAGTCCATGTACTGGTGGAGGGGGAAGGTGGAGGAGGGCAGCGAAGTTGTTGCCATCGTCAAGACCCGACGGGAGAACTGGGAGAAAGTAAAGGAAGAAGTCCTCAGGATCCACCCCTATGAGACCCCATGCATCATGAGGATAGACGCTGAGGCGAACAGAGGATACGAGGAGTGGATAAGGGAGGAGACCGTTTAGATCCTGATTATCTTGCGCTTCTGCCTTCGCCTGTGGACTTTTATCATGTAGTCCAGTATTATGTAGCTGACCAGTATGCCCAAGAAGAACATTATTATGAAGCCTATCTGCCCGATTATTATGAGTATTAGGATGAAGGCCCCCGATATCATCAGGAACCATCCCTTTCGGTTGCTGAAAGCGCCCACCAGCATCCCGAAGCAGAAGAATCCGAGCATTAGGAACACTGTGAAGACATTAGCGGCCAATTAGATCACCACACACGATAAGAATATAGTTTTAACTGCTTATAAAGACTTTTGACGGCGGCGCTCGGCAAGCCGCTCCTGAAGTGCCTCATCAGCCCCGACCAGGATCTTGACATTGTCGAACTCCCTCTTTGAGCCGGCGCACTCGACAGCCGCCCGCCGTAGCTGAGGGACAAAAGACGCAGCGGCGTCGCCTCCCAGAACGTAATTGAAGGGCACTGTGGAACCCTCTTCAAAACGGGCATTAGCCCCGTAACGCTCGCCTCTGATGGCAGAAAGAGCCCTTGCCAGCACGAGCATTTCACGCTCTGGATCGTCCTGGTCGAAGAGCTCGCGGACGCGCCGGGTCCTTATCTCAAGCCAGTCCGGGCGGGCCCTGTAGTTGACGGTCTCGCCAAGCACGTGGGATATGTAGCCGCCGTAGTCTCCTGAGCTCGTCTGCTCCACCTGCTGAGATGTGTCCAGCATCACATCCGCGAGGGCGTATGCAGTCCTGGCGTTGGGGTCGGAGAGTACCCTCTCTTGGACATCAGCAAAGTCCTCTCCACACACCACAGCCCTGCCCGACCGGCCTGCGACCGCCTTCCTCCAGGGTCCTAGCTTGCTCCTTCTGAATTCAAGATCTTTGGTGTTCAGGGCCGCCTCCCTTCGCCTCTCATCCCGTTCAGCAAGCAGCACAGGCAATGGACGGGACAGGTTAACGGATGTCAACGGCCTATCGGCGGCTGATAAGTCCATGATGGTCTTTTTCATGACGAGAAGGGCGTCCCGCTCCCGGCCAGTCTGTGAGAACGCGGCTTTAACAGACTCTGTGAAGGTTCCGACACCCAATTGCCCGGCCTGGGCTAGAGAGTGTATGACACCGTAGACCGGGTCGCCCAGCGAGTCCTGAGGCTGGTTTGAGGCTGGAACCCGGCCAGCCAGCCGGGCAACCGATACACCGACGGCATCCAGCATGTCACCTTCCAGTTCAACGCCTCTCCTGCTGAAGTTCCTGGCAACCGACGCCATGAGCGAGTTAAATCCCCTGACATATGATGCGTCTCCCATCCTGTCCGAACGCATGAGTTGCATGGCCGTCTCCGCCCCAGATGCCGAGACCGCAGACCTAAGGTTTTTCAGGCGGTTACGCAGCTGCTCCGGAGATGCGCCGTCGCATGCCATCCCCACCATGCGGTTGAATTTTCCCAGGGTCAGCTGCCCCTTGGACTTCAGGCCGTCGATCAGCCCATATAAACCGTCGGAGACTGAGTCGGAGAAACCCGGCCTGCCATACGTGTCAGCGACCTTGTATAGGACGCTCTTAACGCCAAGTTCGCTGGGCAAAGGATCGTCTGACAGCTCCCTGACGCCGGCGTCAGACAGCCTTTTTATCATGTTAGGAGCCAGGGAATCATCGACCTCCTGCCTCGGAGTCTTAGGCAGGCCGGAACGGTGGACTGTCTTGCCCATGATAGAAAATAGGAGTTACGAGGATATTAAAGGAGGAATCCGGTGGTGTGCTCGGCATTCCCCACGGAAGATCCTAGATCTTCCAGGGTGGTCACCTCCCCGGATGACTTGTCCTTGAATGTGAAATCCGAGACGACGATCGGGTATTCGTTGTAGACGAGCTTGTTGGGAACCAAGCCAAGGGTCTTCTTCTTGAACGTCCAAGAGGAATGCGAGTAGGCGTCAACGGTCAATCGTATGGTAGCGTCCCTGTTCTCCCCGGAGACGGTGAAAGACGGAAGATCATCGCCGGACCTGCTTATGTCAGCGGACTTGAACCTGTGAAGTCGCTCCCCGTCATAGTAGGATATGTCCTCCCGTATGGAAGTCAAGTGGAAGTGCGGGTTATAGTATGTCAGTACCGCCCCGTTCTCGAAGTGGACCACCGCCCAATACCATGGCGGGACCGGGGAGTTCACGAACACCCTCTGAAAGTATGAAGTGCCCCTTGTCGCCCTCCCATCAACCTCGCCCGACAGCTCCAGTCGGTTCAGCTTAAGTATGGAATACCCTATGTCACCGACCACATCATCTGCCACGTAGATGGGCTTCATGAACTCGTGATCGTTGCTGGCCTCCGATATGAAACGCATATGGTCTCCCACCACCACCTCTGACCTCATACCGTCAACGGAGAAAACCGCCGGGACCTCGGAATCTGAGGAAACCGACCCTTTCGAGACGAGGATGTCGCAGTTCTCGAGCAAGTAGTTGTGGTGCATCTCACTGCCGTCATAATACCACGCCGCGACCGCGCCAGGCATCCTGCTCCGGTCACATCCTGGGCTGAGCTTCAGGTTGACATCATTGCAGACTATGTCCTTCACGTTCTTAGTGGACCAGAGTATCATCAGCTGCCGGGGCCGGGAAGGGTCATCCGGGTTGTCGAAGAAGAACAGCCAAAACCACCACCACCAGGCGCCCTTGGGCATCCTCTCTCCTGAGATGTCAAAGACTTTCCTCTCAAAGTCGACGTATTCCATGATAGGAAAGATATTATAACCGGCCAATAAATACCTCCAGGATACTGGGTTTGAGAGCCGCTATTCCTCGCTGTCCAGGACGTCAACCGACTTCGAATGGACCATGAAAAGCCTGGACGTCGGCTTAAGCGTCAGTATGTGCGACTCATTGCAAGCAGGACACCTTATCTCATGCTCTATGGGATCCACAACTAGCTCGTGGTCGAAGCTGCCGCTGCAGTTCATGCAACGCAGCACCATCCTACGGTAGTAAGATCTCATGTCCTCCTTCGCATGCTCGCTCATGTGAACGAGCTTCGAGTCTGAGGTTCCATCTTCCCCCTCGAACATGACGGACTTAGTGTCCTCCTTCAACTGCTTCTCGATCTCGGCAAGCTCCCGGTTCACAGCATCCAACCTACCCTTCAAATCCTTTTTATCAGGCCCTTCACCCTGTTTTTCCGTTTTATCAGGTCTCTTCCCCTGTTTTTTCTCAGCCATAGCCATTCACCAAAGTATATTTTTTTTTATCTTCTGAATCCGTCCCCTATGCTCTCTCCGCTGCCGCCGCCCAAACCCCGAAGGCCGCCCTTATGCCCTTCCCTATCGGGTCTCCCCTCCATCCTGGGCCTGTGCGAGACAGAATCCTTCATCCAGACACCCACCTCCGTGAACCACAAACCATAATCCTCCAACGCCGAAGCTACCGCGGCCAACCCCCCCTTTTGGAAGAAGTAAGCCGCGAACAGGGCGACCGCCAGGATCAACAGTATGGCCAAGAGGGCCACGACCCCCAAGCCGCCATATACTAGGACCTCCTCGTCGCGTTTTATCGCGGACACCCTTCCGCTGACGTTCTCATACTGGGGCCTTATTGCAGTGTCGTTAAGCTTCAGGTATATCTCATCAGCCATCTGCAGTTGTTGGCTGGCGTTCCCGTAGTCGTTGTATTCGGAGTAGTTATACGCAGCATCGAGGTGCTGGTAGTATTCCAGGTAAAGGTTGGAGGTCGCCAGTATGGACTCTGCCTGCGCCTCCAAGTCCCCGTCGCCAAGGTAGGAGTATGCACTCTGCGCCTTTGAAGCATAGCTTGAAGCGTTAACCCAGTCCCGCTCTCCGAAGTACTTCCTGGATAGGTTCAGGTTCGACTCCGCGTTGGGTATGAGCTCCGCCTTCTTCTTGATCTCGTTGACCTCGTTCAGCTTCCGCAGGTCGGTGAGCTTCCGGTATTCCTCCAACGCCTTATCCGCGTAAACGACCGCCTCCCCATAGTCCCCATTGTCAAAGTAATAGCGGGTGATGTTGAGGTAATGGTCGCCGCTGGAATATCCTGTGGCCTTGTCATAAAGGCTCTGAGCCTTCACAACGTCCATGTTCTTGCCAAGCGAGTCATATATCTCCTCCGCGCGCTTGGCGTAGTATGCGGTCAGGTTATAGTCGCCTCTGGTGTACTCACGCTCGGCCATTGAGTAGAAATGGTCTGCGGAAACCTCCTCAGAATACCTTCTCGTGCTTACCACGCGGACGTTGCTGTCCCTGCAGGCGAGCACAACCTCGAGGAAGCCGTCACCGTCCAAGTCCCCAGCGTCCATGTGGTTTATGTTGTTGAAGCTGTCGGACTTGTAGAGTATCTTGCCGATGCTGTCCAGTATCCTCAGCGTGCTCGAAGCCACCAGGACCTCGGGCTTACCGTCCGATCCAAGGTCCACTATGTCTATCGAGCTCACGTCCCCTGAGTTGTAGCTCCACAAGTGTTCGCCGCCGTTCTTGATCATATAGGCCCTGTTGGCTCCTACAGCAACGTCCAATGTCCCGTCACCGTCAATGTCTCCGCAGTCCAACGCGTTAACCTGCCCCGCCGCGTCAGCGGTCCAGAGCCTCTGCCCGGTTGGCGTGTATGCCACCACAGAGTTGGTGCCGCCGGCGACCACTTCGGTCAGGCCGTCACCGTCCAGGTCACATGAAGTCAGTGACGTTACCGCGCCGTCGAACAGGTCCTCCCACTTCAGTTCCCCGTCCAGGTCGTAGACCTCAAGTGTGGCCTGGCGGTTGTAGACCGGGTTGTAGGTGCCGGCAGTGGTGTCGGGCGCGTACTTAACAGTGCCCACGATGATCTCATGATTCCCATCCCCGTTCAAGTCAGTGGAGTGGAGGACATTGGGGGCGTTCAATGACTTGAAGGCTATCCTCGACAGCTCGTCGCCGCCGCTGTCCTTCACATGCACGAAGCTACCCTTCATCCCCAGGTTCGTGCCTATCACGGCGTCATCCTTCCCGTCGCTGTTGAGGTCTGCAGCATAGACTGTCTGAGAGTATATCCTCTGCATCTGGGAGGTCCGTGTGCCCCTCTTCCAGATGTTCGCCCCTGAGGGGCCCACATACTCGGCGTAGGGGCCTGCCCCGACTATCGTGTAGCCGTTGTCGGTGGTGTATGAGTTCTCCAGCAGTCCTGCGAAGTACTTCCAGCGCTCGCTGCCGTCCCTGTATAGCGCGTATACCGTCCCGCTCTTGCCGTAGTTGGTGATGAACAGGCTGTTGGTCAGGATCTCCCTCTCTCCGTCCTCATCCAGGTCGACGGCTTTAACATAGAGCACCTCCCCTCGGAGGTCCTGTTCGAGCGTTACCTCGAAGCTTTCCTGGTATGCGGAGGTGGTCGCAGCCGACGAGGCTTCCGCCAGGAGTAATGCGCAGAATATTAGTGCCCACCACTTCATCGTATAAATTATTGTATTAGATATAATAAGGGGAGATGGACAGGCTGATAGGCGTTGGATTGGCGGTCATCCTGGCAGGGTTCATGCTGGTGGCAGCTGGGGTGGTGGTTTCAGCGTTGAAGGGAGGTGACGCCAGCGTAAAAGGAGGGGGTGTATTGTTCATCGGGCCGATACCGGTCGTGTTCGGCACCGACCGGGGATCGGCGGTGGCGGCAGCGGTGATCGGCCTCTCTTTAATGGTGATGTACTATCTATTGTCCAGGAGATGAAGCTGCTGATAGACGAGAAGGGGAGGAAGTACCTGTTGGGGGAAGGCAAGGACCTCCACTGCAACTATGGGATGATACGCGCCAAAGACATCGAGAAGGCGGGTGTAGGTGGTTTGGTGGAGAGCAACAAGGGGAGGAAGTTCAACGTCTTGGAGCCTGACATCCTCGACTTCATATCCAAGGCCAAGCGTGGGCCTCAGGCGATGACGTTGAAGGACATGGGCTTGATATCCGGCTACGCGGGTTTGGAGAGCGGGTCTCGCGTGTTGGAGGCCGGGACTGGCAGCGGCTTGCTGACTATGTACCTGGCCCATATAGTCCGCCCAGCGGATGTGATAACCTATGAGGTCCGGGAGGACCATGCCAGGGTAGCGAGGGAGAACTTCGAACGGTTCGGCATCGGGAACGTCGATTCCCGCATAGGCGACCTGTACGATGGAATAGGAGAGGAAGGCCTTGACGCCGTGTTGCTCGACCTCACCGAGCCGTGGCGTGTGGTGCCCCATCTTGAAGGGTCGTTGAGGGTGGGGGGCAGGCTCGTCTCGTACAGTCCCAGCATCAACCAGAGCAGGCAGCTGGCCGACGTCTTGGAAGGCTACATGCATGAGACGTTCGAGTGCATACTCCGCCATTGGAAGGCGGACACCATGAGACCCGACACCAGGATGCTAGGGCACACCGGTTTCCTTACGGTAGCCAGGAAACTGAAATAGATATTATGAATTATTTTGACTTTCCTATCAATAATTAATTAAATATTAGAATTATTTGTGATTTTATTTTTCTTATTAACCTGGGAATCCCAGTACAATACATGACAACCAAGACTGTGACTCCCGTCGTGGCCGAAGGAGCTACCGCTACGCTCACACGCCCGATGCAGGACCTGGGAGGTGGAAAGCAATATGTGATAGTGGAAGCCGTCCAGGAGAAGTTCCCCGCTCAAGCCGACTTCGCCAAGATTTTAAGAGACCCGGAGGGTAAGTACGGCGGGCCCTTAGACGCGGAAGTGAGCATATTCCAGACTGACGCCGTCATCAAAAACGTCCTTGGAGGTCAGACGAACGCAGTGCCAGACGTGCTGGTATTGGACCTTGACCTGCTAGGGGGAAAAGGAGGACAACTCAACCTGCCAGCAGAGACCAAAGTGGCGTTCTACTCGAGAGGGATACAAGACCCGGACAAAGCCCAGACGATGAACGCAGTGCCGATCCAGCAGAGGCTCGGGTGCGCATGGAACTGCCAGGACGAGCACGGCCTGAAATCTGTCAGGGAGATGGTTGAGAGAGGGCTGAAAAACAAGGAAAAAGCATAGATATCCCCGCAGCCCAGCTAAAACTTATTCTATCCTGACCTTCTTCTTAGGCTCCTCTTTCTTCTCCCGGCGCTTCAGCTTAACGTCGAGTATGCCGTTCTTGTAGGTCGCCTTCACCGAATCCGGGTCCACATCGGCGGGCAGCTTAAGCTCCTTATGGTATTTCCTACCCTCGGTGTCGACCTTGATGGACAGGGTGCGTTCTCCGGCGTTCAAGTCGATGTCCTTCTTGTCCACGCCGGGGAGCTCAGCTATGACCGAGACCTGCTCCTTCCCGTCGATGACGTCCACCAAAGGCTCACGCCCGCCTGAAATAGGCTCTACGCCCGGCCGGGGAACGTTCCCGAACTCCTCCACATGGGGCTTCCCATCGGGTCCGGTCCTCATGGTGAACCCGTAAACGTAGCTCTTCCCAGGCTCCACATCCACGTTCTCAAAGTCCTTGAACGCGTCGCGCATCAGCTTGTCCATCTGCTCGTGTATCCTCCTGAAATCCATGCCAAAGAGGTCATCGTCGAAGAAACCGTCGAAGAACCTCCTCCCGCGCTTCCTCGGAAAATCGTCTTCCATCATAAACCACCGTATATAATATCTGAGACATAAAATATAAGATTATGGGTTCGACAACTGACAGAACGCTCGTGCGCAGGAACGTGACTGGAGAGGCGCCGGGCCCCGTGAGGCAGGTGAACGCGGGAATGCTGCTTGATACCGTTGAAACAGGGAGGGACGTCGGCATAACAGGGACATACCAGCCCAAGACCACGGAACGGAGCAGGTATCGTGTTCTACTTCCAGACGAGGAGGCGAAAGCAGCTTCCGGCCTGGAGGGCAGCGCAGCCAGGAAGGCAGTCCTCGGGGAAGCAAGGAAGAAGCTGGTCGAAGCGCGGGTCCTATGGGACAGCAGAAAGCCGAACCCCCACCCAAACACCGAATTCTACCTCGACGACACCGAGGCCGGGCTATCGCCACTGGAGGAGAACATGGTGGAAGTGCAGGTGCAAGCCCTCATAGACAACAAGCCGATGGACAGCCTCCTCATATCCGCTGCAGAGATAGAGCAGATAAAAAAGAGGCTGGAGTCAGCTGGCATGTACAGCGAAGAACGTCTGATCGAGGAGACCATGAAGTTCGCAGAGGTCAGGGATGACATGAGAGACCTGAGGAGCATGGGGACAGAGAAATAGCGCCCGCGGTGGGTTTATAAATTAACCCAGGTAATCTATTACTTATGAGGGACGCTGAGTTCATCTTCGAGCTGTCATACGAGGTATGCAACAAGGTAGGCGGGATATACACCGTAATCAAGTCCAAAGCCGCGCGTATGGTAGAGCAGTACGGGGAGAAATACTGCGCCGTAGGATACTACGAACCGGGGAAGGCACGTATCGAGTTCGATGAAAGCCAGCCGCCGGCGGGCCTGGCCAACGCGTTCAAGCACCTTGAGAGCGAAGGGATCAGATGCCATTATGGAACGTGGCTGATAGCCGGAAGCCCCAAGGCGATACTATTGGACGTTAAAGAATACAAGGCGGACGTCAACGAGCTGAAGAAGTCGCTGTGGGAGACCTACAAGATCGACTCACTGAAATCCGACAGCTGGTTCAACGACCCGCTCATATGGTCGCATGCGAGCGGCAGGCTGCTGGAGGAGCTGGTAAAGGAGAAGCCATACGCGGGAAAGAAGATCGTGGCCCACTTCCACGAGTGGATGTCAGGGTTCGGCCTATTGCACATACAAAAGAACGGCATACCTGTGAAGACCGTCTTCACGACCCACGCCACGATGCTGGGCCGGAGCATAAGCGGAGGCGGAGGCGACCTGTACAAGATGGTCGCGGAAGGGCTGGCAAAGGGGGAGAGCGCATCCATCGACTTGGCCAGGAAGCACGGGTGCGAGGACAAGCACACCACCGAGGTGGCCTGCGCCAACAACGCGGACGTCTTCACCACCGTGAGCGAGATAACAGGCAGGGAGGCATCATACATACTCGGGAAGAAGCCGGACGTGCTGTTGTTCAACGGTTTGGACACGAGCAAGTTCCCCGAGTCCGAGGAGCTGTCTGTTTTGCGCAGGAAGTACAGGAACCACATGCGTGACTTCCTGATATCATACTTCAACAGATACTATTACGTCGACTTCTACAACATAAGGTCCATGTTCATATCCGGGAGGTACGAGTTCCACAACAAGGGCGTGGACGTGTACGTGGACGCCCTTGGTAAGCTCAACAAGAAATTGAAGAGCGAAAAGGGAAAAACACAGGTTGTGGCCTTCATATTCGTGCCCAGCGGACTGCGCGGCGAGGACGTGCAGGTCCTGAAGAACAAGGCATTGTACGAGGAGATACACGACCAGGTGGAGGCGATGCTCCCTGAGATAAGGGACAACATCATCGAATCCATAACGAAGGGGGAGCCGCCCGAGGACGTTCTGAACGACGATTTCATTAAGCAGGCGAGGAAGCTAACCGCCCACTTCATAGAGAAGAGGGGGGGCACCCCGCCGCTGTGCGCGTTCGAGCTGAGCTACCCACAGGAGCATGACACCATAATACAGGCATTGAAGAGGAACGAGCTGTTGAACCGGGAGGAAGACCGGGTCAAGGTAATATTCTACCCAGCATATCTCTCATCCGCGGACAGGCTCATAGCCCTGGAATACAACCAGGCCACACTTACCTGTGACATGGGAGTGTTCCCCTCCTTCTACGAGCCGTGGGGCTACACGCCCCTAGAGACCGCAGCACAGGGCACCCTTGCGGTAACCACCGACCTGGCTGGTTTCGGCCAGTTCATAGAGGGCAAGGGCGAGGGCATACACGTGATGAAGGTGGACGGCGTCGAATACCAGAAGATAGTGAACGAACTGTACAAGAAGCTGCACGAGCTGGTGAACATGGAGCGGAAGGAACTGACCAAAAGGAGGTTGAACGCCAAGGAGCTGGCAAGCCTCGCAGACTGGAAGTTCCTCGTCGAGAACTACGTGAAAGCCCATGACCTCGCGCTGAAGAAAGGCTAGGATATCCCGTCGGCCAGTGTAAGGTCAGAAGCACCCTAGGCAGGCGCCTATCATTCCGCCGACGAACATTGTCCTCATCGTCTCAGCGCCCAGGCTCTCAGTCGGGTGCTCCAATTGTTCTCCCATCTATCTCACCTCCGGCAGGTTCTCCGTGCCAGGATAGTTGGCCTTAACTATCCCCGTCACTATCTCCGTCGCCCTGGCAGTGTCCTCTTCGGATAGGCGATTTTCCGGCTCACCATGCGGTGTCAGCGCGTTTATCCTGAAGTTCCCGTCGGCATCAACGAGGAACACCAGGTGCTTCTCGATGGGCGAGCCGACGATCGACTCCAGCTCACGGCTGGACCTGACATCATACATTATCTTCATCAGATAGTCCAATCTTATCCCGGCAATATGCCTTACCATGTTAAAAAAATGGGCAGGTAGGAAATAAATATGCCTACCTGCATTATAGTAAGGTGGATTCCAGGCAAGCCTTCACAGCAGCCGTTGTCGCAGCCTACCTGATGGTCCTAGTGCCCTTCGACTTCCTGCAATTCGAAGCGAGGAAGGACGAGCGGTTCTTCTGGGAGACCACACAGAAGTTCACAGACGGCATCATACCCTCATGGACGGCCCTAAGAAGCTACAACTCCGGCAAGAGCCTCCAATACCCGGGGCCTGTCCCGTTCTGGGTCTTCGGGGTGGCGGACCAGATCGGAGGGGATGGGCTGTTCGCAGGCCGACTTCTGAACCTCACACTGTCACTAGTGATCGTGCTGGCCATCGGCCTGACCGGGAAGTCAGAGGGGGGGAAACCCTATCTTGCGGCAGCCGGGCTGATGCTGTTCCCCTATTTCATAGGAACTTCACTGCACCTATACACGGACCCGATAGCGTCTTTCCTTGTCTTGGCGGGTGTTGCCGCCCACATGAGAAAAAGGCATGTTCTAAGCGGCCTGTGCTTTGTCGCAGCCGTTTACACGCGGCAGATGACGATAGCATTCCCCCTAGCAATAGCGGCATATGAGCTTTTGAGGTCATACAGGGGGGGTTTCACAGTTAACTCCGCCTGGCTCGCCCCCTCCCTGGCCGCCCTGTCCATAATACCCTTCATATGCCTGTTCAGTGTTTCAGACAGCGGGGTTGAATCCCATGTCGCTGAAGCTCTCTGGTCCCAGAATCTCCGACCACAGTATGCCCTCTACTTCCTGACATGCCTGGGGTTCTATTTTGCGCTGGCAGAGACCATATTGTTCAGGAAAATGCGTGAGATGAAGGGTTTGATAACATGGGGGAACACTCGTCTGGCCCTGGCTCTCGCGGTTTTGTTCTTGGCTTTCCCTCCAATGGACAACATAGACTATCCCGTCAGGGAGATGGGATACCTTGACAGGGCTGCACGGATGGCATTCGGAAGTGCCACGTATGGGGGGGTGGCAAAAACGGCGGTTTTCTATGTCCTTGCTCTGACGGCCTCCATAAGAATTTCGAAGACGAGCACGCTGCCCATGCTATTCGTCGCATTCAACGCCGGGATCGTGATGAAGTCCAATCACGCCTGGGACAAGTACCTTATGCCCCTGCTGGTGGTGCTCTGGTACCTGAAGGCCCAGGAACGGCTGGACTAGGAGGTGTGGATGTCATCGGCGCCACCCTTCAATGCGGCGGACAGGGCTGCCCCGCATATCTCACGAACCCTCGCCTTATCCTCCTCGCTATGCTGCCTCTCCTCCTCACCATAGGGTGTGAGGGTGAATATCTTCAGGTCGTTGTCCTTGTATACCAGGGCAAGGTGCTTCTCGACCGGGGAGCCGAGAAGCGACTCCAACTCCGAGTCAGACCTCAACGCGTCTATCACGTTCATCAGATAGTCCAGTCGGATGCCCACATTCTCCTCGTCCATCTTCCGATCATATCCTCGGCAGCGGCTCGTCAATCATGGGGTCTTTCAACCTTATTGTCGTGGGCGTTAGTATCGCCCCGTGGAGGGTGACCGGCGCGTACATGCTCTGGGTCGTGGTGGTCGACACCAGACCTCCAGGCATGACAACCGTGATCATGGGAGAGTACGTCCACATAGTCGTTGTCGTGACGCTCTTGCACGAGCAACCCGCGGGTACGCCCCCCACATACTTTATCAAGCACGCCTCGCCGGCGTCGCATATTCCAAGGGAGCACTTGCTAGATGACATGAGACCACACTGCTTGCCCAAGGTGGCAAGGGTGGTGGTAGTTGGTATGTACACCGTCACCAGAGGCCCTAGACCGCCCACGCCCATCAACGTCGTGGTGGTCGTGGAATCCGGCTTGCACTCGCACCCTATTGGTAGCCCACTAATATACTTTGTCTTGCAAGACTGGCCGGGAGAGCACGAACCCAGGCTGCACGCTCCTGCCGAGAGGGTCGAGCACAGCTTGGGCATGACCGGCAATGTGGTCGAGGTCGCTATCACCAGCGAGGGCTCGCAGCTGCACGAACCCCACAGCCCCATCCCGGAAGGCGGAGAGTAAACGCATGCCATGCCGATCGGACAGGACCTCATCGCGCAGGCTCCGGAGCTGAAAGCCGGAAATCCGCTGCAGGGCATAGAGGGCATGGAAGGCAGGGTCGTTGTGGTCGTCATCAGCGTCTTGCACGAGCACGAGCCCGGAAGCATCGGGTTTATGTTGGGCATGAAGACGCAAGTCTGGCCTGGCGGGCAGGACCTGATAACGCACTGCATGCTGCTCCAGGACATAATCGAATCGCATGGGAGGGCCAATCCCATAGTGGTCGTGGTAGCCCCAGGAAGAACCGTGGTTGTCGTCGCCGCAGCCAACGTGGTGGTTGTCGTGGCCCCAGCCAATGTTGTGGTCGGAGCTGCCGCGACGGTGGTGGTCGTCGGGGCAACCGTGGTGGTCGGAGCCGAGGGAGCGACGGTTGTGGTCGGATAGTCTTCTGCATCCTCGTCTTCAACGCAGACGCCATAGTAGCATGTCTCGTCGGCGTCGCAGGTGTCCAATGTGGTAGCCTCCGTTGAACCCATGCACTCCGCCTTCGGCGAACCGGGGTATACGCACCTGTAGGTTACCGTGAGCTTAACGACGTTGTCGCCGTTGCAGACCACTATCTCGTCAGGTCCTCCGCAGTCGCCGTCGCTATTGCACAGAGCATCCGGGGACGTAGACATCGAATCCGAGGACTGTAATGTCGTCGTTGAGCGGGGCTGCAATGTGGTTGACGCAGCAGTCTCCTGCTCGTCGCTGTCGCATACCATGTTATTGTTCCTGTCAAGGCAGCAGCTGCCGCCAACCCTGATGTAGGGTCTGTTGCAGACTATCTGCTGCGTAGCGGACGTGGTGTCGGCTTCCCGGTCACCGGGTGTCCCGCACAGGCATCCGCTCAACAGTACTAGACCCACCACAAGGAATAAAGCTGATTTTTTCATAAGAGAGATATATGATGGCCTGTATTTAAGCTTAACGAGGCCTTTCACCAGCTACGTCCTCAGAGTACGCCCTCAGCACTTCGGCGACGCTCCACGCCTGGCTTACCGCCCCACGGGGGCTGTACGGGTCTTCAGCATCGTATATCTCGTTCAAAGACCCTATGGAAGACTCTGAGACCCTGTTTATGAGGGGTTGAAGTATCTCTTGGGCATGTTCCCTGCCGGCGTCACCGCCCAGCTTGACAGCAGCCCGGACGTAGGGGCCGATGAGCCAAGGCCATACTGTGCCGTTATGGTATGCCCTGGCGCGCTCATCAACGCCGCCAACATATCTTGGACAGTAGCGGGTGTCAGATGACGCTAGCGTCCTTAGCCCGCAGGGTGTGAGCAGCTCCTCCTCCACGACCTTCATCAGCTGTGACGCCTCCCGGTCTGGGACTGGAGAATAGTCGAGGGAGACTCCGATGACCTGGTTCGGCCTCAGCGAACCGTCTCCCCTGCAGTCATCCAGGTACTGTCCGTTCCAGTATGCGTCCATGAACGAGGACTCGAAGTCGGAGATCTGCCGTGAATAGTCCACCGGATGGTTAACTAGGACTGACAGCCCTTCAACGACGTTGAGCGCATTGTACCACAGGCACTGGATCTCAACCGCGTCATCCCTGGGGAGGGTGTCCATCCACGTGCCGCTTCTGTGGCTTATAAGCCCGTCCTCAGACAAGCCAGAATAGAAGTCGATCACCGACGTTATCTTGTCCCATCTGGGAGCCACCAGCTTCAAAGCCTCCTCCACTCCGGCATATCGTGTGTATTCTTTCACGCGGTCTATCATCCACAGGGTGCCGTCGTAACCATAATACTTGGGTGTCCCGCCCTCGAACCTGGTTGGAATCCTCCCATCTCTTATGTTGTCTATGAAACGCGCAAGTATGGCTCTAGCATCGCCCAAACGCCCGGAGACCAATGTGAGGCCTGGCAGACTGATCATCGTGTCCCGCCCCCAGTCCTGGAACCAGTGGTATCCTGCGATGACCGTCCTATATCCGCCGGAGTCGACGATGAAGGAATCCCCCGCCCACCTTAGCATGGAGAGGCTGTCAGACCCCAAAACGGGAGACCCTGCAGGCCTTATTGACTTGAACGCCTCGGCCGTTGACTGCTCATCCTCGCCTGCCGCGACGAACACTTCGGCCCTCAGGCTGTCACCCGCCCCAGCCTCGAGTGAGAGGACGCCGGGACAGAACAGGTCTTCAATTGACTGTTCCCCCCGTTCATCCTCCAACCGGTACTTTAGATTACGATACCAGCTTCCCCGGGCCTGGGGGGTGAACGCTTCGCTGAAGAACATCAGGTGATCGTCGGGGTCCCACGCGGAGAGTATGTTCTCGCCGTGCACGGAAGAGTTGAACTCACGCCCCATCGGGTTGATTTCATGGAAGCCCCTGGAGTTAACGAGCGGACGGACGGAGAACACTGACGTTGAACCGGAGTCGTTGATAATGTCATATGATATGGTAAGCGCGTTCACACCCTCCACAGCAGCCACAACCTTCTCGATCTTAAGTCCGCCGACTTCATATGAGAACCTGACCCTATCAAAGCCGTATGTGAAGCCCCTCAAGCAGTTGAAGCCACGGTCGTCCAGTGTGTCCCCGTATTCGACGACACCCAGGCTGTGGACCTCACCCTCGGATTCGACCTCTTCCAGCATGTAATCGAGGACCACCCGCCTCTGAAGGTCATCCCGTGAAGACACCAGCAGTCCATGGTATTTCCGCGTGTTCAAACCCAAGACCGAAGAGGAGGAATACCCTCCCAAACCGTTTGTCAGAAGCCACTCACGCCGGGCACACGCCTCAACCCCCGCAGCCTGTATGTCAACGGCATACCCCCCAGAATCCCCCATATTAGACTATTTGAAAGCCAGCCTAAAAAGGAGGGGGGTTTATAAAGTCCAGACACCAATATGTTCTTCCGGCCTACGCCGGGAGGTGTCTCAAATGGGGGTGGAACATGAACTCAGTAAGCTTATGCTCTCAAACCCACACGTGTATGTGTGGGCGTTCACGAAAAACAGTGTTAGGAGGTGTGAAATATGACCTCGATCTGCCTCTACTTCCAAGTCCACCAGCCTTTTAGGCTGAAATGGTTCTGGCCCAACGGGGAAGTCAAGGGCAATCTGGAGGACTACTACTTTGACACGGGGTTGAACGAGTGGACCCTCCACAAGGTCGCGGGGAAATGCTACTGGCCAGCCACACAAAACATCCTCGCCAACGTGGACCGGCTGAAGGGGGAGAAGCGGAAGTTCAAGGTTTCATATTCGCTTTCAGGGTGCATACTGGAGCAGATGGAACGGTGGGAGCCCGACCTGCTCGAACTGTTCAAACAGTTGGGGGAGACCGGCTGCTGCGAGTTCCTCTGCGAGACGAGCCACCACAGCCTATCCAGCCTCTTCGAGTACAGGGACGAGTTCAAGGAGCAGGTTCTCGAGCACCAACAGATGGTAAAAGACTACCTCGGGCAGAAGCCCAGGGTATTCAGGAACACCGAACTGTTATACCATGACACCATCGCAGCCGAGATAGAGGAGCTGAAGTTCAAGGCCATAGTTACGGAGGGCATCGAGAGGATACTCGAAGGATGGAGGAGCCCCAACTACCTGTACACGAGGAAGGACGGGAAACTGAAGGTCTTGCTCCGCAACTACGGCTTATCCGATGACGTCGGCTACCGGTTCAGCGCCCAATGGTGGGATGGATGGCCGCTGTCGGCTGAAAAGTACGCTGACTGGCTGTCCTGGACGCCCGGGGACACGATCAACATCTTCATGGACTATGAGACCTTCGGAGAGCACCAGTGGGAGGACACCGGCATATTCTACTTCCTGGACGCCATGCCCTGGAAGATACTGGAGAAAGAGAATCTGGAGTTCAACACCCCAAGCGAGGTCGTGGACAGATACCACCCCCGGGGCGAGATAAAGGTCCCCTGGTATGAGACGGTCTCCTGGGCTGACATGGAACGCGACCCAAGCGCCTGGCTGGGCAACCACATGCAACTGCTGAACTTCAGCGAGCTCAAGAGGCTGGAGGACATAGTCAAGAAGTCGGGGAGAGAGGACTTCCTGAAGACCTGGAGGAAGCTGCAGATAAGCGACCACTTCTACTACATGTGCACCAAGGGCATGGGCGACGGGAGCGTTCACGAGTACTTCAGCCACCACGGAAACCCCTTTGACGCGGCCATAAACTACCACGCAGTCATATCCGACTTCAAGGAGAAGGTCATCACCCACAACCTGAAGAAGGGGATAGACTACCTGAAAGGCGAGCAGGAACCCGCCGTAAAGAGGAAAAAGAAGAAGAAGTAGGTTTTTATATTCCAATCCTGCGATTTCTTTAACATGATAGCAGGCGGGTCAAAACAACAGACAACACAGGTTACTCCGGCGGAGGTTGGAGGTCCTACGAGCACCCAAGCCGAGTTGATGCACGGTCCTCCGGGCAGCAGATTGGAGCGTATTCTCTTGCTCATGGAGGAGATGGAACGTGATGGGGCGATCGAGGCATTGAGGGATGAGCCGGGGCCGCAGAGGGAGTTCATCTGGGCTGATGACCGTAACAGGGGATACGAAGAGTTCAAAAGACGGCAGCCGGTGATCGTCATAGCAGACGACCGCATTCTAGGGGAGAAACCCGATGCTGACACTTATGTGAGGGAGTTGAAGGCAGGCAACGCTAGGGTGGTATTGGTCCATAACAGGAAGGAGTCGGTCCAGCTGTCTGAGGAGGCGAAGCCGGACGCGGTGGTCAACGGGCCGTTGAAGAGGCTGGAGGAGGACGGATCGCTCGACAACAGGAAGAGGCTGGACGCGCTGAGACATGCGATAGCAGCCATAGAAAAAGAGAAAAAACTAAGAATTTAAATAATTTAAATTAAAGTTTTAATTATTTATAAAAATGTCTATTTTGTGTCTATCCGGCCGTTGTAGTCCCATATTGCCGAGGCGACCAGGTAGGGCACTGCCTTTTCGAGCATGGCCCTGTTGGCTGGTAGGCACAGCGGATCGGAGATGTCATATCCCTTGACCGTGTGCCTAACGCTCGCGACCCTCAATTCCTCCCGGTCGGCAGGCACTGTCACGCCAACGACCATCGATGCCCTGCCACGGTCGTGGTCGGTTATGTCACCATGCCTGTTTATGATCTCTCCCTCACTGTCGACCGCGAAATACCTGGGCGTGGCCATCTTTTCCCTAAGTCTCCTGCCCAGGTATGCTTCATCTGCTAGCTTGGATACCGCCGCGAAATTGTTCTCACTATACGCCTGGGAAGGCAGCTGACCATGGTAGGGGACGTTGACCCTGAACAGGAACCCCGCAGGAGGTTCCCCCGGAAGTTCAAGGTCGAGGCTGTAGGGGCAATAGTGCTGGCCTGACCTGGTGAGTGTGAAGCGAAAGACAGACTCGCCTCCCGATTGGACATTGATCTTTTCCCCGTCGCCGATATCGTCAATGGCCCTATATCGTGCGCTGGGGTCGCTGGTGTTAAAAGCCTGGAAGACAGGCTGCTGACCCACCATGGACAGGTTGTAGAGCATGTCACCGCAGACAGCGGAGAAATGGCCGGTTGATGGGGTTTTCCAATCCACCCCCGACTCGGTGGGACGGGCTTCCATGACCCTCGCCTGGGCGCATATCCTGGCAGTATCCTCCGCGAGGTCAAAAGTATACAGTTCTTTCTGTTCTCCACTGCCTCCTTGAACAGCCATCAGACACCCCAGACCGCGGCCTACGCTCCTCTTAACTGCGAACTCGTCTGTGATAGGCTGGCGGACGGGTACGTTATCCCTCAGCTCTAGGATGCCATAGTCTGGCCCCAGGTCGATGCGCCTGTTACCGCCTTCAAACTGCTTGGGGTCAACGGGTATCTGACGGTCGTCGGGTGTGTGGTAGACGTAACGGGTTGAGGGCTTATGCTCAGACATAGGATATATTTAGTAGTCAAAGGGGAAAAACCACTAAATCCCGTACACTTCCAGGTATTGTTTGGCTATCTCGTGCCAGTCGTACTTTTGAGCCTCCCCAAGGCAGACTTCGCTCATTTTCTTCAGAGAATCGCCGCTACGGTCTCCAAGCAGGTATTTTATGCCCCATGCTATGCTGTCAGGGTTCAGGTATGTCTTCACGCCCGTGCGGAAGTTGTCGATTATCTCCGATGGCCCGCCGACGTCCGTTGCAACCACGGGCTTTCCGCTGGCCCACGCCTCCAAGGTTATTATCCCGAAGGGCTCGTTACGGGATGGTACGCAGACCATGTCGCATGATTTGAACAGCTCCTTCTTCTCCTCCTCGCTCACATAACCCAACACCCGGATCTTGTCGTGGACTCCGAGCCAGTGGGCGCGGCCGTGGAGGTGGTTTATCATGTCCCCGGACCCTGCGAAGATGAACCGTGCATTGTAGAATTCGTCCAATACCCCGGGTATGGCCTCCAACAGCAGGTCGGGGCCCTTCTGGTATGCTATGCGTCCGAAGAACAGTATGACCGGGTCTAGAGGGTGCAGGCCGTATCGTTCCTTCACCCGCCCAGGGTCCACCTCCCCCTTGAAGCCCCTGGTGTCTATGCCGTTGTAGATGACCTGGGTCTTCTCCTCGGGTATCTGGTATTCCCGGCTTATCTCGGAGCGCATGAAATAGGAGACTGTCGTGGTCTTCTTGGAGATGTACCCTCCAAGCCATTCCCTGTGTCGTATGCGGGCGCTGAACCAGTTGTCGGCGAAGTTGTTCCCGTTACGGCCGTATTCGGTGCTGTGGCAGGTCCAGACTATGTTGTCGAAGCCCGTGTTCTGTCTTATGTTGGCCAACGCGTTGACACTATGCCAGTCGTGGCCGTGTAAAACGTCGAATTCCCCATATTCGGCCTTCGCCCAGTGGTATGCTGAGACCATGCTGTCGCAGACGTGGTCCATGTACTCTATGAAGTCGTCCATCCCCGGGCTGAGGCAGCGGTGCTCCCACACCCCGTTTATGAGCTCGTGCTCGGGCTTGCCTTCGGTGGTGCGTGTGAAAACGTGGACTTCATGGCCTAAGTCCGCCAGGGCTTCGCTAAGCTGAGTGACAACGGCGGCTACTCCGCCGACCTTGATAGAGTTCAACGTCTCCCATGAAAAAACGCCTATTCGCACTTTCAACTCCCCCAATCCAATACAGGCTGACTCCTTTTTTCTACCTTAGTTGGACCGTTATAGAACGCGCTTTCTTGGCGAGCATTATCTTATCCTCCCTGGCAAGCCAACCCAGTCCCATAGACAGCATAGCATCGTCTAATTTGGTCTTCTTCTTCAATGCTGCGTAGGTCATGGGCTTGTCAGATCCAGAGAGGGCGTTAAAGATATTGCCAGCGGCAGCTCCTATATCCCCCCATAAATCCACCGTAAAAACACCTCCCCCCCAAAATAAAGGAGGATAACATATGTGAAATCGAGTTTAAAAACAAAACCGTGGAGGCGGCCAATGTTTAACCTGAGGGGGTCGGATGAACATCTCCAGTTTTAGGCAGCCCATTAGTTGGGGGAAACCCCACTCCCATCCCCCCCTTTTATATCTGGTATATATTCTGATATTGATTAATAGTATTCTGTTCAGGTGATGACAGCGAAGTAGTCCGACTCTGTGACGACAAGGGTAGCTGCTGATGAACACAAAGTATTCTTAGACACTGTTTAACAGAAGATCCTGTTTTTCGGTTTATACTGTTGGGAAGGGGTTGGTGGCTGGGCAGGTGAATATGTGGAATTCTGAGCAGTGGGATTCTACGCAGTATCTGCACTGTGCGGGACTCGCCCATGCGCAGATGTTCCCGTCCAATCCCTCGCACCTGCCTTCCCTGCATATGCTGCAGGCGGGGTCCCGGTTGGAGTTCGGGCAGGGGCCGCCGAGCAATCCTATGATGCACTGTCCCTGGTCGTCGCATCTCATGCACCCTTCCTCTCCGCATGGTGCGTGAAGTGGCTTGGGCTGGTTGCAGTTGCCCTCCGCGTCGCAGTTGAGGCATGGTCCGCATTCGAAACCTTCCGCTGCCCGGATGCAGGCTCCGTTCTGGCAGACCTTGCATTCGCCGCAGATGTCCCCGTTCTCGCTGGGTTGGTTGCAGTTGCCCTCCGCGTCGCAGCGCTTGCAAACGCCGCAGATCGCCCCCTCTTCGGCTTGGACGCAGTTGCCGTCGGAGGCGCATGTCTTGCAGACCCCACAGGGGTAGTGTGGGGGAGCTTGCATGCAGTTCATGTCGCCGAACCGGTCTGTCACCACGCACATGGCGCATATGCTGTTGTCGGGTGCGCATGAGTCCCTCTCCTGGACGGCTTCGCCGCTGCACGTGCCGTCGTTGCAGTATCTGAAGCAGTCTTCAGGGCCGCACATGACGGTGTCGGGGGCGTTTTCATCGCAGTTCCCTTCGCTGTCGCAGAGCTTGCAAGGATAGTCAAGGCCTGATCCGCATGATGTGCCCTCCGCCGCGTTGGCTGTGCACTGTCCCTGGCCGTCGCAGCCCTTGCAGTCGCCGGGGTTGCCGCAGGGTGTGTTGGCTTCGGACGGCTGGCATTCCCCGAAGTCGCATTTCATGCAGGGATAGGATTCCGTGCCGTAAGGCCCGCATTCCAGGGTGTCCATGTAGCTCTTGTCGCAGTAGCTGCCTATGCAGACAGCGCACTCGTCGCGTTCACAGTCAGGCCATGTGCCGTCATCCCGGCAGGGCCCGCAGTCTTCTCCATCGTTTTCAACGCACTGTCCGTTCTCGCATTTCCTGCATACGAGGGCGTCGCCGCTGTACCCGCACCAGTCACCCTCCTTGAGTGCCGTGTCGCAGTAGCCGTCCTGGCATATGCCACAGCCGTCAGAGCATGATTTGTTGTCCACGAACACGCAGTCGCCGTGCTGGCATTCCCAGCATTCCCTGTCGGCTTCATCACCGGTTACCATCTCCCCGCATGGGTCCCCGTTGGCCAGCTCATAGTCGCAGACGCCGTTGTAGCAGATGGAGCATGTCTTCTCAGGGTCGCATGGCATCACGAAGTTCTCTATGCACGCGCCGGTCCAGTCGCAGATCTTGCACATGTGGTCGACGTGGTCGGTTTCGGGGTGCCCGCAGAAGGCAGGCTCCCAGTCCTGTCCGTCCTCTTCAGTCCATGGCACGCACAATAGGGTCGTGGTGGTGGTCGTTTCACCATACGGTTCTCCTGATCCTGTGAACTGGGGCTCGATGGTGTCAACACCGCCGTCAAGGAATATGAAGAGAAGGGCGAGACACGCAAAAGCAACGGCAATTGGGGTCAGAGCCTTCAAACCCGCCATGGTAACATATGAGTAACCATTGTTTAAATACGATTTAAGGGTGTTTTGCCCAATTATTCATACTATGACAGGCAAGGGGGATGAGGAGAGGGGTAAGCCGCCCCAACAGCATCAGCCCGATACAGTATTACCGCCTGAGAAGCTATCACCCCCGGGAGACCTTGGAACGGAAAAGGTTGTGTTGGTGAGCAGATTATCGGGCAGGTTTGCAGGTGGAGAAGGAGAGGTCACAGGCGACAGGCAGTCTTTCATCCGGGCAGTAGGCAGGCTGCTGGAGTCCGGTAAGGGCTTCAGGTTCTTCATGGTCTCGCCGGGGATGGGCCAGATAACACACTATGGGATTGAAGAAGGCGCCATCCAGGACCCAGAGTCTGTCGCAGGATTCCACGTAGCGGACGGCGGGTGTAGGGAGTATGGGTTCGGTTCTGTCAGGCCGGGGGGAGAGGGCGAATCCAGTGCAGTCATTGAGATAGGCAGGTTGGGAACCGAAAAAACGGAAGAGCTTAAGCGCAGTAAGTTTGGTAGCAGCTCAAGGTATATCGAAGACTCGGTCGTTAGGAGTCTTAAGAAGATAGGGGTGCCAGGTGACGCTTCAGTGGTATCCCCAAGGACTGCCATGGAGGGGCTTATAGATGAGGAGGACGTTTTCTCATGGTGTGTCGATCACCGGAGGCACAGGGTTTACGTCGGAGACGCCGAGGAAGGCCACCGGGGGATAGTGGAATCTCATGGTGTGGATTGGGGACGGGAGGAGCAGTTGACCTCCTTCGGAACGGTACGGATAAGCAGGTTCGAGAAGTGCAGGATCATAAGAGCCCAGTTCGAAAAGATGGCCACCGGCACTGGGAGGCCGGCAGAGGAGGTTCTAGCCGAAGCGGGAGACATATTATACAGCAACATATTGGACGTTAGGAGTGATAGGATTTACTGCCCCGACTCGCTGCTAGGATACGTGCAGAAGCCGGAGTACTCGCTTGCCAGGGGATCCACTCCCTTGGGCATGGGGATACCCTTTTTCAGGCGGGATAGACCGGATGAGACTGTAGTAGGAGAGGAGGGATACCTGTACACGAGTCTTGGAATCCCAAACGACCCTAAAGACAGGAGCCAGAGCATATTCGCACACGACCGGTTCCTGAAGCCGTTCGAACCCTACTGCTACACCTTTGAGGTGTTCAACAACGTGGCAGCCAACCCCATGGACCTCGGAAGATGCGATGTCGGAGGATGGTTCCCCCCGGACTGGAGCCACATACTCGACACCCACCGGAAGACAACAGGCACAGACGGCAGGATGTACATGAGATTCAGGATCGATAGTGAAGCAGACAGAAAAGACGCGATGGAGAGGCTGGACAACATGAGCAGGGTCCTGGAGAGGGAGTACTGGGGCGGAGACTAGTTTACCCTATAGTGATTTCACCCTTTTCTCAAAGTCTTTCTTCAGCTTGTCGCCTATGAACTCCCCCTTGTAGGCGTCGGCGCGCGAGGCCAAAGCTATCTTGGCTGCGAACGTGCGGGCCAGCTTTCCGCGGACGTTCTTCTTGGCCCCGCGGATCGCAGGGTACTGGAATATTATCCCGTGTTTCGGCGGTTTCCTGCCGGTCTTCATGAACCTGAAGAACGCATCCTCTGCCCCGAGTATCTGTATCGTGCCCGCAGGCAGTGTTGACAATCGCTTGAGGCTGTGCGCCATCGCTATCAGCCGGGCTCCCAGAAGGGGCCCTGCGAGGGCGGATATGTTAGGGGCGATCTCATCCATCAGGGAAGTCACGTATTCTTCTATTGACAGTTTAGACTTGTGAAGTTCCATTATGGGGCGGGTGAACGCCCTTATGGCTTTCAGGTCCTCTTCTGTTAGGTCCACGCCAAGCGAGTCCTCTGACGCTTTCACTATCTTATCGGTGAAGTCTGGGTCGAAGCCCGTTTTCGCGGAGGGGTATGCGCTTCTGAATCCTACTTCGGATACTAGGTTGGCGTAGGCCTCATGCGAGGAAACCAGGTCGTCCAACTCGGGGAAGTGCAGGCTGTACCATTCCCTCAGCCTCTCTATCAGCCGGTTGACCGCCTCGTCGATGTCGTCCAGGCTGTTGACGGCCTGGATGAGTATCTGGTCTCGTTCCACTTCCTTCAGCCGCTCTCGGGTCAACGCCCGGTTTACCTTCCTTATCAGCGAGTCTACATCCCTCCTTTCGAGCCCGAGCTCCGACGCGAACCTGTGCACTGGAAAGCGTTCCTCAGAAT
This sequence comes from Candidatus Altarchaeales archaeon, assembly GCA_014727915.1. Taxonomy (GTDB): domain Archaea; phylum Altiarchaeota; class Altiarchaeia; order IMC4; family SCGC-AAA252-I15; genus WJMO01. The sequence goes on along the minus strand of WJMO01000009.1, from coordinate 128,151 downwards.
CCAGGAATACCGCATCCAAGCCGGAACCCTGGAAACGGGAGGGGTTATCCACGTGTATGCGTTTGTTGCCTGTTTCGATGAGCTCTTCGAGGAGTTCGGATTCCTCCGCACAATATGAGCCCTCCGTATCCCTAAGCTTAGAGGCTATGTCTTCCACGCCGCCTTTGAACAGCCTCTGCTTTATTACCTTCCCCTTATGCAATACGAAGGATCCTAGGACGTTTGTGGTCAGTTGCAAGTTCTAACCTCCAAGCCGCGAACCCGGTGATCTCCCGAAGGAACCCTTCGACTTCCTGCCCTTGTGCAATAGGCCGACTGCCACAATGACGAATATGACTATCAGCACCAGCACCACCAGCACGACTATGATGGGCAGTATCAGGTCGGGGGATATCAGCGACGAAGATTTCTCTGCTGTTACCTTGGCTCCCGTGTAGTCCGGGTTGGTGACTTCGATCGTGTAGTTGCCGGTCAGGTTCGCAACCACCGAGGCCACGCCCGCATCGTCTGTTTTGACGTTGTAGGTCGTCTCGCCCGCAGTTACCTTTAGGGTTATCCCGGCTACGGGTTCGTTGTTGGTGGACGCGTTCATGAGCAGGTTCCCATCCTTGAAATGGTAGGTTAGGGTCAGGGGCTTGGGCTTGACATTAAGCGTATCCGAAGCTTTAGCGTATCCGGACTTCGAAGCTTCAACCGTGTGTTCGCCCGCCTTCGAGGGCTTATAGTCCAGTTCCGAGGCAGTGAAGGTCTCGGCGCCGGCGGGGCCTGTGACTTTTATTGAAGACTCTGTCAACGCCCCCTCTGAGTCCACCACAGTCATCTTAACGGACTCTCCAAGTGTGAGCTCTTTCTTGTCGAGTTTGAGCGATAGTTTGCCCTTGGCGGTCAACTCCTCGCGTGCGCCGGCGAAGCCGCTCTTCCTAACGACCACATAATACTCTCCAACCTCATCCAATGTGAAGGAGAAATGACCTGCGGCATCAGTCATCCCGGAGATGGACGTCCCCTCTATTGAAACGCTGGCTCCGGAGACTGTGTCGCCGCTGCTGTCCTTCACGGTTAATGTAACCTGGCTGCCCCTCTTAAGTTCCTCTGTTGGCATGTCAATTTGGAAGCTGTCCTGTATGGTGAAGGCCTCGGTAACGTCATCGTATCCTGACTTGGAGGCTTTTACCGTGTAGTCGCCTGCGACCGTCGGCGTGAAGGATATGGTTCCCGCATCGGATGTCACTCCCGGCAGGGACTGTTCGGTGCCGCCAGCACGCATGACCTTAACTGAGGCGCCGCTCACAGCCTTACCATCGGACTGTATGGTTATGAGAACCGCCTTGTTCACGTTCTGCGGATCTGGCGACACAGTCGCAGTAAGCTGAGGCTTAGTGGATACTTTTATTGTCTTTATGGTCTCCTGGTATCCTGAGCCCGTGCCACCAACTGCCAGGCTGTATGTGCCGGCGGCGGTCACGGTGAATGATACCTCGCCGTCCATGGTCACCCGTGACTTGAAGCCTCCCGGGTTCAGGTAAGCCCACACTCCGGTAGCAGCCTTCCCGGAGGGGGTTGTTATCTTCAGCTTGAACTGTTCGCCCACCTTAGGGCTCTCTGGCATGGGGTCGCTGACGTTCAGCACGTTCCTGAGATCGTATGTCTCCGTTAGCTTGCAGTAGCCGTCCATCCAGAGGTCCAGCTGGTACTTGCCATATGCGTTGTCGTCGAAGTCCCGGTATAGCTTGAAGTCCGCTTCTCCGTTGCTGTCAGTCTTCTCTGTCTCATACTTGTCCTCCACATCCCATTCATCAAGGGTGTCACCGTCTTCGTCGTCAATCCAGGTGAACTTCACACTGGCGCTCTTAAGCTCGTCGTCGTCCTCGTCGTATACTGTGATGGTTATCGTGTCGTCCAATGAGAACGGGTCCGGGTCGATCTCGAAGGATAGTTCCCTGTCTCCGTCGGCTTCGATGTCCATGTCGTCTGATTCCGTCTCGTCCAAGTCGCCGGACACCATAACTTCAACTTCCAGGTTGTCAGCGCACTTGTAGGCCATGAGGTTGTCATCCCATATGTCGCCGTTGTCGGTGTCGAAATCCGAAGACTTGATCGTTATGGTCTTGTCAACTCCCTCTCTCAAGTCGATGGAACGGTCCTCTTCCTCGTGGACGAGCAGGCCGTCGACGGTGATCTCAATGTCCACTTCCACCGTCTCATTCTCTGTGGGGTCCTTGAAGGTTATGTCCACGTCAAAGGACTCCCCAGCATCTATGCTGTTGGGGACGCTGACGTCCATCCGGTCTATGCTGACGGCAGATGCCGCTGAGGACATAACCAGTAAGAAAGCGAGCACACACAACATGTTTGAAACCCTAAGATCCGACACACGTAAAGCCATAAAAACACCTTGATAAAGTTTAAAAGTAATTGATAATAGAACAATAAAAACCTGTAAGAGGGCAGGTCCAAGTCCACCGCATCAGATGCCGGACAGGCGTGAGCGTTTCTTCTCGGGCTTATCGCCCAAAAGGACAGAATCATGCTTTGCCTTGGGCTTCTTCCCCTTCTTCTTGGGTGTTTTAGCGGTTTTGGAAGGCATTTTAAGCTCTTTCCCGAAGTATGCCCTGCCCAGCTGTATGGCTATGATGGCGAACAAGGTTATCAGGAAGACTATTACCAGGGGAACTGTGAGATATACCAGGTCATATGAGCGCACTACATTCTGCCGCACTATCCTCTCCTCGTAGACAATGTTATCTCCGTTCACGTTAACCGTGAGTGTCAGGTTGCCCTCCTGGCTTATCTTGAAGGATGCCATTCCCGCATCGTCTGTCCTCCCGTCCAAGTCGACCTCCTCCATCTTAACGTTCACCTTAAGGCCGGATATGGGCTCCCCCTCCCGTGTAACGTTAACATAATAGGTCCCCTGGGACATGTAGGTTGAAACGTCCAGGGCATATGGTTCCACCGTGAAGGTCACGTTAGCTCCGAGGTGGTTGGTCTTCTCTCCGGAAACGACATACTCGCCGGGTTTGTCGGGCGTTATCAACTGCTGTGAGCCAGTGTAGTATCTAACGACGCCGTCCGGGTCTGTAACCTTAAGATCAGCGGATGTGGGGTTCTCGTAGCTGTCATATGCGAATAATGTGACGTTGCCCCCAAGCATTAAAGACGCGGATGAGGCCTTAACGGAGAGTATCCCGTAGGGTGTGACCGTTATCTCCTTGTCCCAGAACAGGTCCTTGGATATATCTATCGTGTATTCCTTGGCCTCTTCGAGGTTGAAGCTAACCCTGCCACCCACGTCACATACCCTCATGAACTCCGTGTCGGGTATCTCAACCAAAGCGTCGCTCACTGGATTGCCGTTCTGGTCGTTGACGGTGAGCACTATGGTGTCCCTGACCGTGGGGAGGGCAGGCTCGAGATACGGCTCAAATGCGTGGTAGGCTTCGAAGGAGGAGGTAACATCCGAGTACCTGTCCTTTGTCGCCGCCACCTTGTATTCTCCGGTCGAAGTGACTGCATCATAGTTCACAGTACCATAGCTTGAGGTGGTGTACTCGCGAGCCACACCATCAGGTTTGGTGACGGTGACCACAGCACCCGCCAGAGGCTCGTTCCTGGAGGTCACAGTGAAGGTCATCGGCTTGCCCACGACCGGTTCGTCGGGTTTTATCGACAGCTCCGGCACTGGCCGGTCCGTTACTGTGAGGGTCTTGTTTAGGCTCCAGTACTTTGTGCTCAGGTCGCCTATGACAAGGGTGTACTCGCCCGCCTCGCTTATGCTGAAGTTCCCCCCTCCATTGTAGGAGACCGGGACTGTCAGGTAAAGGTTGCCTTCCGAGTCCAGCACCTTAACGCCGACGGAAGAGCCCGAGGGGACCGCGATCAACACCATCTCGTCTACTACCGGGTTCTCAGGGTGGGGTCCGTCAGCCAGGAGAGGGCGTTTAGCGTAGAATGTCACATCCCCGCAGACCTCCCGCTCCTTGACCGTCAGAGTGTACTCGCCCGCGATATCGGGTGTGAAGACGAAAGACCCGTCACTGGCCGTCCGCCTGCTGATAGGCTCTCCACCGTACTTGTCCTTTATCTCCACATCCTGGCTCTTAAGGGGGTTTCCAGTGTCAGGATCCAATAGTGTGACCCTCACTTCCTTCTCGGCGAGCGGTCTTGAGGGCATGAACTTCAATACGGGCAGGACGCCCACGCTGAAATTCACGCTGCGATTGTCCAAGAGCAGGCCCATACTGTTGTATATCTCCACAGTGGCAGTCTGAGGGCCGCATTTCACGTTATCCCAGTCGTCCTCGTCCTCGAAGGTAACCTCCAGCTTGCCGTTATAAGGGTCGCAGCCGACGTTCTTGCGGGCGAAACGGTAGTCGCCTATGAAATACCAGGCCTCGACGCTGCACGTGTCCCCGCTGAAGTCGGCCTCCACCTCGAATTTGCCCTGGTAGTCCACCACCTCATTGGACACGCTGACGTCAGTCAGCCTCACAGCCGCTGTGAAAGTGGCAAAAACCAGCAAAACCAGGACGGAGAAGACCAGCCGTGACTTACTTTCCATCATAAATTATGATATTTGAAGCTTAATATATTATTAAGGTACGCTCCAAAACATAGGGTTGGATATTATATATACTGTTATGGTATCAGAGAGGTAACTATATTTTCGGTTTCTTAAGGTAATGGACCATCTGCACGACGTCCTCCCCTTTGAGGGTGTATCTCCGGAGGTATGCCTCTGTGGAGAAGCCATGCTTTAGGAAGAACCTCTGAGCCCTCTTGTTGCCCGACTTCACCTTCACGGTAAGCCGGTGTATGCCGTTATCACCGAGGAAAGCGAGCATCCTCTCGACCAGGGATTTTGCGACTCCTGTGCCGTGGAAGTCGACGTCAACCCCCAGGGGTCCCAGCTCCGCCCTTCCCACTTCCGAGAAGTAGAGCGCTCCTATGAAACCGAGGAGGTTCCCGCCATCTTCCGCGACTATGAACCTGAAGTCCGGACGCTGGGATGACGAGATTATGAACTCCTCGTTCACCTCGACTTCCTCGAACCAGAAGCCAACACTCTGGTAGAGCGCCAGGACGCCCGCCACGTCACGGTGCTCGAAAAAGCGAACGTTAAACTCCATAGGATAATTTATTTACATTACCGGAGTAATAACAGAGTTGATGAAATACGTTATCGTCGTGCCGGACGGGATGGCAGACCGGCCTCTTGAGGAGCTGGATGGTAAGACGCCTGTGGAGGCAGCTGAAACCCCGAACATGGACCTCATCGCTTCGAAGGGGGTTTGCGGGATGGCCACCACATTCTATGAGGGCCTACCATACGATAGCAGCATCGCCAACATGTCCATCCTGGGATTCGACCCCCGGAAGTACTTCACAGGCAGGGGTCCGCTGGAGGCGGCCAACTTCGGAGTGGAACTGAACCCCGGCGACGTGGCCATGCGGTGCAATCTGGTGACTTTGAAGGACGGGGTGATGGACGACTTCACAGCAGGGCACATAAGCAACGAAGATTGCCGGCAGCTGATCGCGGAAGTCAACGAGAGGCTTGGAGGAGAAGGTATCGAATTCTACCCTGGCGTGTCATACAGGAACCTGCTCGTGTTGAGGAAGAGCGTGGAGCCTAGCAGCGAGGTAAGGACACGGATGCCCCACAACTTCGTCGGCGAAGACGTGGAAGCCAACATGGTCAAAGTCAGGGTGGATGAGGCCTCCAAGACCGCCGACCTCCTGAACCGCCTTACCAGGGAGTCCTGGGAGTTCCTGGGAGACCATGAAGTCAACCGGAAGAGGGTGGAAGAGGGCAAGAAGCCCGCTAACAGCATCTGGGTGTGGGGTGCGGGAGTAAAGCCTGATATGCCCTCCTTCAAGGACCTCCACGGCATCACCGGGTCGCTAGTTTCCGCAGTAGACCTGCTGAAAGGCCTCGGGAAGATAGGCAAAATGAGGGTCTTGGAAGTGGAGGGGGTGACTGGATACCTGGACACGAACTATGAGGGCAAAGCCGACGCCGCCGTCGAAAGCCTCGGGGAAGTGGACTTCACCTATGTACACCTTGAGAGCACCGACGAATCCGGGCATGAAGGCAACATCGAGCATAAAATAACGGCCATAGAGGACATCGACAAGCGGGTTATAGGCAGGATGCTCGACCGGTTGGAAGGCGACTACGCGTTCATCGTGATACCAGACCACCCCACCCCCATCGAGGTGAGGAAACACACCAACGAACCCGTGCCATACGCGGTATACGACACAAGGAAAGAAGGAGACAGTGTCTCATCCTTCAGCGAAAGGGAGATCATGGAAGAGGGTAGCATACCCCAGTGCGAAGCACTGGAGATACTGAAAAGGACCATACGAGGCTAGAGGCCTTTTATGTCCGGGCCCCAGCTGTCGTGCTGCTCACGCTCGTAGTCGTCGTATCTAGACTTGGTGGAGTGACCCAGTATGTTCGGGCTCTTAACTCCGGTTATGATTGCTATGACCTCGATCTTGTCCTCCAGCTCCTGATCCACCCGGGCACCCCAGGTCACCGACGCCTGGCTATCCAGCTGGTCCGTGATTAGCTGCCCCACCTGGTTGGCCTCCCCCAATGTAAGGTCCGGGCCGCCGGTTATGTGTATCAGCGCGCCCGACGCCCCCGAGTAGTCCACGTCCAACAGCGGATGGTCGAGTGTGTTCCGGACCGCCAGCTCGCACTTGTCGACGCCTTCCCCGTCTCCGACGCTTATAACAGCAACCGATCCGCCGCCCATCACAGAGCGTATGTCAGCGAAGTCCAAGTTGATCAAAGAAGGCTCCATTATCGTCTCCGTAATACCCTTGACAGCCCTTGCCACGACCTCGTCCGCGACGCTGAAAGCCTTGTCCAACGGCAGGTTAGGCACATATTCCACTAGCTTGTTGTTATCCACTACGATAACGGTATCCGCGACTTTCCTAAGCCTGTCAATGCCTTCCCTGGCCTTTTCCAGGCGCGCACGCTCCAATTTGAAGGGGTAGGTCACCACCGCCACGACTATCGCACCCAGTTCCTTGCCTATCTCGGCCACGACCGCTGCCGCGCCGGTTCCGGTGCCGCCGCCCATGCCCGCAGCCAGGAACATCAAGTGCGTGCCCGCCAACACCTCGGAAAGCTCATGGTGGCTCGCCTCAGCCGCCTTAGCCCCCAACTCGGGGAACCCCCCGGCTCCAAGGCCTCTCATCAGCTTGGCGCCGATGAGTATCTTGGTCATGTCCCCCTGGAGCTTCTGGAGGTCCTGCTTGTCAGTGTTGATGGCTACCAGCTCGGCACCCTCGATGCCAATCCTGTTCAGCCTGCTTATGCTGTTGTTGCCTGCGCCCCCTATCCCGCAGACGACGATCTTCAAATGATCGGCTTCTTCGAATTCATCGTATAACCGCTTCTCAAGAGTCCCATGTTGAATCGCAGCGTTGACTATGGAGTCCATTTTCATCCTAGAATCAGCCAGTCACCCAAAGTCAGCCAACCTCAGTAAAATATTATTCATAAGCCTATTTAAACCAATGAGTCCCCTGAGGGTGACCCTTTTTATACATGTCCCGCCTATCTATTCTCTGGTGGACTAGGCCGGGCAATTAGGCGTTGCCTGTCACCCCAAACCGTCTTCATGGGGGGGCTGAAAGCCGGGAGGCGAATCCGAAGCCCAGGTTCCGGTCCAACTTGGAACTATGACTTCTCGTCTCACTGGACTGTCCGCTTATGGAACCTGGTCAGGCCCGGAAGGGAGCAGCCATAACATTTGCGTGCGGTGCTTGTGAGGTCGCGGGAGAGAGAACCAAGCTGGAGCAACCGAATCCTAGACGACGGACTCCACTCCCGGAGCGTCCGCCACCCTCTGGATAATTGTTTTATTCTAATAATTCCCAGAGTCTAACATGGCTAAAGTAAAAGCGAGCCAGATACAGACCAAGCACTTGCATGACCTGAAAGTCCAGCAGGACGGTGAAAGGCTGCAGATGGACCTCAAGGCCGCAGTACCGGAGCTCATGGAAACCCACAGGGGAACAAGGCTGAACACAGACCGTCCGGGGGATATGCTGGCCGGCAGGCCTGAGATGCTGTCCCACCTGGCCAACATAGCGGCTGGAGTGCACACCAGGTCAAGGGATGAAAGTGAGAGGTCGCAGTATGCCAGGGCATTCACTGCATTGAACGCAGCCTCCTCGCATTCAGCATCTGGTAGGACTGCAGAGGCTAAGGCAGTGATCGACCAGACATTCTCAAGTGTAAGCTTCAGGATAGAGGACAGGCCGGGGGTTGCCAGGCCAAAAACCCCATCCCAACTCGCGCCTCCGCCGATCCAGAGACCTGCCGCGAGGATTGAGGGCTTTGACCAGGTAGCAGCGGACATGGCAAGATACCACAATCTCAGGGAGGCAGATATTCCACTAGGAGAAGACGCACATCCTCTGAGAGACGATGAGCTCAACCTGTTGCGTGCCGGGAGAGTCCTGAAATTCTCACTGGAGAGGGAAAGAGGAGCTGAACCCCAAAGGGCATTCCAAATGGCTCAGAGTACGCCGATAACCGCTGATGAACTCCGACAGGCAGCGAGGATAGAGCCTGGGCGAGTCAAAGGAGGTTACATGGAAGAGTACATTACGCAGGCGCCCAACCCAGCCGCTGGAGCGCAATACGGGATAAGCATGTCCTCAGACCAGCCGGATAGCATAGGATCATACCATAACAGGCTTATAGCACTTGAGCAGGGAGACTACCAGGCTCGAGTATCTGCTGTGATGGCCAAACCGCCGTTGCCAGCTAAAGGGGCACTTGCATCTTTATCCCGTGCAAGGCGGAGGATGGGAACCGACCTCGACCCTGAAAAGGACAGGGTGCTATCCTTCGATGAGAAGCTGGCTAAGGTTCAGAGAAAAATCGCGGGTAGGAGCGCGAGAACGCCAACGGCGGAACGGGACGCTTTGAGAACGTTGGAATACGCTGCACTCCGGGAGCAGGGGCAACCAGAGATGATGGCAGCCAATGCCATAATACAACATGGAGGCCACACGCCAGACACTGAGGCATTGAAGAACGTCGTGGCAATGCCAGACTCCCAACTGCACGACCATATGATCATGATGAGCAGGCAGAGAGACAGGCTATTGACCGTGGCCAACAGCCAGGATACGATGCAGGAGATACGCAGAATCAAGGGTTACCTGGGCATCCCGCCCAGAGAAAGTTAGGACCTAGGGCCCTGCGTATTTGTAGCAGACCGTCTGCCAGTGCTTGTCGAGTATGCTGTCGCAGACGCGGGGGTCCTTTCGGAGTATGCTTATCTCTAGGAGGCACTGATTCCGCTTCTCCTCGTATCCTATGCCAACGCAGAATGAGGGGTCCATCCACTCTATCGCGACCTCCATGTGGCAGACGTCGCGCCTCTCCTCTTCCACGACTCCATCGCATATTGACGGGTCACCAGCGGATATTGCGACGTCACGGCGGCATGCGTCCTTCCAGTAGCCGCTCACGACCCTGTCGCATATGCTGGTGTCGTTGGCTGCCGCGGCCGCCTTGGCAAAGCACCAGTCCTTCTCCACAGGGTGGGTGACGGCCTCACAATCCTCCACTGTGGGAGGAGCCTCCAAGGTCGTGGACGTGACAGGAGCCAACGTCGTCGAAGTGGACTGCAAGGTCGTCGAAGTGGACGGAACCAACGTCGTCGAAGTGGACTGCAAGGTCGTCGAAGTGGACTGCAAGGTCGTGGAGGTTGGGGCGGCAGTTGTTGTGGTGGTTGTCATCGGGCAACAGCACCATCTTCCGCTCTGGCAGACCAAGTGATAGGGGGGCCCGCCATAGTAGGTGGGCCAATGGTATGTTCGGTCGCATTCGATATTCTCCGTGCAGTATCCGCCGGGGAGACCGTAGTCTGCGTCGCACATCACGTCACAGCCCAACAGGGTCGTGGTAGTCGGCGGCAAGGTCGTGGTTGTAACCTTCAGGATAGTGGTTGACGGAGCCAAGGTGGTAGTGGGCATAAGCGTAGTAGTCGGAGCCAACGTCGTCGAAGCGGACGGCAGGAGAGTGGTTGAAGTAGCCGCCTCCAGGGTTGTTGAAGTAACAGGAAGCAAGGTCGTGGTTGTAACCTTCAGGATAGTGGTTGACGGAGCCAATGTTGTGGAACTGGCCTCCAAGGTGGTTGTGGGCTGTAAAGTGGTCGAGGTAGCCCTCAACGTCGTGGATGTAACCTCAACCGTGGTCGTTGTAGGAGCGACTGTCGTCGAAGTGGACGGCTCTAGAGTAGTGGAAGTCGAAGTCCCCGTCGTGGACGTCACAGGAGCCAAGGTGGTGGAAGTCGTCTCGACCGTTGTCGTGGTCGGAGCCAACGTCGTAGTGGTGGAAACGAGCTCCAACGTCGTCGAAGTGGACGGCTCTAGAGTAGTGGAAGTCGAAGTCCCCGTCGTGGACGTGACCGGCTTAACCGTCGTCGAAGTAGCGGATACTAGGGTAGTGGACGTGACAGGAGCCAAGCTTGTGGAGGTCGCAACCGCCAAAGTGGTGGGACTGGACGTGAGCGTGGAAGTCGTGGGCTCCATGGTGGATGATGTCGTGGTGTGGGTTGTTGAAGTCCCCTCACCTACCGTCCAGAGCTCGAACACATCCGACAGGCAGTCCTCCTTCCAACCGCTATCCCCAATCCTACTGCAGATTGTCGGGTCCTTGGACACGACAGCGATGCACCATAGCATCTCATCGTTGTCCTCCTTATCATCGCAGACCCTAAGCTTGTTCTCATCAAAACCGGTGTCCCTTATGCACCACGCCCGGTAGTCCGTGCCCTGGATCCTGTGGCAGACGGACTGGTTATCCAAGTTCATCGCGACACCATAGTAGCATGCATCCCTCCAGAACTGGTCGGTTATGTTCTCGCACATCGGAGGTATGCCATCGACGACCGCATAGCAGCCGCTCATCCACATCGGATTCTTCAATGACTCGCAGACGCTGCTGTCGCCCGATTCGATAGCATAGTTCGTGTAACACCAGTCCCGCTGATCGTCATTCCCTATCAGCTGGCAGTTCGAGACGTCCTTTACCTCCGTTCCAACGCAGCCGCAAACCAATACCAGCACCAAGACAATATGGTATGGACGCATTTTACTGGTTTATGCACCTGCCAGCCTGGCACCTGTTACCCCCGCACTTTTCGACAGGGGACATGGACAGCTTCGTCGTGTTGACGCACTTAGCATAGGGGGTGTTCGGGCTCTGGCAAGTCGGTATGATCCGGTTGACGTAGACATCCCCCATGTAGCAGATAAGCGCCTCCGTTATCTCCCCGCAGTCCCTGTTGACAGAGCATTCGAACCTGAAAGGGAGAGTCGAAGTGGTCGGAGCGAGGGTAGTGGACGTGGACAGCAGGGTAGAGGAGGAAGTGGATGTTGATGATGTCGTCGGGGTCGTAGTTGAAGTCGAATGTGTTGTCGTAACAGGTTCAGGTTCGGTGTCGGGTTGGGTACAGCCGGAATGGAGGATGAACAGCGCCAGAACAGAGAATGCCCTCAAGTATCTGGATTCCATGACATCAAAACTCAAGATAATATTACATGAGACAATAATTCCAAGACCAGGATTGCCACGACAAAACCCAGGAACATCTTAGGGTCCATCTTAGGGCCGCCCTCGTCAACGTCAAAGTAACGTATTAGACCTGCTCCACCCATCAAACCGTCGGTTTTGACCTTTTTCAAAGCTGGCATCTTACCTGAACATATAGGATGCCACGGTTTAAAAGAAGCCTAATCCTTGGTTTCCATGGCTTGGATGCCCCGTTTACCCAACTCTTCAACGCCGAACATCCTCACAAGCTGTGTGACGTCCACTCTGTCCCCGGGCGTGAACTCCTTGGGGGAGTGGAGTATCGGCGACTTCTTATGCGGTGAGCGGCCGATGGACGCCGTTCCGGATATGTAGAGTATACCATTAGGCAGTTGGGCCACCGCCCTGGCTTCGGTCAGCAGCTCCGCATAGCAGACATCAGCTGATACATTAACGTTCGGGACTCCGGACACGAGGGCATCCGATATCGCAGCAGCCCTTTCAGCCTCCTCGCCTGGCTTCACGTAGAAGATGTTCTGCTGCAACCGAGCGAGAGATGCAGAGGCGCCGATCCCATGCAATCTCAGGTTCTCAGCTCCGATCAAACCTGCGATGCTATTGTATGTGGCGATCGTCTGGGCTTCCAATGCAGTCTCCGGAGTAGCGTAGTATGTTTCAAGGGGGTATTCGACAGGACCCTCGGGTGTGGGGGGAACCTGCCTCCAGAACACCGCACCACCCCGCTCGAACCACGGGCGAGGGACCTTCGCGCCCACGCCAGACGCCTGAAGTGGAGTTCCGACAACGTCGCCGGTCCTGCCCCTGACAGTCTCCCCGAATTGGAACTCTGCCTCGTACTTGTGCGAAGGAGGCTGGCATACGATGTTGTCCAACGGCACCTTGACAAAAGACTCTCCCTGGGAGGCCTTCAAGCTCATCACGAACCTGCCCCTGTCCTCAGTTCGCATGCCGTCTGGCGAATCCACTTCAACAGGCTCCTCGCCGATCCCGGTGGCAGAGGGGAACTTGCTGGTTCTGCCATCCTCTCTGTACTCAACCTCACGAGTACGATTCAATTCCTTATAGTTCGGGCCGTCTATGTTCTCGACAACATGCTCGACGTAGTCCACGTCCCTCCAGCTCATGCCTTCCACCCTGAATATCTCCCGTGCCATGCCATATGCTGCCCGGACCTGCGCGCGTATGCCCTTGGCCTTCGGGTCGTGCAGGCCAGCAGAGTTCAGAACCTTCCAGGGCCTGCCGTCCTCGTCCAACCCCTCAGCCACGGTATAATGGACTTCACCATATCGTTCGGTGACGACCGACCGTTTCTCAACCTCCACGGGGGAGAAGCCCTCCTGGGGGTCGAATACCGTCAACTCCATCGCAGCCCTCCCGTCCAATGCGGGCTGTGTGAGATATGACGTCGGAGAAGTGGAGTACTGGTGGAAGTCACGCAGCTTGCCGGCAGCAACACTGGAAGCCTCGTCGAAGCCCTGGGGTGAGAGCATGACATTCTGCTGTAGGACACGCCACGGGTCAACTCCGAGGCCTCTCATCTGCTCTATCATGTCACCCATCTGATCAGCCACGGACTCGCCTTTTCGGGGTCTGAGGGTCAGCCTCCGCTCACCATAGGGTCCGACGCTGATCCGACCCATAGGAGTCTGCTGGTTGGCCTGGCCAGGGGAAAGAGGGTTGGCGTGTACGGGGTCTATGTGCGGCCGAGGAGGCTCGGCAGGCTGCTGTTCCCGCCTATCCTTGCCGCCAGCCTGATCCTGCACCATAGCTATAATTGGGAAATTCAAGAATAAATGTGAGAATATCACCGGTCCTTCTCTGTTCCTCTGGTGCTCCAATAGACCTTCATCACATCCGCTATTATCAATATAAGCATGACCAATATCACAGCGAATATCACAAAGCCCGTCATGCCAGTGTTAACCCTCTCAACAGTCTCGTCCAACATATCCCTCTTCTCAGATGTTATCGGCTGTTGAGGGTCCGAATCGGTCGAGTTAGCATCTCTACCACCTCCAACAGGAACCGTTATTCCGTCCCTGACGACTACTTTCAAACCAGGGTCATCGCTGTCTATTTGGCTACCACCGGAGGGTTGAGCGTCCTCGGACCTGTTTTTTTCATTTGACTGTGCCGCAGTCAGGCCGCCTGACCGCAGCTCACCAGGCATGAACGCGAAGTAATACACAAGCAACACGACGATAGTTATCGCTGCGACCCCGGATGTGGGGCTCAACCCCTTCCTCCTCCCGACCCTCCGTCGAGTCGGCTTACCTGCCTTTTCGAAGCCTCCGCCTGCGGGAGACATCATATAGTAGAGGCCCTGCTTCCCAGGGTCTTCCTTAACAGCCCTAATGTACTCTCCCCTAGCCCGGTTTAACTCGCCCTTTTCCGCATAGTCCAAGGCTCTATCTATCCCATCATCGTTCGAGTCGGAAGTCATAGTTCAGCCAAAACCTGGTTTCACACAGTCATAGGGTAATTTGATAATGACACCCTATCATATAATAATAGAATTCCTGCGCTTCTGAAGCTCGTCCCTTATGAACTCCTTCGAGTAGCCGTTATAGACCCGGTCGCTGTTGTCCACCCACTCTATTATCATGCCATGTATGGGGTCCATGTATGTGTTGACGAACTTGTAGCGCTCAAGGGTCTTCAGGTACTGGTCGAGCAGCACTGGCTTTATCTTAAGGTGCTTCGCGAGCTTCGCGTCAAACGTCAGCTTCTGGTGCTTGTGGAGGATGTATGTCAGCTTGCCTATCCCAGTGACTGTAGCGTACTTCTCCAGGTCGATCTCCTTCGAGGACTTTCCATTGCCGCCCTTGGCAGCATCTGACAAGCCACTATCATGGTAGCTGCATATCACCTTGTTCTTCTTATCGTTCAGCCCCTGGAAGTGCGCGCATCCGAGATGGTCGTTGTAGCAGTGCTGCTTGCCAGTCCGAGGGCATAGCTTCCTGTTGCCCATGGTAGGCAGGATCGTGGAGTATGCCTTGGAGACTATCGTCTTGTCGTAGAGGACCTCGTCGTTCTTGGATATTACGCCGGTCTTCATCACATGATGCATGTTAAGTGCGAAAAGACCTATGAAACCCAGTATGCCGATTGCCAACAACACCATAGCCACCCACGCCTTTTAGATAAAAGCATATCTCGGATAAGCTATTGAAAACAATGTTTAAAAATAGCAAGTATCTAAAAAGAAACCAGTATTTTATAGATTATTCGGAAAAAAATATGTATTTTTCTGGAATATAGGTTATTTCACCCGATCGGGTGCATTGGATAGCCTTGGGAGGGTCGCCCGACGCGGGGGGGAAACACCATGGATTATAGGAATCTGCAGGACAGTCATGTTGTGTGCGTCCGGGGGGTCGCTTTATAACGTTGAATCTAAACTTCTATTAAGCATAAGGAGGGTTGTGTGATGGGCGGGTTCGACCAGGACGGCTTCAACAGGTTCGTGTTGGACAACGGTGTTGTAGGCTTCTTCAAGGAGCCGATAAAGCTGAAATCCGGCAGGAGAACATACTGGTACGTCAACTGGAGGAACGTTGCCGAAGACGTGTTCCTGGCGGACCAGTTGACGGATTACGTGATAGCCTTCACCCGGGACCTTGGCTTGAGCCCGGACTGCTTCTACGGAGTGCCCGAGGGAGCCACCAAACTGGGAGTTCTTACCCAGTACAAGTGGGCGAAATCATCCTCCGACTATGCTCCCCGAAGCCACATCCTCCCTATGGGAAGGGGCAGGCCGAAGGATCATGGGGCGGCGAAGGACCGCCTGTTCCTCGGACAGCCCAGGGGAAAGACCATCGTGTTGGAGGACGTCACCACCACCGGGGAATCCCTTATGAATAGCATCGAAACTCTGAAGGACGCGGGCGCTGATGTTGTGGCCGCGTTCGGAGTCACGAACCGGATGGAACTGCGAGACGACGGCAGGACCGTGCAGGAAGCCGTTGAATCCATGGGAGTCCAATACCACGCACTAAGCAACGCACTGCATCTGCTGCCGGAAGCCTGCAGGAGAAACGACCCGGGCGAGAAAGCGATAAAAGCAATAGAGGAGGAGTTCGACAGATACGGAATAGGGAAGATCGTGCTGAAGTAAGCGTTTTTCACATCTTGTTCTGGTAGTGTTCGACTATCGTGGCCCGCAGGTACTGGCTTCCACGGACCAGTTCCGTGTCGGGTATCTCAGGCACGGCCTCGATGGTAAGGTTACCAGGATACCCTACTCCATCGAGTATCCTCACGACTCCCCTGTAGAAGTGGGGTTCAAGCTGGGGTGGCGTGGCCACGTCCCACTCATAGGTCCCGGGCACTATGTGAACGTCTCGTATCTGCTCCTTGAACGAGTCCATGAAATCCAGCGCCTTCCTCTCCGACCCCATTGAGGCGATGGCGTGGCCGGTGTCGAAGCATATGCCCAGGTGGTCGGAGCCGACCTCCTCCAGCAGTCTGCGTATGTCGTCCGGTGAGAATCCAACGTCCGAGTTGGGCATCTTGTTCTCAACGCAAACGACCATATCCTCCTTTTCGGCTTTTCCAGCCAATAGCTTGAACATCTCGATGGACGATTCGAGGCTGTTCTCATGCCCTGGCTCGGCAACGTGGAAGACTACCAACCCCGCCCCGAGTCTTCCGGCATTTTCCAGGGTTGAGGTGAATATCCCCCGGGTCTTCTCGAACACGCTGTCATCGACGGCTGCGGCGTTGCAGATGAAACCCCTCTCCGCGGGGAACGGCCCGTGGACGGTATAGGTCAAACCGAGCCAATCCCGGATCCTAACCAGATTATCAAGGTCTGCATTGTAGTGTGGCAGGCCCAGCTGGATGTCATTGAAGCCAAGCGGGTGCAATTCACAAACCGCGTTCTCCGCTGACAGGTGGAGCCTGTGGGTGGTGGAAACCGCAACACGCATGTGTAAAGATGGGTTTCAGAAGATAAGAATCGATGTTTAAAATTCTTTAACATGTACTCGTCAATACATAACATGGTGGAGGAGAAGAGGAGGGACCCCAGGAGGGAGGAGGTGCCTGCTTCCAAGCTTCCCAGCCCCCGGATGATATTCCGGCGTCTGACGACGGACCTTGCCCAGGGAAAGCTCCGGAAAAGAGAGGAAAGACTATCTGAAGCAGAATTAGACGCTCTGAGGCATATAATGCATAATGGCACACGCGACGAGAAGTACACCGTCAAGGAGATCATCAACGAGACCACACAGCTGAAGAACCCCGACTGGTTCGAATGAACTGATTTTTAATGTTTCTCCCGTTATTCTTTTTTATGCGATGGCTTGTGTTAATGGTCCTGGTCTCAGGGTGCCTCTGCCAGGGACCCCAAAGCATAGACAAGGAACCCTCGGACACTGAGGACGCCTCCCTTACATTCCCGGATGCGCGGTTGGACATACCCGCCGGCGCCATGCCTGACGGAATGGGATCGAACGGCCTTAGCGTTGAACTAGTGGAGTCAGGCAGCAGGAGGGTCTACCGTCTGCAGCCCGACGGGCTGAAGTTCGAAAAACCCGTTAACCTGACAGTCGACCTCGGAGCATACACCGGCCGTCTTCCGGTTTTCTACACGATATCGGAGGATAATGTGGAGGCTGTGGAAGATGCATACATCACCATAGACGATGACAGGTTGAAAGCCACTTTAACCCTTGGCCATTTCAGCGACCTCATAGTCGAGGGTCTCGGGAATTTTTCCGACGGCTTCTTCAACCTCGACCTGGATGCTGGGGATACCCTTGAGGGGGAGACGGTGGACGCGAAGCTGAAAGTGACTGTGGACCGGGAGGAGATCATGAAAAAATCGGACAGGATGTATATACCAGACATGCTATACCAGCTTGTCGCGCCGAGCATCCAGGTGTGGGGCATCTTCAAGGGACAGGGCTCCCCGCTCAAGAATCTGGGATGGGAGAAAGAACCGTACACTTCAATAGACGGCTCCTACGTGCTTGACATAAATCACATGCGGTGCGAGAGCCCCGGTGACGCCAAGATCGAGGTCCACTTCAGGCTGGGCTACGGGTACATAGTGATAAACTGGGATAACAAGGAGACTATAAACACCTACACCAACAGGCATTACGTGAAGATGGTAAGACACTTCAAATGCCTGCCTAAACCACTGATCGAACCGGAAACGCCCCTACTCCAGGTTGCGGAGAGGGAGTGCATGTGGCATAGGGACAGCAGATACAACGCTAAACTGCACTACATCTGCAGGTGGTACTTCAAATCCCTTGATAACAGGAGCCTGGCCTGCATGGAAAGGCCGCGCAGCGCATACGATAAAACCATGTTATTCAACAAGTCGGACGGGGAATCATCAAGAGGCCACTTCGAGGTCATAGAGGACAAGTACGGTAGGACTAGGAACATAGGGTCCTCGCTAGCCTATCGTTGCCCAGAGCCTGGTGAATGCGACTGCGGCGAGAAGCTGGCTTACATAACATTCAACAACGTAGAGCCCTTGGAGAAGCCCGGAGACACCGTCACAATTCGCCTGGGCCAATCCAACAACAACATAGTAAGATACGAGGGAGACGGTGACAGTATAACCCTCACCCACCCGGGCATAGAGCAGGCAGAGGGCGGATGGCACAGCGTGTGAAAGATCAAATGCTAGTATTCTTTGTCATCTCCCCCAGTAAGGGTATGATTTCGTTGTCAAAGTCCACGGGTTTGCTGAAGAAGTGGTCGATGTGGGGGTCAAGCCTCTTCGGGTCATGCTCGACAGCCTCGAACCTAGAGATCAGCTCGGAAGACCCTGAAGCCAATATCACCCCCACATCGGGGCTGGACTGCTTTATCGCCTCCGCCAACTGCAAACCGTTCATCCGGGGTGTCTGATAGTCGGTTATCACGGCTTGAACGCCGGGTTCGCCCCTGAACCTCTCCAGGCCTTCAGCCCCATCCGAGGCCAATATGGGAGTGAACCCGTAGTGTTCCAGGCTCTCACCCCATAGTTTCCGGATCTTGTCGTTGTCCTCCACGAGAAGTACCTTGGGTTTGCCCCCGCCTGAAGAGACATCCAAGTCAGGCATCAACTTAACGTTAGGGCCGGAATGTCCTCTCTGAGCCAGAGCCATGATATTATATCAGGAAACCAAGCCTATTAATCCCGAAGGCCAATCTCATTTATACCCTCAGGGTTCCAATGTTAATCAGGTGAAATAAATGGATGTTTTCAAACGGAGGATGGAAGACAACCCGCCGGAAGTACAGGGCATGGCCAGGAGGATCGTCGAAACCGGAAAGCCGGAGCAGATGGGCTTATTCTCTTACGAAAAAGACATAGCTGAAAGGGGGGGGAAACTGGGCATACCCAGTGAAGTGCTTAATTCCATGGTAGTAGTAGGGAAGAGCAGCGATTCTGAAACCGGTACGAACACCTACACAATAGTAACCAATCTAAACAGAGTAAAAAGGGACGAGATAGAAGGGTTCTTCACCAACCAGGGCAACAACGAGAAAGGCAACCCCCGCAACAAGATCAACATAGTCCCCAACGAAAGATTACCAGGGGAAGGAGAGAGGAACCTCGAGATGAAACTCTTCCTCCTGATGCAATCAGACGGAAAATACCCCAAAGGCATCTGAAAACGAACGGGGGCAAACAGCCGCTCGAAGCCCCTAACAAGCATCACTTCACTTCTTCAGCAAGCATGCTGGAAACGGTCTTTGAGATCACGCATATACCAATAAGAAATACCGCCGGCATGCCAGATAACAAGTGCGGGTAAACGGAGTCGCCGACTGGAAGGAGGCGATTCGGACAATTACGTTAGGAATTGCCGGTTAGGTGCTGATAGTTTCCTCGCTAGAGTTCGAGGCGTAAGCCGAGGAAGTTGGAAAAGTGCGCCGTCATTAAGCTATTACTGCACCATACCATATCTTTTATTCTTTGCAGTCATCTTAAGAAAATATTCTAGCCTCTTCTTAAAGATTTCAGGGCGAGTTCTGGCCCCTTCTATCCACCCTATACGGATACGCTTGTATGACTCGGGGAATTTCCGGAAGTTCTCCCAGGTTGTTTTATCTTCCTTTAATGATCTGAGAATATCACCTTTGATTATGCATTTTGGATTTTTTGATGATTCATCAAACGCATGCCTAACAGCATTGAGACCTTTAACGGTCATTTTCTTTTCTTCAATAAGTCTGTGGATACGTTCTTTGTTGGTTTGGGAGAGCACACTATTTGGTCTTCTGGGAGTAAATCTTTGAGCAAAACTATTTTCATCCATACGTTTCAAAGTGCTGTCTATCCAACCATAACAAAGCGCCTCTTCAACGGCATCATTGTAAGGAATCCTTTTTTGGCCAGACGATTTTCTATAATAAACGAGCCAGATTTCTTTTTCTTTGTTATGGTTTTTAGCGAGCCATGAACGCCATTGTTTTCTATTAGTCACATATAGCCTTTTTCCCATTTCCATATTTTCTTAAGATGTTATTACCTATATAAAATATCCCATAGGCGCACTTTTTCAACTTCCAATTAACAAGGGTTTTGCGGTCTTTTTGATCGTTTTTTAGTTTTCGGGCGCTCTATGGCGGAGTTTTTTTAGATGGTTTGTGAACTTCCTGTTTATGGGTTTTTTTGTGAGTGTGGAGGAGCGTTTTAGGTTGGCATCAAGGAGCTTTCAAAACTATTGTGGGAAAAAAACGGATTTTTTATAGATATTCAGTAGGTTTTTGCCATCCGTACCTGTTTGCCCTTCTTGCCGCAGACGATGCATTCGCCCTCGTCGTCGAGAATCGAGAGTATGGTGCCTTTTTCTTCGAGGGGTTTCGCGCACTCGTTCTTCTCGCACCAGCTTACGGTTACGATGCCCTCGCCCAGATTCTCTTCAAGGTCGGCTAGGGTGTCGGCTGTGAATATGCGGGAGTCGAAGTTCTCCCTTGCCTTAGACCGGATGTTCTCCTCCATGCCCTTGAACGTCTTCTGCAGGTCCAGGTCTTTTAGCTTCACGCTCTGCTTTTCTCCAGTGTCCCTGCGGACCACCATCACCGCGTCCTTCTCGACGTCCCTCGGACCCACCTCCAAGCGGACTGGCACGCCCCGCAACTCCCACTTATAATATTTGGCGCCAGGGCGGTCGTCGCCGTCGTCGACCTTATAGGATATGCCAGAGGATTTCAGCTTTTCCACAACCTTTTGTACGTAGTCGGTGACCTTCCCTTTGTCCGCGTCCTTGAACACGATAGGGATTATCACCGCCTGTACTGATGCGAGTCTTGGAGGCAATACCATGCCTTTGCCGTCGCCGTGGACGGAAACCACCGACGCCAATAACCTGCCGAAGCCGGGGCCATATGATGTCTGCCAGGCAAGTTTCTTGTTCCCGCCTTCGTCGTCGAATTGTATTTTGAAGACATTGCTGAAGTGCTGGCCCAGGTTGTGTATGGTCGCCACCTGAAGGGTCTTCCCATCCGGCATAATGGCGTCGAATGCGATTGTGTACTCTGCGCCGGGGAACTTGTCCCAGTCGGGGCGCCTGTTCACCTGCACGGGAACACAACAGAGGCCGGTGATGAGTTCAGTGTAGATCCTGGTTATGGTCTCGATGTTCTGCAACGCTTCTTCGCGGGTGGCGAAGGCGGTGTGGCCCTCGTTCCAGAGTATCTCCCTCGTCCTTATCAGCGGCCTGGTCTGCTTCGTATCATTCCTGTAGACAGTAGTGGTCTGATGGACTTTGATGGGCAGGTCTGCGAATGTGCGAGTCCACAGCGCGAACATCGGATACATGCAGGTCTCGCTCGTGGGGCGGAGGGCGAGACGCCTTTCAACAGGGTTGCCTCCCGCGTGGGTCACCCAGTACACCTCGTCCTCGAAGCCTGCGATGTGCTCCTTCTCCATGTCCAACAACGTCTCGGGTATGAGAAGTGGGAACAGGGTGGGCTCGTGGCCGTCCTCTTCCAGCAGGTCCTCGAGGTATCGGCTCATCTGCTTGATAATGCGCATCCCAGCCCCGCGGTACACTAGCATTCCCTTGACGTCATAGCGGTCGTCGACAAGCATGTTCTCGGAGAGCATGCGCCGGTACCATTCGCCGAAATCCTCTTCCATCCTTGAATATTAGGAAAGAACTCGGTAAAAAAGCTAGTGCCGTATCTCGGGCAAAACTACTTTAGCGAAGTTCAATGAGACAACCAATACTATGGGGCCTATGAAGAGGCCTGCTAGGCCGAATGCTATGGGACCGAGCAGGTAGGCCATCATCATCAGACCAGGGTGTATGCGCTTCCCGGTTATCTGGGGTTTGAAGAGGATGTTCGGCCCCCAGTCGACGAACACTGCCGTCAAGGCTGCGAATGCTATTATGAACCATCCTTCAGTCCATAGCACGCCGTTCATGTAAGCGTATGCTACCATCACAATGGACGCCGGCACCCAGAAGAGGGCCACGCCAACCGCCGGGACGAGGGAGGTAACCCCGCAGACCATCCCCAACAATACAGAGTAGGGAATCCTCAGGGTGGCTGGCGCGAACTGGTTGAGTGTGAAGAAGAGCATGGATCCGAGTATGGCGATTAGCATCGCGGTCATGATGCTGCCGAAGAACACGCCATGGAGGTCGCGGTCGACCTCCTTGAAGAACTTCTCGGTCAGGTCCTTCTTAGGGGGTGAGAATACCGTGACAGCCCAGTCCCTCAGGTGTTGGCCGTCCATGAGGAGGTACAATGCGATGGTGAACATCAGCATCACCCTGAAAATGACACCCATCGCAGAGAGGAACAGGGAGGTTGAGAGGCCCCAGAGGTCGTGGAAGTTGGGGTCCTCCTCCACCATCATAACAATATCCTGGGGTCGCAGCTCAGCCAAGACCGAGGAGGACTCGGCAAGGACGCTGTTGATGGTCGTGGCATAGGGTATCCCTGCCGCGTCCATGAAGTTCAGAAGCTCCACCGCTGCCACGCCGAAGCCGTAGACTACCACGAACGTCACCGGCAGCAGGAGTATGAAAAGCGTTACGAAAGCGCTTACCGCATGCGACCTTATGCGCTTCACAAGCCGCCTGTAGACGGGCCGGCCAATGTAGTAGACGAAAACGCTGTATACGAGAACGTCAATGAACGGTATTATCATGAGGTATACTAGGTACATTGACAGCAGGCCCAACGCGAGCCATAGGACATAACGTTTCATCCCATATGATATTTCAGAACAGAGGATAAAAACTACTCGTATCTTAGGGCTTCCACCGGCCTCATCTTGCTGGCCTGCATGGCAGGCAGGACGCCCGACAGGCAGCCGACTATGAAGCTGAACGCCAGAGCCCCGAATATTATCTCGGGTGACGTGCTCGCCTTGAGTAAGGGGGTGTTCAAAGCGACCTCGGCGTAGTATTCGACTGACTTGCTCATCCCAAGCCCTATGGCAACACCTACCAGACCCCCAACCACGCCGAGCATGCCGGACTCCACCAGGAACATTAGCATTATGTCACGGTTCCTCGCGCCGATGGCCTTCATGACACCTATCTCCTGGGTGCGCTCCAAAACGCTGGTATACATGGTGTTCATGATGCCTATGCCGCCGACCATCAGGGAAATCAAGGCTATTCCTACCAGTACTGCCTGTACCGCGCCTAGTATGCCCCCGACGCTCTCCATCAGCTGCTCGGACGTCTGGACCTGGAAGTCCTCCTCGCCCTCGTCCTGGTTCCTGTCCCGGCGCATCCTCTCCTCGATGTCCTCCGCGACCTCCGCGGGGTCGAAGCCGGGCTTGACCTTCGCCATGAAGACGTCATAGCCCTCTTCGTTGAATATTTCCTTGGCTGTCTCCTCGGGTATGAGCAACTGGCTGTCGTCCTGCTCGTTGCCTATCTCCCCCATCACCCCCGCGACCTTGAACTCACGCCCTTCGACCACTATCTTGTCTCCCACCTTCAGCGGGTTATCGTTGAAGTAGTCTCCTTCGGCGAGGAGGTACCCTATCAGGACCTTGTATTTCTCGTTGGCCTTGGGTATGCTGCCCTCGATAAGGTCAAGGCCCTGCATGGTCTCAAAGACGTTGAACCTGTCATCGTAGGGGATGCCCGACACCCACGTGTACTCCACCTCCTTCCTGTAAGTCACCTTGGATATCTTCGTGAGCATGGGAGCCATGTTATCGATGCCCCGAACACCCATTACGAGGTCCTCGTCGTGTTCGGTGAGCTTGGTGGACCCGAAGCTCTGGCCGTATGATGAGCCGGGCATTATCATCACCACGTCAAAGCCCATCTGGGCGAACTGGTCCATTATAGCGTCCTCCAAGCCCTGGCCGAGAGAGACGAGGGACACAACCGCGGCTATGCCGACGAATATGCCCAGCATGGTCAGCCAGCTGCGGACTCCCTTCTTCGTGATGTTCTTCACCGCCAGATTGAAATAGTCCCATATCATCTTTACCTGTACCTTATCGCATCAACCGGCCTCATCCTGGCAGCCTTCATCGAAGGCAGCAGCCCGGAGAGGCATCCGACTATGAAGCTGAACGCCAGAGCCCCGAATATGAGGGCCGGCTCCGCCGAAGCCTTCAGCAGGTCGTTGTTGAAGTAGTTCTCAGCCACGTAGGATGAGCCGAAGCTTATCGTAAGGCCGAGCGCCACGCCGATCAACCCGCCGACCATGCCCAATATC
Organism: Candidatus Altarchaeales archaeon; assembly: GCA_014727915.1. Classification (GTDB taxonomy): domain Archaea; phylum Altiarchaeota; class Altiarchaeia; order IMC4; family SCGC-AAA252-I15; genus WJMO01. Next base: position 103,898 of record WJMO01000009.1, on the reverse strand, counting down.
CCCGCTTCAACCAGGAACAGCATGAGGATGTTCGTGTTACGGGCCCCGACCGCCTTCATAATCCCTATCTGTCGGGTGCGCTCCAAAACGCTAGTATACATGGTGGTCATGATACCCAAACCGCCGACCACCAATGAGATGGCCGCTATGCCCGCGAGGAAAGCCTGCACGATCCCGAGTATGGCATTGAAGCTCTCTAGGAGCTGCTGTGACGTCTGAACCGTGAAGTCCTCGTCCCCCTCCTTGAGCCCGTGGCTCCTGCGGAGCTTCCGTTCCACGTTATCCGCTACCTCGGAGACGTTGAAGCCGTCCATGACCCGGACGCTTATCATCGCCAGCTCGTCCTCCATGTCGTAGAGGTCGCGGAGAGTGTCAACGGGCACGACCACCTTGTTGTCGTGGGGCGGGTTTCCAGCCTTCTTGGTGAAACCCACTACCTCGAAGTCTATGTCCTTGATTGTTATCTTGTCGCCCCGCTTGATCTCATGCTCGAAGCCTTCCAATGCAAGGGGCTTCCCGACCAAGGCCTTGTACTTGTCCGACGAGCTGAGGTACCTGCCCTCTTCGACGACCATGTAGTCGACGGTCTTCAGGTACTCCAGGGAATCCTTGCCGTAGTCGCCGCCGAACACATACACCGACTTCGCCTCGTCCTTGAACACCACGTCCAGGGTCTTGCGGGCGAGGCCGGCGCCGGATTCCACGCCCCGGACGTCCAATACAGTGTCCAGGTCCGAGTCCCGTAGCTTCGCAGAGGTCAGGTCAGAGGAGCCCATTGCGATGACACCACCACCCCCTCCCCCGGGTGTGATGATAATCCGGTTAGCCCCCACTTTCTCGAACTCCTCGTTTATGTAGTTCTGCAGCCCCTGACCGAGGGATATGAGGGCTACAACGGCTGCTATGCCGACGAATATGCCCAGCATGGTCAGCCAGCTGCGGAGACCGCGGCTGGACAGGCTATGCAGGGCGAACCCTACGTACTCCGCTATCATTATCTAGGTCTTCCTGAACACCTTACGGTCTATGAAGCCCGTTATCGCGTTCACTATCTTGAACAGCAGCCACAATACTATGTAGCCGACTATCAAGGCGGGAACCGCGAATACCACGCCCATGATCTGCTGTGACCCGTTCGTCTTCGGGTGCAACGCATAGTATTCGTCGGAGGGTAGGACGTTAAGGTACAGTTCGGGCTGCACCAAGTGCATCTCGTTGTTGTTCTCCTCCGTGTAGGACACCTTCACCTTCAAGGGGACCTTACCCGTCACACCTTCGGCCACCTTGACCGTGAAATCCTCTGTCTCGAAGTCGTCGGATGCAAGGTTCCCTATGTACACCTCATGGTTGGAGGTCACAGTGTACTGGTCGGAGTCCTCCAGCTCAAGCGAGAGGAACTTCGCGTCTATGAAGCCCTTGTTGACCACGCTCAAGGTTATGGACCCGGACATCGCCTCCATCACGTCATCCTGGCTGTCCAGGTTGGCCGTCACCACGGGCATGCCCTGGACCTTGACCCCTATCGACTTCGTGACCATATGAGCAGAGCCGTTCCGGTCCGTGTAGGTTATCTCCACCGGTATGGAGTAGGCTCGGGGCTCCGCGGAGCTGTCCACGTGAAGCTCGTACACCAGGTTCTTGGCCGCCACACCGGACATGTCCCCCGCATACAGCGTTGAAGACTTAAGAACGGTGAGTGGGGACGTCGCGTTCAAGCTTACAAGGACGTGCCTGGCGGTGCCTCCGCCGACGTTGGATACTGTAACGTGGAAGTCCTTGGTCTCGCCGGACCTCAGCTGGCTGTCCGAGGCCAGGGTGAAAGACGGCACACCCTTCACATCCAGGCCTATCTCCCGCGATAGGATGACCTCCCCCTCTTCCGTGCCCTGTATGTCGGTCTTAAGCACCTCGAAGCTCAATGTGTATGTGGTGGGTGGTGCGCTGTCCGACACGTGTATCTCAAAGGGTGCGGTCCACGTCTCGCCGGGGTACATATGGCCTATACTCTTCCTCTGGTCCTTGACCAGTATGTAGTCGGATGTCGCATCGTCCTTGGGAGTCAGCACTGCAAGGTAGTATACTGCAGTGTCGTCTCCCACTGGAAGGCGCTCATCGTCTTTGGTGGGGGTCACGAGGATGTCCCTTTTGTTGAGTCCCTCGTGGAATTTTACGTATACGTTGACGTCGTTGCCCGGCTCGATGTAGGGCGGTTCGATTGAGACTGAGTCGAATCTCGCCTGCGCGCAGGCTGTTGACACCATCACTAAAACCAAAAAAACCGTTAGATATGCTCTTCTCATTTTTGCTTACCTCCGTTGACTACTTTTCCGTCCTTTATGTGTATAATCCTGTCCGCGAACTTCGAGAGCTTCGCGTCGTGTGTGACCATGACTATCGTCTTGTCCTCCTTCTTATGGAGGTCGGATAGCAGGTCCATCACCTCCACGCCTGTCTTAGAGTCCAGGTTCCCAGTGGGCTCGTCGGCCAGTATTACGTCCGGGTCGTTGGCGAGTGACCTTGCTATAGCGACCCTCTGCTGCTGGCCTCCTGAGAGCTCGGTGGGCTTATGGTACATCCTATCCTCCAATCCGACGGACTTCAAAAGCTTCACGCCGCGTTTCTCCCTGTCATATGAGGACATGTCCTGGAATATCATGGGCATCGTAACGTTCTCCAATGCCGTGAGGTTGTTTATGAGGTTGAACTGCTGGAATATGAAGCCTATCTTCCGGCCTCTGATCTGGGCCAGGTCGGATTCTTCCAGTTCCGCGATGTCCCTCCCATCCAAGAGTATATGGCCTTTGGTGGGGACGTCCAGGCACCCGACCATGTTCATGGCCGTGCTCTTGCCGCTGCCCGAGGGGCCCATTAGGGAGACGAACTCGCAGGGGAATATCTCGAGGGTCAGGCCCCTGAGCGCCGGGACTTCGACCTCGCCCATCCGGTATATCTTCCAGACGTCATTCAGGTCTATGATGGGTTTTTTCTTGCAGCGTTCGTCCTCCTCCTTTTGCTTGTGCTTTTTCATGTTACTCTCCTATAAGCTTCATAGCCGACATTATGTCCAATAGTTTGATGACCTTCTCATAGTCTTTGCGCAGCTTCTCAAGGTCTTTGCGGATCCTCTCCGAGTCCGGATCCTCATCGTTCCTTAATCTTTCATCTGAGTCTTTAAGAATATCCACTAGAGACTGTACCATGCCCCTCTGCTCGACTATCTTCTTCCGCAGGGCCTTCTTGATGTCGTGCTGGCATTCATAGTATATCTTCTTGCTGCCCGGCTTCTTGAACCTTCGAACGTCCGTCATCCGCTCCAGTATGTTAACGTTCTTGCACACCGTGGATACGCTGTAGCCGGTGTCGTCGGCGATCTCCTGCAAACCCATGGGCTCCTTGGAGAGGAACACTGACATGTACACTTCGATCATGGTGGGTTGCAGGCCGAACTCTCGAAATATTGAAGAGTACTTGTCAGTCAGCCTCCGCCTCACATAATCGATATTTTCCGACATCCTACAAAAATAGAATATTTACTAAATAGGAAATAATGTGAATAAAGCTATATAAATGAACCTATTAATATTTATTTAAATATTAAAAGATATTTTCATATGAATAATAAAAATAGGATTTTTATTCATATTTAAATAAATATTCATATCTTTTATCCTCATGATAATCCAGCAGAACAACAGGGGGCAGTTCACGGTAACGCTCCCCAAACCACTCGTGGAAGGCATGAGATGGGTGAAAGGCCAGAGGCTGGACTTTGAAATCGTGGAGAAAGGGAAGATAATGCTGAAGGAGAGAAAATGAACGAACGAGTAATGAGAAAGATTCAGAGGTGCACATTCTGCAACAGCACGGAGATAACATTGAACCCAAACCATGAGATCGGGGTCATAATGTGCCTCTGCAAAATCTGCGGGAACAGATGGGGGCAATGAAGGACAAACAGGATATTCTCGAAGAGTTCCTGGAATCCCTCGACTGCCCCATCATAGTCGAGGGAAGACGGGACGCTGAAGCGCTGATGAAGCTTGACGTTGACGAAGGGGACATAGTCGTTCTGAACAAAGGTCAGTCGCTTCTCGAGACCGTTGAGGCACTACAGGACTGCAGTGAAGTGATAATACTGACGGACATGGACCGGGCGGGGAAGGTCCTTAGGAAGAAGCTGCTGAAGATGATGGGAGCCTATGGGATACACGAGAAGCGGCGGCCGAGGGAGCTGTTCTCCCAGCTGAGGCTCAGCCACGTAGAAGGTCTTTGACCTTGGATGGGTCGGCCCGGCCCTGAACCTCGGCCATCACCTTGCCCATCAGCTGCCCGGGGTTCAAACCCTCGTTCTCAGACTTCACCTTGGCGACGATCTTCTTGAGTTCATCATCCGATAAGGTGGTGAGGTTGCCGGACTCCGCCAGTGAAGACAAATCTTCGTCAGGGTTCTCAGCAGCCTTCGCTATTAGGTCGACGATGACGTTCTTGGTTATCCTGCCATCGGACAGCAATGACATGACCTGGCGGAAGTGCTCCTCGGACAGCAGTGAAGGGTCCACACCATACCTCTTAACCGCCTCCTTGGGATACGAGGTGAGGGTCTGGGCGATCACGTTAGGGTCTGCTTCTTCGAACTCTGCGGCTAAGGATTCGAATAGCGGGGCTTCGGCGGAGCGGGACAGTTGGTCTGCCAGCTCCTTGCCCAAGCCCATCTTGACGTATCTTTTGGCCTTGTCATCGCGGAGCTCTGGGAGGGAGGACTTCAATGACTTCAGCGTGGCCGCATACACTGAGACCAGTGGTTCGTCGGTTTCAGGGTACATCCTGGAGCTCCCCGGGAGGGGGCGCATGTACTCTGTGCTGCCGTCTTCCCGGGCTCTCCGGACCTCCTCGGGCACGCACTCCAAAGCGGTCTTGCAGCGGCCGAGAACGGCTTCCAAAGCCTTCAAAGCCTGTTCCCTGGGCGCTGCCACGAGGGTGTATGAGTCAACGCCTGTAGTGCCTAACTCTCTCTTTGTTGCTTCGGCCTCCCCCTGACTGACACCGTACGCTGGCAGCTCATCACCGTGGAAGATGCCCTTCACGCCCGCGAGCGCCCTAGCATATTGCGCCAGCTGGGGTCCGAGCATGTCCTTCAAAAGACCGTCCAACCCTCTTAAGTTGACAGCCAATACGACACCACCGTTTGACAGCGCATCTGAGATGACGGAAGACTTCGTGTCCTTGAACAGGCGGGAGATGTCGACATGTCCGGCATCGTAGTCTTCAGATTTGACTCCGCGTTTCAGAAGCTCTTTCCTCACGTCTATGAGCATCATCTGCCTCCGGACCTCGCCTTCAACAACCTTGGATATGAGGCGCAGGTCCTGGACTCCCTTGACCTCTATGCGTTCGCCCTCTGCTATTGAGACGTTTATGTCCTGGCGTATCGTCCCTAACCCCCTTTTCACGGTGGTGGCGCGGAGTATCCCGCCGATCTTCTCAGCTACCTCCCGCGCGTGCTGCGGGTCCTTGATGTCCGGTGTCGTAGCCAATTCTATGAGGGGTATTCCCAGACGGTCGAGTCGGTAGTGGACTTCACCTCCTTCCTCGCTGATTATCCGGGCTGCATCCTCTTCGAGGCAGATTGTTGGTATGCCAACGTGGCCTTTGCTCGTTTCTAGAGTGCCGTCTTCCGCGACGAGCATTGTCCTCTGGAATCCGCTGGTGTTGGACCCGTCGATGACGGTCTTCCGCATCACATGCATCTCTTCCACCGGCTCGGCCTTCAACAGGAGCGCGACCTCCAAGACTGTCCTTAGCGCGTCCTGGTTGAGTGGGTGGGGTGGTTCCTCGTCCAGTTCCACCAGGCATGTGCTGTCATGGTATGCTTCGTAGAGCAGTGTCCGTCCCCTGAGGAACTCATGCAATGCGGCGGGGTCCACGTCTCCGAGCTCGCCTGCGACAGCCCGCATCCTCCTCTCCACCACCAGGTCGGGTTGGTCATCCCTTATGAGGGACGGGCAGCTGCAGAACAGCTTGTGAGTGTCGAGCTGCTGGTGTATCTCTATACCGCACTTGAAACCAAGTTTAGCATAGTCCAAGTCCATCTATGCCCCCAGTGGGGTGAGTGAAACGAACCCCACACATTTTTCGCCAGCCTTTTTGTTAAAAAGGCTGTGCTGGTGTATCTCTATACCGCACTTGAAACCAAGTTTAGCATAGTCCAGTTCTTGGTCCATGTTTTGTTCAGGTAGATTATGTATTTTTTAGTATTTTATTATAGATGATGTTGTGATATTTTGAGGCTATGAGGTTAAGCAGGTTGCAGAGGGGGTGGCATAAGCATTCGAGGCATTTGAGGAGGAAGCTGGAGTTCGGCCAGGACCCTAGGATTTTCTGCCTCTCCTGCAGTGACAGCAGGGTGTGCGTCCATAACATCTTCAGCCTCCGCGAGGATGGGAACATATTCGAGGCGAAGAATGTTGGGGGCCTTTTCAGCGAGGACGCGAAGGCGGCGTTCACCTACGCGGTCAACAACCTGGACCCCGACTTCTTCATAGTGTTGCACCACACCCAATGCGGCGGCTATAACAGCCTGGAATCGTATGAGACCGAACCTGAGATAAAAAGGCATATGGTAGAATATGGTGGTTCCCACGCCAAGTACAAGGTGGAAGCATTCCTCAAGGAGAAGAAGCTCAAGCTTCCGGACGAGCATTTCAGGAGGCTGGTCATAGAGGAGGGTTGCAGGATACAGGTTGAGACCCTCAGGAACTTTCTCCTGCTCCATTATCCCGGCAAATATGAGGATTTGAAGAGTGGGAAGTTCAGGATACTCCCTCTCGTATATGACATTAAGAGTGGGCGTGTCTACAGGGTTCCTGAGGAGCTTGAGGGGTCCGAGACAATGGACAGAAAAGAACCCTGAAAGTTTATATAGTAATAGTTCTTCTATTATTTTATGCAAGGTGGTTGGTTTGTTGTCTGATGAGGAAATCTCAAAGATCCTGATGATGCGGGGACTGGGCTACAGCCAGACCGAGATAGCCACGGAGCTTGGCATCACACAGGGCGCCGTATCCTACAACCTCAAGCAGCTGAAGACGGAGGCCGGGAGTAGCGGGCTGGAGAAGACCTTCATGAAGGTGCTGGCAGCGGGCATCGGCGTCGACAGGCTCAAGTCCTCAGGGCTGATCTGAAGATGAACACGGACACGAAAGTCTACCTGAAGAAGAGATTCAAGGAATACTACTTCAGGAACAGGGTGGACAGCCCAATGGACGTTCACCGACGGGAGTTCGGAGTCGGGACACTGGAGGACAAGATAAGGTTCCGCCATAAGAGCTTCACCTCCGGCCGGGAGCTAACCCAATACCTTAAGACCGAAGCCCCCTATTACATATCATATTCCTCAGCCTACTACGAGTTCCCCGAGAACCAGCCCATGCAAAGGAAGAACTGGCTGGGCGCAGACCTCGTATTCGACCTGGACAAGCCCATGGACCTGCTGGACCATGGCAAGCTCGAAGACGTCAAAGAGGAGGCCAAATGCATTGTCGGCTTCCTCGAGGACGACTTCGGATTCACCGGCAAGGAGATAAAGGTGAACTTCAGCGGTAGCAAAGGCTACCACATACACGTCATATCCGATGATGTGAGGTCTTTGAACGGCGAGGCCCGGAGGGAGATAATAGACTACATAACGGGCACCGGCCTGGACATCGAATACTTCATAACCGAAGAGGAGACAATGAGGGGCATAACCTTCAAGAGGGGTCAGAGCAAGGGGACGGCCGGCCGCAGGATAGGACCCAGGAAGGACAGCAGGGGATGGGCTAGGAGGATATACGACGTCGCGGAGGAGCTGATAGCCATGCCCGCGGAGGAGCTGGTTAATATCAAGGGCATCGGCGCCACCACGGCCGAGAAGCACGCGGCAGACCGTGAGATGAACCTCAGGTTCCTGCGCGAGGGACGGTGGGACGCGCTCTTCGACAGGCTCAAAGGCCCGATACAGAACCTGATATACTCCAAGGCCGTTGAGATAAAGGACGCGGACAAGCAGGTCACATTAGACACGTCCCGGCTGATAAGGCTGCCGGACACCATACACGGAGGCAGCGGATTACTGGCAAGGAAAGTCAAGGACATTGACTCTTTCAACCCCCTCATGGATGCGATAGCGTTCAAAGACGGAGAGGTCACGGCTAGGATAACATCGGATGTGGGAACGTGGACTATGATGGAGAACAGATACGGACCCTACAACGCAGGAGAGGAAGTTAAGCTGCCGGAATACGCGGCCAACTACCTGATGCTGAAGGACTATGCAGAATTCCGGGGATAAATAACTATTCCAGTTTTTGGGCTGTGAACTTGACCGCCTCGCCCGAACCCGTCACCTCGAACCATATTGGATTCAGCCCGGGCTGCACCAGCGGCCCCAGGTCCATCCGGACTCCATCGCAGTGCATGCAGGCCGTGCAGTTGGACACCTCGGACACCAGCCGGTCGTTGACGTACACCTTCGAAACACAATCCTCTGCCATCACCCCGATAACCGAGTTAGAGGATGGTCCGGGAACGTCCAGTACCCCTTTCACAAAGAGCCTGCCGCCGCCCTCGAAGCCATAGGGCGGCTCGACCTTGCTCCAGTGGAACCCGTCCAATGAGTAGCTCCACCCCTTCAGCTCCGCGGGGACGGATGAGGTCCCGCTGAAAGCGATTGCTGCTATGAAGCCCGCGACCGCCAGACCCAACACTATGGCAACGAAATTCTGGTCCTCGCCCATGACATATGCTATGCCGACCGTCCTCTTCAACGCCAGAGACGCGAGAGAGTAGAGTATCGCGACTATGCCAAGGTAGGCTGGCAGCCTGCCAATGTTGCCGAATACATTGTCGAAGAGCATGGAAATCTCCCCCGCCTTCACCGCAGGAAAGATGAACTCCCTAGTCCCATGGCCTTCCTCTGTGGCTATGTCTCCCATGACGTTCACGACGGACATGCCGAACAAGACCAGCAGCGGAAGCGTGTAGAACGCCTTCTCGAACTCGTGCTTCCGCTTCAGCAGGAAGCCGTCGACCCACGCATACAAGGGAAGAACAATGATGGGAGTGACTGTTATCAGGTAGCGGGTGTCTGAGATGCCCCCGCCACCCCAGGTCTTGTACTTGCCGTAGAACAGGAGGTGAGCCAGGAACAAGGCAGCGACCAGCATTGACTCGGGCTTGCGGCTCCTGTACATGTATTTCAGACCCCAGATAGAAAGCAGCAATATGGGAGATACGAGGAACAGCCCGCCGTTCACCTGCTCGCCAGTGAACAGAAGGCCAGGCACGCCCTCGGACAATGGAGTGGAGAGCGCCTCTCCGAGGTCGCCCACCCAACCGTGGTGGGGGGAGTACTTGTAGGCGGTGGTCATCGGATCCCCGAAGTTGATCGAATTGTAGAACGGGATGATGAGGAGGGGGACTATCAGGCATAGGATGGGGTGGAGGATTTCCTTCTTCATGGACGTCACATCCTTAACCGTCATCTTCCGGGATGCGAACAGGTATGACACAACTATGGCCGTCAGGAGTATGTTGGCATATTCCACAACCACCATGTATCCCAACGCGAAGAACATCGCGCAGGCATGGGACCGTTGTTTCTTTAGGCTTTTCAACGTCAACGCCAGGCATAATCCAAGCAGGAGAAGGAACGCAGATAACACATGGGAGAAGAACATGGTCGAATGCTTCCAGAAGATCGTCGCGAATGCCAGGGTGAAGGCCGTTATCAGCGACGCGTACACGCTGCCGCCGAGCTCCCGGCATATACGATAGAGGAGGGCGACCGACAGACCGCCGGCGATTACTGGCAATAGCAAGGTGGTGAAGCCCGCGGGGTTTCCGGGGTCCCATCCCCTGTAGTATGCGGCAAGCGGGAGCACAGAGGAGGCCAGTTTGCCTGTGAGGTAGAAGGGCGCGGCAGCGAAAGCGAGGCCCGGCGCCCGGTCGCTGTATGCGTTGTCCTCGTATACCGCATAGTCTATTAGCCCCGTGTAGCGGACGAACGAGTTGACCTTGAAAGACTGGTTCTCCACCACCGCCCGCACAAGCGCGTAGTGGCTGCCGGTGTTGGACCCGTAGAACCCGTAGGTCGACGCGAAGAATACCGAGGACGCGAGGAGGAACACTGCCAGCATTATGAGCTCTTCCTCTTCAACCGCCTGTTTTCTCCTCATGTTATAAACCCTGAAAAGTGTAAATGGTATTAGATTAGGTGGTGCCGTATAAAAGATGCTGTCTGTTTTCACGCCCGCATACGATGAAGAACAGGGTTTAGAGAGGAATGTGAGGGATATCATGAAGGCTTTGGAGGGCTTGGACTATGAGCTCTTCATAGTCGATGACGGGTCAGCGGATGGGACGCCGGAGATATGCAGAAAACTCGAGAGCGAAGACATGAGGGTCAGGCACCTGCGTTATGAGAACGGGCCCAGCCGGAGGGAGAACCTGGCGACATCCTTCAAGCAGGCAAAGGGAGAGTACGTTGCGTTCATCGACTCCGACCTGGGAGAGGCGGCACATTACCTCCCTGGAATGGCCGAAGACCTCGGGGAGTATGACATCTCCATGGGCTGCAGGACGCACCCTGAGTCCAGGATAGGGAGGAGCGTCTTAAGGAGGGCGTACACTCACCTGTCAAATGGCTTCATAAGAGCGTACTTCGGGTCGCGGCTGAGGGACCACCAGTGCGGGCTGAAAGCCTTCAGGAGAGATGTGATATTGAGGTTGGTCGATGAGGCAGGATACGACGAGAGCGGAGACAGGGGGTGGTCCTGGGACACCGAGATACTGCTGAGAGCACAGAGGCACGGATACATGATAAGGGAGTTCCCAGTTTCCTGGGTGGAACGCCGTGGGACGACCGTGAAGTTGAACAGGGACTGGAGCCTCCTAAAGTACGTTTTCAAACTAAAGAGGATAATTTCAAAATAGTTGATGGAAAAGCCGACATAATATCATTAATCCTTATTCTACGAGGTTTCGTTCTTTGAGTTCCTGGGCCGCCCTCTTGCTCTCGTCAACCGCCTCCGCGGTCTTACCCCACTCCACCAGTTCCCTGAACCCGTTCTTGATGTCGACGCTAGGCATGTAGCCTATCTTCTTCAGCTTTGATATGTCGGCGTAGCAGTGGCGTATGTCCCCCACACGGTATTTGTTCTGAACGTCAGGCTTCAAATTCTTACCGTAGAGTTCGGCCAGCATCTCCGCCACCCCCAGTATCGAAGTCGGTTTTCCGCTGCCCACGTTGAAGGCCTGGTAGTCCGCCTTCGACGAATTCATGACCAGCAGGTTGGCCTGGACTATGTCCTTGACCGACACGAAGTCCCGAGTCTGGTTTCCGTCCTCGAAAATTATCGGCGGGTTTCCGTTCTTTATGTTGCTGCTGAATATCGCCGCTACACCGGTGTATGGGTTGCTGAGGCTCTGCCGTGGGCCGTAGACGTTGAAATACCTCAACGCGACCGTCGGCAGCCCATAGCTCATCCCCGTTATCAGGCACAGCTCCTCCTGGTCACGCTTCGACAGCGCGTAGATAGAGGTGGGGCGTACCGGCTTCTCCTCGGTGGTCGGAGCCGGCTTGCAGGGTTTGCCGCAGTCGGGGCACATGACCTCCCACCTGTGGGATTTCAACTGCTCTGTCGGCCTCAACGGAGGATATAATATACCATGTTCGCCGCACTCGTAGGCGCCCTCGCCGTAGATGCTCATGCTCGACGCGACGACCAGCTTCTTCAGGCTGTGCTCTTCGTTGACGAGAAGGTCCATCAGCACGGATGTTGCCATTGTGTTCTTGCCCATGTACTCCTCTATCATGTACATGCTCTGGCCCACACCGACTGCGGCAGCCTCATGGTATAGGATTTCCACGCCGTCCAATGACTTCCGCAACATCTCCCGGTCGGAGACTTCGCCTTTTATGAACTCTGCCGCGGGGTTCAGGTAGTCGGGTTCCCTGCCCTTGTGCACCTGCTCTTCGAGGCTGTCGAGGATGACTACCTCATGGCCTTCGGAGACTAGCGCGTCAACGAGGTGGGAGCCTATGAAGCCCGCTCCGCCGGTCACCAGGATCTTGCTCATGGCTGAGACTTTAGATTTTCCTCAATAAATACCTGACAATCACGCCCAAGACTCCTATGCCGTATGTGAAGGAATTCAGGTAGGTTTTCTCGCCGGCGTACCTTGTGGGGATCGGTATCTCGGTTATCGGGAGGTTGGCCCGCTTGGTGCCGACGAGCATCTCGCTGTCGAAGTAGAACGATTCGCTGTAGCTGTTGTAGGGTATGCGCTCCAACGCCTTCCTGCTGTAGGCCTTGTAGCCTGAATGGTAGGTTGTGATGTCCAGTTTGAAGAATATGTTCTCCAATTTGGACAGGAATATGTTGCCGTAGTACCTGTGCAAGGGCATGCCGCCCTCCAATGCCTTGCCGCCTAGTATCCTGCTGCCGCCGACCACGTCCGCCACGCCGTCTTCGATGGGCTTCATCATCTCCAGTATCTTCTCCGGAGCGTACTGGCCGTCACTGTGCAAGAGGACCACCAGGTCTGCTCCGTCCTCCAGGGCCTGGTCGAATCCGGTCTTCTGCGCGCCGCCGTAGCCACGGTTCCTCTCGTGCACGAGCAGTTTGATGTTGTATTCCCCGGAGAGGTTCCTCACCCTCTCTTGTGTGTCGTCTCTGCTCCCATCGTCGACTATGATGTATTCCTCAATCCGGTCGACCGCCTCCCCTGGAAGCCGTTTGAACACGTCCTCTATTGTCTTGCCCGCGTTGTACGCGGGCATCACCACGACAGCTTTCATGTCAGAATAGAGATATATAGTAGGTATCGTTTATAATATACTTTCTGAACATGAAGGTGGTTGTCTTGGGCGCGGGCCTCGGCGGTTTGAGCGCATCCTACGAGCTGGCCAAAAAGGGCGTGGATGTGACCGTGCTGGAGAAGGAAGGCCGCGTAGGAGGCATGGCCAAAAGCCATTCTGAAGGAGGTTTCACATATGACCTGGGACCCCACCGGTTCCACACCAAGGAAGACAGCCTTGTCGAACACGTCAACCGTTTGTTGGATGGGGACCTGGACGAGAAGGAGAGGGTTTCGAGGATACTGTTAGAGGGTAGGTTCTTCGACTACCCGCTTAAGGTGGGTAACGCGTTCTTCAACATGCCGCCCTCGACCACTGCCAGGATAATGCTCGACTACACGACCATGAAGCTCAGGAACATCCTGGGCGGAGGGGAGGACGGGAACTTCGAGGAGTGGGTGCTGTCGAGGTTCGGTCGGAAGCTCTACGAGATATACTTCAAGGTATACACGGAGAAGACGTGGGGGATACCCTGCACCGAGCTTTCCGCGGACTGGGCCGCCCAGCGGATAAGCCTCCTAAGCCTATGGGACACCCTGGTGAAGACTTTGAGTATCGGGGAGACGCCCCGGACATACGTGAGCAGATTCCACTACCCTAGAAGCCATGGCATAGGCAGGATAAGCGAGGCCTACGAGAGGGGGATAAGGGATAGAGGGGGGAAGATCAGGGTTAGCTCTCCGGTCAAGGAGGTGACGGCCAGCGGGGGCCGGATAACAGGGATAGGGTATGACGGCGGAACGATCAAGGTCGGGGATGACGACATCGTATTCAATACGATACCCATAACAGACTTCATAAGATGCGTCAGCCCGAAGCCTCCAGACGATGTTTTGGAGGCGAACGAGAGGCTCAGGTTCAGGTCCATTGTCTTCGTCTACTTGAAGTTCGACCGGGACAGGGTCAGCCACGACCACTGGATCTACCTGCCGGAACTCAAGTACAAGGCCAACCGAGTGAGCGAGTCGAAGAACTTCAACGCGGGGAACACCCCCGACGGGAAGACCATCGTGGGGGCGGAGATAACCTGCCAGATGGGGGATGAAACCTGGAACGCAAGCAAGGAAGAGTTGAGCGAACGGGTTCTCAAGGACATGGTGGGGATCGGTTTGGTCGAGGAGGGAGAGTACATCGACTCAACGGTTCGGAAGATGGAGCACGCATACCCCGTATACGACCTAACATACAGGGAGAACCTCGACACGGCCATCGACTACCTCAAAGGCTTCGCCAACCTGCGTTTCTTCGGCCGCAACGGACTTTTCAGATACAACAACATGGACCACAGCATACACATGGGTTTGAAGGCCGCGGAGGCGGCGACGGACAAGAACGTGGACTACATGAAGGTGGCTACGGAAGAGCGCTGGTTCGGGTAGGGCGGGTTAGCTTTTGCCTTCAGGCCTTCTCCTGGCTTGATGCCCGCAAACCTCGCATCCTCCAGGCCCGCTCATTTCACGCTTGCAGCCGGCGCATATCCAACGCCATGTTATCTCCCTCCCTATGCCGTCCGCGGACGTCGTCTCATATTCTAAGCCCATTCTGGAGGCCGTGTTCTGTATGGCGTAGTCGTCTGATATTACTACCGCCGACCGCTCGTATGCGACTGCGAGGACGTCAACGTCCGCTACGCTGAGGGAATGGTCGTCCCCAGTCTCGGATGCCGCCTTTGTGACCGCGTTGACAGCTTCAAAGGCTGGTTTGGCTATTTTTATGCTGCCATTTCGTATTCCTTCTTCAACCGCGGTCCTCGCGGTCTCATCACGGAGTTCAGAGAGTACCGAGTCTGGGATGAGGTAGCCGCCTCCCGTGAAGTCGAGGCTGCTCCTAAGCACCCCAGACACGTCCAAGACGCGCTTTGGATCCGTCATAGTATATTAATTTATATGTTTGTACATATTTTAGACATCAGTTCATGGCAGATGGCAAAATGCATGTTGGTTTGATTCCGGACGGGAACCGCAGGTTCATGGCCAAACAGCACATCAGGAACCTGCTGAAATCCTATGACATGGGCATAAACAAGTTCTACGACTTCCTCGAGTGGTGCTATGACCTGAGAGTGGGGGAGGTCACCATATACGCGCTATCACTTGAGAACATAGTGAACCGGGACAGGAGGGAGATAGACACCCTCTTCAAGGTCTTCAACAGGCACGCGAAGAAGGGGGTGAAGGACAAGACCCTCCATGAGAAGGAGGTGAGGGTGAACGTCTGCGGCGACAGGGACTACATACTCAACCACAGCCAAAACACCGAACTGGCCGAGAAGATGATCACCAACCTCGGAAAGCTGGAGGACGCCACAAGGGACTATGGAAAGTTCACCTTGAACCTGGCCATCGGATACGGGGGAAGGCAGGAGGTGTTGAACGCCGTGAAGTCTATGGTGGACCAGGGTGTTGAGATAAACGAGGAGAACCTCAAGGACAACCTCTGGGTGAAGAGCTATCCGGAGCTGATAATCAGGACCTCCGAGGACAGATTGAGCAACTTCCTCCTATGGCAGAGCGCATACAGCGAGATCTACTTCGTCCCGAAACTGTGGCAGGAATTCCAGCAGCCAGACCTTGTGGAGATACTCGACGACTTCAACAGCAGGGAACGCAGGTACGGTAGGTGAGTGATGGTTTCTAAGAAGAAAAGAAAGAAGAGAAAGAGGAAAGAGGAGGCGTCGATCAGCTTCTCACTGGGTTCATTAGAGAGGATAGGCGGGAAGTTGGGGGAACCGCTGTTCCTGGCCTCCGTGGCAGCTTTGTTTCTGACCGCCGTAAAGGCGAGCTACAATGAGGGCCTTTTCCAGACAGGAACGCCGCTGATGTTGTTTGGCTTGTCGCTCTTATCAGCCTATCAGGTATACAACAGCAAGCATCTGCGAAGGGACGTTTGGAGCTATGGAGTACCCGCGCTGATACTGTTGGCTGCACTGTTCTCACACTACTCGAACAGGTATCCCATGCCCTTCACAAAGGACTATCTCTTCTTCAGCCTGATGGCGGGGATATTCCTGACATTCTACGCACTATCATACTATGGTATCCTGAGGACAGAGGTCGCATTGGTGCTGGCATTGTTCGCCTCCACTCTATTGACCCACCTGGCACCCGCCCAAAGCGACTACCTGGCGGCATTGGACCCATACTGGCATTACAAGTGGATGCAGGGGGTGTACAATGAAGGCTACCCGCCGGAGTTCGACGACCTAGTCTACCCCATGTACGGGGGTCTAAGCCGTCATGACGACCCCAGCTACATAGGGGACAAGGGCCACACTTACGGGCTGGAGCAGAGGAACACCCCGATGATGACCCCGGTCTCCTACGCGGTCCTGGGCCTGGTGCTGAAGCCCTTCGACGTGAGCCTCCACGACGTGGCGATGGTATTCCCAGGCGTGATAGCAGGGTTCACGATAGTGGCCATCTACCTGCTGGTTAAGGAGCTATTCGCCGACATGGAACCTTACAACAAGGTGGCTGGCTTCGCTGCCGCATTCATGCTCATGCTAAGCCCGGCCTTCGCCATGAAGTCGGTCGCGACCAACTGCGAGGACGACGCACTGGGAATGTTCCTCATGGTCGCAGGACTCTACCTGTTCTTCGCATCCTACAACCGGCGCAGCTTCAAATACTCGGTGCTCGCGGGACTTACGTTCATGACGTTGCGGATGGCCTGGGGAGGTAGCGTCTACGTGTTCACCACAATCGGAGTGTTCGGGTCATTGTATGCGGTGGTCAGGTTCCTCCAGGACAAGAACGCGGCCGAACACCTCCCATACATAGTCATACCCTCGGTAATCGCCCAGTTCAGCGGTTTGATACTCCACGCGAGGGGCGGTCTGCCTGTGGTGCAGGAGCTCCCCCCAAATGCCATCTACCCTATGATGGGGGCTTTGGGTCTGCCGGTGATACTCGAGATGGTCAGGAGACGTTCGAACCCCATGAAATTGACGGGAGAGAAGAGCCTGGAGGGCAGGTCCGCTGACTGGATAGAGAAGAACATAACCGCGTTGGGTGTTGTCGCCCTTTTGTTGGGGGTTGGAGCCTTCACACTGTACAAGTCGCCGGCGGACATCGTGGACTTCGCCAAGAACAGCCTGCGGGTCGCCACCGAGAAGAGCGTGGTACACCAGACGGTCGCGGAGCAGAACCCGCTAGCCGACAACTTCAACACCTTCCTCAGGGAGGGATACTACCGTTACGGGCTAGCCCTGTTGTTCGGGGTGCTCATGATACCCGTACTCGCATATATGGTCTACAGCAGGGGGAGCATAGGAGCGCTTTTCCTGCTCACGTGGAGCGCTCCGATGATGTACGGGGCATACCATAAGAGCGCGTGGATATTCGCCTCGAGCGCTTCGATAACCGCGCTGGGGTCGACCATCGGTTTGTTCTCGATCGTGAGGAAGGAGGACTTCGAGAGCCTTCGGGTGATCGGGGCCGTCATGCTAGTGGCGATACCCGTCTTCTACGTTCCGACCTTCGGCTTCGTCGACTACGACTTCTACAGGAAGTTCATCGGCTACCAGGTCATGCACATGGGCCCCAGCGGCGACCGCTACTACTGGGAGGAGGCTCTCGTCTGGCACAGGGACCACACCGACCCGGGGGATGCCATAATGACCTGGTGGGACTACGGCCACTGGTACAGCAGCTACAGCCACAGGCCGGTCCTAATAGACAACCTGCAGGCGGACTACTATGAGATCCAGGACGTCGCCCGGTTCTTCGTCAACAAGACAAGCGAGGAGGAGGCCTTCGAGATAGTAAAAGCCTACAATGACGTGTACCGGGAGCACGGCAGGGAGCTGAAGTACGTCTCCATCGACTGGACGATGATACCAAAGGGAAGCGCGCTCCACTACATAGCCAACGGCGACATCGACACCGAGACCCCCGCCCCGCCCGAGTGGGGTTGGAAGAACTACGCGACCTGCTCGTTCCGGCCGGACCTCAGCCAGTTGGAGGAGAAGCTGGAGGTGGGAGAGGACGGCAGCTTCAAGAGGGTTAAGAGGGTCGTGTTCCAGTGCCGTAACTACGTCGCCGGCGTCTACATAGAGGTTGAAGGCGATGAGATCACAGGCGTCAACGTCATCGACGGGTACGGGACGCACATCTCATGGATTGACTGGCAGAACTCGCAGGACTCGTCCCTGCTGGGGGTGCAGCCCCTGGTGGGTTTGAACGAGGAGAGGGTTCCCAGCATACTCATGTGCGCGCTGAACTGGAACAACGTGGACAGCAGCAGCATATGCAGGCTTCCCCAGTTCACAACCCTCGTGTACGTGCCCCAGGAGTTCAACGACTTCATGATGACCCGGCTCTACCTGGGCAAATACCTGGACGAGTACAAGGCTCTGGGGCTGTACAGCAGGGAAGTCAAGCCGTTGAAGCATTTCAGGCTGGTCCCAGACTACGACGGCGACGGCATGGAAGACGGGGAGTTCAGCTGGGGCTACGTGAGGTCCTATGAGATAGACTACGGCGGGTTCAGCACAACGACTGAAGCCTCGGATGAGACGATAATTTCATGACTGCATTCTCACCGCATTAGCAATCTTGCTGCAATAGCATTCTTACTGCATTCAGGGGCAGATCGTGGCTCCGGCTATCGCGTCCACCAGGTCCTTCGCCAACCCGACTATCAGGAATCCTACTATGCCGTTGATAGCTATGGCCCTCGCCGCCTTCCGGCCGCCCGGGTCGTCGGCGCTGTAGGCGTATTTCGCGCCGCCGTAGACGAACATGAGGACTGCAAGCCACCGCGCGAGGCGGATGACCTCGGGGACGAGCCCGCATATGACCGAGGCTATTAGCTCGGCCGCGTTCGCCGCTGCCGCAGGCTGGGCTATCACAGACAAGGCCAGGAAACCCAGTGCTATTCTTCTGACGTTCATTTTCCTATGGTGTGCATGCGGGCATGGCCACGCACATCTGGTATATTACGTTGTCCGCTATGCGGATGAACAGGAAGGCTACTACCGCGGCGATGCACACGCCCATGGCGGTCTTCCGGCCGGCGGGGTCGTCGGCGCTGTAAACGTACTTTGCAGCCCCGTATATGAACATTATGAAAGCGATGGTATTCCCCACCCTCTTGAGTGCCGTTATCAAACCCTGCTCAACGAAGTCTATTATTGGCTGGAGGTAAGTGCTCGCAGAAGCAAACTGTGAGAACACTATTAAGGCCAAGACTGTTATTCCCCCCCTCCGCAGATCCGAATTTAAATCCATTTTTTCGCGTTTAATTATGGCATACATCAGCCTGGGTTAATCCAACCGCCAACATCACTGAAACTGATAGGATATATATCAAAGCCCCGATTACCGAGTGCATGCATATCTGCTTGCCCTTCTGCCTTCCGCTTGGGTCGTCGGCTGACGAGATATATTTTGCAGCCCCATATATGAACATGATGGCGATCATAGTGGGTATTATCGCTTTTAACGCCTCCCATATCCATAATAGGAATGTGCAGGGCACATTTGAGATTGTGCTGTAAGACATTTTAGCAGACACCCCACATACCAGTAGGCCCTGATCCGCCAGAGACCGTTGAAAGCATAGTGTTGATCGCAGTCCATACCATGTATATGATGCCACCTATCAAGGCGTTGATGAGTATGGACTTGGCCTGGCCCCTGCCCTTCGGGTCGTCCGCGGAGAAAATGTACTTCACGCCCCCGTATAGGAAGAATATTATCACAAGAGCGGGAACAACAGCATTCAAGGTTCCGAGTATCATATTCAGGATGCTGCAGGGCACAGCCTTTATGAAGTTCGTGACCGCCAAAGCCGTGGTAGAGAGATATGACAAAGTCAGGACAACCAGCAAATGCCTTCTCATCCTCCCATCCAACTTCAATACCTCATGCGACTTCATGGTGTTCCAGTGCAGTTGTTCGTCATGCCCAATAGGCCGACGACGTGATGCGCGACTATCAGGATGATTCCGCCGATGAGCGAGTGTATGCACGTGTTCTTGGCCGACTTCCTGCCCTGGGGGTCGTCCGCGGAGAAGACGTACTTTATGCCCCCGTAGGTGAACATGACTATCACGAAGCCGGGGCCTATGGAATCCAATACGAACTGTATGTTCGATAGTATGCTGCAGACGACGTCCTTCATGTAGTTGGTGCCTGCAGGACTTGGCGCAGTAACGTAGGTGGAGAAGAGTATAATAGCAAACAGGACGTAAGCCGCAATCAAGCTCTTAATTTTCATATAATTCCTCCGGATAATAGATATAGTAAATTATTCAATTCAATGGTTAAAAAACGAATATGGAGCGTACCGTGCTAGCCGTCACAGGAGTCCCCTGCACAGGGAAAACGACCCTGTCCCGGGAGCTGGGCGAACGACTTAGGATGAAGGTTTTGGACCTCACCAGGGAGGTCGAAGAGCGGGGGCTCTGCGAGAGCTACGATGAAATGCGGGACACGAAGACCGTGGACGTCGAACTTCTAAGAAAGCATTTGTCAGAGAACACCAACGGAGACATGATATTGGACGGGCTGCTGAGCCATCACCTGGACGTCACACACGTACTCGTGCTGAGATGCAACCCATTAACCCTATACCAGAGGATGGTCGAACGCGGCTACAGCAGAGAAAAGATAGTGGAGAACCTGGAGGCGGAATACACCGGCGTTATACTATACGAGAGCCTTGGACTGTGCGAGAACGTGTTGGAGGTGGACAACACCAGCGGCGCGGACGTTGAGGAGATAAAGGAGTGGTTGGAGCACGGTGGAAAGCCTATTTTAGAGGTTGACTGGACGCCCCAGTTCCAGGAGGCCCTTGAGATCACCGGTTCCTCTCCCACTTGATGGCCCACTTGCCGATGTCCTTGAAGGATTTCACAAGCTCCCCGCCCTTTTCCGTGAGCGAGTACTCGACCCTTGGAGGTATCTCGTTGAACTTCTGCCTCGAAACCAGGCCACGCTCCTCAAGTTCCTTGAGTCGCTTGGAAAGTATCTTCGGACTGACCATCCGCATGTTCTCCAACAGCTCGTTGAACCGTTGAGTCCCGTGGAAGTGCAGCTCCGTCAGCACGAGCAGTATCCACTTCTTCGACGCTAGGAACTCGATGATATCCCCCTCCCCACTATCCAATTCCATGATAAATACTTTCCTGGCGGAAACCAGAATACTTAATTAAATATATGGGCTTTATTAAAATATCGTTTTCCGGAACCAAAACAAAAGTTAAACCGTAATTAGACCACCCAAGGAGGGGGTAACTGACCCACGCCCCCTCCTACCGGGTTGCTCCTATCCAGATTTAACCGAATAAGACAAATTCTAAAACCATATGAACACGATAGTCATGCTCCCCACCTACAATGAGAGGGAGAACATAAGGGGCATCATAGAGGCGGTGTTGGAACAGGACCCCAGCCTTGAGGTTCTGGTAGTCGACGACAGCAGCCCCGACGGGACCGGAGAGATAGTCGACCGCATGGCATCGGAGGACCCCAGAGTCCACATAATACACCGGAAGGAAAGGGGGAGGGGTACCGCGGGGCTCAGGGGGTTCAAGTGGGCGGTTGAAAAAGGCTACGACTACCTTGTCGAGATGGACTCTGACTTCAGCCACGACCCCGAAGTCATAAAGGAATTCCTGAAGGAGATAGTGGACTGTGACGTGGTCGTCGGCTCACGTTACGTGGAGGGCGGAGGCGCCGAGGGTTGGAGCCCCATACGCAAGCTGATCAGCGGGGTTGCCAACGCCTATGCTCGTGCTTTGCTGGGGTTGAAGCTGAGGGACTGCACGGGAGGTTTCAAGATGTTCAGGGTGGAAGTGCTGAAGAGCCTGGACTTAGAAGGTTACAGGTCGGACCGGAACATCTACGACGGCCCGGAGACGCTGCTGAGGATAGCCAGGAAGGGATTCAGGATGAAGGAGATACCGATAACCTTCAGGGAGCGGGCGGCGGGCAAGTCAAAGATCACTTTTAACAAGATACTTCGAAACATTTTAAACCACCTCAACCTAAGACTTAAGGTTGGGGGAGCATAGGATGAAGGTGCTTGTGACAGGAGGCGGCGGGTTCATCGGCAGCCATCTTGCAGAACATCATCTGAAGAAAGGGGATGACATTGCAGTCATCGACGACCTTAGCAGGACAGACCATAACATCAGATACTTGGGGGAGGAATACCCCCAGATGGTGTTCAAGAAGGCCGACATCGCAGACCCAAAGGCATTCGAAGGCCTGACGGACGACATTGACATAGTATATCACTGTGCGGCGCAGGTCGCAGTGACAACGTCCATCGAGAACCCTCGCCTGGACTATGAGACGAACGCCACCGGGACGTTCAACCTCTGCGAGGCCGTGCGGCAGAGCAACTGCGACCCTGCGATAGTCTTCTGCTCGACGAACAAGGTCTACGGAGACCTCGAGCTGCCGGTCGAGGAGGGTGACAGCAGGTACAGGTACAGCGAGATCGAGGGCATCGACGAGTCCTATCCCCTGGAGAGCAACTGCCCATACGGGGGCAGCAAGATAGTGGCGGAGACCATATTGGACACATACCACAGCAGCTTCGGTTTGAAGGTGGCCAAACCGAGGATGAGCTGCATCTACGGTACCCGCCAGTTCGGAAACGAAGACCAAGGGTGGGTCGCGTGGTTCACCATCGCGGCGGTAACTGGCAAGCCCATAACCATCTACGGGGACGGTAAGCAGGTCCGGGACGTGCTGTACATCACAGACCAGAACCGGGCATTCGAAGCCCTAGCGGAGAACATCAGAAAAGTGAACGGAGAGGCGTTCAACCTGGGCGGGGGGACCGACTACACGGTATCGTTGTTCGAGCTGCTGGACATGATAGAGGACGTCACAGGCAGGAGGTCCGAGGTGGACCACAGCGAGTGGAGGATGGGAGACCAGAAAGTTTACATAAGCGACACGCGGAAGATAAAGAAGGCCGTGGGCTGGAAGCCCCAGGTCAGCGTGGAAGAGGGCGTCAGGAGGATCGCCGAATGGACGATGGAGCATGAGGGGGTGTTCAAATGAGGGCTCTGGTAACCGGCAGCGAAGGGTTCATAGGACGGCACATGATAGAATTCCTCAGAAAGGAAGGGTATGAGGTATGGGCTTCAGTGGAGGAGGAGGAGTACGCCAGGGACATGGAATCCGACCACTTCGTGAAATGCGACGTCCGGGTGATGGAGGAGGTCAACGACGCAGTGGGCAAGTCCGCGCCAGACGTAGTATACCACCTGGCAGCCCAGAGCTACCCTACAGTCTCATGGGAGCAGCCGCAGCTGACTTTGGAGACGAACACCGTCGGCACTGCGAACCTCTTCGAATCGATCCTAAAGCACAACCTGGACCCTGTTGTCGTCGTCGCCTGCTCCTCCGCAGAGTACGGTTTCGTCACCGAGGACGAGGTCCCCGTGAAGGAGACGCACCGGCTGGAGCCCCTCCACCCCTACGGGGTGAGCAAGGTCGGCCAAGACCTGCTGACATACCAGTATTTCAAGAACAACGGGGTTAAGGGAGTGCGGGCTAGGATATTCAACACCACAGGCCCGGGGAAGGTGAAGGACGTGGTGAGCGACTTCGCGAAACGGGTAGCCGAGTGCGAGGCTGGGAAGAGGAAGACCGTCACCCACGGTAACCTGGAGGCCAAGCGAGACATCACCGACGTGCGAGACCAGGTGAGGGCTTTGCACGCCTGCGAGAAGGCGGACTACGGTGACGTCTACAACCTCTGCTCCATGAAGGTGCATAAGATACAGGACCTCCTGGACCAGCTGGTGGAGATGAGCGGCGGGGAAGTGAGTACCGAGCAGGACCCCGCGCTGATGAGGCCCACCGACGAGCCCATCATAATGGGGGACAACTCGAAGCTGGTGAAACGGACAGGTTACAATCCAAAGATCAGGATAGACCAGACCCTCGAGGACACCCTCGAACACTGGCGGGCCAGGGTCTAGACCATGACCTTGAAGCCCAAAGATGACACGACCAGGAAACACCTCACCATACTACTGTCCGCTAACATACTCGCCAAACTGTTCCTGGTGTTGGTCCTTGCCACGGTACCCGTCGAGGACGTTGGAGCTTTCCTCGGCATAAGCTACGAGTACGTCAGCGAGAACTGGCGTGTCGTGGGCATGGAATACGACAGCAGACCATTAGTCGACAAGCTCGCTTACACCTTCGACAGCAGGTGGTTCGTCAACATCGCCGGGGAAGGATACGTGTTCCGCCGCGAAGACACACCCTACCTAAAGCCGAACAACAGGGAGATGGAGAGGGCCCCATGCCTTTACAACTGGCTGTTCATGTACCCCGCGTTCATATGGACATTCGCTAACTTGATGAGCGTGAAGGCTGCCGCGCTGGCGGTTTCCAACCTGGCATCACTGGCCGTGATAGTCCTGTTCTACAACATAGCACTGGAGTGGCTGAAACCCGATGATGCCTTCAAGGCCACTCTGTTGATGGCATTGTTCCCCTATAACCTGACTGTGTGGATGACCGCCTACAGCGAACCCCTCTTCCTGCTTTTCGCGCTGATCTCCTGGATGAGCTACAAGAGGGGCAGGATGGGTTTGGCGGGGGTTGCTGTGATGTTCGCCTCCTTCACCCGATTCCCTGGCATGATACTCTACCCAATATACACGATACTATATGGTTGGAAGAACCGTAGAGGGGGTAGTAGGAGGTTGGCTGGCGGACTGGTCTCCCTCAACGTCTACGCAGCCCCCATACTCTACTGGATGTACGTAAAGGTGCCAGCATTGACAGGGTATGCACTCACGGAGATAACCGCATTGTGCGCAGGATACAAGTATGTGGTTTTAGGGGGTCTGGTGGGCACGGGAGCGGTCGCCGTGCTTTTCACCTACTTCGCCTTCCTCGCCGGCTACTACCTGAAGGGCGTGGACGGGGAGCTGATGCTCTACTCCCTCGCCTACCTGGCCTTCCACATGCTGGTCTTCGGCACCGGGGGGAGCATAGGACGGTATCTCGGAGTCATCTGGCCCCTGTTCATCTACTACGGGCGAGCCTTGGACAGGATGGACGTGGCCTTCTTCTCGTCCCTGTTCATGTTCCTGGCAGTGATAATGATAGAGTTCCAGGCGAACATGGTCTCGTGGATTTAATTTAAACGGAAGCCTTAATAGTTTTGGGAAAGATGCACATGCTTAAATACCTCTCGGTCGTGGGTCTGCTGCTGTTCGCCTTCATCTTGGCTACCATCGACCTGGGGGAGACAGTTGCCATAATAGCGGGTGCGGACCTGAGGTTCATACTCCTGGCCATCCTGCTCGTTTTGGTCGAGACGGTCATCCGCGGCCTGAACTGGAAGGTTTTCGCGAGCATCTACGCCCACGGCTACAGGTTGGCGGACGCGCTGCAGACCTACATGATCGGCATAGCCTTCGGCTCATCCACACCCGGGAGGGCAGGGGACCTGGTGAAGGTCACGGACCTGCGGGACAAGACGGGCATGACCTCGTTGAAGGCGCTGGCTGTGGGGGTGTTGGACAGGATAATCAACTTCATCGTGCTGTTCGTCTCCGCGGGGGTTTGCACGGCACTGGTGGCCTTCATGTTCACCGGCGGGGAGGTTGGTGTCGTGACCTTGCTAGCGCCTATCTTGGCGACGGTGGCAGCCCTGGCGGTCGCCTTGAACGAGAGCCTGTCCACTCTCATTCTAAGGCCGCTGCAGAACTTCCTCATACCAGAGCGTTTCCGGGACAACACCAAGCAACTGTTCAAGGCGTTCCATGAGGTGGTGTCAGGTTTCAAAGGCAGCGGGGACAAATGGACGGTGATGGCGTTGACCCTCCTGGGATGGCTGACCATATTCGCCCGCCCCTACTTCTTCGGGCGTGCGGTGGGAGTGGACGCGGAACTCTGGGTTTACATCCTCTTCATACCCATAATCTCCATCGCGGAGGTGCTGCCGTTGTCGGTGATGGGAGTGGGAACACGCGACGCGACCATACTGTTCCTGTTCACCCAGATGGGCATCGAGCGGGAGCCGCTGGTGGCGATGAGCGCAATGATCCTGCTGCTGTCCACGACGCCACAGGTTATCGCAGGATATTTAATAGCTTGGAATCGAAAGGTTAGGGTACACGATGAAGGTACTGTTGGCGAATCTCCCGTGGATAAGCGATAGCGAGAAGGTGGGCTTGAGGGCTGGCAGCAGGTGGCCCCATCTGAAGCTCAAGAAGGAGCAGCTCCCCTACTATCCATTCCCGTTCTTCCTGGCCTACGCCGCCGCAGTCCTCAGGGAAGGAGGGCATGAGGTGCTGATAAAGGACTGCATCGCGGAGGAGATGACCGACGTCGAATTCCTCGAATACATGAAAAATGAGAGCGCGGATGTCGCCGTGTTCGAGACGTCCACGCCCTCCATAGGGAACGACCTCATGTGGACGTCCAAGGCCAAAGAGTTGGGTTCTAAGACCGTGTTGACCGGGCCGCATGCGACGGCCAAGGGCGAAGAACTGCTGAGGGAAGAGTATGTGGATTTCATTATCACCTACGAATACGAGTACCCGCTGCTCGAATTGGTGAACGCGTTGGGGGTGGATGGAGACTTCACAGAGATAAAGAGCCTTGGTTTCAAGGAGGGTGGGAAGCCGGTGGTGAACGGGAAGGCCCCGTTGGCTGACGTGGACGAG
The DNA here is from genome assembly GCA_014727915.1 of Candidatus Altarchaeales archaeon. Taxonomy (GTDB): domain Archaea; phylum Altiarchaeota; class Altiarchaeia; order IMC4; family SCGC-AAA252-I15; genus WJMO01. The sequence continues at coordinate 77,343 of WJMO01000009.1, read as the reverse complement.
ATGCCCTATCCGTTGCGTGAGGAGCTGCCGATGGAGAAGTACATAGACCCCTTCTGCAAGCACGCGCCGAACGCGCAGATGTGGAGCAGCAGGGGTTGCCCGTACCAGTGCACCTACTGCCTGGAGCCGTGGGTTTTCTATGGGATGCGAAGCTACCGCGCCCGGTCGCCCGAGTCCGTCGTGGACGAGATGCAGTATCTTGTGGAGAGCTACGGGGCCCGGGAGATCTACTTCGACGACAGCAGCTTCAGCGTCGACCAGGAGCGTGTCCGCAGCATCTGCGGGGAGATTGTGAAGAGGGGTTTGAAGGTTTACTGGTCTTGTATGGCGGACGCTAAATTGACGGAGGAGACATTGAGGGCGATGAAGGAGGCCGGGTGCATCGCCATCAAGTTCGGGGTGGAGAGTGCCGACCCTAGGATACTCGATAACATCAACAAGCACGTGAACCTGTCGGAAGTACGGCGGGTCGTCCAGCTGCTTAAGAGGATTGGCATCGAATCCCATGCGACGTACATGTTCGGCTTGCCGGGCGAGACCCGTGAGACCATGGAGAAGACATTGAAGTTCGCTTTTTCGCTTGGCACTGACACGGCCCAGTTCTCCATGGCCATACCCTACCCGGGGACGAAGTTCTACGAGCAGGCGGAGCGGGAGGGGTGGTTGAAGGCAGGGGACTGGAGCGATTTCACAGGCCAGAACCCGGTGATCGAGTACCCGAACCTGTCCGGGGCTGAGATCGCGGAGACCATGCACAAGGCCCGTAAGAGGATCATGCTGAAGGTGGCGTTGAACCCCCGCCAGAACATCCAATATCTGAAGATGATATACGGCTACGGCGGCGCCAAAGCCGTGTTAGACAACATCATCGAGAAGACCAGCTACCTGTTGAAGGGCGGATAACTTTTATTAGTCTGGTCTTAATGGCTTGCGCCCGGGGGAGGGAGAGAAAAGATGGAAGACGAATACAAGCCAATGAAGCAGGGAAAGCTGGTCGAAGAAGACGGGCGGAAGACACTATTAACAGGGGACAACAAGACCCTGGCAGCCGAAAACACCACAATACTCCTCTGGAGCCTCTGCAACGGCCAACGAACCATAGACGAAATACGCCAAGAAATGACCGACAAACTCAACATCAAAAAAGACCTCATAACAACAGAACTCATAAGCAAATCCATCCAAGAACTCAAAAACATACAACTAATCAAATAATCAAAAGAAAAGTTAAAATAATTAAGAAAAAAATACGAGTAAATTAAAATAGCCGTTATTAGATAAAAACAATTTATGAGTGATATTTGATATTCTCACAAGTAGATTTTAGTTTTAGTAGTCGAGATAGCATCCCTCCATGTAGTCAGCATCTAAGATGATTTCACTGTCGCAAGTTTGATTGAGCTCTGACGAGTAGCCCCTGGCAAAATGAGCAATAATTATCTTCTTATTTAGCTTCTGAGCTAGTTTCACCGCGCTGGTGAAATCTCCATCTCCTGTGACTATTATACCAGTGTCATATTTATCCTCAAAAGCCAAAGCCACCATATCCACTGCAAAATTAACATCTGTTTTCTTCTCCACATGAGATACAATTTTACGCTTGCATTCAGGACATAGTGGAATGATCTTACGACACCGAGGACAAGTTATATTCCGTGGTCTGAGCTTCCCAAGTATGAGTTTAAGATGAGGTATTTTACGAATCCTAGAAAAGAATTTTTGTTGGGTTTGATATCGTTCAGGGAAAGTCTGTTGACTAACTGGAGCAGTATAATACCCAATTTCTACAATGGTGTTATTCTCTGCTAGTTTATCACAGAACGCACGGAACTCAATATCTGAGGTGCCAAGGTGGTTTTTGCAGGTGTGATAGAAGTTACTACCATCAATGAACACAATTACTCTAGTCATTTAATTTTTGGACCCATCGTTAGCTGGCGTGTGATAGTGCCAGCTAAGGATGGGGTGGTTATTCTATGAAGAAATAGGCGCTACACATATAAAAAAGTTGGCACTAGTGTACAATATACATCCGTAAAGACCATTTACATGTATTAGAGACACCAACGTTAAGTATTTAAACCCGTATGTTAATTATTTCTAACATATTGTTTGATTTAGTTAACATTCGTGAGGTGTAGATGATGGATGTGAGGTTGAGGATTGTGTTGGTTTTGGCTTTGGTGGCGGCGGTTTCCGCCAGCCTGGGCTTGTATGCGGTTAGTGCGTGGCCGCTGGACATGGTGGAAGTGGGCGGTATCGGGATTGCGTTCACGATAGTGTTGATAGGTTTGGTGGTGGTGTTGGGCATGTGGGACAGCATGAAGAAAGGAGAGCCGTTGCGGGATGAGATGACCGTGAAGATAGTCCACAAGGCAGGGTATTACACGTGGATGATAACCATCTACCTCTGCCTCATAGTCGGGTGGTTCATAGACGACATACCAGGCATGATGCCACGGCACGGAGCCACCGCCGTCCTGCTACTGTCATGTGCCACATACTTCATAGTGCTAGCAGTAATGAAGGTGAAAGGAGAATGAACGACAAAGCCAAAGCATACATGGGATTCGCGGTGGCGGGACTCGCCCTCCTGGTAGTGATCATGTTCTACATGGGAGGCAGCGGGAGCCAAATCGACCATATGATGATAGCCCTGACAGCCATCATAACAGCGGCAGTCACGTACATCGTAGCCAAGAACATGCGAGAAGTCAATGCTGGGATGCCAGTGGAGGACGAGCTCAGCAGAAAGCACGCCAACAAGGTGGGGGCGTGGAGCTACTACACGACAATATGGGTGTGCGTCGCCCTCGTATGGTACAACACCCTAATATCGGACAAGCTGGGGCTCACACCATTGACGGCGGTGGAATCCCTAGGCACAGTAGTCCTGGTCTCAGGACTAGCATGGGTATTGTTATATTTCACGTTGAAAAAACCAATGGAGTGACAAAGGATGATGAAGCCGACAACATACATGGGATTGGGGGTGCTGTTCCTGTTCAGCGGATTCGGTCTCGCAGCAGGGGACGTTCACCCGTCAGTGAACGCGACCGTCATGACCTGCGGCCTCATACTCATACTAAGGGGCGTCAGGTTAAGGAGGCACGGGGAAGAAGCATTGAAATGCGATGAGCGCACTAGGAAGCTGGGAGCCTGGGCTGCCACATACAGCTGGTTCGCCACGTTAATGGCAACTTCCATACTATACTGGCTAGACTACCTCGACATTCTGAAACTGCAGCCGGAGATCATATACGGGACGATAGTGATGTTCATGTCATTCTCCATGCTCGCGTTCAGGTGGGTCCTGGCATGGAAAGGTGATGTCAGTTGAAGACGAGGATCAAAGAATACAGGGCCAGGCACAGCCTGACACAGGAGGACCTGGCCAAGAAAGTCGGCGTCCGAAGGGAGACCATAGTCTTCCTGGAGAAGGGCAGATACAACCCCAGCCTGAGGCTCGCCTACGACATCAGCAGGGCATTGGACGCCAGCATAGAGGAGCTTTTCATTTTCGAGGAATGACAAGGTAGATATACTAGTCCTCCAATAATCCTATAATGGACCAATCCGGAGTATCCATCGTCACATTGATACTGTTAGCCGGCATCGTGTCGGTGGAAGCTGGTTTCTCTACCGCCATACTGGAGATAGTATCGGGGGTTATCGCCTCCAACTACTTCGGGCTCAAGGAGGTGTTCTGGATAGACTTCCTGGCCAACTTCGGCCTGCTAGGGGTGATGTTCTTCGCAGGCTTCGAGACAGAAGTCCGCGTACTCCAGAAGTACTACAAGAAAAGCCTCAAGATCGCCTTACCATCCTTTGCCGTGCCCTTCATCCTAACATACGCCGTCACAACCACGGTCCTCGGCCTCGACCAAACGGCAGCGATACTCATGTCCATAGGGATGTCAACCACCTCCCTAGCCCTCGTATTCCCCTACCTAAGGGAGGAGGGACTGTTGAAGATGGAGATAGGCCAGATACTCTTCGCATCCGCCATGTTCGTCGACCTCATGAGCATGTTCTCCCTTTCGTTCTTCTTCACGGGACTGAGCATCGGAACCCTCCTCTTCATAGTGTTCATCGTGGGCGCCCTATACATCCTACCCCATGTGGGGCAGTGGTTCTTCAAGAGATACTGCGAGAACATGGTCGAAGTGGAGCTGCGGTTCATAATGCTCACCCTGGTCGGGTTGAGCTTCCTATCCGAGTCCGTGGGCATCCACTCAGCCGTGCTCGCATACCTCATTGGAATATCCATGTCATCCCTCCTCGAAAACCACGAGGAACTCGAGAACAAGCTCAGGGGCATAGTATACGGTTTCATGGGCCCCATATTCTTCTTCCAGAGCGGGTATCTCATGGACCTCACCCACTTCAACCTCGAAACCCTGAAAGTCACCGGCATCCTGACGATAGTAGCGTTCGGATCCAAGTACATAAGCACCAGGGTCTCGGTGAAGAGGGTGTTAGGCAGGGGAAGCAGACTATCCGCCCTCTTCTTCAACTACAGGCTCACATTCGGCATAATCGTAGTCCTGCTCGGATTCCGCCAGGGCATAATAGACGAGGTGCTCTACACCGCAGCCCTCAGCACCATACTAATCTCGTCCATAATCTCATCGATAAGCCTGAAGATCACACCCACGGAAACCCTGTACAAGATAAAAGGGAGAAGATGCAAGCCCAAGAAGAAAAAGGGGAAAAAATACAGGCTAGGATAGAAGATGGTAGCTAGAGAGGTTGTCAAAGAGGGGGAGGGCATCGAAGACCAGAGGTTGAAGGCCATCCCCAACACTGGTTCGGGGGAGTTCCCGAAGGTGTTCACACTCCACGGGCAGCTGGTCGGGTTCAAATACCATGGAGACCTGGGGGGCGGGTCCTTCGCCAGGTTATATCTTCTGCCGGTGAGCAGGAGGGAAGATGACTGGAGGGAGCTCAGAGTTGAAGTGACAAAGGATGACAGAGAACAGCAGAACGTGCTCTTCGAGGATGAGATACACGGAATGGGATCGGACGTTCACAGGCCCATACTCGGAGAAGCCACAGTGATGAGGAGAACAAGACAATCACTCCGGAGCGAGATGGTGGACATACCAGCGGAGGGGGAAGTCGCGGAAGTCAACTACAGGATAGCATACCCCTACAGTAGACAGGAGGGCGAGGTCAATCTTCTCAGGCAGGGCATAGGCACCGCACTGTTGGAAGAGGCGGAAGAGCACGCGAGAGCCAGGGGAGCCACTGTGATGATAGCCAGAGCCTACGAGGACAACACACCAAGCACGGAACTACTGCGAAAACACGGTTACATTAGAGTAGAAAAACCGGTTGGATGCTCCTATGAAGAGGGAAAGACTAGGAACATGCACCTCTACTACAGGAGACTGTGACCCGATCTACTTCCCAAGTTTCCTGTATTCCAGGTAACTGTATAGTATGAGGTATGCGGCTGAGGCCAGGACCGGGACTATGATGAAGGCCACCGCCTGGTCCGACACCAGGGCGCCCGCCAAGGCAACTAACCCGGATGCTGTGAAGAGCTTTCCCCCGACCCTGTGCGTCTTCTCCCAGACCCGGTCATCGGATAGGGTCCAGGGCGTGCGCACCCCTATGAACCAGTTCCTCCTCGTGTGAGGCAGCAGGTAGCCTATGTAGATGAACAGAAGACCGACGCCAGCGGGCACCACAACGTTCGTACTCAACCGGACCCCGACGTTCCACAGCAGCATGTGAAAGTGGACGAACATCATGAACAACGTGAAGACAACTATGAACCCGCCATAGTAGCCTTTGAACTCCTCGATGTTCCTCTTCAACGGGTCGATGCGGGGTATGACCGCGAAGAACACCAGCAGGACCGCCAGTATGGCGGGGAGCATGAACGCCGCCACCCCCCGGCCCATGCGGCCGTCCACCTCCCCGGACGCGTTCCAGTGGGACGCCATGGTATGAGGCAGCTGCCCGTATAGGAATCCCGAGGACGCCAAAGACAACACCACAAGCGCAGCCGACACGGCAAGGGACGTCCTGAACTCCATCATAGGATAATGGAGGGGAGGGTATTTAATCCTGTCGACAATATAGGTAGGGATGAGATACGGTTTCAGGGACATACCCCTAAAGGCCGTGGCAGCCTATCTGGAGAACCTGTTCAGGATAAAGGTGCTGGGGGACGAGAGGAACCTCAAGCCCATGCTCTCCGGCTTCTACATAACACGGAACTGCAACTTCCGATGCGGCTACTGCGCCTTCCGAGACAACAACGACAAGGGCCTGAACACCGGGGAGACCAAGGAGATACTAGGGAAGATAAGGAGGGTAACCCCGGGGATAACGTTGACTGGTGGGGAGCCGCTGCTGAGGCCGGACATCATAGAGATACTGAAGGAGGCAAAGAGGCTCAAGTTCAAGCCCATCATACTCTTCACCAACCTCAGCCTCCTCGACAGCAAGGAGGAAGTATTGGAGTATGTGGACATCGTGTCAACCAGCCTGGACAGGGTGGACGACAGATACGACGAGCTCACGAACGTCAAAGGCTCGGCGAAGAAGATAATGGACAACATCGTGAAGTACTCGAAGCTCCAGGATGAGAGGGGTTTCACCATAAACGTCAACTGCGTCATAGGAGAGCATAACATGGACAACGTGTCGGAGGTGGCGGGCTTCGTGTTCGAGAACAACTGCGGGCTCAGCATAGGACCTGTTGTGGAGAGGGGAGCAGCACCGGAATACCTGAAGGACAACGAGGAGTACAAGAGGATAATGGACCGGATAATAGAGATGAAAAGGGAGGGGTACCCCATAAACACGAGCCTCCGTTTCCTTGAGACAGTAAGGGACTTCAAGCCCTTCAAGTGCAGGCCCTTCATCATACCCAGGATATTCAGCAACGGAGACGTCTTCCACCCCTGCGAGGTGCTCAAAGAGAAGTCCGGGAACCTCCTGGAGCACGACAGCTACGAGGAGCTCATAGAAGGATTCCAAAGGGACGAGTTCAGATGCGACCGGACCTGCTTCATAGCATGCTACGGCGAACCCTCACTCCTCATAGACCACCCCCTGGATGTGATAAAGGAGTTCGCATGCAGGACCAGACACTGACTACACAACATCCACTTCCTTGCCGTATTTCTCTTCCAACGCGTCTACCATCCGGGAAGTCACCTTGTCCCAGCTGTACAATTCCTTGATGTAGTTCACCGCCTCCCCGGACTTCTCCTGGAACCCTGCGGACAACACCTTCTCGATGAAGTCCTCGGTGGTGGGGGAGAGCCGGACGAACTCGTAGGCTCCGAACAGTTCGTCGATGCTCTTCAGGTTGGTCGACACCACCGGCAGCCCCATCGCCAGATACTCCAACAGCTTCAAGGTTATGATGATGTTGCTGTTGAACGTGTGCTCGTAGGGTATTATCCCTATGTCGGCGGCGAGAGCATACTTGGGAATCTCCTCATGGGGCACATACCCTGGGAACATGACCCGGTCGGATTCCAGCTCCGACCTGAGCTCCTCGTACTTCTTGCCCTGGCCCAACAGGATGAACACCATGTCCTCGCTGCGGGAGGTCACGCCCCTGATTATCTCGGCCAGCTTTTCCTTCGCATGGCCGTCGACGGTCCCGTGGAATAGGACGATCCTCTTCTCCAAGCCCACCTTCCACCGTATGTCGTTGACCTCCTTCTCATCCACCTTGGAAGGGTCGAAGAGGGCCGTGTCCACGCCATCATGGGACACATGGACTTTGCTGGCATGGCATCCGGCGGCGGCGAGCATCCGCTTCATCTCCGGGGTTATCACATAGACTATGTCAAAGTGCCTTGCAGTCGACCGCTCCATCTTGAACAACAGCTCAACCGCCTTCGCAGGGTAGCTCTTGTTGTTGTGGAGGAACCCTGTCAGGAAGTCGGTCATGCTCAGCGCGTAGAAGCACTTCGCCAAAGGCCTCAAGAGCAGAGCCGGGAAGGCCAGGAGACAGTTCCTGACGAACACCACATCGTATCTCCCGGACAGCAGAAGCCGCAGAAGGTGGAAGGTATAGAGGAAACCGTAGAGGACGTACTTGGGCCCCCGTAAGGATATGTTCCTGTGCAGGTAGAAGGGGGAGAACGGCTTCAGCACTATGTTGTTCTCCATCTCCACACGGCGAACCTCCTCCGAACCCAGGTAGATCGGCGTGGCCACGGTGACCTCATGGCCGCGTTCCACCAGCTTCCTCACCAGATGGTAGTTGCCCACACTCCCACCTCCCGAGAGGGGGAGGAACTGCTCGTTGCTCAAGAACAAGACCCTCATGTGGTCTATTATAAGTTTAGCTCTATTTAACCGGTGAGCCAATAAATATAGGCTAAGATGAAATTCGCCTTCGCCCTCCCAAAATCCATAGAACGCAGGAGCGAAATCCAGTACCTCCCATTGGGTGTGGGGTACCTGGCCAGCGTTCTCAGAGGGGAGGGACATGAGGTGGAGGTCATAGACGGCAGAGTAAACGGATACCCGGACAGCAGAGTGGTTGATGAGGTGGGAATTTCCCGCGCGGACGCCGTGCTGGCGACCTCTCGAACCTTCGACATCAGCGACAACATCGGACTGCTAAAGAAGATAAAAGAGGCCCACCCCGGAGTTAAGACAATACTGGGCGGAGCCCACATATCAGCCCTGCCGGAGGACACGCTGAAACAGTTCGGGTGGATAGACTACGGGGTGGTGGGGGAGGGAGAGGAGACCATCAAGGAGCTGGCCCAGCGGCTCAGCGACGGCGACAGCATGATGGGCGTGAAAGGCGTCGTCTACAGGGGAAAGACAAAAATCGTCCGCAACGGAGACAGGCCGTTCATAGAAGACCTGGACGCCATACCCTTCCCCGCGAGGGACATATTCGACCTTCGCAAATATGACACCAAAGCCGTGGAGGTGAAGCGGAAGCCCATGGCCTCGATCATAACCAGCAGGGGCTGCCCACACCAGTGCATCTTCTGCTGCAAAGCCACGTTCGGCAGCAAGTTCAGGGATCGTAGCCCGGATAACGTCCTGGCAGAAGTGGAGGAGCTGGTGGAATCAAAGTACAGGTACAGGGAGATACACATCGTCGACGACACGTTCACCCTGGACATGGACCGGGCCGGGAGGATATTCGACGGCATAAAAGAGAGGGGTTGGGACGTCTCAATCGCCTTCCCCAACGGCATACGGGCCGACAGGGTGACTCCGGAACTGTTCCGGAAGATGAGGGACGCCGGCGTATACTGCATATTCTTCGGCGTGGAATCCGGAGACGGCAAGGTGCTAGAGAGGATAGACAAGGGCGAGACCATAGAACAGATACGGGAGGCTGTTAAGCTCGCTAAAGACTACGGTTTCTACATCGGGCTTTTCTTCGTGATGGGACTGCCCGGGTCCACGGTCGAATCTGAGCGGAAGTCGCTGGAGCTCGCCCTGGACCTGGACGTCGACCAGCTCAGCCTGGGAGTGATAACACCCTACCCGGGAAGCAGGCTCTACGACCTCCTCGACCGGCAGGGGCTGGTGGACGACGACTGGATGGCCTACCGCCACGACTTCATGGCTAAAAAGCTCCTATACGACAGCGGCATGACAGGCGACGAGATAACCAGGGAGTGGAACAACATAATAAAAAGGTTCTACCTGAGGCCCACCTACCCGTTCAAGATGGCATACCGCCATGGGATGTTCGGACTGAGGAAGATGTACGTGATGGGCCGGAGCCTCATAGCAAGGAAGACAGGCATAACGTGACCCCTGAACGTTTAAAACCAACGGATTCCATAAGTTCAGAAAGATGAAGCGGAAGAAGAAGCCGAAGAAGCTGTTCGGAGTCCTGGACGAGCAACAAGCCAGGTTGGCCATCGTCGCACTGTTCATAATCGCCTTCTCCCTCAGGCTCTACTACCTGCAGCCGGGGCTGTGGCACACGGACTCGGTCATCGCAGCCCAGGAGGCGGAACGGTCCGTTGAAAAGGGCAGGCTCCACTACCTCCAAGGCGACGTCGGGTACGGGGGCTTCGCAGCCTTCAACACGCTAATCTACCTCATATGGCATACTGCCACGGGGAGCGACAGCGCCGAAGGCGTGCTCCTGTTCACCAACGCGCTGCTTGGCGCGTTAGGCTGCGTCCTCATATACTATCTGACCGTCAAGCTCACGGAAAGCAGGGAAGCAGGCATATACGCCGGGATAATACTGGCCTTCCTACCATTGCACCTCTCCCTCTCCACATACCTCAAAGACCTGGTGCTGGGTTCGGCGGCGCTGATGGCCACCGCATACGCGCTGATCAAAGCCAGGGAGGAGGACACCACACATCTGAAGGTGCTGGCAGGCGCGCTCTGGGGCTTCGCCATCGCGGTACGCCACCAGGAACTACTTTTCCTGGCGCCCCTCATCCTCTTCTACTACCATGACAGCCCCCCATTCGAGCTGAAGAGGAAGAGGAGAGGAGGCTGGAAGTTCAGCCTCATGGAAGACCCCTTCGACGTCATACGCGACGTGTCGATCATAGTGGTGACAGGGCTTGTCGTGTTCGTGCTTTTCTACGTGCCCAAGATGATGCACGAGCCGGGTTTCAGCCTTTTTGAGGCCATAAGAAGCGCCGGCTCCGCCCAGGGACAGGCGGGCGTAGGACTCTTCACCGAAACGTTCACGAGATATTCGATACCCTGGGCCACCAAGACCCTCACATACCTCGGGTGGCTGGTTCTCATTGGCTCGATAGTCGTCAACTACGGGAGGGGCAGACGGGGGGTCTGGCTGGTGCTGGTCGCATGGATGACGCTCTATTTCATGATATTCGGGAACTTCAGCGGAGCCTCCCCTTACTTCTTCTTCCACGCCTTCCCCCCAGCGGTCATGATGATGGGTTGGGGCCTCGAGTACCTGCAGAGGAACTGGGGCAACATCGCCAACATTGTGGTGATACTGTTGGTTGCGTGGATGTTCATAGGCTTCAAACCCGTCCTCGACTACCGGAGGATGGAGTGCGGCCCCTGCGAGTTCAGCAAGAGGATAGCCGAAGTGGCTCCTGGCCGGTATGTTGTGATAGGGATGGACGAGACCAGACACTACGAATACTACGGCCACCCCATAATGGGACTGGGACACCCCAACCCCTTCCAAACGGACGAGATGACAAAGCATATGAAGATGCTCGACGACTACATGTCCAACGGGACCGCAGTTTACATAACCACCGCAGGGCTCAGCTACGAGCCAATCAACCTCCAGGGGCTTATCGAGCGGGGAGCCATACAGTTCGACCCGGAGCTTATGGTGCCAGTCAACAGGATGAACATGAAACCCTACATGAACATAGTCTACGACAAGGAGAACGGGATGCTCGTCGACGCCGAAACAGGATCGCCGATACCACCGTCGGGGTTATACGGGCTGGAACTGTTCAACAGGTACAAGTCGACCATCGTCTTCTCCATGGAGACCGAAGACTGGCACCACGCGGACCTGGACCAGTCAAAGTACACCACAACCCTCTTCAAACTGGAGCCAAGGCAGAGGCAGATGATGGTAGAAGCCGTTGAGGAAAACTGAGAAACCAGTAGGATACCATAGATAAATAAAAGCGATTCTTAAGGTTATACATAAGAAAAGCAGACCAAAATGCCTGAGAAGACGGTCAAAGGAGGGGTTATAGCGGCAGGCCCGGAAAGCGCCCCCAAACCCGGGGAGAAGAATGTCGAGCCCATGCCCATCTCCACGGACATCATAAGGACCCAGGACCCCATACCGGGATCGGATGAGCTGGTGGAGTCATACACCTTCAAAACAGGCCTCGGAGGAGGCAAGACCGGAGGGGGCATCCTGACAGTCCGGAAAACAGGAGACGACATCGAATGCTGCGTCCTAAGCGTCGAAGGCGGCAGGATGCGTGAACGCCAGCCAACCAAGGAGGAAATACGAAGCGGGATGTCAGACCTGAGCGACCTCCAGAAGAGGATACTTGACGAGGAAGACACTAACCACACCAGCAAGAGAGGGCATATAATGGCGCTGGCGAGAATGCACGAGTACCTTACGCTCAGACACGATGAAATGCCATCAGAGCACAGAGGATACAACAACAACGCAAGAGCGACCACCATGGGAGAGGGAGTCCACTATGAGGGTAAGAGCGGAAACCTGGAGTTAGTATTGGACGGCACACAATACCAGGTGAGGATACAGGAGGGCGCACCCAATAATGTCTCAGTTACTGCAAGGCACATAGAGAACGAGCAGTTCAGCTTCCGGCCCGTAGTGGGGGACGAACGGGGAAGGGTGAGGGACAGTCTGCAGGCCAGACGGGAGGAAGCCATAGCAGAGCTGGCCCAGGAGAAGGACATGGAGGAAGCCTCAAAACTGAAGGTAGAGGATGAGACTATAGGGTTGATCGTGGATATGATGGACGGAAAGAGGGGGATAGGCAAGAGCGACATGGGAGAGAAGCGCGTCAAGAAGATTGGAGTGGTCTACGGCGTTGAAAGCAGGCCCCACTCGCCACACTCATAGTTAAACCCCTATTCCATATGCTTTCTTATCATGTTAGAGGCTAACGTAGACTTCCACATACACGGCAAGTACTCCGGCGGGACCTCAAAGGACATGACAGTCCCCCTGATAGCTGAGCAGGCTCCGCTGAAGGGGTTGGACGTGGTCGCCACGAGCGACGCGCTGCACCCAATGTGGAGGAAGCACCTGCGAGAGCACCTGATAGACGAGGAGGGGCTCTACACCACAAGGCACTCCAAGACCCGGTTCATCGTGCAGGCAGAAGTCGAGGACGTGAAACGCGTCCACCACGTCATATTACTACCCTCACTTTCTGCCGCTGACTCTCTCGCGGAAGCCCTGAAGCCCCACAGCCCAAACCTGAGGTCGGACGGGAGGCCCAATGTCAGGTTGAACGGGGAAGAGCTGGCAGACCATGTGGAAGACGTTAACGGGCTGATCGGCCCCTCACACGCGTTCACTCCCTGGACGGCAGTCTACAAGGAATACGACTCTCTGAAGGAATGCTACGGAGACAACCTGAAGCGCGTGCGGTTCCTGGAACTCGGGCTGTCCGCGGACACCTACGCAGCCGACAGGATAGAAGAGCTGCAGGACCTAACCTACATGACCAACAGCGACTGCCACAGCCCATGGCCCCACCGGCTCGGCAGGGAATTCAACAGGGTGGAGGTGAAGGAGCTGACCTTCGAGGAAATGAGGAAAGCCATATCCCGGGATCATGGTAGGAAGTTCACCCTGAACGTGGGCTTGAAGCCTTTGGAGGGGAAGTACCATGTGACCGCCTGCAGCCGATGCTACCTGAAGTTCAAATGGGAGGAGGCCATGAAGCTGAAGAGGAGGTGCCCGGAGTGCAGGGGCATCATCAAGAAGGGCGTGGCCGAGCGGATAGATGAACTGGCAACATGGGAGGAGCCAAGGCACCCCACCCACCGGCCACATTACATACACATACTCCCCCTCGCAGAGGTGATAGCATTGGCTACCAGGACACGGACCATCACTAGCAAGAAGGTGAAGGAACGTTGGGATGCGCTGGTTGGGAAGTTCAAGACAGAGATAAACGTGCTAGTGGACGAGGACATCGAAGAGATAATCAGGGAGGACAGGGAGGTGGGAGCCATAATCAAGATGTTCCGTGAGGGGCGTATGAAGTACGTGGCAGGAGGAGGGGGGATGTACGGCCACCCCACATTGGACGGTGAGAGGGACAGATACTACAAGGGCGGGCAGAAGACCCTCTCAGACTACTAGATTTTAATGCGGTGAAAGGTAATATTTCCATGGCATGAGACCATACTACGCCCTAGCATTGCTGATCCTCACGGCAGGAGCCGCAGTCGCCCAGGAATACGCGACAATACAGGGTTATGTCAGGGATGGCAACAGCGGAGAGAGCATCGAAGGCCTGAAGGTGGACGTGTACCGGAGCGACGACCACTCGAACACCATAGCCGCCACAAAGACGGACGAACGGGGATTCTACGCCGTTGACGTCCCCCCCGGAAGCTACTATGACGTCTACCTGAGAGTTGGAGACACCAACCCCAACCAGCGTACAAGCGAAGCCGCGGCAGCCAACGCCGTCTACCCCCTGAACTTCAACATAGCGTCCGAGTCCAACTACACCGACGTGGTCGTGGAAAGATACGGGTTCTGGATCGTGGCGGCAGTCGCGGCACTGGTAATTGCAGTAATAGTGTTGGACCAAGTGTTCCTCAAGAAGAGCGAGAAGGAGCCTTCCCTGGAGGAGCTGAGAAAGGAACGGGACCAGATAACAGGGATGATATCGATGATAAAGTCCAAATATCACCGGAGGGAGATAGACGAGGAGAGCTACAGGGAGATCAACAGGGACGAGCAGAAGAAGCTCATAGAGATCGAGGCGAGGATAAGGGAAAAAGAGGGGAAATGAACAGGACCATCACTTTATTGGCTTTGGCCCTCTTGGCCACGACCGTCTCAGCGGCTTATATAATCAGGACTCTCCCGAACGTCACGACCACCACAGAGTCGGGGGACGGATGCTGCGTCGGATGCCACTGCTCGACGCAGGACCAGTGCGAGCGCTGCATGGTCTGCATGTGGACGACATCCGGGTGCGTCCCAAGAGAGGACTATGACATGTTCGAATGCTGCAGGGACTGCAGCTGCCAGAGCCCCGGCGAGTGCATGAGCTGCGGGTGCTGCGTAGACGACATCACGCTGAAATGCTATCTGCCACCATGCGAGACGAGCACGACAGCCACGACAATGCAGACGTCGACCACCCGGCCCTTCACTCCTAGGGATACGAGCACGTCCACCACGACAACCACGAACTACCCATACCCCAGTGCAGGGGACATCGCACCAACGACGACCACATCTACGCTGGCGACAACAACAACCAGCACAGCAACCACGTCGACAACTGCCACCACGAGCACTACAACCACGTCGACTGAGCCCGAACCGTCCTGCGATGACGGGATGATGAACCAGGGAGAGGATTGGATAGACTGCGGAGGGCCGTGCGGGAGATGCCAGCTGCCGGATGTAAGTGTGAGATTTGAGAACGAGGAGGAGGTCGAGACCGGTGACACTATGGCCTTGGAGGTGAAGGTCAAGTCCAACCAGTCAGGGTCCTACCTTCTGGACATCAGGCTGCCGGAAGGCTTCGAGAGCAAGCAACGCACCGTGAGGGAAGTCAGGTTAGAGCAGGGTTTGGAGCGGGATTTAGAGCTTGAAGTGGGCGTGAGAGACGGCGTCTCCGAGGGGGGATACACTCTCGAAGTCAATGTCAGGGACAACCGGGACCTGAATGCTGCCTCCAACCAGAGCACCGTCAATGTGATAAAGCCGACGATCATAAAGACTCCATTCTTCAACCTTAGGCTGCCAAGGGCAGAAGACGTAAAGAAGACGTTCAAAGACGTGCAGGAGAAGGTGTTCAAGGCGGTGAACAACACCACCAGGATAGTCTACACCGCAGTGTGGGCGTGGGCTGCCATGGTCATAGCTCTGCTAGGACTCGCATACGTCTACTACGCCTGGAGCAGGAGAAGATAGCTCATTTGACCGTGTCCGGCCCCAAGCGTTCCATCTTCTGGGCAAGTCGCCTACGCTTTCTCTCAGCCTCGGTGAGAACCACCCCAGACCTGTGTTCGAACTCTTCAAGGTCGCTGACACGACCGGGGTTTTCTACCACGCTGGCCCTCACTTCCCTGACAGCAGACTCCACATCGTCAGGGTATCCGTCAGCCTGGCGGGTCAACGCCAGCTCCGCAGTGAGAGGAACATGGTCTTCGCTGTCTCCGAGCGCATAGGCCAACCCGCGCATGACCTTCGGTGGAAGCCTGTGCCTGGGCCTACCAGTAGCCCTTACCCTGCTGGAGGCTGTGCAGAGCCCGCTGGCCGCGTGGGACCTTATCCCAGGATCAGGGTCTGTAAGCCCCTGAGCCAGGGGTTCTATAAGCTGTGGAGCGTCAGCCCGGGCCATCCACTGGGCTGCTACGACAGCGTATCGGCTCCAAACCCGGGGGTCCCTGCCAGCACCGCTCCTCAGCCGCTTAAGTCCGTCAGCGAGCTCGCCAACATCTTCAAGCGTGAAATCATGGCCAATAAGCATCATCTCCAGATGCCTGCCGACAGCCTCCCGCCTGGCAGGATCAGGCGGTCCGAACACAGGAGAGTTATTGCCAGCCTGCAGGAATAGCCGAACCTTATCCTTCTCTATGACAGACACCGTAAAAACCCCGAAGATATCAAATAGAAAACAATAGGAAGTTCAAAAATAAAGCTATTTAGGGTAGGCTTCTATCAGGAGGTCAGGGCCGACCCTCTCCGCGGATGCTATATCGACCTGCACCGCATCCTCCAGCTTCGTGATCCCCTTCCCTTTGAATGCCGGCGTGTTAGAGCCGAGCATCAGCTTCGGCGCGAAGAACAGGTAGAACTTGTCCGCCAAACCCTGCTTCACGAACGAGTAGTTGACCGTTCCCCCGCCCTCTACCAGAACGGAGGTCACACCCCGGCTGCCAAGCTCTTCTAGAAGCATGTCCAATCCCGCCCTGCCGTCTCCCAGCACAATGACCTCAGCATCACCCTCCCATCCGGCGATGTCTGCCCTTTCACCGGCTGCGACCAGGACGTTATCATCCGCCAGCACCCTGGCATCAGCCGGAGTGCGGAGGGTGCTGTCGAGTATGACCCGGAGGGGGTCGCGGCCTCCCCCAGCCCTGCACGTCAGCCTCGGGTCGTCGGCTAGGACTGTGCCGACACCCACGAGTATAGCATCATATCTGCCCCGTAGCTCATGAACCCTATTCAAAGACTCTTCGGAGGTTATCCACCTGCTCTCCCCCGTAGATGAAGCTATCTGGCCGTCCAATGTCATGGCAGCCTTCAACGCCACAAAGGGTCTGCCGGTAACCGAGTGTTTGAAGAAGGCCTCGTTGACCCTGCGACATTCGCCGGCCAGCACCTCCGACCTGACCTTCACACCCGCCTCTTCCAGCCGCTCCCTACCGCAGACCTTCTCCGTCGGGTCGTCAACGGCGTAGACCACCTCCGACACGCCCGCTTCGACTATGGCATCGACGCACGGGGGCGTGCAACCGTGGTGGCTGCAAGGCTCCAACGTAACATACAATACAGTGCCAGAGTCGGTGACGTCCTTCAGCGCATCAACCTCAGCATGGCATCCGCCCGCCCTCCGATGATATCCCTCGCCGACTATCCTGCCGTCCTTCACAACAACCGCGCCAACGTAGGGGTTGGGTGACGGTCTCCCCCTCAGCGAAAGCTCAAGGGCCCTGCGCATGTAATCCTCGTCTTTCATAGGAGCTGGTCCATCCTCAGCTTCTTCGTGTCCAGGTACTTGCGGTTGAAGTCGTTGGGCTCCACCTTCAGAGGCATCCGGTCCGAGACGGTGACGCCATGCTCCACCAACCCCTTGATCTTCCCCGGGTTGTTGGTCATCAGCAAAACCGAAACAACGCCCAGTGACTTGAGTATATCAGCCGCGACCCGGTAGTCTCGCATGTCCGATGGGAAACCCAGTTCCTCGTTAGCCTCCACGGTGTCAGAGCCGTTCTCCTGCAGCCTGTAGGCGTTGACCTTGTTTAACAGGCCTATGCCCCGGCCCTCCTGGTCCAAGTACACGAGAACGCCGAAGCCCTCCTTTTCTATATGCTCGAGCGCCCTGGCCAACTGCTCCCCGCAGTCGCAGCGGAGAGAATGGAACGTGTCGCCGGTAGTGCACTTGGAATGAACCCTGACGGGCACGTTCTCACGCTTCAAATCCCCCTTGTAGACTGCAAGGTGCTCCCTGCCATCAGCGTCGCGGAACGACCGAGCATTGAAATTGCCGTGGCTTGTGGGCAGCAGCGCCTCCTCCGAAGATTCCATCACCCGATCACCGCAGGAGCGTCCTTCTTCCCCAATTCCCTGGTGCGCCTGGCAAGCTTCACAGCAGCCTCAACGCTCCGCCTCGCGTACTCGTCTATCCTCGCCTGACCCTGCGCCCGGGTCATGCCAGGCCCTGAGATGCCCAGGGAAACCGGCTTACCGTGCTCCAACGCCAGGTCCATCATCTTCCTGGCCGCATGCTGGGCGACTACCTGGTCGTGCTCTGTGTCGCCCTCTATGACAGCGCCCAATGTGACGACCGCGTCAACGTCGCTCCTTTCTATCATCTTCTTAATGGCCAATGGCGCATCAAAAGCCCCTGGTACCCTTATTATGTGCGTCACTTCACAGTCCAGGAACTCGGCGTGGGCCCTGGCCCTCTCCATCATAAGGTGCGTTATGTCGGCGTTGAACTCGCCAACAACGAACCCCAACTTCAAACCGCTCATCGTATTCTACCTCCTATTGTATCGATCCTGCATTTTCCCCGCCCTGGCGCATGCCAGTTCCGGCGTTCTTCACCAGCCACTCCGGCTTCCTCAGCATGTAAACAGCGTTCCGGGCGTGCTTCCTGCACCTGTCCTCCACGATATCCTTCAACCCCCTGCCATCTCCTGCCTCGTCCTCGTGGACGAACACCTCGATTATGTGCTTGCCCTCCATCAGCTGGGCATGTATCAGCCCGGTCGAAGCCTCATGGGCGCATACCCTGTCCTTGTCCGCGGCGCCGGGCATCCCACAAGCGACGCATATGTCGCACTCGCCCAGTAGCGTCTTGCACTCCACAGGAAGGTCCTTTATGCCAGGCACGGTCCTCCTCACCACTATGATGTCCGGGAAGTTCTCCTGAATCTCGTCGACGACAAGCTTGCCCATGTTCACGCGGGCGAATGTCGTGTCAACGACGCCGACCTTCATAGCATGCCCCCATCAGCCAGTATGATGCCGTTGTCTTCCGCGTATCTCCCGGCTTCCTCCACCGACATCGCGTTACCGTCGTCCGCCATCATCTCGCACAACACCACAGCCCCGGTCATCCCAGCCCTCCGGGCCAGTTCGGTCGACAGCTCCGTGTGTCCCCTCCGCTCCTCTATCGAACGTGCGATGAGAAGGTGAACG
The DNA here is from genome assembly GCA_014727915.1 of Candidatus Altarchaeales archaeon. Lineage (GTDB taxonomy): Archaea > Altiarchaeota > Altiarchaeia > IMC4 > SCGC-AAA252-I15 > WJMO01. Next base: position 58,304 of record WJMO01000009.1, on the reverse strand, counting down.
TGGCCGGGGGCGTAGAAGTTCCCTGCCAGCTCATCAGGCGAGTCTGCCCTTTCAAGCTCGGTTATTGTGAGAGCCCGGTCACGGTCGGTTATGCCGGTGTACGTGTCACGGTGGTTCACCGAGAGGCTGAATGCGGGCTTGTCCCCGTAGGCGGTCTTCACAGGTATCATATTCCGGACCGTGTCGTTGGATTTTATCATGAGTTCGGTCATGTAGGGCAGGTCGAGTGATTCCCCCTTCTCCTTGGATAAAGCGAGGCATATGAGGCCTCCCCCGTCCTTTCGCATCCTCCGGATGGTCTCGGGCTTCACCGCCGAGGCGTGGACCACCATGTCAACCTCGTCCTCTCGGCCGCTGGCATCGTGCAAGAGCACCATATCCCCGTTCTTCAGCGCTTTGATGGCGTCTTCTATCATCCAATGAGAATAGGAATTATTACTTAAAAATGAAATATTACCCTAAAATGAGTAATATTTTCCTTATTGGAAGCTGGCAGAATGCGTCAGCTTAAAAACACCCCTTACCGTGGAAAGCAGGGCCGCCATTGATATGGAGAACACCAGATACACGAACACCTTGAAGAAAATGCCATAGACCAGGAACCAACCGTCCACCACCAACAATATGGCCAATGAGAGGAATACTGAGGTGAACAAGAGCATGAACTGGTTCTTTATCATGTACCTGACCTCGTTCTTCTCCTCAAGGAGAACACCGAGGAAATACATGGCATACCTGACCTCATCGCTCCTGTTACCCTCGCTGACCCTCTTCAGATAAGATACGAAGTTCTTGTCGTCGACGACTATCTTCGAGAAGTCGAAGTCGGGTATGCCCTTGACGACGCCCTTCCTCACCTCCCGGGAGAACTCCTTCAAGGTCTGCAGGTGGTAGATGAGAAAGGATCCCAATATGCCGATCAGCGCGGCATAGCCCTGGGCGATGGTGCTGAAAACCCACCTGAGGCTCTCCGGCGTGTATATGGAAGTCTTGAACACATACCCGTACACGACCTCGCCTATGAGGAAGGCAACTGTCGCGACGAAGACGAAAAGGAAATAGTGGAGCGACTCCGAGTCCTTCAGCAGTATAAGCACGGCCAGCAGAAAGGGCAGCGAGAACAGGAGCGGCAGGAACACCATCCACAACATAACAACCACGTCGAACATGCCAAAACCTCCGCAATAACGCTATGAAGATAGACTAAAACATGACGGATATAAATACGCCAAACAGGAAAATGTAAACCATGAAGGCACTGCACCTAACCATGATCCTCTGCCTCATGGCCTCCGGGTGCATCCTGGCGGAGAAGAAAGAAGCGGAATCCTGCCCTGAAGACTACATGCTCGTCGCCGGAAGCTGCTGCTTAGACTACGACCACAACGGCCTCTGCGACACCGAAGACGCGGTGAGAGATGCAGGGGAATACCTTTCCAGCAAGTGCCGGCCGCCGGAGATGCCTGACCCCCGACACCCCGAATACTGCTGCGTAGACGCCGATGGAGACAAGGAATGCGACTATATGAAGGACCTGCTATGAGCACCTACTCCAGGGTGCCCCTGAAGGTGCCCAACTCCGTGTGGGATCCGGTCGCACCGCCCAGGTCTAGGTCGTACAGCAGGACCACGCGTATGTTGTAGGAGTCGTCGGCTTCGCCGCCGGCTATCATGCAAGCTGTGACCGCGCCGCCAGCAAGGTTCCCCATCTCCACCTTCACGTTCCTGCCCTTGGAGACGTCCACGGACTCGCCAGCGTTCAGTTGCATGTGGTTCTTCCCGCCCAGGTCGGATGCTGCCCCGATCACGCCTGCACTCATGCAGTCCCCGGGTATGTCGTGGGAGCAGCAGAGCAAGCTTCCCGAGTTCAGGTCGTAGACTTTCACGCCCGTTACTGTTAGGTCCGCGCCAAGCGTGTTGGTGAATACCGTTGTGAATATCCCGGTTGCGGTGAGGCTCGTGGCGCTCAGCTGGGGTTTGATCTTTATGAAGCCAGTAGAGGTGATGGATGTGGATCCGGATTTCAGGAATCCCAGCTGCCAGAGCACTATGCCGACTATGGCAACCACGAGTATCGCCCACCCGTAGGTCATGAGGTATTCCATGCCGCCCTGGCCGCGAACACCGATGTCCACATAACATATTGAAAAACAACCAATAAAACCAGATTATAAATAGTTTTGAAAAAAACAATGATAATTTAAAAAAATATTTGTATTATTTATATTTGGAGGGGGGATATGTTAAGTGATGAGGCTGACCATCGCATACGACAACAACAGCGTCGAGGAAGGCCTGGCGGAAGGTTGGGGATTCAGCTGCCTCGTGGAAGCGGAGGAGAGCATACTCTTCGACACAGGATGGAAGGGAAGCGACCTGAAGAGGAACATGGAAGCCCTGGACATCAAGATCAGAGACATCGACGCGGTGGTGCTGTCACACCCCCACTGGGACCACATAGGAGGGCTGCCCTGCATACTCAGCAACGGAGAGGGCCTGAGAGCCTACATACCCTCGGGTTTCTCACGGCACTACATGGAAGAGGTGGGAAAGCATGCGGATGTCGTGGAAGTCAAGGACGCAGTCAGGATAACCGATTCAGTCTGGTCCACCGGAGAGCTGCCGGGCACGCACGAGGGGGAGCTTATCGGCGAGCAGAGCCTGGTGTTGAAGACCTCCAAGGGAGTAGTCGCATTGGCGGGGTGCAGCCACTGCGGCGTGGACAGGATAATGGAGGCTGCACGTGACCACGGCGAATTATACGGCATCATAGGAGGCTTCCACGGCTTCAGCGACTACGACATCCTCAAAGGGCTGAAGCTGATCGTCCCCACCCACTGCACACAGCACAGGCTGGAGATAAGAGAAAGATACCCTGAAGCCACAAGGGAAGGCGGCGTAGGATGGAAGATCGAGTTCTGAAGCATTTTAGCTTCATTTGCCCAGCATCTCCAGTTTGACGCTTTCGAGTCCGTTGTCTGAGAGGGTTTGGCGTATCAGCTGTTCGTCCTTCGGGTCCGTTATCGTAAGGCGTTGGGCGTTCTCGAGAGGCACCATGCCAGGTGTAAGCAGGTGGCCTCCGAACCTGCAAGTCTCGGACAGGGGCAGGGTGACTTCAAAGAAGCCATGGGTCCTGGCAGCTTGCACTACAGGACGTTCAGGGCATAATCCGACAGTGTGCCTTCGCAGGAAGTTCTCCCCGTCATCTTCGATGTGGAGGCCATTGTCCGTTAGTGCCCTCTTGAAGTCCGTCCACCGTGTTGTCAGCAGCTCGCCCGCGGGACCTTGAACGTCCTCGAACAGCCCATGCTGGTCGATGTAGTCGACGATGTTCACTCCGTCGGATCTGAGCCTTAGAAGGCGTTTTTCCCCCTCGCCCATCATGTGGCGGAGGACCGCCTCACGGACTGTCAGGAAATTGCCTTCCATCTGCCGTCTGCCCGACGCCGCCCAACCCTGCCTGGCGGGCGAGAGTATCGCCCTATCCCCTATCAAGTCTACGATCGGGTTGGGGTGTTTCTCGCGCATGTCAAAGTCGGCCAGGCCGTGGACCTGCCCCACTATCCTAGTGGGCGCATCCTTCCGGACCATGTGATAGCCCACTACCGTCTTTTCCCCACCGCCGAAGCCAAGAGGTTCCGGAGCCATCAGGGTGTTTATTCGAGGGTCCTCCGGGTTTCTCAACACGCCCATGTATAGGACTAGGACAGTCATGATTTTAAGCGTTGAAAGCGTAGTAGGTTAAGGCCTATGGGAGCCCAGATAGTAAACCGGGAGTTCGTTGACGAATTGTACGGTGAGGGGGAGTTGTATTCAGCCTACGGCCTATACGAGCGGAAAGCCCATGGGTATAAGGTCTTCAAGGTCCCGTTGAACGCGCGTTTCGTCTGCCCCAACTGGGATGGGAGGCTGAGCGAGGACGGCTGCGCCTTCTGCCCGTCACACGCCAAGCAGTTCACCTACCAGAACTTCCGGGAGGTCATAGACAAGGGCTTCACCGAGCAGATACGCCATAACGTGGAACACTACAAGTCCGTAGGCGCCGGCGAGAAGGGGCTGGTCTACATAGCCTTCGGCACAAACACCTACGCGCCCGTGGAGAAGCTGAGGCAGATACTGGACGAGACCGTCAGCGCCCACGAGGACGTTATCGGATTCACCGTTGGAACCAGGCCGGACTGCCTCCCGGAAGAGGTGCTGGACCTCCTCGGCGAGTACAGGAGCTCCGGCTATGAGGTTTGGGTGGAGGCGGGGCAGCAGACCACACACCAGCACACGCTGAGGGAGATGAACCGCCAGCACGGCCTCGCGGAGCTCATAAGAGCGGTCGACGAATGCCACGCCCGCGAAATACCCCTGCTGTCCTTCATAATACTTGGGATGCCCGGCGAGTCGCACGATGAGATGATGGAGACTGCCAGGGTTATATCTGCGATGGGAGTGGACGCGGTTAAGATATACCCGCTGGTGGTTATGAAGGACACCAAGCTCGCGAGGATGTGGGAGGGCGGTAGCTACAAGAGCCTCGGGTTCATGGAATACGTTAACCTGGTGGCTGACTTCCTCGAGCACCTCAGCCCCTACGTGCTGATTCAGAGGCTCAGCAAGGACTGCGGATTGGAGATAAAGCACGCCCCCGAGTGGAACACGTACCGGAACATCGTCACCCCCATGGTTAAGAAGAAACTCGGGGAGAGGGGTACGATGCAGGGGAGCAGGCACAAGCTGACGCTCGCCGCTGACGAGCTCATACCCCTTGCAGAGGACAAGCCGGGAGAGTTCTACGAGGAGCTTAAGGCCCAGAGGAAGAAGAAGGATGCTTGAGTATAGGGGATGAGGGTCGACAGAAGCGCCAATGCTACGCCGAACCTGGGATCCCATCTCAAGCCCATACCCAAGTAGAGATTTTTTTGGATTATAAAAATGCCCGTATGCCAATACATACATGATGAGGTTGAACTGGAAGCTGGCTGCCGTAATACTGTTAGCCGTTGCGTTGAGGTGCGTTAACCTCGGGTCAACCCCGGTATGGATGTGGGATGAGGGGTGCACCCTCAACTATACAACCAACCTTTTGAGGGGGGAGGTGAGGTTCTTTGCCTACAAATACCATTTCATACCCCATCCCCCCCTTCAGTTCATGCTCTTAGCTCCTTTGGTGGAGTTGTTAGGTGCTTCGATACTTACCGTGAGGGTGTTCTCGGTGATGTGCTCTATCGTGGGCCTCATCCTCTCCTACCTCATAGTCAGGGACGTCTTGGGGGAGGGTTATGGCATCGTGGCGGCCGCATCCTATGCGGTATTCCCTGAGATGGTCTTCTGGAACCGGCTGGGCTACGCGAACAACCTCTTGGGGGTGATGGCGTTGGCCTCCATCTACTGCCTGCAGAACTATTTGAAGACCGATGACAGGAGATACTATTGGGGTGGTTTGGCGCTGACGGGGCTGATGCCGATCGTCGAATACACGGGAGTGGCGTTCATTTTGGCTTTTGCCGTCGTGGTATACTGGCACAGGCCAAAAGACGCTTTGAAAAGCTTGGTTTTTTCTTCCGCGCCGTTAGCCTTCTTCACTGCCATGATGCTGGCAACACAGGCAGAGGGTTTCGTCAAGGATTTCCTCAACTATTTCGGGTTGTACCCGCTCTCGGTCTTAGTTTTGGCCGTGTTGGCTCCTGTTTTTGTGAAGTGGTCGGACAGGGCCAGGTCATTTGTGGAGTCGGTCTATGTGGGCGTGGATGTAGGATTGCCTGCTGAGTTCGGCGTTTACATGCTATTGGGCTTGGCTGCCATTGTCCCGCTGAACTGGGACTTCCTGGTCACGAGCAGGGTTCCCTCCGCCATATTCCTCATGTCGTTGAACGGTTTGTTGTTCATCGAGGACAAGAGCTTCAAGAGGACGGTACTGCCCTACTTTACATTCTACCTCATGCTGCTGATGGGTTTGAACAGGTCCGACCACATGGTGATACCACTGCATTATGTCATGGGATTGGGAATGCCATTCCTGTTCAAGAAGGCCGTCGAATCCCTGAGGGGTAGGCGAAAGCTCGCCCTGGTGGCTGTCGTGCCATTGGCTTTGACCCTGTACATGGACGTGGAAGCCTTCGCATTGGGCGGTCTGGCCCCGTCGCCGGTTGAGGGGTTCAGGGACATGGCCTATTTCGTTAACCAGAACACCCGATATGATGACTTGGTCATCACCTTCACTTACCTTGGACACCAGGTCGACGCCGAATCTTCTATGTTTTCGCAGGTGCTAGCCTACAATGGTTACGGGTTCAGCTACTGGAAGAGGGCATACGGGAGGGACGAGTTTGTGCTGGATCTAACACCGGATAACATCGACTATATGATAGTCCCTCATGGGCTGTTCGATGAGTTCGAAGACGGTGGAGGCAGCGGTTTCACAGACCAGTTCAACAATTGGCAGACAGTCTATGAGTTGCGCACAACGCATAGGAGGGAGCCGGGGATGCTCTCTGAAGTCATCGGCCTGCTTGGGGGGTCCGCTAAGAGCGAGCAGCACTATGTCGTATTGGAGAATCCTGGGAGGTGAAGGGTTTGGGTGTTAGCGTCAAATGGGAGCTGGCTTTGATATTCCTGGTTTTCCTGGGTTTGAGATCCGTCAACCTCGAGTCCACGCCCATGTGGATGTGGGATGAGGGGGGGAACCTGAACACCGCGGCGAACCTGCTGGAGGGCCGTGCGCAGCACTTCGGCTATAGGTACCATTTCATAGCCCACCCACCCGCCTACTACGTGATGGCATCGCCCCTTGTCAGGTTGTTGGGGGAGAGCATATTATCTCTGCGCGTTTTCTCCGTGCTCTGCTCCGCGGCCGGGTTGCTGATAGCATACCGGCTGGTGGGGGACATAGTGGGTGAGAGGTACGGGTTGGTTGCGGGTTTATCTTATGCCCTCTATCCTGAGATGGTGTTCTGGAACCGCCTGGGCTATGCGAACAACCTCGTGGGCGTACTGGCTCTGGCTTCAATCTACTGCCTCCACAGGTACGTGAGAACAGATGACAGGACGCATCTGCTGGCTTGCGCTGGCTTGACCGGGTTGAACTGCCTGGTAGAGTACACTGCCACCGTGTTCATAATATCGATGGCCGTTGTCGTATACTGGCATGACAGGAGACATGTCAGAACTGCCGTGTTGGCATCTGCTGCTCCGCTAGTCCTGTTCGCGTCCTTCATGGTCGCAGCAGACGGGGAGGGGTTCGCAAGGGATTTCATGGGGCACTTCGGGCTCTACCCCCTTGGCGTTCCCTTCGTGGTGTTGGGTGCACTGGTCTTCCCCAGGGTATCAGAGAGAATCAGGGACGGCATTGGGGCATTATACTATGGTGTGGGTGGAAGCACCCCGGCGGAGTACATCGTGGTAGTGGGTTTGAGCCTTCTGGCCCTGATGCCCTTGAACACGGATTTTATGTTCAGCGGCAGGGTTCCGTCCGCTCTGATGATGCTCTCCATGTTCGGGCTGTTGTTCATCTCCGATGTCCGGGCTAGGACGATCCTCATATCCTATCCCATGTCCTATTTCATGATGTTGGTCGCATTGAACAGGTGGGATCACATGAGCATACCATTGCACTATATGCTCGTGTCGGGGTCGCCCTTCATCCTCAAGAAAACCGGCGAATACCTCCGAGACAGGCCCCGACACCTGATTGCGTTGGCTATCCTGCCTTTCGCGCTCACATTCTACGCCGACTTGGAAGCCTTTGCGTTTGGGGGTCTGCCCCCCGCCCCCGGTGATGAGATCCGCGCTATGAACGTTTTTCTGAACGAGGTAACGAGCGAGGATGATGTGGTCGTGACCTTCACTTACATGGCAGCTGGTCTCAAAGCCAGGCCGGCGTTGTTCGTGCAGTACATGGCCTACAACGGCCATAGATTCGGATACCTAAGGAGACACTATAGCCCGGGCGAGTTCTACTTCAGCCATGCTCCGGACGACATCGATTTCATGGTTTTGCCGGACGGGCTGTTGGAGGAGCTGTCACAGAGGGGATACTATGATGCTGTGGACCCGCTCAAAGACTGGGAGGTGACCTATGAGGTGCATGTCCTCAGGGAAGCTGGAGACGGTGTCGGAGCTTGGATGCTCGGCCTGGCAGGCGGGGAGGGAAGAGTGGAACACCATTACGTGGTCTATGAGAACCGGGATAGGCAGGCCTAAAGCCACTTCTTCTTGTAGAAGTAGAGGTACATCGAAACGGCAACCACGAGGGACATTGCCAAGACGATCGGATAGCCGAGTGGGGACTCCAGCTCCGGCATGTGCCTGAAGTTCATGCCATACCAGCCTGTGATGAAAGTCAGGGGTATGAAGATCGTGGCTATAATCGTCAGCACCTTCATCACCTCGTTCATGCGGTTGCTTATGCTTGACAGGTATATGTCCATAGTCACAGAGAGTATGTCCCGGTATGTTTCGATCGTGTCTATAACCTGTATGGTGTGGTCGTATACGTCCCGGAGATAGACCTTCGTCGGCTTGTGTATCAGATTGGACTCGCTGCGGTCCAGTCCGCTTATGACGTCTCGCATGGGCCATACGCTCCTGCGGAGGAATATCATCTCCTTCTTAAGCTTCTGTATCTCCCGCAGGGCCTTTGGAGTGGGGTCTGAAACAACCTTCGCCTCCAGGTTATCTATGCGCTCCCCCAGTTCCTCCAATAGTATGAAGTAGTTGTCGACTATCGCGTCCAACAGCGAGTATGCCAGGTAGTCCGCCCCTGACTTCCTGCTCATGGGTTTTCCCTCCCGGAGCCTGTTCCTTATCGGGTCGAAGACGTCCCCTTCATGCTCTTGGAAGGACAGAACATAGCTTGAGCCGAATATGATGCTGACCTGCTCCCATAAGAACCTGCCATTCTTGGGTTCGGGGTGTAGCATCTTGCAGACTATGAAGAGGTAGTCTCCATGGTCTTCGATCTTAGGACGCTGGTCCGTGTTCACGATGTCCTCGACGAGCAGGGGGTGCAGTCCGAATTCCACCCCCATAGCCTCGATGGATTTGACGTCGTGTATGCCGTCGATGTTGATCCAGGTGACAGTATTCCCCTTTTTGAAGGGTGCGCATTCCTCGACCTTCGACGCCACCTCCTCTTTCAGATGGGTTTCGTTGTAGTCGAAGACCGTGATCTTGACCTTGCCCGGCTTGCTCTCTCCCACATGCACTGGAGACCCTGGGGGCAGACCCGCCTTCTTGGACCTGCCAGGTGACTTGGACATCGGCAAAACACCATATCGTATGGAAACTATTGATATCAGACGCTAATAAAGCAGTTCAGGTAGCGATCGGGGTTTTTTAAATCTCCTGTGGCCCGTAATAAGGCATAATCCCTGTTTTTCTGGTTCCCATCACACCACCATCATGTTTTTAAAGGATGGTTGACATATAGTTGTACAAGTCTTTTAGACAAGCCTTTTTCTAATTGGAGGCGGTTTCTTTGGAATCTAAGGTTTTGAAAGGCACTACGACCATTGCTTTGACATGCAGTGATGGCGTGGTGTTTGCTACGGATAAGCGGGCCAGTTATGGCGGGTTCATAGCGAGTAAGAGGGCTAGGAAGAGCTTCAACATCAACGACAACGTCGGAGCGACCATAGCCGGGAGCGTTGGAGACGCTGAGAGCCTTATGAGGCTTATCCAGGCGGAATCACGGCTTTATGAGATGAATAACGGCGAGAAGATGGGCACCGAGTCCGTTAGCGTGCTCTTGGCCAACATACTGCAGGGCAACAAGATATTCCCCTACCTCGTGCAGGTGATAATCGGAGGATACTCTAAGGGTGAGTCGAGAATCTTCACATTGGACCCGATTGGCGGCCTTATCGAGGAGAAGATGGCTGCGACAGGCAGTGGCAGCCCCATGGCATACGGTGTCATGGAATTGGAGTACAAGGAGGACAAGACCGTCGAGGAGAACATACCCGTCGCGTTGAAGGCGTTGTCGGCTGCGTTGAGCAGGGATTCGCACTCTGGAGATGGGATGGAACTGGTGACCATCACAGATGCGGGTTTCAAGAAGTTCAGTGAGAAGGAAGTGAAGGACTTGTCTGACAAGTTCTTGGGAAAATAGTTTAAATAGGCATTTCGAGTCGATTCCTCGACTGTAAAAAAAACACATGCTTTGCTAACTGAAATAGACGATGGAATTCAAGGAGATACAGGCGATAGTAGACGAGACAGCGCCTGAAGGCAAGATCGTTAAGGTTGACGTGGAAGGCCCCAAGGTCATACTATACACTAATGACATGACATATTTCGTTGAGAACAGCAGCGAAGTGAGGAACCTGGCCACATCCCTCAAGAAGAGGATAATAGTGCGCAGCACCCCGGATTCCGTCATGGACCCGGTGGAAGCCAAGAAGGTAATAGAGGAGATCATACCTGAAGAGGCCAACATCGTCGATATCGAGTTCGACGAGAACTTCGGAGAGGTGAGGATAGAGGCTGAGAAGCTTGGCCTTGTGATCGGCAAGCACGGAAACACCCTTGAGGAGATCACAAAGAGGATTCGGTGGACTCCCAAGCTGTTGAGGAAGCCGCCCTTGCAGTCTGAGACCGTTAGGAGCATACGTAAGACATTGTTCGACAACAGCAAGGAGCGGCAGAAGATACTCCGGAACGTGGGCAAGAAGATATACCGGAAGCCGGACGCCGACTGTGATTGGATAAGGGTCACCCCATTGGGAGGCGCCCAGCAGGTCGGCAGGTCGTGTGTGCTGTTGCAGACGCCGGCTAGCAACGTGCTCATAGACTGCGGCATAAACGTCGCAGCCTCTGATACGGACCGTTTCCCCGATTTCAGGGCTGTCAAGCTGGCCATAAGCGAGTTGGACGCTGTTGTCGTCTCACACGCCCACCTGGACCACTGCGGTTTCGTGCCCTACCTGTACAAGTACGGCTATGACGGTCCCATCTACTGCACCGAGCCGACGAGGGACCTTATGGCTTTGCTGGTGTTGGACGCGGTCGAGATCGGCGTTAAGGGGCAGAACGAGCTTCCCTTCGGGAGCAAGGAGGTGCGGGAGATGATAAAGCACACCATCCCCTTGGAGTACAATGAGGTCGCGGACATCACACCAGACATACATCTTACCCTATACAACGCGGGGCATATCTTGGGTTCGAGCGTCTGCCACTTCCACATCGGCGAGGGCTTGCACAACATGGTCTACACCGGGGACTTCAAGTTCGGAGACACCCGGCTTTTGGAGGCCGCAAACTACGACTTCCCCAGGGTTGAGACCCTGATCATGGAGTCGACCTACGGCGGCAGATATGACACTCAGCCCAAGAGGCGCGACGCGGAGACCGTTCTAATCGACACGATCAAGAAGACCATAAACAGGAAGGGGAAGGTGTTGATCCCGGTCTTCAGCGTGGGCAGGAGCCAGGAGGTGATGATGGTTTTGGAGAACGCCTACCGCTTCGGAGACCTGGACGTTCCAGTATACCTTGACGGGATGATCTGGGAGGCAACTGCCATACACACTTCATACCCTGAGTACTTGAAGAAGCACATCAAGCACAGGATATTCAACGGCTACAACCCGTTCCTCGTGGACGCGTTCGAGAAGGTCGAGCATAAGAAGCGGCCGGACATCATAAAGAACCCCGACCCCTGCGTTATACTCGCGACATCAGGCATGATGACCGGAGGGCCGAGTGTGGAGTACTTCAAGGCCTTCGCAGAGGATAACAGGAACACCATCGCCTTCGTGGGATACCAGGCTGAGGGCAGCCTGGGCCGGAGGATACAGAACGGGGTTAACGAGGTGGCCTTGGAGGACGGCGGGAAGACGCGCGGCATAAAAGTCAACCTCAACGTTCAGACCGTGGACGGGTTCAGCGGCCACGCGGACAGGCGGCAGCTGCTGGGCTACTCGAAGAAGATAAACCCCAAGCCCAAGAGGGCGATCATCATGCACGGCGAGGCCAGCAAGACCATGAACCTGTCCATGACATTGTATGACATGTTCGGCTTTGAGGCCACCGCCCCGAAGAACCTGGACAGCATAAGGCTCATATAGGGTTTACTGTCGATCAGCTCCTGTCTATCTTCTGCCTATGGGATACATGTATATCGGCTCCTCATCCTCTGGGAGTCCCAGTATCTGGGAGACCTGGCGGGGCCTGAATGCGCCTACTGCGACCGTCCCCAATCCCAGGGACTCGGCCTGGAGGTAGATGTTCTGGCCCGCGTGGCCTGCTTCCATGTGCACGTACATCACGCCCCTATCCCCGTACCTCCCAGTAGTCCTCTCATAGACCGCGGATATCACGATGATCGCAGGCGCCTCTGAGATCATGGACTGGCCGAGGGCTGCCTCCGCAAGCTCGGACCTGACGTCGCCGTCAACCGCCAGCCTTAAGGTTTTCTCCCCGGGCACATACCTGTAGACTCCGGGCGAGGCTCCTTCAACATCTCCGACGACCGCGTAGGCTTCAAGGGGGTATGTCCCGCCCGCCGAGGGGGCGGCCCGCCCGCCCCACTGTGAGGTTACTCCCTGGGCGGCCCATAGCATCTGCGAGAGCTCGGAGAGTGACAGGGGTTCTCCGCTGTATTTACGCACAGAACGCCTTTTCGCGATTGCCTCTTCCACTGAGACGCTCCCTGAACTGGCGGGTTCGGGAAGCACAATATCATCCGAATCTGAGCTCATCTCGACAGCCTCCTCATGTCCTGTGAAGACCAGAGCAGCCAATATGACGCCCGACACGATCCACAAGGTGAAAGCGATACTCCGGTCCACTGTCTTATTACAATTATTAAAGGCATATATAATGTATGAAAGCGTTGATCGTGGTCTTAGCCTGCCTGGTATGCGGGTGCCTGACAGCAGCTAGCAAGGTCGACGACGCCGGATCGATTGAGCTTTCAGAAGTTGATGAGGTGATAGAAGTGAGAGTACTGTATGTTATAGCGCAGGAGAACTTCCGGGACGAGGAGTACCTGGTCCCAAAGGACATTCTTGAGGATGCTGGAGCGGAGGTTGTTACAGCAAGCCCCATGGGGGGCGTGTCCACCGGCATGTTAGGAGCTGAGGTCGAAGCGGACCTGAGGATAGGCGATGCCAACCCAGCAGACTATGATGCGGTAGTTGTCGCGGGCGGGGGAGGCAGCAGGGAATACCTCTGGGACGACACAGACCTGAGGAACATCCTGAAAGGGTCATATGACGACGGGAAGGTCGTTGCAGGCATATGCCTCTCAGGCGCGGTATTGGCGAAGGCCGGCGTATTGGACGGCAGGAAAGCCACCGTCTTCGAGACGCCGGAGACCGTCCAGGCTTTGGATGCCGGCGGCGCCGAATACGTGAAAGAGGACGTTGTAACTGATGGGAAGGTCATAACCGCCTCAGGCCCTCAGGCAGCCGAAGAATACGGCAGAAGGATAGTAGAGGCCATTAGGAGATAGTATTTTTTAAGGTATTAGGCTTATATCTATGTCTAAGATGTCGAAAGTAGAGGCCATGCTAGTGGCGGTTCTGATCGTGATCGCCCTCCTACTGGGCATACTGTTCGGTGGGTCCAGCGTCTGGTTCCTCAAGCCGGAAGGAAAGGACCAGGTGGTGGAGAAGACCGTGAACAAGTACGTGTGCTCGGACGGCACCACCAAGGACAGCAAGGACGAGTGCCCGATCATATCGGAAGCTGACGGGGAGAGCCAGGTAGTGTGCCCCCCATGCAATAAGACAGACTTCATATACCGGAAATGCGACTGCGACCAGTGCAAGATACAGTGCGGGCTCAGCGACGACGGCGGCGCGGCCGTCACCACAACCACATTGCACGTTCCGAAATGCGACCCGTGCACCGCGGACAGCGACTGCGGACAGCCCGAGTACAGCGAGTTCAAGTGCAGCAGCAACGGCATGTACCGGATCGAATCAACGCCCATATGCGATGACAGCTGCTGCAAGGTCAAGCAGGAGCAGAAGATAATAAGGAAATGCACGGACCAGGAGAGGTGCGTGCCAGGAGAAGGATGCGTCGTGGACGACACAGACTACGACGAAGAGTGATAGGATTGGCTCAGGCAGTTGTGTGCTCCACCTCCCTGAAGTCGAATGGGTTCCGACCACATGAGAAATAACTCCGGTCCTCGAGCATCGTAAGGTTCTCATGGAAGTAGCGGTTGAAAACAACCCTAAAAGAGTTCACGGGAGAGATAGACTCGTACAGCCCTTCGCTCCCGCCCCCAGGCAGAAGATAGGCGTTCAATATCTTAACCCGGTCCTCGACCATTTTATCGTCATAGTTTCTGTTATCTAACGGGTTGTTCACACATGCATTGTTGAACCCCAATATGCCTGCGCCATGGTCCGCCTGCAAGATGATCACCGGAGGCTCATCCGACTTGGACAGTATCTCGTCAACAACGCCTAATACTCTTTTGTTCACGTATACGAGCTGTCCCACATAGAGCTCGCGAGAGTCCATAGTTTGGACAGGCACCCCCCCATCACGGTCAAAGAGGAAGGGAGCATGGGGGCATAGGACATGAGATAACGTGAATGTGGGCTCGGGCATGAGAGCGACATCGGACAGCTCATCAAAGACGTAGAGTATGTTATTACGTCTAAAATCCCAGATGATGTGTTCAATAAACGGTGATAAGGCAGTGGTCTGCAGCAAAACAAGGAAGAAGTCGTTGTTCTCTCTGAATTGCGAGAAGCTCAGCTGCAAATCCGCACTTCTAATGTCATCTGTCGGACCCCAGCTGGAACGAAAATTGACTATCGTGTAGCCCTTTGACTTAAGATATTTCTGAACTTCATTGTCCCTTATCAGGTTGTAGGCCATGCTAAGATCATGAGGGAGACGAGTTGTGTTCGAAGAGACGTGATCGATGTATTTCATGTTCAGGGAGGACGGCAATGAGAGGAAAGTGGTCGCATAGTTGCTCATTGACTTGTCAGCAACGTAGAACCCCCTAGCCCGAAGCTCGTCTGAGAATCCGCTGTTGTTGTGGCCAAGGGACTCCAACAGGACATCATCCCTGGAATAGCCGTCCAAGATGATGTAGTAGATGTCAGGCATGGATTTGCCAGATATAACGTGGACATCCCCGGGGTTATCGACTCCCCTCCGGACATCCTCAGACAGAATAAACGGGACAACATCGATCAGATTGAAAACCAGCAGAATAGATGCTATAACATTGAAGAATGTTGTTAAAGGTCCGAGCCCCCCCTTGTAATCCCTCAACAGGATAAAGGACAGGGTCAAGAATGCAGCGCTGAAAAAGTTCACGATGTAGTAGGGGTGCAATACTATGTTGGTGCTGACTATCAGAGGCAGATGTGATGATGCAAATTCGGAAAACCCCGAGTAGAAGAAGAAGAATATCAGAGACAATGAGGACATAGCCGCAGACTTGTCCATGTCCCTTAAGAGAACCCAAAAACACCCGAGAAAGGAGATGACGAGGGCCAACGAGAAAGCCAGGGGAAGCAGCAGATCGTATGATGCGACCTCCCCTAGGTTCTCGCCGTAGAGGAACAGGACAGGGTACAAACCGAATATTATCGGGTGAATGATAGTCCTAATCGCTTTTCTCATTTTTCATCATAGTTCTCTGAAATTGAAAGTGTCACTGTCGCAGGATATGAAGCTCCTATCCTCCAGGAGAGTGAGGTTCTCATGGAAGTAGCGGTTGAAAACAACCCTAAAAGAGTTCACGGGAGAGATAGACTCGTACAGCCCTTCGCTCCCGCCCCCAGGCAGAAGATAGGCGTTCAATATCTTCATCCGGTCCTCCAGTTCACTCTCATTCACAGAATATATGCTTGAAGGTTTTAACATGCAAACACTGTTTGATCCGAGCAGTCCGGTACCGTGATCAGCCTGCAAGATGATCACCGGAGGCTCATCCGACTTGGACAGTATCTCGTCAACAGCATCAGAGACCTTCCTGTTGACAAAGGACACCTGACCCGCCATGAGATCATCGAGGCTCAAACCAGCATCTGATGAGGGGAGACTGCCATCCTCATCGAATAGGAAGGGAGGGTGCGGGCAGAGTATGTGAGCAAATGTGAAGGTGGATTCAGGCATGTCAGCAACTCCGCCTAGGTTATCGAAAGCGTATAAGATGTTCTCCCTCCTAGAGTCCCATATAACCTGCTCTATTGCAGGGGCCAAAACAGTGTTTTGCAGCAGAACAACAAAGAATTCGTTGTTCTCGCGGAAGTCAAAAGGGCTTAGCTGAATGTCTGAATCGCCCATATCATCCGTTGGACCCCAGCCAGACCTGAAATTGATGATTACGTAGCCTTTGGACTCTAGATAACCCTGGACCTTGTTTTCCTTGATCATCTCATAGACCATATAACGGTTCATAGAAGCGCTTTTCATGCTATCGACTAGTGCATCCAGATAATCCATGTTTAGAGAGGATGATAGGGACTGATAGCTATTTGCATAGTTGCTCCTCGAGTCGGACGCGACATAGAATCCCCTGGAGGATAGGGAGTCTATGAAGGGCCCGTTTTCAAACCCAAAACTCTCCCTCAGAACGTCGTCTCGCGGGTATGCATCCAGGATTATGTAATATATGTCTGGACATGCTCCAGTGCATTCGGCTTCAGGATGCAAGCCTGTCGGGGAGGACTGGGAACCGTTAAGGCTGGTGGAAAGCAAAAAAGGAACGACAGTAAGAAGATTCAACAACGCCAGAGTGGATGCTAGAAGATTAAAATAGAAGGTTATTGGCTTTAAATCCCCTTTATGCCCTGAAAGAAGAGAGAGGGAGAGTGTCAAGAAGGCAGCGCTGAAAAAAACAAGGATGAACTGGTGGGGTATTACAGTTTCACCAAGGTATAGTAAGGGAGCGTATTTAGACAGCAGTTCGGCGAAAATACCCGAAAAGAAGAAGATAACGAGAAACAGGGACGTCATCAAGGACGTTCTTTCCATTTCCCTGAAGTGGAGAAAGAACAGGGAATAGGAGACGGAGAGAACGGCGAACGCAAATGTGAGGGGGATGACGAGCCCTTCTAATGCGACTTCCCCGAGGTTCTGGCCATAGAGGAAGAGGACAGGATATGCTGCTAGCAGGAGAGGGTGTAGGATCACCCTAGGGGAGTTGTGCATCTTATTCTTTCACCATCAGATATAGCACCCTATCGCTTCCGGGTATTGGCAATTTGGAATCGATTTTAAAATATCTTGAGAATTCACCTTCGAATTCCTCCAGGTTATAGTCAGGGAATATGTCTTCCCTAGACTGCAGAAGCCTCTGCGCATTGGAGTCCTGTTTGGGCACGAATTCGATTATTAGCTTTTTGCATATTCCTGAGAAGAACGAGCTTACCATGGCAAGGGGCAGGTTGTTTGCTATCGCCAGGTGGTGTATCAACGCTAACGCAAGCACAGTGTCTGTTGGGCCCCTTTCAAGAAGTGACTTCCTCTCTTGGTTCATCCATCCGATCGCCGGGGCTGGATTTGTGATATCAGAGTGTAGGGGCAGCAGATTTTCATCACCGTCCTTTTTGACCCTTAAGTAGTTGACCTCAACACAGGACCTATCATAGTCCAACGAAAGGGTCGGTACTCCCCTCTCAGAGGCCATCCTGCTGAAAAGGCCGGTATTCGCCCCAATATCCCAAATGCTGGCCGGATTTGCCTTTTCTATTAGCTCTCCGACCCTCTTCTTTTTTGCATCGAATGACGAATCATCATAGTTACTTTCAACCCCATAGTATTCGCTCCATACTGTCTTGTCAGGCTTCCAGACCAGGCTTTTCACAGTTGACATCAGATTGTCCGCAAGGCCTTTGAGGGAGTTAAGGCTAATTGCCCTGTCCTCCATCTTGTCTCTATGCCTGATCAGACGTGACTGACTCTTTGAGTGCATGTGTAAATGGACAAGTAGCCCCCAGTTCAGGTATGTTCTTCTGGGCAGCATATTTGAGGCCATGGAAAGAGGAACGCCGTCTAGATGGGACTTTAAGAGGCTGTTCAGCCCTGGATCGATGTAGGTCATCAGCGCCAGCGGCGCTAGGAAGTGCTGGCAGAATTGACGATAGGCCACCCAGGGGACAGTAGGGTCCAGGACCTCGAAGGATAGAGTATCTATGAGAACAGGCTTCCCCCTGTTGAACTGTATGTTATATGCGCTGGCATCTTTTAGTGTCATCCCGTGTTCGAGGGATTTCATCTGTATCGAGAGGGTCGTCAGAGCAGCGTCCTTTAACTGTGAGAAACACCACTCATAGGGGTAGGATGTGAAACGAACAATATCGGGCTTCAATACCTTATATGCGCCATGATTTTTCAAAGGTTCATGGTCCGATTCGATGTGGGGAATAATCAGGCCATCAGAAACCAGGTCGTCATACAAGCCAGAGAACATCAGTTTCTCATATTGCCTTTTGTAAGAGATGTTAACCTGGCGAAATACCTCGCCACCCTCAGTGAAGACAAATCCGTTGGGGTCCCTGAAAGAAGAGGGAACCCTACGCTCATCCATCATCAGACTTAGACAATGCCTTTTGTATACCCGATATAAGGTTTTTTACCTTAGACTTGATAAGGAACATGACCCCCACAGAGGCGGCTATTACAAGTTGGAATAACATGCTGCCCGTTCCAGGGTCTATGTAAGCACATGAGTTGCCGGGAAGGAGCGACAAAGCCAGCAACAGATAGGATAAAACCCTATGATTCACCATGTAAGATATAGGGGAAATCGCCTAAATAAATCATTTACCGTGTTTTCTGGCCCATATGCGCAGGCGCAACGCGTTCAGTTTTATGAATCCGGTAGCGTCCTTCTGGTCGTATCCGCCGTGGACATCCATTGAGGCCACGTCCTCGTCGTATAGGCTGTCCTCTGACTCGCGTCCTTCCACAATCACGTTGCCCTTGTATAGGGACAGGTGCACCGTGCCTGAAACGTGCTTCTGGCTCTCTTCGACTGCTGCCATCAGGAAGTACATCTCGGGCGCATACCAGAACCCATAGTACATGAGCTCCGATATCTTGGGTGTCAGCATGTCCCGGAGGTGTATCACCTCACGGTCCACCGTCAGCCCCTCCAGGTCCATGTGAGCGGCGCGCAGCACAGTGTATCCGGGTGTCTCGTAGACGCCCCGTGATTTCATACCCACGAACCGGTTCTCCACGATGTCTATGCGGCCCACGCCGTTCTCGCCCGCTATCTTGTTCAGGAACTGGAGCATCTCCACAGGCTTAGACTTGACGGTGCCGTTGGACTCGACTTTAACAGGGACACCCGCTTTGAAGGTGACTGAAACCTTTGTCTTCTCGTCGGGGGCGTCCTTCGGGGAAACGGTCATGGTGAACATGGATTCATCAGCTGGTTTGAGCGGGTCCTCCAGGACCCCCGCCTCGTAGCTCTTGTGCATTATGTTCTCGTCGGAGCTGTAGGGCTTCTTAGTCGTGGCCTCTACCGGGATGCCATGCTCCTCGGCATATTCCAGCATGTCCTTCCGGCCCTGGAACTTGGACAGGAACTCCTCGTCCTTCCAGGGAGCTATTATCTCGACCTCGGGCATCAAGGTGATGTAGGTCAGCTCGAAGCGGACCTGATCATTGCCCTTTCCGGTGGCACCGTGGGAGACTATGTTGGTCTTCTCCTTCCGGGCCACGTCTATGTGGCGTTTCGCGATCACGGGCCGGGCTATCGACGTTCCAAGGAGGTATCTTCCCTCGTATACCGCATTGGACTTCAAAGCCTTGAACACGAAGTCGGTTATGAACTCCTTTTTCAGGTCTTCAACGTAGACTTTGCTAGCTCCGCATTCGAGGGCCTTCTTCCTGACGGCCTCATAGTCCTCTTTCTGGCCGACGTCCGCCACGTATGCTATGACATCATAGCCTTTGTCGATGAGCCACTTCAGTATCACGCTCGTGTCCAAACCCCCCGAGTAAGCCAACACTACCTTCTTCTTCATTTTATCTTTATCCCCCCTATGTCCTTTCCTTCAAGCACCTTCGAGACTATGCTCTCCGTGAGCTTCTGCGCGGACTCAATACGCTCCTCCTGGGACTTTATGCGTCTTATGTTAGAGTCCATCTGTTTCTTGAACTCCCGAATCATCTTGGAGACCTCCCGGGGGGAGGTGCTGCCGAGGCTCTTGTAGGTGTGAATGTTCTTGCGCGGGTCGAAGATGTTGCGCATCTCGTCGAAGCTGACCTTAACTCCCTGACCGGACAGTATCTTGTCGACTTCGTCGAAGTCCATGAAGTTCTTCCCCTTCCGGTGGAGCTCTCCCACCAGGCTCCCGACTATATGATGGCATTCACGGAAGCTGAGCCCGTGCTCCCGGACCAGGTGGTTAGCCAGCTCCGTGGCAGTCGTGAAGTTCGCCCCGGACAGTTCAGCGAGCCGCTCCTCGTTGACTTTCATGGTGTCTATCATCCCGATGGTGACGTCGAGCGTTTTGCCCACGATGTCGAAGGCGTTCCACAGGGGTGGCTTGTCCTCCTGTAGGTCACGGTTGTAGCCCATGGGTATGCCCTTCATCATGGTGAGCAGCTGCATTAGAGCTCCGTAGACTCGGCCAGTCCGGCCGCGGGTCAGCTCAGCCACGCAGGGGTTCTTCTTCTGGGGCATGATGGATGAGCCTGCGGTGTAGCTGTCGTCCAACTCGAGTATGCCGAACTCGTAGGTGCTCCAGTAGACCATCTCCTCCGCGAGCTTGCTCAGGTTGCTCATGTGTATCGTCAGCGCGCACAATGTCTCAGCTATGAAGTCCCGGCTTGATATGACATCCAGGCTGTGCTTGTGGACCTCGGTGAACCCCAAAAGCTTCGCGGTCATGCGGCGGTCTATGGGAAATGAAGTCCCTGCAAGAGCGCACGAGCCCAGCGGGTTGGTGTCTACGTTCGCGTAGGCGTGGTCGAGACGCTTGAGGTCCCGCATGAAAGCGCTCACATAGGCGGTAGCCCAGTAGGCCAATGTTATCGGCTGAGCGTCCTGGGTGTGCGTGTAGCCTGGAACAGGAGTCTCGAGGTTTTCCTCGGCAAGTTCTATGAAGACATTCTGCAGGCTCAATATCTTCTTCTTTATGTCGAGTATCTTGTGCCGTATGTGGAGTTTCGCATCCGTCAATACCTGGTCATTCCGGCTTCGAGCAGTGTGGAGCTTCCCCCCGTATTCGGGGCCGGCCCCCCGGATGAGGTATTTCTCGACGTTCATGTGAACGTCCTCGTCCTGCTTGCTTAAGACCAGCTTCCCGCTCAAGTAGTCCTTCTTCGCCTTTTCAAGCCAGTGGAGGATCTCCTTCAAATCCTTGTTGGAGATGATGTCCTGCTTGGAGAGCATTATTGCATGGGCCTGGCTACCCCAGATGTCTTCCAATACCATCTCCTTGTCCACCTCTATGGACTGGAGATAGTCCTCGGTGCTCTCCGTGAGGTCCTTTTCGAACCGTCCTCCCCATAGCTTCGCCATCGTACCCTAACCTATTCGATTTCCTAAAATAAATGAGGGAAGTGGCAGGAATCTACTTCCTGGCCTTCACCTTCTCCGCCTTCTTCAGGTCCTTCTTGATCTCGACCTTGGGCTGGGGCTTCCGCCCCGCCTTGGCCATTATCATCCATTGGAGGGTCTCCACCTTTGTCGAACCGACCGCCCAGCGCTGGTCGAATCCACGGGTCTTTATTGACCGCATCTCAGGGCTGAACAGTCCCGTGTCGGAGTGGCGCTCGATGATGTCGATGTTGCCCTTGTAAAGCTTCGCCTTGTATCTGCCGTTCACCCACTCCTGGCTCTTGGATATGAACGCGTCGAGGTCGTCCTTGAGCGGGTGATACCATTGGCCGTGGTATACGAGGTAAGCCCATTTGGAATCCACTGACTTCTTGAACTGTATCTCGTCCTTGCTGAGGCACCACTGCTCCAGGTCACGGTGAAGCTTGAGTATCACGTGTGCGGCGGGGGCCTCGTATATCTCGCGGCTCTTCATGTTCATTATCCCGTCCTCAAACATGTCTATCTTACCCACTCCGTTCTTCCCTGCTATGACGTTCAACTCCATGACCAGGTCGCCGAGCTTCATATGCTTTCCGTCCATGGCCACGGGAACGCCCCTCTCGAACTCCAGCTCGACGATAGTCGGCTTGTCGGGCGCCTTCTCCGGAGGCACCAGCCACATCCAGATGTCATCGGGCAGCGGCTGGTTCAGGTCAACGGCGCCGGATGCTATTGAGCGGCACCACAGGGTCTTGTCGTCTCCGCCGGTCACCTGCTCGTTGACCGGTATGTCCCAGGCCTCCACCAGAGCGTTCTCCTCTAGTCGGGTGAGGTCGAAGTCCCTCACCGGTTGCAGTATCTCTATGTCGGGTGCGAAGAACTTGATAACGTTGTGCATCCTGTACTGGTCGTTGCCCTTCCCGGTGCAGCCTTCGAGTATGGAGTCGCAGCCGTGTTTGACCGCCTGCTCCGCGACCACCGCCGCTACCAGCTGGCGTGTCATCGAAGTCGACACCGGATATCCGTTGTAGTCGCTGTTCGCCTGTATCGCCTTGGACATCCACACTTCCGTGAACTCGTCCTTGATGTCTATGAGTATCGGGTCGATACCCAGTTTCTTGGCTTTCTCGTCCGCGTCCTTAATCTCCTCCTCTCCCTGTCCGACGTCCAGTGTTACTGCCACGATCTCCTCTGCGCCGTATACCTTGCGCAGGAACTCGACTCCGAGGCAGGAGTCAAGGCCTCCGGAGTATGCGATGCATGCCTTCTTGACCTTTGGTTTGGGTGTTTCCTCTATCTTTTTGAGTATCTCTTCCAGTTCCATTTTAGTGTATCCTCCACATACACATATAATGTTACAAAAATAAAACCATTTGTTTTATTTAAAACAATATTTAAATAATATTTAAATATAATACAATAGTGTATGATGGCTAGCGTGGCGTCTGCAGTGGAGGAAGCCATAAAGACCGACATGAGAGTATACGATGCCCTGCGCATGGGGATAACCAACAACCGAAGGCTCGCACAGCACATCCAAAAGGACGTGAGCCGGCTGACAGGATACAACACGAAAGTGAGCACCATAGCAGTGACGCTTCAGCGGATCGGATCGAGGATACATGAGGATGAGGACACGAAATACAACGACATATTCGGGAAGAGCAGATTGCAGATGCTCGACGACATAAACATTCTCTACTTGAGAGGGAACCCAGAGCTCAAAGAGCCGGAGGAGTGTAAAGACTGCTTCTACGTCAGGATACAGGGAATAGGCACCACCACCCTGATGGTCGACGACCGAGGTATTGAGAGCGTGAAGTATAAAAGGGAGGACCTGCTAAAGAAGATAAGCAACCTAAGCGCGATAATAATAGCCAGCCCGGAGGACATCGTCGACACGCCAGGCGTCATAGCCCAGCTGATGATGTCGCTCGGCGGGAACAAGATAAACTTGATAGAGGTAACTTCAAGCTACGACAACACCATCATCATAGTCGACAAGAAGGACTCGCTTAAGGCGGTAGATGTGGTCAGGAGCCTCATACGAAAGACAAGAAGATGAACACAGCGCAGATCATGGGGGAAGACGAGGTAAAGGAGGCGGAGGACAAGCTCCTGGAGCAGATACTGGAAGGCGAGAACCCGGAGGACCTGGTCCTCGTCGGCATAATCACCAGGGGAGTCACCCTGGCCAAAAGGCTGAAGAACAGGATAAAGAAGGAATCCGGGAATAACGTGGGCGTAGGCTCCCTCGACACGAGACCCTACCGGGACGATGTCACAGAAGACCTGGAAGAGGACCTGACAGACATCCCATTCGACATAAACGGCAGGAACGTGGTCCTGGTCGATGACGTCATGTCAACCGGGAGAACCATCAGGGCTGCAATGGACGCGCTCACACAGGTAGGGAGGCCCAAGAGCATAAAAACCGCGGTGTTGGTTGACCGGGGACACCGGGAGCTCCCGATAACGGCAGACTATGTAGGGTCGGTTGTGCTGACATCGGTGAAGGAGAAGATAAAAATAAAGCTCCGTGAAGTCGACGGCGGCAGAGACAGAGCAATTATTTCCGCAGAATAGGTTTTTATTCGATTCTATTTAATTCTATTACAGCGAGGTGAACTATATGGCAAAGAAGAAAGCGAAAAGGAAGGCTAAAGGGGTAAAGAGGAAGAGTTCGAAGAAGAAGACAGCCAAGAGGAAAGCGACGAAGAAGAGAACAGCAAGGAAGAAGCCGGCCAAGAAAAAGGCCAAGAAAAGGACAACCAAGAAGAAGACTGCGAAAAGAAGAACAGTAAAGAAAAAAGCAGCCAAAAAGAAAAAGACGGCCAAAAAGAGAACAACCAAGAAAAAAGCCAAAAAAAGGACCGTGAAGAAGAAGCCGGCCAAGAAAAAAGCCAAAAAAAGGACCGTGAAGAAGAAGCCGGCCAAGAAAAAGGCTAAGCGGAAAACGGCGAGGAGAAGATCCTCGCCTATGCTTAGCAAAAAGCAGGTAAGGCAGATAGAGGGTGCTGTGAAGAATGCTGAGAAGCAGATGCTAGCCAACTACAGGAAGGCGGTCAACATGTCCGGGAAGGACTGGAAGAAAGAATCCAAGAAATACGAGAGAATAGTCAAGAAAGACGTTGCTAAGGCTCAAAAACAGATCGAAAAAGAGGTCAGGAAGAACCCAGCAGGCGCTGCCGTAGCCGTTACCGCGGTAGGAGCCATGGCCGGAGCGTTCCTGATGTCAATGCTCAAGAAAAGATAGACAGATATGGCTCCTAAGGGCAAAACCAAGAGGAAGAGGAAAAAGGCGTCAAGCCCGCTGGGAGGCGTGCCTCTTGGTTCGGCCCTTGAAGTGGCTGAAGGGGTTGGCGGATTCCTCATGAAATACTTCGCCCAGAGGTACCAGGTCGAAGAGAAGGTCGAGGAGATAAAGGAGGAGACCGCCGAACGGGTCGATGAGATAAGGGAGGAGGCCGTCAGGACGGGCTATGCAGTGAAAAAGGCCTTCTTCGAAGCCATCGTCGAAGCCGTGATTCTGATGACCGGCATGGTAGCCATAATATATGCGGTGGTCAGGATAGTAGGTAGATTCGTCGAC
Organism: Candidatus Altarchaeales archaeon; assembly: GCA_014727915.1. Classification (GTDB taxonomy): domain Archaea; phylum Altiarchaeota; class Altiarchaeia; order IMC4; family SCGC-AAA252-I15; genus WJMO01. The sequence goes on along the minus strand of WJMO01000009.1, from coordinate 33,240 downwards.
CCGCCAGAGCTCGTACTCCTGATGTATGGGGTGGCTGCGATGGCTTTCCTAGCTCTTAAGATGAAGCTGGCCCCAGAGCCAGAGCAGCACTAGTCTTCTTCGTTCTCCGATCTTCGGGGGCACAATTCGCAGTCTATGTCGCCGCAGTTGAATGTGTCCTTGCCCCCCCATTTAAGGCCGTAGCCCTTGAAGACTTTGAGTATTTCGCACGCGTCCTTTCCCTTATCCGTGAGTGTGTAGGTGACCCGCACAGGCTTGGAGTCCCTATGCTCTTTCCTGCGAACCAGCTTCGCCTCCGCCATCTCCTTTAGACGCTCTGACAATACCTTGGTGCTCACGTCGGGAAGCCTCCTGCGCAGCTCCATGAAACCCAGCTTCCTGCCCTTCCCAAAGTATATCTCCTTCACTATTAGTATGGTCCACCGTTTCCCCAAAAGCTTTATCGTCTGCCGTATGGGGCAGAACTCCTCCGCAGACATAGGCTCATCCTTCTTCATCCTATGAAGTATGGAATATCCAGTATAAAAATGTAACCACTGGGTTTAGAGCGCAGGATTACGACGCTGCACCCATGCCATCCCCCCAGAACACGCGTCTTCAATCGCATTCGCAGAATCCGTCGGGGTAGCTGTTCTTGACCTGCATCTCCGGGGGAACCGTGGATTTGACCACCTTCTTGCATGTCCTGCAGCGATTGTCGGTCCTGCGCCTTATGGTCGCCCACATGATGTACTCAAGGGATTCCCTGAGTATCTCATCCTCTTTGAGACCCCAGAACTTCAGCTCATCCAACAGGCCCTTGTCTTCGACCTTGAACTTCTCCATTTCTTTCATCCTATGGCTTTGCCTCCTCTTTCTCCGGTCCGTATCCTCACGCACTCGGCCAATGTGACGACGAATATCTTCCCGTCGCCGACTTCGCCGGTCCTCGCGCCCTTCATTATGGCCTCGATGGTGGGTTCGACGAAGTCCTCGTTCACTGCGATGTCTATGCGGATCTTAGGCAGCAGGTTGACCTCCTGGCTCGCCCCCCTGAAGACCTCTGTGAAGCCCATCTGCTGACCGCATCCCCTGACTTTCACCACGGACATCTTCTTGACGTCCGCCTTGTATAGTTCCTTCTTCACTTCCTTGAACCGTTCTGGCTGTATGTAAGCCATTATCAACTTCATATCCATCACCTCCATTAGCTTGGTATCTCCATCTCAGGATAGGCTTCCTCCCCGTGTTGCGTGAGGTCCAACCCCACTATCTCCTCCTCTTTCCTTACTCTGACTCCCATAACCACGTCCAAGACCTTCAGTATTATGGCAGTCATCATGAATGAGTAGGCCATGGTCGCCACTACCGTTATGGCCTGGGTGTAGAGGAGCCCAGGATTGCCTGACAGCAGGCCGTCCGCTCCGCCGGGGTTTATGGCCGTCTGCGCGAACACGCCAGTCAGCAAGGCCCCGATTATGCCCCCCATGCCGTGGCATGCCATCACATCAAGAGCGTCGTCTATTCTGGTCTTGTTCTTCACAAAAACTATCACCAGGTAGCATACGGCACCTGCGATCGCGCCTATGGCAATGGATGCCATGGGGCTTACGAAGCCTGCTGCGGGCGTTATCGCGACCAGTCCGCATACTGCTCCAGTGACAATGCCCATGCTGCTCGGCTTCTTCATGTGAACCCAGCTTACAATCATCCAAGATAGCGCGGCCGCTGCTGCTGCGGTGTTGGTAACCACGAAAGCGTGCGCGGCCAGGCCGTCCGCAGCCAGAGAGCTCCCGGCGTTGAAGCCGAACCAGCCGAACCACAGCAGCGCTGCTCCGAGCACGGTCATAGTTATGTTGTGGGGTGCCGGGTGGCTGCCGTTGTCCAATCCTATCCTGCGGCCTATGAGCAGGGCTGCCGCGAGCGCGGCAACTCCAGCGGATATGTGCACTACTGTTCCGCCCGCGAAGTCCAACGCGCCCATCTCGCCTATCCATCCTCCGGATCCCCACACCCAGTGAGCTATCGGGTCGTATACGACCGTCGCCCAGAGCAGGGTGAACACGAGGAATGTGGAGAATTTCATCCGGTCGGCGAAGGCGCCGATTATAAGCGCAGGGGTTATTATCGCGAACATCGCCTGGAATATCATGAATGCCAGTTCGGGTATGGTCTCACTGTATGTTGGGTTGGGTTGCATTCCCACGCCGGAAAGTCCCATGTAGTCCAGGTTCCCTATCACTCCGCCGATGTCCGGGCCGAATGACAGCGAGTATCCGATGAGCACCCATTGGACGCTTATCAGCGCCGCTATTATGACGCTCTGCGTCAGTATCGCCAGCACGTTCTTCTTCCTTACCATCCCCCCGTAGAAGAATCCTACGCCGGGGGTCATCAGCAGCACAAGCGCCGATGCGATGAGCACCCAGGCCGTGTCGCCGGCGTTGACTGACGTTCCGTCTTCCGCAGAAGCTGATGCCATGAGCACCAGAAAAACCGTTAAAACCTCGAGTTTCTTCACTTACAACACCTCAAATTACAATTCTCATATTTTTTATATATTTTTGTTGAATTTTTCAAATATGATTAGGTATATTGAAGATATATATAAAAATGTTTCTATTTATTGTAAAATATTTTCAGAATGAAAGTGTGATGCTTTCCGATCTTCAAAAAAGAAAGAGGAGGGTGTGGGCAGACACCCCGATGACGGGCTATTCGCCCTTCTTCTTGACATGGACGCTATCTCCCCCTATCGCATCCGGGCCAGTCTCACCGGTCCTTATGCGTATACAGTCCTCGAGGGGCAGCACGAATATCTTCCCGTCCCCTATCTCGTCGGTCCTGGCAGCAGAGATTATCGCCTTCACGGTCGTGTCGACGAAATCGTCATTCACCGCTATCTCCAACCGCACCTTCGGGAGCAAGTTTATCTCCTTCTTGGAGCCCCTGTAGCTCTCCACATACCCCTTCGACACGCCACAGCCCTTCGCCCTAGACACGCTCATCCGATGGACCTCATGCTTGTCCAACTCCCTCTTAACCGACTCCAAAACCTCTGGCTTTATGTACGCAACTATCAACTTCATATTTTTCACCTCCCATTATGCCGGAACATCAAAGTCCGGGTATGCGAACATACCGTGCTCGCCGATGTCCAACCCGGTCACTTCCTCGTGCTCGGAAACGCGCAACCCTAGGGTCAAGTCGATGACCTTGAACATCAAAAAGGCCACGGGGAACACGAAGAGGAACACCGAAACGACCCCAACTGCCTGGGATATCAGCTGTGTGACACCGCCGCCGAACAGGAGCCCGTTAACGCCACCATAAGCTTCCTCCGCGAATACACCCACTGCAAGCGTCCCGAACGCGCCGCATACTCCGTGCACGCTGACGGCGCCGACCGGGTCATCCACCCTAAGGAACTTGTCCACGAACTCCACAGCGAAAACCACGATGACGCCAGCCACAGCACCTATGATTAATGCGCTCAACGGGCTTACCGACGCACAACCCGCGGTTATGCCGACCAGGCCTGCCAGGAACCCGTTTATGGTCATGCTCACGTCGGGTTTGCCTGCAAGAGCCCATATGGTGAACATGGCTGTTATGGCCCCCGCCGCAGCCGCAAGATTGGTTGTTACCGCTATCGTGGCTATGCTGAGATCTGTGCCTGCGACGGTGCTGCCCGCGTTGAATCCGAACCATCCGAACCACAGGATGAAACCGCCCAGTGCGGCCAGTGCTATGTTGTGGCCGGGTATCACGTTGACCTTGCCGTTCACGTACTTGCCAACCCTCGGACCCAGGACGATAGCCCCCGCAAGAGCTGCCCATCCGCCGACGCTGTGCACGACCGTCGAGCCTGCGAAGTCTACCAGCGGCGCATCAGCCAGGAACCCGAATACTGCGCCTGTTGACAGCCATCCGCCACCCCAAATCCAATGGCCCACAAGGGGATATATCAATATTGTCAATGTGAAGCTGTAGACAAGGTACGATACGAACTTTGTCCTTTCCGCCATAGCGCCTGAGACTATCGTAGCGGCCGTGGCTGCGAAGACCGCCTGGAATATCCAGAACGCGTAGGTAGGCACTGAACCCCACATTGAGTCGGGGGATACTCCGCTCAGGAAGAAGTATTCTGCGCCGAAGAAAGCCGTCCCAGCTCCGAACATTATCCCGAAGCCGGCTATGTAGTATGCGATCGACCCGGCCGCAAAGTCCATTATGTTCTTCATCAGGATGTTGCAGGTGTTCTTCGCCCTGGTGAATCCCGCTTCCACCATCGCGAAACCGGGCTGCATGAAGAATACCAGCACGGCAGCAAGGAGAGTCCAGATTGTGTCTATTGCCATTGCGTTGGTTTCAGCCGTTGTTCCGTCTTCTGCAACTCCTGCCGGCAGCAGCATTGCCAGCACCACCAATATAATCCCCGTATATGCGGACTTCTCCATTTATCCCACCTAAGATTAAATATTTCAACAATTAATACAAGATATAATGGATGACTTCTATAAATAGTTGTTGTTTAATTGTGAAAATGTACAATTTTTTAGAAAAATATTGATGATAAATGCATTAAGGGTGAAAAATATAGAAAATAATATTAATAATATATAAAAATATTATAATAATATAAAATATTTAAAAAAATCAGATAAGAAGGTTGTGGTGGCTAAGAATGTGGGAGAATCGTGGTTCAAGCCTACCCTGCATAGCCAGACGAAGCTAAGGATGATACAGGCCCAGACCTGCTCCATGCCAGGAATAGCGGCCCAATGAGCCTATGTGATTCTCTCAAGCTCCCTTACCTGATCCCTGATGTGTTTCACAGGATTCTTCCAGGTCTCCTTTCGGCTGATGTCTAGGCCTATCTCTTCCAGAGCCTTTTCGGGAGACTGTGAGCCGCCGTATGATAAGAGTTTCAAGTAGTCTGGGTTGAACTTCTTCCCGGTTTCACGGTATAGCCCGTACAAGGCCAGGACCAGCAGGTCTGCGAAGGCGTAGCTGTAGCAGTAGAAGGGGGATGCGAAGATGTGGGGTATCATGAGCCATTCGTGCTTGAACTTTTCAGGGACCTTTAAGGAGCCCTTGAACTGCTCTTTGAGTCCTTTGAGGTATGCCCTGTTCAGGCGTTCCACGGTTGCGCCTTCGGGTATGGACTTGTGGGCTTCCAGCTCGAACAGTGTGAAATAGATTTGGCGGATTATGGAGGCATAGTGGTTGTCCAGCGACCGTACGAGTATCCCCCTCTTCTCATCTTCGCGGGATTCTCTGAGTAGTTTCTCGGTCAATAGTTTCTCTCCGAAAAGTGAGGCGTTCTCCGCGAGAGGGAGGGGGGCTCTGAATGTCAGCTCCGTCTGGCATGCCGCCAGCTGGGCGTGTATCCCATGGCCGACCTCGTGGACCATGGTGTAGAGGCTCTGGAGATTGCCTGCGTGATTTAGCATCAGATAGGGTGTGATGCCCTTTGTGGGGGTGAGGCAGAAGGCGCCGCTCTGCTTTTTGGGCCTTATCTCCGAGTGGACGTGGCCCCTATCGAATATCCTTTTGGCAAGCTCGTGCATCCTCTTGTCGAATGATCCATAGGTTTCCAGGGTTATCCTCTTGCATTTTCCGTAGGGGAGGTGGGGTTCTTCACCGGGGTATGGGGTGTAGATGTCGTAGCGGTCCATGTCGCTTATGCCGCATATCCTTGCTTTTAGTTTGAAGTATCTCTTGAATTCCCTGATGCCCCTCACGGCCGAGATGAGTGATTCGACTGCCTTGTCTGGTATGTCGTTGGAGTGGTTCCTCACGGAAATGGCATCCTTGTATCCCCGGAGTTTCAGGTTCTCGTAGTGAAAGTCTGCCACTATTGCCTTGTAGAGTTCGGCTAGTACTGTCTTGTTGCGTGCGTACTCGTCGAGTGTGAGATCGTAGGCTGTCTTCCTCTCCGCCCTGTGCCTGCTGAGCTTGTAGGTGGTGAGGTCTTCCCGGGTCAATACCCTACCCTTGTACCTGAATAAGAACCTGTTGGTGATTATGTCATATATTTTGTTGTTTGAATCGACGCCTGTGAGGTCCTTGAGGTTTATTATCCTCTCCTCCGGCTCTGAGAGTATGAATTGACGCTCTGCCCGGACGCGATCTAGGACGTAATGGTATGGTCCCGAAGCGCGTGTAAGCCTTTTGGCTGTCTTTTCTGGGAGGTCTTTGAACCAGTGGGTGAAGAAAATAACCTCGTTCCCTGCCTCGGCGCAGTGCTGTGATACCCTGTCAGAGTGTGCGTTACGATCAGGGTCGGATGTGTTCTCCGACAGTTGGAGCCCAGCGTATGCGGAGAGCTTGGAGGATGTGACTGTGAGCTTCTCATAGTCATCCAATATTTTGAGGAATGCCCGGGGGGATATGTTCGGCTTCAGCAGTCTTCGGTTTCTCTTGAATCTTCTGGCGTCCGCCTTAAGCTTTACCGCGAGCTTGCCGTCTTCGCCGGGTTTGTGTATGTCGTCTAGGTTCCACTTGACCATAGGAGAAACCATTAGCCCGGGGGGGATATAAACTATCGCCAAGTTTTTATGAATTATTTGCGTTTTTGTTTTAATTGTTTTGAAATCTTGTTTTTTATGTCCTGTGGTGCTATTCTATGTGTTATGGCGCATGAGTTTGCGGGTTTGGGCGAGCCGTTCAGCAACTATGAGAAGGCGAGGTTCGTTGTCCTGTCCGCTCCCTTTGAGAGTACGACTTCTTACTTGAAAGGGACGGCGGCCGGGCCGGCTGCGATACTGGAGGCTTCGGGGGAGTTGGAGCTCTACGACATCGAGTTGGGCACTACGCCTGCGGAGCGGGGTATCGCGACCCTCCCCCAGATACAATGCGATGGGCCGGTGGAAGAGGTGATAGATGCTATCCGGAGGAAGTGTTCGAAGATATTGGAGGATGGGAAGTTCCCGGTCGTCCTGGGCGGGGAGCATACGGTATCCCTCGGGTTGCACCTTGCGTTGAAGGACTTCTACGGGGATGTGTCGGCGCTCCACCTGGACGCCCACGGAGACCTCAGAGACTCGTTCGAGGGCAGCAGGTTCAGCCACGCCTGCGTCATGCGCAGGATCAGGGAGCACAGTGACGCCGTCCAGGCGGGGATTCGGGCGATATGCGAGGAGGAAGCCGAGCTTATCTCGGAGGAGGGTTTGAAGGTCTTCTACGCGCATGAGATGGTCGAGGGAGATCTTATCCCGGACATCATAGGTTGTTTGGGCGACAGGGTCCATGTCACCCTGGACTTGGACGTCCTCGACCCGTCGGTGATGCCAGCTGTGGGCACCCCCGAGCCCGGAGGCCTGGGATGGTATGGCCTGCTCGGGCTGTTGAAGGCGGTTGCAGTCTCGAGGGAGGTCGTGGGCTTTGACATGGTGGAGCTCTGCCCCAGACCGGGCCTGGAATATGCCGGCTTCACCGCCGCGAAGCTGGCCTATAAGATGATGGGGTTTTTACCCTAGATTGCATTATATTCTACGATGATACCGAGCAAGTGCTTCTTCACCAAGGGTGCTGGGACCCACAGGGACAAGCTGGCGAGCTTCGAGCTGGCCCTCAGGGAGGCCGGCATCGCCAGATACAACCTGGTGGAGGTGTCGAGCATCTTCCCCCCGGGTTGCGAGGTCGTGTCCGTGGAGGATGGGTTGAAGCTGTTGAAGCCTGGGCAGATAGCGTTCACCGTGTTGGCCAAATCCCAGACAAACGACGAGGCGGATGTTTCTGCTGCTGTGGGATTGGCTTTGCCGAAGGACACCGGCGGCTATGGATATCTGAGCGAGCACCACAGCCTAGGCGAGGGTGGAGAGGTTGCCGGGAACTATGCGGAGGACCTTGCTGCCACGATGCTGGCGACGACTTTGGGCATCGACTTCGACCCCAACACCGCATGGGATGAGCGGAAGAGGGCCTATGAGGCGAGCGGGAAGATCTTCAGGACGCAGCACATAGTCGAATCCTCTAGGGGAACGCCTGACGGCTCCTGGACGACGGCCATAGCGGCCGCGGTCTTCATAATATGATCCTCGGTCAGCAGCAGCATGAACCAAGCCACACGTTCAATGGCTTCACATGAAGGAATTCTTTGGTGTGGGATATCACGCGGACCCATTGTCCCCTCCTCACTTCCTCCTTGCATTTTGCTGGGACGTCGCTGCCCCATATCCGGACCGCCCCCCTCTTACCGGATTCTATGGGCTTCGTGACGCAGCATATCTCGCCCACGAAGTGGTGCAGTATCTTGCCTAAGCTGCTGCGGGGGTTCCGTGCGCGCTTGCTTCTTCCATCTTTTGCCATTCTTCTTCCATCACAGGTTTCCTTTCGACGTTCCAGTACGGGTGCTTTGTCGTGTCAGTTTCGAGAACCTGGAGAAAGACTATCAGCTCCGTCGCTAACACCAACACCATGAACAAAATCCAAAACACTCCAACCACCTATTTGACAAAATGTCAATATGCATCTTGTCGATTAACATATTGTCCAAATAACATAAAAAATAGTATCATAATGTGGTGTACTAGTGTTTGTGATAGTACACCCTTTGATATTTAAAGGGTTTTTCACATTCTGTACATGAGGGGGGTAGTGGCAAGATGCCTGAAATCGACGACATAGACGCGCCGAGCATCCTGGGAATAACGGACCAGCAGCTGAACATCCTGAAATCCGTCTACAAGATCGTCTCCAAGAACAAGGTAGCCACACCCCGGGAGATAGAACTAACCTACTCCCACGACTTCGGCGGAACCATCCAGAAGAGCAACCTCTTCCGCCAACTGAAAATCCTGCTGGACAAGGACTTCCTCAGCCGCGAAGGCGAAGCCAACTACCAAATAGCCTACGACAACATCAAAAAAACACTCCAAAAACGCCAACAACAATACCACAAAAAACTACAACACTACGACCAACTCACCAACCAACTCGAAGACTACTTCAAAAAAACCACCACACAACCAGAAAAACCAATAGTAGAATACCTTGACTATAATGAAGTATTTAACCGGATTACAAGATTACTTCAAACATCAAAAGCGTATTATACAGTTTCTAAGTTCCCCAATATTGCATATTCATATACTCTAGCCCAGAGCATGGGAATTGACACATATGTCGATATAGAACGGGATAGATGTCTGAAAGAAAAAGAATTGTCAATAAAATACCTTTCAAGCCTCTCCATTGAATACCCCTATGAACAGTTCATGAGAAAACATGATAAACACGATCTAGCAATAAAGGAATGTGAATCCATAATTGATAACCTCGAAAGCATGATTTCCTTGCACGAAAATCTGAAAGTAATGTACAGTGATTTCCCATATGGGATGGACATCCTACTTACAGAAGGAGAGATACTAAGAGACTATTTCATGTTCATCAGAAACGAACGTCAAATGGCAATTGGTGGAGTCTATATTAGATCAATCGAGACTGCAAAAAGAGCCAAAGAAGAATTCATGAAAAATTGCTCTATAGCAACTGACATCTCAGGACCTAGAAAAAACAAAATTTTCAAAAAAATGAGAGATGATCTGAAAGGATTATCATCTAGGGGGAAATCAAGTGGAAAATCTACTAAGATGCGAAAATAACGTCAGGAAGGGCTTTACAAAGGATTTTCAATCCCAGATGAAATATTTCAATGAAGGTAAACTCTATACAGTTGAGATAGGATTAACGTCATTCTGCGACGGTGGATGCAATTACTGTTATGCTGAGTCAACTCCAGAAAATGTAAAACAGCTATCAGATGAAAAAATATTTGAGATAATTGATGATCTAGTAGAACTAGATGTCAAACAAGTCAATTGGGGAGGGGGAGAACCCTTAGCACGTGATAACTGGTATGAGATAATGTCATATAGCAAATATAAGGGCCTAACAAATTTGCTGATGACAAATGGCGCATATATGAAAGAGATTGAAGATGCTAAAAAAGTGAATGAAATAGTTGATTTAGCACACATTCACATAGACACTTTGGATAAGGAGATTCATTACAAAACCCATGAATGTTCTGATGGTTATCTTGAAAACCAGATTAACGGATTGGAAAACCTAATGGGTACAAATTTTGGGGCAGAAAACATCGCATTAGCAATCACTGTGACAGATCCGATTATTAGAGATAAGGATTACGTCAAGACTATTGATTGGGCATATGATGAAAAGAATATTTCGGTTATACTATACCCATATCGAGCTTTTGGTTTGGCAAAAGAGTCGGAGAATTTATCCCCTAAGTTTGAGAGAATGTGGGATGTATACAAATATAGAAACTCAAAGGACAGCGTAGAAAGCGGACCTGGATTTGGAACCAAATTCTACTGTGGTACGAAATGTGTGATTAACTACCATGGAGATGTTCTTGGATGTTCAATGGTTTACTCAACATACGCAGGTAACGTGAACAAACAGTCATTTAAGAAAATATTCTCAGAGAACAAGGAAAAACTCCTTTATGAAAAATTACATTCACCAGAAACCATATCTGGCCATTGTAGTAAATGTGAAAAGAACAATTTTTGTTGGGGTTGTCGTGCTGCTTCAGAACTAATAGAGGGAGATTATTGCAAATCAGATCCCATATGTTGGATGAGTAAGGAAGATAACATTTTAATCAATACTTCCCCTTAGTTAAGTGGTGGTGTGGGTTGGATTTTGAGAGGTTTGCTGAGGGTTTGGGTTTGACCAGGCAACAGTTGGATATTCTACAATGTGTCTATCGTCTTAAGAGTGATGGGGAAGACACGTCCCCAAAGACTATTTTAGACGAGTATAAGAGGCTTAGGGGTAAGTTGATGCTTAAGGCTAATCTCTTCAAGATTCTCAGGTTCCTCAAAGTCAAGGGATTTATTATCAGGTCGGATCATGGCAGATATGACGTCAATTTTGAGGGTATTGAACATGCTTTGGTAGAAAAACGTGAGTATTACAGGAGGGATTTGGACGAGTTCGAGGATTTGATGAGTGATGTGGAAGATTTCTTTAGCAAATCCAAGTTGAGCAAGTTCAAGCCGGTAGTTGAATACCTGGATCACACTCCATTTTTCTTGAAAATCGCTCAGACTTCAAAGACTGCCAAGAGACTATATGCGTTGGGACGTTTTGCTAACATAACTTATTCTCAGAGGTTGTTGGATTTCATCGACCGAGGGAATTGTTTTAGGGATATTCATGACCTCTGCTTTGTCAAGAAGAAACTGCACGTCACTTATCTCACTTCATTTGACGTTGATTACATCTACAATCACGCCTTGAAACTATACCATGATCCAGAGTGGGCTTATAGGGAATGTGAGGTCATCATAGACAATCTGAAAAATCTTCGGGAGATTGAAACCTTAGACTTGATTTATCTTGAGGACCTGCCAGGATTGCATCTTGTGTTCCCAGAGAGGGATAAGGTAAGCGAGGTGATGTTATATCTCAGGGACAACAAGGGTGAGATCATCGGTGGAGTATACATTAAATCTCCAGATACCGCTAGGAGTGCCAAGGAGATGTATATGAAAGAGTATGAGAAAGGCGTGAATCTGAAGGGTAGGAAAGGTTTGAAGATAATCAAAGAGGTGAAGAGTCAGTTGAGGAGCAAATATGGAAATAAGGACGAGTAGATTCGTGGACGGCGCTAGTTCTGCTGTTGGTTTGGCTGTTGTTTTTGATGTTTTCAGGGCTAGTAATACTGTTTTGGGTTGTTTTGGGGCTGGTGCTGTTGGTGTTGTTCCGGTGGGGGGTTTGGGTGAGGCGTATCGGCTGAAGGAGGAGAACCCGAACTATCTTCTTGTTGGTGAGCGGGAGGGTCTGCCGCCGGAGGGTTTTGACGTGGGGAACTCCCCGTATCTCATCTCGAAGATGGACTTGTCGGGTAAGACCGTTGTTTTCTCGTCCTCTGCCGGTTCCCAGGGGATTGTGGCCGCAGTCAATGCCGAGGAGGTGTTGATCGGCAGCTTCGCCAACGCCGGCCCACTGGTCTCACACATACTGGAACGCGACCCGGATGTTGTCTCGCTTGTTGCGATGGGTTTGAACGGGAACGAGAAGGCAATTGAGGATGAGGAATGCGCCAACTTCATCAGGGAGAAGCTGTTGGGCAATGATGCTGATTTTGAGGGTATCAGAAACAGGATACTTGAAGGGAACGGCGCCAAAAGGCTCAGGCAGCTAGGCCAGGAGAAAGACCTGGAAATCTCACTACAAATGGACATATACGATATAGTGCCAGGATACGACCGAGTATCCAATCGGATAGTGGTTTTGTGAGTTTTTTCTCTTTTTGTCGGGGTTTTTTATTGGTTTGTGGGTAATGGGTTTATTGAGCGGGTATGGTTTTGTCGGATCGTGAGTGCATGGTCTTGTATGGTTTGGTCAGGTGGCCTGGTTTTTCGGATTTGGAGCTGGGTGATAGGCTGGGTTTGGGCAGGTCGACTGTCACTGTCATCCGTAAGAGGCTTCAGGACAAGGGTTTGTATAGGGGTTTTTATGTGCCGGATTTCAGGAGGGTCGGCTGCGAGCTCCTCACCATATTGTACGGAGAGTTCGCGGGCACGGCCAAGGGAGGAGTGGACGTGCTCAAGGAGAGCATACGGGACGGTGTCTCCACCGTCTTCTACATGGTCAACAGCGGCGGCCAGCACCTCAGCCTCGGGGCTGCGGGCAGCCTAACCCACGTCCGGGAGCATATAATAAACCACCACAGGATACACCATGAGAGCGGATACCTCACGGACAAACGCCATAACTACGTCTTCTTCCCGCTGAAGCTCACCCAAATACCAAGGTTCTTCGACTACGCTCCGTTGTTGGCCGACCACTTCAACCTCGAACATGAAAGGGATGACTGTGAATTCAAGGTCGAGGATGGAGGTTGGAGACCAAGTGGCAGGGAATTGAACACAATGAGGTCGTTGGTGGACCACCCGGACACCACAGATGAGAGAGTTGCAGCCCATGCGGGGGTCAGCAGGCAGACGGTGAACACGCTGAGAAACCGGTTCCTTGACAGGGGTTTGCTGAAGCCGGTCAGGATACCTGACGTGCGTAAGCTGGGCTTTGGTCTGCTGTCGTTCACCCACCTGCACATGAGCCCCCACGTATCCGTTGAGGAGAGGAAACCCCACACCAGGAGAATGCTCGAGGACCCATCCCATGTCCTGAAGGTGTCAGGGGACCTGGAGTCCATACTTTTGTCGGTTCACAGGGACTACACAGGCTACAGGGACTCGCATGGAAGGACTATGAAGGCATATAAGGGGGGTAGGCTGTTGTCCGGTGAGCCCGTCACCCACCTGTACCCGCTAGACCGTACAGACCACATCATAGAGCACAGCTACGGCAACATAGTTGCGGGGTAGGTCATCTTCCGTACCTTGTTGACAGGACATCCGCGATCACTCCGTAGGCTATCCCGAATAGGAGGGGCATCAGCCCGCCCATGGGGTTCCCGTCGACTATCGGGTGTATGCTGATGGCCATCGACACAATAGCTCCTGCGAGGGCGCCTCTCAGGACAGGATGCATTGCTATGCCGCCTGCGAGCCCTACGACCAAGCCTATGAGTATCCGGTTGTAGACTGTGCTGGCGAGCAGGCCGTTCGTAACTTCGAAGTCGAATTTTCCCTCGTCTGCCATCTGGGCGGTTCCGACCGCGCAGAATATGCCGGACAGCAGGCCGACAACCACTGCTATGGCCATGCGTTTGCTGCTCATGGCATAGTGAATTGTGCGGGCGGTTAAAAAAAGGCTTAGAGAGTGGTTGGGCAAAGGGACGATGTGAACCTATGTCGTGACCAGTTTGAGGTATTCAGCCCTGCCGCTGCTGCGGCATAGTCTCATCAGCTCCTTCACCTTCTTGGCTTCGCCTTCCAGGAGGAAGATCTCCAGGCATTTCCCCCTGCCCAGCTGGTTGTGGACTGAGGTCTTTATCAGGTCCTCGTACCTGTGCCGTGCATCGGTGAACGCCGTCTCATGCCTTTCATCGTGTATGAGTATCAGCAGGCCGTTCACTCTGCCCCTCATCTTCTTCTGCTGCGTCTGCTCTCTCGCCAGCAGCTTCACTGCCGTGCGGAAGGCGTCAGACCGTCCCTTGAAACCTCCCTCAGATATTATCAGATCTAGTTCTGAGATGGTTTCCTCGTCCACTGAGACGCTGATAACAGCCATTTTTTAATAAAAAAACCCCAAGAACAACCAATAATTATTAATTTATTTTTAAATATTAATAACTCTTTTTTTATGATGTCTGTGTTTGCCTGGATACTCGGGAGCGTGGTGTTCACCAGCCTGCTTTCCCTCATAGGAGTGATCAGCCTGTCCGTCGGCAAGAGGAGACTTCACAGTTTCCTGCTTTTGTTCGTCGCCTTCGCGTCAGGAAGCCTGCTGGCCGCAGCCTTCATACACCTCATACCGGAGGCCGAGGCCGAGATTGGTAGCGCAGCATCCCGGGCTGTCCTAGCAGGGATAATAGCCTTCTTCATATTCGAGAAGTTCATCCACTGGCACCACTGCGGCAAGGAGGAATGCGACGTGAGGCCCGTGGCCTACCTGAACCTCGTGGCGGACGGAATCCACAACTTCATCGACGGCGTCATAATAGCCGCAGCCTACATGATGAACGTGCCAGTGGGGGTTGTGACGACAATAGCCATACTATTGCACGAGATACCCCAGGAGTTCGGAGACTTCTCGGTCCTCATACACTCGGGGATGGAAACACGGAAGGCCCTGACCTACAATTTCATATCCGCAACCTCAGCGGTCTTAGGGGCTCTTTTAGGCTATTTCTTCCTGGGAAGCCTGGAGTCGATGATACCCTATGCGCTCGCTGTCGCAGCCGGGGGCTTCATATACATCGCCACCGCAGACCTGATGCCCGAGCTTCACAAGCACGGCAGCGCAAGGAGGATGGTGGAACAGTCGGCGGCACTCATACTGGGAGTCCTGGTCCTGATGGCCTCCTTCCATGCGGTGGACGCGGGCCACAGCCACGGGGACTGGGAGGTCATGTCAGATGATGCTCACATACACCACCAGGAGGGGGGAACGGCATTTGACCAGGGCCATGATAGCGGAGGGCATGGAGATTCGGGCCATGTGCGTTGAACCTGGTGATTTATATACTGGAGTTGCAGATATCATTTTATGGACATATCTTCTGAGACCGGCACTACCGCCGGGAAGGTATATTCCCTTCTTGAATCCCAAGAGTCTAGGGAGGCGAGATTGTCTGAAGTCAAGAAACAGGTCGGCGGCAGATACGTCGACTATGCCCTGGGGTGGCTATTGAGGGAGAACAAGATATCCATCGAGAGCAGGGGCAAGACTTCCATTGTGAGGTTGAACTAGAGACTCAAAAAACTATTTCTGATGTCTTAAACCATGAAGGAATCTTATGGGGCTCATTAGATGGAGAGGAAGAAGTTTCTTTTCGTTTCATACGGTGCGCTGATAAGCGACATCGCATGGACCGTGCAGAAGGAAGGGCATGGCGTGAAGTACCACATCAAAGACGAAACACAGAAGGACATAGCCGACGGGTTCGTCCCCAAGGTGGAGGACTGGGAGTCTGAGATCGGATGGGCGGATGTGGTGGTCTTCGATGACGTTCTCGGCCACGGTACCATGGCCAAGAGGCTCCGGGAAGAGGGTAAGCCCGTCGTTGGCGGCACCCCCTACACTGACATGCTGGAGGACGACCGTAGTTTCGGACAGGAGGAGCTTAAGAGGTACGGCGTTAACATAATCCCGCAGTGGAAGTTCAGCTCGTTCGACGAGGCCATCTCGTTCGTGGAGAACAACCCAGCCAGGTATGTTGTGAAGCCTAGCGGTGAGGCGCAGAACAAGAAGCAGCTGTTATACGTGGGCGAGGACGAGACAGGACGGGATGTGATCCAGATCCTAATGCACTACAAGAACGTGTGGAGCGAGAAGATAAGGGAATTCCAGCTGCAGAAGCGCATATCCGGTGTTGAGGTCGCGGTGGGTGCTTTCTTCAACGGCAGGGAGTTCCTGCACCCCATCAACGTGAACTTCGAGCATAAGAAGCTATTCCCAGGGAACATCGGGCCCGCGACGGGTGAGATGGGAACGAGCATGTTCTGGAGCCCGCCGAACAAGATATTCCATTCGACGCTGGCTAAGATGGAGTCGAAGCTCGCGGAGGAGGGGTACGTGGGTTACATCGACGTCAACTGCATAGTGAACAACAACGGCGTCTACCCCCTAGAGTTCACGGCTAGGTTCGGGTATCCCACGGTTTTCATCCAGCAGGAGGGCATACTCAACCCGTTCGGCGAGTTGCTGCATGGGCTTGCATCCGGGGAGAAAACCCAGCTCAGGACCCGTAGCGGGTTCCAGGTGGGTGTGCGCGTGATAGTCCCCCCATATCCTTTCACTGACCGGGAGGCTTTTGAGACGCACAGCAAGGAGGCTGTGGTAATATTCAAGAAGCAGAACTACGACGGCGTTCACTTCGAGGACGTTAAGAAAGTTGATGGGGAGTGGGTGGTCGCAGGGGACACTGGCGTGGTTTTGACCGTCTGCGGTTGCGCGGCGACGATGAGGAAGGCCAGCGACCAGGCGTACAAGAGGATAGGTAACATCATACTCCCTAACATGTACTATCGCAGGGATATCGGAGAGCGTTGGGTCGAGGACGGAGACCGTCTGAGGACCTGGGGGTACATATGATCCTTAAGGCGGGGCATGACATCCATAGGGTCAGGAAGAGGGAGATAGACTGCATAAGGAAGATAATGAGCGACGGCGGGGTCTACTGCGAGGGGGACAGGAAGGGATTGGTCAGGATGATACGGGACTTCCAGGATAACCCAGGTTCGGCTGGGATATACACGTTCACATACTCCATAGACCAGAAGGTTGTCGGTTTCATCTCATTGGCCAACGACGTTGGAGAGAGGACGTATGAGATACTGGCGCTGGGTGTCAGACCCAGATGCCAGGGCAAAGGAATAGCAAAAAGGATGATCAGGTATGTGGAGTCCGTTGTCAGGAAGAACAGGGGGCGGATCATGTACATCTCAACATCCACTTCCAAGGAGTTCCTCCCGGCGAGGAGCCTCTACAGGAAGAGCGGGTACAAGAAGACCGCGACGATAAGGGACTACTTCGAGGATGGAGACCACAAGGTCATCTACATGAAAAGGCTGAGAAAGCCGAGAGCTGTTTTAGCATAGGTAGCATCGGAGGTGCAATATGAGCAAGAAGAAACCTGAGGCAAAGCCAAAGGATCTGAAGGGCCAGTCCAAGAAGAAGAGGGAATGGCGTGACATGAAGAAGGGGGACGATTACTTCGGGGACGCGGACGAGTGGAGTGAAGACGCATACATGGAGGACATGGACCTGGACTGGGACGAATCCAGGTACTAGGCGCCCGGAGACGCCGGGAGGCCAGGGGGTTTTTTGGAATCAGGCCCGTGTGAGCTTGTAGCGCGTGGAATGCCATCGGATGATTTTTTTATCCGGCAGCCCAATTAGATTAGACTATGTGGACTGCAGAGGACATCCCCGACCTTTCAGGCAAGGTTGCTGTCGTCACGGGAGCCAACAGCGGCATCGGGTTCGAGACCGCTAAGGCGCTGGGTCTTAAGAACGCCCAGGTTATACTGGCCTGCAGAAGCCTTGAAAGGGGTGAAAAAGCCTTGAAAGGCCTTTTTCTGGGCTGTCCGGAGGCGAAGGCCGAATTGTTGCATCTTGACCTTGCTAGCCTCTACTCTGTGCGCAGGTTCTCCGAGAAGTTCGAGGAAGAGCATGCCAGGTTGGATATCCTCGTGAACAACGCGGGTGTCATGGCCTTGCCTGAGAGACGGGAGACTGTTGACGGTTTTGAGATGCATTTCGGAGTCAACCACCTAGGACACTTCGCACTCACAGGATTGCTGATGGACGGCATCAAGGCTTCTTCCGGCGCGCGGGTGGTGAACGTGAGCAGCATGGCCCACAGGCAGGGGAGGGTGGACTTCAACAACCTTAACAGCGAGCTATCATACGATCGTTGGGGTGCTTATCGGCTGAGCAAGCTGGCTAACCTGCTGTTCACCTACGAGTTGCAGAGGAGGTTCGAAAGTTCTGGCGTTGACGCGGTTTCCGTGGCTGCCCACCCCGGGTGGACTGCGACCAACCTCCAGAGGAACGTCGGGCTATTCCGGGTCTTGAACCCTCTGCTGGGGCAGAAGCCGCATATGGGAGCGCTGCCAACCCTTTACGCGGCAACAGCGGAGGATGTGAAAGGCGGGGAGTACGTCGGCCCGGGCGGTTTCATGGAGATGAGAGGCCACCCTAGGAAGGTCGAATCCAACAAGGCATCGCATGACGTGGACGTTGCAAGGAGGCTGTGGAGGGTCTCCGAGGAGATGACAGGCGTGGGATACAGCCTATGAAAGGATTTATCTGCCGAACATCCCTCTGACGAAGCTTATGATCCCGCCAACGACCCCGCCTCTGGTTTCGACCGTTATGCCCGGCCGCCGTGGCTGTGTGGTTGTTGTCGGCGGACTGCGATCCCGTATCGTGGTCGTCGTGGCCTCAGCGGCCCCGCCGCCGATGTCTTCGGGCTTTTGCTCCTGGCATTCCTCATCATATACCTGCTTCCGGCAGAATGCGCTTACATGCTCGCTCAGGTCGAATGAGCCTATCACGTCTCCCGTGCTGTAGTCGTATACTGTCATGGATTTGAGGGTTCTCTTGAAGGGTATGACCACTGTGAACTGGCTGGACTCCCGTATGACATAGTGAGATTCCGTCTCTTCTAGCTCCCCTTCCTCGTCGGCTATCTGGCAGTGGCGGGGGTCTTGGATGATCCGGGTCCACCATACGTCGTCTGCTTTCGTTCGGACGACCATCTTCAAGGAGGCGTCGTCTTCGAAGTCGTACAGGACCCTTGGTGCGACGCCGTAGACTACCCTGACATCGTCCATGGCGACATATCCCTGGCGTGACGTCATCTCCATTATCACCGCCTTCCTGTAGTCCTGCTCGCCAGCAGATATCTGGGAGAGTATCAGGACCGCCAATGCCGCTGTTATCAAGTTCTTTTTCATTTTTTTTTAACACGCTGGTATGCCGTCGAATGTGAGGTCTCCGCACCGGTCGCATGCGGGCCCGTATTGGTTCCCGCTCTTCATCACGCAGTTGCCCGGGTTAGCCTGGTTGTAGGGGCTGGGGTCTATGAGCCAGTTGTCTCCGCAGCATTCCTGGACTCCATCGCCGCGCCAGTCGCACCAGTTCGGCGAGTGCGTGGTTAGGTCAGGGTCTGCTATCCCCCTCGCCTGCCAGTATACCGTCCAGAGCCCGGAGCAGTCGCCTTCCTCGCCGTCGACGCATTCGTCCTCGTCCATGCCGGTCTCCTCGGCGTAGTCCTCGCATGAGCATACGTAGTCCTTGTCCGCCTCCCCCGCCGCCGCATAGTGGTTGCGGCAGAGCTGCTGCTGGGCGGCAGAGGAAGGCCAGCACTTCAGCGTCGGGCAGAATAGGAAGCAGTCCGCTGGGTCGAGTCCGTGGGCGTTGGCGTAGGCTGTGCAGGCGGCCTGGCTGTTGAAGGTGTTCTTGCAGGCTCCCCCTCCCTCTGAAGCGGAGCCGTCGCAGCAGTACTCGTCCTTCAGACCGAACAGTGCGTGGCCGGACTCGTGGAGTAGGGTGTTGGGGCTGGTGAACCTCACCGAGAACCTGTCGCCGCTCTTGCAGGCCCGGTCTGGGTTCCTGAAGACTATCACTGCGGTGTTGGAGAACGGGCAGTCTGCCGCGAAGTCTCCTGGGAGCTCCCATTTCTTGCAGACTTCCTGGTAGTCTCCTTCGCCGTCGTGGAAGTATATGTTGTATTTGCAGTCGTTGTTGGTGAATATTGGGTTCGCCAGGTAACCGTTGTTTATGAGGTTTTCCATGTCGTTGAGGAACAGGGCATGGTTGCCGCCGTAGTCCTCGTCTTTCACGAAGACAATGTTTATCTTGTCGGCCGGGTCTCCGTTGTATATGTACTTTGAGCAGCCGGTGCATGCCTCGCAGGGTCCGCCGCAGTCTATGCCGTCTTCAAGGGGGCTTCTTATCTCGTCGTTGCAGTCGCAGTAGTCGCCGACACCGTCTCCGTCTCCGTCCTCCTGGCCGGGGTTGGCGATGTCATCGCAGTTGTCGCATGCGTTCCCGTGCTCGTCCGCGTCCTCGTTGACCTGGCCGGGGTTGTTGGTGTTCGGGCAGTTGTCGCAGGCGTCCCCATGCTGGTCGTCGTCCGAGTTCTCCTGGCCGGGGTTCGGGGTGTCGGGGCAGTTGTCGCATATGTTGCCGACGCCGTCGCCGTCGATGTCGGACTGGGGCCCGGGCGTGTCGGGGCAGTTGTCGCAGGCGTCCCCATGCTGGTCGTCGTCCGAGTTCTCCTGGCCGGGGTTCGGGGTGTTGGGGCAGTTGTCATCGAAGTTGCAGACGCCGTCGCTGTCATCGTCCCCGCAGCATTTCCCCCCTATGCAGACGTATCCTGCGCCGCAGTAGAGTGTGGTTTGATCGAGTTCACCCTCATATGTGCACCTGCGCTCTATAACGTGGGTTTCGTCCTCGCATTCGTCGTAGTGGACCACGCCGAACGTGCCCCCACTGTGTGTTGTCACCTGGCCGGCGTTCCAGTGGTTGTTGCCGTCGGAGTCGATGCAGTTCATGCAGCCGAAGCTGTTCACTTCCTCTCCTTCTGGGGTGTCGTCGCAGACGTCGCAGACGTCGCCGACACCGTCTCCGTCGGAGTCTGTCTGGTCGGGGTTGGCTGTTATGGTGCAGCAGCAGTATTCGCAGAAGGCGTCGTAGTAGCTGGTCCAGCAGGTGTCACATGGGCGTGTGAGCCCTATCTGAGCGCATTGTGTGCCGTTGCAGGTGGGCTTGCAGTTGTCGCAGGCGTCGCCCACGCCGTCCTCGTCTATGTCGGCCTGGTCCGCGTTGGGCGTCATAGGGCAGTTGTCGTCTGCTACGACCCCGTCCTTGTCAAGGTCTAGCATGAGCGTGCCCGTGAAGTTGGCAACAGGCGATATGTCAACTCCGCCAGTCAGGTTCGGTTCGTGCAGCCGGACCTCGACGCATTCTTTCCCGTCCTTGTCGCATCCCACTGCGCACTTCGTCGAACGGTAAACGCAGTCGTTCGCTAAGGCTATGAACCTCCCATTATAGTAGTATGTCCCCCGTTCACAGTAGTCTGGGCACTTCTCCTTTGACACGATCGTGGTCGTAGTCCGGGAAGGCTTGGACAATGTGGTCGTCACGTACCTCAGGGTGGGGAGGGTGGCCTTGGGAGAGGTTGTGGAGGTTATCAGTGAATATCTCTGGGTTGTGGTGGTGGTCTTCCGCGTCAACGTGGTGGTGGTCGTCCTAGCATACTTCGATATCGTCGTGGTGGTCCGCTGATATTTCGAGATTGTGGTGGTGGTCGCAACCGCGTATCTGTCGCCCAAGTCCACTGCATGGGCTAATGCAGTGAAAGCGAAGAGGAGGATAAGGGTAACGACAAGTGCCAGAGACAAACGCATGTTAAGACATGGGGATAAATCCTTAAAAATATCCGTGAGAATAAAAAAAGGTAGGAATAGTGTTCTGAAATGTTTCAGGGTTTTATATCTTCTGGACTTTTTCAGCTTTTGGTCCGCGGTCTCCGTCGACTACGTCGAATGAAACGCGGTCTCCTTCGTCGATGCTGACTCCTTCTCCCAAACCTGTCTCGTGGACGAAGTAGTCTTTGCCGTCATCGCCGTTGATGAAGCCGAAACCTTTGTTCCTGTTGAAAAACTTTACAGTTCCTTCTGCCATCTATTTCACCTCCTTGACATGCATAAGTAGAAAAAAATAGCTTTGGTTCCGTAAAGTCGAACTAAAAAAAAATAGCATATTTTTTATACCTACTAACCAAGAATAGGGCAGACACCTTAATAAGCGCGAGAATGTTGTTTGCTGGTGTATGACATGACCTTTTAATGTTAGGAGACGTATAAGAGTGTTGAGATGAGTGGTTTAAGGTCTTTTCTCCTGTATTTACTGCGGATTCTTCCCTTTATCGCGTTTTGCCAGCTAGCGGGGCTTATCGGTTCCTTTTTCACTGCTCCGAACATACCCACGTGGTATGCCAGCCTTGAGAAGCCGTTCTTCAACCCTCCGAACTGGGTTTTCGCCCCTGTGTGGACCGCATTATATGCGATGATGGGCGTGTCGCTGTTCCTGGTATGGCGTAGGAGGGGAGAGAGCGAACACGCGTCAAAGGCCATGGCCGTGTTCATGGCGCAGTTGTTTCTCAACACCCTTTGGTCGATTGTGTTCTTCGGATCTAAGTCTATACTGGGAGGGTTGGCTGTCATAGTCCTGCTCGGGGCCTTCATCGTATGGACGATCAGGTTGTTCAACAAGGTCTCTAAAGCCGCTGGGAAGCTGCTAGTACCCTACCTGCTATGGGTGGTGTTCGCGACCATACTTAACCTTTCCATATTCTTCCTGAACATCTGATCAGGGCGTCTCATCTGACGTATTCAACGCTTTTTTCGCCTTCATTGAGTATCAGGTCAACTATGGACATGTTAGGCAGGAAGCCCCCCCACATCTGACGGTATCTGGGGTGTTCGAAGCCCTGATAGCTCAGGCCTATTCCGTTCTCCTCGAATAGTTGTGGTTCCAGGTAACCGGCCGAGCCATCACCTGAAAGATACTCGTCAGACCCTACTGCCTTGCATATGGATACTAGCCTTTCCGAACCCGTCCCCGCAACCCCCTCAAGGTCCGATTCCCTCACCAGCTTCGTTTCGATGTCGAACTCCGAAACAATGAACCTTATGAAGTGCTCGTTGACTTCCGCTAGGTGATCCCATCTCCTGTGGAACATGTCCTCGATGAATCCACTGTACCTATCGAAGTTTCCCGCTTTCTTGTAGTTGTGTACTATGGACTTCCAGGTGGTCGCGCCCCAGTCCTGGCTGTTGTCCACGAGAACTTCCCGTATGGGGATGCTTATTTTCTTGTTCAAACTGACAGGCACCGTCAGCCAGGTCCACCCCTGGGGGGTCTTGATCCTGTTACGGTTGACGACCTGCCTCCGGGGATACTGGACACAGTCCATTAGAACGAAGATGTCGCACATGTGGATTTTGTTGAAGAAGCCCAGCCAGGGCATGTAGTTCGGTTGGTGTGCGGCACATATCATTTTTTCCTGCAGTATATGTAGAATGTGAGGGATTCGTGCAACTCGCCCCTCGTGACCTCCTCCCTGTCGTATATGATGGACTTAGATTCCAGGACTTTGAACCCCTGGTGTTCCAGGCTCTCAGACAGCTCCTCCGGCGCATAGTACCTGTGGAATGCGTCCGGGCCCTTCTCTTTGTCTTCCAGGCCTTCGTATAATCCGTCCATCGCTATCAGCACGGTCTGGCCTCCAGGTTTCAATATCCTATGGATTTCCCTGAGGGCGTCCTCGATGCTGCCGGTGAAGTTCTGCAGCACGCCGATGCAGGTGACGCAGTCGAAGCAAGAGCTCTTGAAGGGTGTTTCGAGCATTGAGGCCAGGATAAGATTCGGCCTCAAGCAGGCGTTATCCCCGCTTCTGATCTGTTCGAGGGATATGTCGATGCCGGAATAGAATCTGCCGGGGTTCTTCTCCCCGAGCATCTTTATGAAATGGCCGCCCGCACACCCTATATCCAAGAGAAAATCCACTTCGTCGAAGTTTATGGTTTCTGAGGCGGTGGCGAACTTTGAGCACTGGCTTTCAGAGGACGCCCATCCGACCCTCCTATGGTCCAGTTCCTCCGTTAACGCAAGATCATCGAAGTATTTCTTCCAGTCCATTTCCTTTAGGCATGAGTTAGGGCATGCGCAAGTATCCAGCATGCCATCGTATTTCCCGGTTGAGGGAGCATGATACTCTATTGGCCATCACATAAAATATATGGTCTTGGCATGGGATAGAACCTATGTGCTCAAGGCAAGCGCATAATTAAAGGCTTAAGGCGATTATTATCCTATGGCTTTGGGGGAGTTCCTCTATCTGGGCGTGCTGCTCGTGGTATCGTCGGGCCTGGCATTGTTGTTCAGGAGGATGGGCCACTCGACGATAGCAGGATACCTTATAGGGGGCGTTGTCTTCCATTCTTTTGTCACGCCCAGCGAGGCGTTCGATTTCCTGTCCTACCTGGGGGTTGTGCTCCTGCTGTTTTTCGTGGGGCTTGAGTTTTCACTTGGCAGGATAAAAGGATTGGGCCGGGGGGTTTTTTACGTGGGTGTTGCTGACTTCCTCGTGAATTTCTCTTTGGGGCTTGTTTTGGGCTGGTTGTTCGACTTCAACGCCTACGAGACCCTGCTATTGGGGGGCATAGTGTACATAAGCAGCTCGGCAGTCATATCCAAGATACTCCTAGAGTCGGATTGCATGGACCGGAAGGAGACGAAGACCATCCTGGGAGTGCTCATATTCGAGGATCTTGTGATGGTCGTGTTGCTGGCTTTCTTCACCTCCTTCTCCGCTAACCCGGTATTCGACCTGGCGAGGTTGACGCCAGCATTCGGGAAAGCGGCCGTGTTCTGCGGTTTCTTCATCCTGTTCTACAATAGGATAAGGGACCTGTTTGACTGGATGTTCCTGGTGGAGTCGGACGAGATATTCCTGCTGTCGGTGATGGGCGTTGTTTTCCTTGTTTCGTTCGCTGCCCAGGCGATGGACTTGTCGGAGGCAATAGGGGCCTTCTTCATAGGTTCGGCCATGGCCGACACAAAACACCAGAGGAGGATCAAGGCTCTGCTGAAGCCAGTGGGTTATTTCGCGTCGGCCATATTCTTCCTGTCCTTCGGCCTTCGAGTGGACATCTTGGAGGTAGGCTCCCAGACAATCCTGATAGTGGGTGTGATGATCCTCGCATCCATGGCAGGCAAGATGATGACAGGATATTCAGCCAGGGCCTTCAAGGGTTTGAATCGTGAGGAGGCAATGCACGTGGGTTGGACGCTGTTCCCAAGGGGGGAGTTCTCCATAATAATCGCCTCCATATTCGTGGTTGAAAGCCATGGAAGACACAACCTAAACGAGATAGTCGCGATATACGTGCTAGCCCTTATGGTGCTGAGCACATTCCTCATAAGGAGGTACACCCGGAAATGCGCACGCAAATAGCTGGGCAACCTCCACCGTCATCTCTTAGTTGAGAATCCGATGAGCTCGTATGGCGTGCAGTGCCTTGTTATGGAACTCCACAATCCCACAAAGGCTATGAAGGCCACAAACCATTCCAACGGACCGTCCACAATGTCCATTGCCAGGGCTATTACCGCGATGGCTCCCCCGGCAGCCCTCAAAGCCAAGTCGACGCCGCCCACATTCTCATTGGTCAGGAGATGCACCAGTCCCATACAAGTATATAAGTAGGCACATGCTTTTTAATGCCAGGATTCTGGTTTGCCCATGAGGAACCTATGAGCGGGTATTCGATAATGTCTTTTTCCCGGTTCTCTGCGGCCTTCTTGGATTCCGGGCTCTCCGTTTGGCCTTCTTCTTTCTTCCGGTCTTTTGAGCGGGTCTGCTCCCCGGCTTCCGGGTCTGCGGCCTCCTTGCTGCTGCGGGCTTTTGCGCGCCCTTCGAGGATGGTTTACTCTGGGGTTTCTTCTTGGCTCTCAGGTATTTCTTATTGCCGTCGAGGTCGTGGAAGTGGTCGGCTGTCTCGATCAGCTTCGCTGAAGCGGTCTTCTTGAAGGACATGACCTCGACCCTGCAGCCCTGGCTCCTCAGGTACTGGAGCAGGTCTATGAAGTCGCCGTCGCCGGAGATGATGACGACCGCGTCCAGCTTCTGGGCCATCCTGACGGCATCCATGGCCATGCCCACGTCCCAGTCGCCCTTCTTGCTGCCGTCTATGAAAACCTGGAGGTCTTTGATCCTCACCTCGAACCCTATGTCCTCCA
This sequence comes from Candidatus Altarchaeales archaeon, assembly GCA_014727915.1. GTDB lineage: Archaea > Altiarchaeota > Altiarchaeia > IMC4 > SCGC-AAA252-I15 > WJMO01. Next base: position 7,326 of record WJMO01000009.1, on the reverse strand, counting down.
GAGCCTCGAAAAATCCCTTTTCCTCGGCTAAGTCCGCTTTGATGACGTAGGCGAACGCGCGAACCAGCCTGCGGTCTCCCACACATTCTGTCAGCATCCTCCGGAAGTCGACCTTGCTGTCATACAACTGCAGGGCACTGTAGTACATGTTCTGAACGTCCAGGAACACGCCCACCCTCTGGTTCTTCTGAAAGCTAGCCATTGCAACCAACTAATTATAATTAGGAGGATAAAAAGAGAGGAGCTTGGCAAGGCCGCTATAAAAGCCTCTTCTCCCCTTCAAGTTCTTGCATCTCGGTTATGTCCTCTGAAGCCTCAAGACATCCCAGATAGTTGCCCTCACCATCCCTTACAGGGAAATATCGTATGTAGACTTTCCTGCCCTTAAGTTCTATCCAGAACTCCGCCTTATCCAATGTGCCTTCCTTGAAACCCTCTAGTATGGCTTCCACCTTATCAAGGCTTTTGGGAGGATGGCAGTGCTGCACTTTTTTCCCGATCACATCCCTGGTTCGGGGGAATATCCTGCCGCCGTTCTTATTGAAGTAGCGTACGGTGTCTTCAGCGTCAACAAAAGATATCTCAACAGGCAGTGAGTCAAGCATAGCCTCCCATACTTCCTTGTCCAATTGCCCGGTCATCTTGCATCAGGAGGTTTATTAAACGCAGGCAGTTAAAAGGCAGTGATGGTGGATTCTGGCACGCCCACGTGTTAGGCGATCTTCTTTAGCTTATATGCACTGGCAGGTATTCTTTCACATATGAGATTGAGGGCATATGGTTTTTTGACTTTTTTTATTTTTCTTTCTTCCATTGTAGTCTCCGCTGCCGTTACTGACTGCGATCCAGGATACGAGTACAGCCGGAGGTTCATAAAGTGCATACAATCCGACTGCAACGGCGGATCAATACCAGGCGCCCATCTGAGCTATGTGGGGGATTGTGTCTGCGGTTCATCAGGTAGCATAAACGAGAACCCTGAAGACCCCAACAAGGAGTGCAGCCGGGCGGGCGACTACGCCGGATGTCCCTGGTGCGTATACGCCTGCGTCCACCTGGACGAGCCATGCCCCGGGGAAGAGGTTGAGACGACAAGCACAACAGTGGAGGCGGCAGATCCAGGCGAGGAGTATGGCGTGGTCGAATGGGACGGCATCCTCTACATCAACGCGCCTCCCGGCGAGACGCTCAGGATCTCCTTGTCTGACCTTCCATTGTGGGCTCAGGCTCAGATGGTGACCGTGGGGGCTACCATAGCGGTTGTCGGCCCCCCGGATATGGTCATAGAGGGGGATGAGAGCGTGCTGCTCAATGGTAGGCCTGTGGCTAGAGCTGGCGACGGAACAGCCCACGGCGGGAAAATCGTTCAGGGCTCCGACAAGGTCTTCATAAACGGGGTGCCAGCCGCATTCGTAGGGGGGTTCGCAGTGGATCCTATGGTTGGGCCGGGCCCCATACCTTTCGTGGGCGGACCAATCCTGTTCAACTCCGACGCCGGCTCCGATGACACCCCGGAAGAGCGTTCGAGGAAGATTGTCCAGCACATTGGAGATGACCCGGAAAAACCTGTTCGATCCCTGGATGAGCCGGCGGAAAAGGGGAGTGAGGTGTTGGAAGTCGAGTCGGGGGTTTTTGAAGTCGGTGACAGAGTCGTCATAGGCAGCGACCCGGATCTTATGGAATCGGGGACGGTGGCGGGCAAGGGCTCTTTGATACTCGAAGAACCGCTGAAGAACAGCTATCCAGCGGGCACCCTCGTCACCCGGGTGCCAGACGACCTGGACAGTTACAAGGCATCTTTCGGGGTTGAACCGGAAAACACAAGGTCCACAGGTGGATTCGGCAACAAAGCGGTCATCTGGACGGTTGGTATACTCTCCATCATGGGGGTGGCCGTATTAGTGCCAACAGCGGTTATCGCCCTTTCAATTTTGGCGGTGATGGTCTTGATCGTGATAAAGAAGAGGAAAGCCGGTAAATGAGGTTATTCGCCCGGCCTCCGGGCAGTCTCTCCCCGGAATAAAGCGTGCTTTAATAGGGCGGCTAATATGTTTCTTCTCCCAGGAAGCACTTTTTTCCCAGTAGTTCGTAAGGGTATAATCGATGACCAAAATCCTCATTACTTCTAACTTCCACCCCAACGAAGGTTTCGCAGTTACCGTGGCCAGGGAGTTATCCAAGGAACTGAGGGAACTCGGCTATGATGTGGTGGAGAGGAAGTTCAGGTTCGATGAAACAAGCCTGGGGAAGGTCAGGGATTCGAAGGAGCCTGTGAACTCGCACGGTCTCGTGGAATACGACAAGGAGCAGAGGCGGCTGTTGGATAGGATCATAGGCGAGGTGCAACCGGACTACGCCTTCGACATGCACACAACACCCTATGACCCAACGGGCCAGGATGAAAGATCCAAGAAACGATGGGGGACTCCCGACCCAGCCGATGGGTTCCCAATGGAACAGGACTACCATCCGGCATTCTGCCTTGACGACGCCCTCCACCGGACGATAGAGGTGAAGGCAGTCTACAAACCGTTACCCGAACTATATTCGGAAGGTTTGAAACTGGAGCCGAAGACGAGAGATGTCTATAGGACATCATCCTACTTCTCAAGGACCACAAGCCAAAGCCGGACAATGGAGGAGGGCATAGAACCTGAAAACCTGGGAAAGACCATAGCAAGGCACATAGACCGGATGATAGGGGAAGGCTGCGAGAAGCCAACAGACTTCGACAGGCTAGCGGGAAAAGCAGAGAGGCCAAAGAGGAGGACAAGCCTGAAACAGTGAAAAGGCCAAATGTCTTTTATGCGCTTTTTTATGTTGGAGGTGAATATCAATCCATGAAAGCCGCGCTTATGGTGTTGTTGATGGCCTCTGCAGCAGTGTCTGCGGCTTCCGACTGCTCCAAGGTCGAGACGTCAGTGCTTGACAGGCAGGCCTGCTATAATAGGATGGCCGAGGATTCTGGCGACCACCGGGACTGCTTTTCAGCCCCCATAGTAAGGAACTGCATCGTCAACCTTGCCGTCGAGAAGGAGGACCCGGCACCCATACTCGCTGTGACAGAGGGAGAGGGCCCGTCGGTCATAGGCCATGATGAGAGGGACCGGCTCCTGCAACAGTATGTAACATTGTCGATGGACTTGGACTCCCTCGCCCTGATAGGGGACAACAGGATACACGATGAGACGCTGATACTCTCCATGCCGATCATATTCTCCTCTACGGGGCTGGTCCCGACCGAGAGGTACTGTGAGGAGCTCAAAGGAGGGTATGAATACGACGGCCGATACGGTCAGACGGTCCAGGAGGAGGAGACCCACAATTACAACAGCTGCCTTGCATACGGGGCGGCCCTGCGGCAGCTCCGCGACGGCGGGAACGAATGCCATGGAGGATGGACGTCCAGGATAAGGCCGCTTTATGGTCATGAAAAGTCAATGGCTGTAGCAGACTGTATGAATCTCACAAAGTATGTGAATAAAAAATACGAGGAATTATTCGATGACAGGTGGATACTAGTGGACACTCGGATAAACCAGGGTAATGAGCCGACAAAATTTGTGGCCGGGGTTACCCCCGGATTCTATTCCGACCGTTACATGGGTAAGGTGCTTGAATTCGGCGTTTCAGAATCCGCAATCACTGTGCATGACAGGGACGTGGACAGGGGTGTGGAGAACTATGACGCGAACTTCAAGGCGGAGCTAACAGGCCCGCCCGCGGAGATGAGGCCCGGAGAGAACATAACAATCTCGGCGAGGTTAACTGGCTCCGGGTCTGCGACACCTCAGTGGGCTGGAAGCTGCAGTTCAGCACTTCGCTTCGAGTACAGGGCCGACGGGGTGGGATTGGAGGGTGATACCAGGGGCACCATATGCATGGACTTCAAGGAACAAGACCTAGAATCCCACTTCACCGTACCCCCGCTTCGAAACGGGGAGATAACAGTAACCGCGTTGCTGTGGAACTGCGGGGCATGCAACGTCCAGTGGGTGTACCGGAGGGCTGCCGACGTCATACCCGAGATAGAGCCTGCAGAGGCTGACAGACAGGACCTCCAAGACGACTTCAGCTGGCAGGAGGAGATAACAACCGGTAGCAGAGAAGATAAAAGCCCGAAGGGTATCGTGGCGAGGATAACAGGGGCCATAAGGTCAGTGCTCTCCAAGATAAGAAGCAACATCCTCTGAAAAAAATCGTGGTTTAACATGGGGGGTTGACTCTTTATTTTTTCTCATTGTAGCTTTTCGTCAACGTATATCTGGGATGCTATTATCCGCTCATTGTCTTTGAATCTTATTTTTGTCCCTATGACCCGGATATTACTCCCTATTTCGATGTTTTTCACTGCTGGAGCATACTTTCGCCCGAGGTTGGGTATGCTAGCCAAGACCTCATAGGTGTTCTCACCCTCTTTGACTGTTAGGATTGAACCATCCATCTCCGGTTTTATGCCGATGACTTCCCCGTGGAAGTCGATGGTCTCTTGGCCTGGGCAGACGACCGTGCATTTGCTCTCCAAGCAGATGGAGGTGAAGGGGCATCTGGATTGTACAAGATAATCCATGGGGGTCTCACAATCTGAATTTATATTACACGACACTTCCGTCACTTCTTCGATGGTATACGAGTCCAGAGAATAACCTTCTGGAAGGCTACGGTATCCACCCTGTGATCCGGAAACACGGTTTGGCCCATTATGTCCGTTTAGAACGCAGTCAAATACTGAAGACTCGCAACTTTTCAGCCTCAACATGCCCAAACAGAGCAGCACAATGAGGGAGCAGCCTAGAACGCCGATAATTATTTTTTTCCTCATATGACATCATTGCATCTGCTCATTTTAAAACGTCCACCCTTTCTTTAGGCAAAAACCGAAACAAAAAAAAGGGAAAACATATTTTGTTTTGGGGAACGAGATCACAATCGCCGATGTTCGAGTCTCCGAGGTTATATAAGAAAAAACGCTATTATTTCATCTATGAAATATCAGGTCCGCCGAATCGATGTGAAAAGCGGTAATATGCAGGGTAATTCAATAATCCGCCTCGATGCCCGAGATAATGGGGGGGGCTAAACTGTACTGGACAAGTACTTGTAGGTTAGGTCTAGGGGGAAGATGTAGTTGACTTCGAAGCTGCTCTGCGTCTGACTGAAGAATAACGCGAATAACATCAGTGCGATTAGGAGGGAAAATGCTATTATCATCACAGCCTTGTACATCGGTTCTGTTATCCGCACCATCTTCTCCTTCAGGAACCTGAACCATAGGAGGTAGATGAACAGGCTGACAAAAACCCATAATACTGCCAGTAATCCGACCGCTACCCCAAGCTCCACACCATCAATTTTAAGAGTTAACATATGAACCAGTCATCAACCTATAGGCTAATAAATATATAAATCCAAAAAAAATGTTTTGCTAGTAAAGGACAGGGGAACACCCAAAAAACATGTTTAAAAGAGGCATACTGAGACATAGAGCAGCACCCTAGATATGGCACATATATTGATCCCCTATCCTCCCAAAACCAAGCCATTTCCAGAAGGCGGGAACAGAACAATTTGTTCGCAGAAAGCATGCTTTTATCAGAAAATCGGTATATGTAATCAAGAGGTTCTATGATATGACGGCTCAAAAGATAGATGTTAAAAAGGGGGAACCTTTGGAGAATCAGATTCATCTTCTGGACTTGGGTGCTGGTACAAGGAGGGGTAGGGCTTATTCTGTTGCTTTGAGACGCCATGAAAATGAAAAGGAGGGAAGGATAGTTGAAGTTGATATCCTCCCCAAGGAGCATATCAGTGATAAACCACCTAACCTTGAGGTTGTGCAAGCTGACGCACTTGAATTTTTACGGGGTTTGGAGCCTGGTTCTGTTAATGTAATTAATTTTGACCTCTCCTTGGGTGAAGCTTCTAGTGAGGGAGAGTATAGGATGCTTTATAGTCCACCCCCAGCAGAAACTCATGTGAAACTTGATAGAGATTTGGGTGATGCAATGAAACGTGCCCTTGCCGCGAATGGAAGAATATTCATCAACACCTCAAGAACTGTTGAAGCAGATTTAGTAAGGGAATTGCAGCGCCAAGACTTTAAAGTAACTGTTTTCCCATTTAGCCAAATATGGGATAAGATGGAAAGTAAACCAACATCATCTAGCGAAATAATTCAAATGGCAGGCTTCCAAAACTATATCAACCATTCAATACAGATAGTAGCAAGAAAATAAAGGTTTGCCGAAGGCGGGTAATGTAGCATCGGGGTTCAATTCCTATCCCAGCCATAAAAGGGCTCGTTTCCATAAAATACATGGTTTTTAGACTATTTATATTTGTATCTCATATGTATTACATGGTGATATAAATGAGTGTTCAGTTGAATGTCAGGACTACACCGGTTTTAGTGGATGAAGTGGATAAGGTTGTCAAAGAGGGCTATTTCAGGAATAGGACAGAGGCAGTGAACGAAGCACTACGGCTTCTTGTGAGGAGATACCATATGATGCAGCTTGGGCAGAGAATGGACAAGGTTGGTGAAGCAGGTAAGGGTAAGGCTAGTGTGACTGAGTCATTGTTTGCCGCACGCGAAGATGATGACTGAATGCCTGGACGCATCAGTGATCGTAAAATGGTTCAAGGAAGACGAACCAGACAGGGACAAATCCAAGATACTCTACCAGCGGATAGAAAACTTCGAAGCAGATTTCATAACAAATGAGTGGACGCTTCTGGAGGTTACAAGAGCATTGAGTAAATCAAAATATAAGAAAGAGGAGATTGAAGAAGCCAACTCGATACTCAAAGACCTGAGAACACTGGGAGCAATAAAAATATTATCCGTGTCTTCAGTCATAGACTTATCTCAGAAGTTAGAAGTCGACCTTGACCTGTATGCGAGTGATGCAGTCCACATAGCAACAGCCATCCACACCACCTCCAACATATTCTGGAGCGAAGACCAACACCACCACAAAACAAAAGTCAAACAAGAACTGCAAAAACACAACATAGAAATCAAGAGATTAAAAGAAGTTGGTTGAACCAAGATGAGCAAGGAAGAAAAATATGTTCGTGATAAAAGTCTCTCAGATTCTGTAGCCAGAACCAAGACATCGCATGGGAGAATTGAAGCAGCAGTGAGAGTCAGGAATGCTAAAACCAAGAAGGAATTAGATTTGGAACTTCAAGATAAACAGTATTTCAGATACGACAAACAAAAAGGGTGGACGCTAACAAACAAAGGCCAAACAGAATATTCCCGACTCAAACAATTCATATAAACATCCAAGAATTGAACAGAATATTGATATGCCGAAGGCG
>WJMO01000008.1 GCA_014727915.1 Candidatus Altarchaeales archaeon | reverse complement strand
TTCGTGGCAGTGGTCCCAGTATTTGAAGTGGTTGGGGTCGTCTCTGAGTTCGACGTATCCTTTGGTGTAGTGGTCTCTTCCCCCGTCGGTGTCTATGCACCTGCTCGTGGTCGTTGTGGTCGACGTCGTAACAGTCGTTGACACGTAATATGCTGTGCGGTTGCCTGCCTGCGTGTAGTCCCTGATTAAATCGCCTGCCATCCTATAGCCTGCTAACGTGGTGCTCGTCTCGATACCCGGGCTCCTGTAGTCCGGCACCTGGATCGTTGTCGTGGTCGGGTTGCACGCCCCTCCTGAACAACCGTCCGGGCACGAATACCATGTCCTCGTTATCCTGTTCCCCTGGCATATGCACTCGTATACGCCGTTGCCGGAGCAGTAGTCTATCATCGAAGAGTGGGATGCCAGGCTGATGCACCTCCCCGACGTGTAGTAGTCCGGTCCTCCGTCGCTGTCAAAGCAGTCCTCTATGTAGTTCTCCTCCACGTCCTCCTTCTGTATTTTGGACTGTGTGAACAGATTTGACGTGGTTGTTGTCACCCGCTTCTCGAATGACGTTATAGTGGTCGTCGTATCAGCCACCGGAATGCAGTCGTAGTATTCCTTCGTGTTGTCGTCGTATCTGCAGCATTGCACCCTCCCCTCTAATGCGGCGTCTTTGTTGCAGTAGGGGCGGACGCCATCGCATGCCCTTACAACCTCGCCAGTGTCCTTCACGATCACCTTCTGCGGCCAACTCCACATGCAATAGTATGTTACTGCATTGGCGTGCTGGGAGAGGATGATAACCAGGATAAGTGAGATGAAGTGAGAGTATGCTCTCATGTAAGAATATTGTTATTTTATTATTAACTGTGGGGGGTGGACTATGATATAAACCTGTGCTGGCTTGTATTAAACCAAGCGATGAGAGCTAAGCATCGGGTTTTGAAGGGTGGTTTGAAGACGGTGGAGGCGGAGTCTATAGAGGTCAAGGGCCTTATCTCGGATGAGGGTGTGGAATGTGACGTGTACGAGGTGGAAGTGACGCTCAACCGACATGGCAAGACTCATAAGAGGCGGTTCGCGGAGAAGAGGTTCAAGACCCGCCATTCGGATGATATCTCAACCAGTGAGAACCCACGGCTTCAGCATGGGGTGATGAGAGAGCTCATCGCGTCTAACAGGGAACAGGATATGGGTTTGAACATCCTGCCAACCATCAGGTTGCGGGATGCCGGGGAAAAGAAGCCACGCCTTGTCGTCTCACTATTCGACGAACCCACGGACTTGAACAGACAGGAACTGCAGGACTTCAACGCCGACATGGAGCGTCAGATGAGGTCTGCGAGAGCACACGGTTGGATAGTGAGAAACGACAGTTTCTGCCCGGTCAGAGACGATGAACTCGGCGTTGTCGCGGTCATAGCAGACTTCGGAGGAGTGACCCCCCCAAAGGATGTGCTGGATAGGGTAAGGTCAAAACGCTAGCTGCAATATCCACGTTATTTTAATGCTCTCAGGTTTAATGGATTAACCGCTATGAGGTTCGCGGGCTTCCTTGTGTTCCTGGTGCTGTTCTCAGGCTGCCTGTATGACTGGCGGGGGAAGGAGGATTCTACATTCTATGGGGGGATCGAGTCGGCGGTGGTGCCTGAACGGTGCGCCGGCGACGTTGACGACGTCTGCGCCCTGTTCGAGTGCATGGTGGACCAGTGCTGGTGCCATCCAGTCGGGCCCGACGGAGCCATATTAGAGGGAGGCAGCGGCGAGATAAAATCCGAGGAAGAGGCGGAGGAAGCTGTCAGAGATTATCTGAGCCAGGGGAACGAGGGATTGACGGTTGACTATGCCGTAAAGCTGAACCCGGTGTTCTATAACGTTTTCGCAGAGGACGAGGGCGGCGGGGAGGAAGTCTACACGGTAGCCGCGGACGGTACCATAATGGTGACCACCTGCGGGGTATAGCCATTTTTATTGTTTTTTTCGCATGTCCTTACCGGTGGTTTAGGCTATGCGCGGTGTTTCGATAATCCTGGCTTTCATCATACTATCCTCTGGCTGTGTGGGTCCCACATGCATAGGCCCTGTTGTCGTGGAGCCTCCGAAGCTCGAACTTGACGTGCCCGAAGATGATTACACACCCGGCGGCGACCCCGACGACTGGAAGGTGATGAGGGTCTGCGGCGACGGTTACCTATCAGACGGGGAGCAGTGCGACCTCGCCGACCACCCCAAATACGGGTTGGAGGCCACAGGCAAGGGCAGAGTCTACCCCTGCCCCGAGGGCGTGCTATGCACCAGTGCGTGCAGGTGCACGGAGGAAGCCCACTACGACTGCGTGGACGCCAAATGCGTGCTGGTCCCCGGGGACGGCGACGACCTATGCGAGGACGACCGTGATTGCGAGCTGGAACTCTGCGGGAACGGGGTTTTGGACAAGCCCTTCGAGGAATGCGACAAGAACCTTATGAGCGCATTCTCTGTAGAAGGCACCCTGAACAAGGAGATACCCTGCCCTGACCCTGGGATGGCCTGCATAGGGTGCAAGTGCATCGAACCATGGCATTACGAGTGCGTTGAAGGCAGCTGCCAGCCTGTCGAAGGGAGAGGGGACAGCACATGCCGCCAGGACGAGGACTGCTGGCACATGGACTGCGTGAACAGAAAATGCGTTAAAACCTACGTTGGAGGACACGACAAATGCCAGACAGACAGGGAATGCGGGTGCCTGGACACACACTTCGAAACCAAAGACGAATGCCTCAGGACCTGCGACCCGGACCATGAAGTCTGCGAGCTGACCGTGAACGACTGCTACTACTGCAAGCACATATGCCCCGGAGACACCTACGTACCCTCAGATTGCGGAGGCAACTGCGCGAAAGGATATGACTGCGTCAGGGAGGAGGGTACCGAATGCTACAAGTGCGAGATGTCAATAGGGTGCTTCAGCAGCGCCGACTGCGGGGAAGCCTACACTAAACTGGTATGCTACAACCAGGACGTCTACGAGCAGAAGTACACTCCCTACTGCAGCAAACCAGGCACGCCCGGCGCCCAGTGCAAGGAGAAGACTTCGGGGATAACCCGGGGCGGGCAGATATTGCCTCCCCTGGAGGACTGTGACCCGGGATACTGCTGGCAGGGCCAGTGCGTCGACGTCATACCTGACACGACCACAACCACGACAGTACAGGATGCGATACCGTCCACGACCCTCCAGGAACAGACACCCACCACAACAACCGTGGGGGCAGCCCTTACCTGCGAGCAGCAGGGCATGAGCTCCACACAGCAGCTGTGCAACCTCGGATGCCATGAGCCCGACTACTGCCAGTACAACGAGGCCGCCCAGTGCTGGGTATGCGTGGACGTTAGGATATCCTGCGGAGGCAGCCTCTACGACAACAGCAACTGCGACGGGGAATGCAACCGGCCCGGCTGGGCTTGCACCCCATACCAGGGCGGGCCATGCTACGCATGCCTATGCCCCGACCTCATAGTCACTTCACTGCAGGGCAGCGTTAGCCTTTCCCAGAGCACCACATGCAAAGGGGAGGCATGCACCACCGACTGCTCCCTCTCGGCCACGGCCAACATCAAGATAAGGAACATCGGCGACGCATCCGCCCCCGCCTCCACAGCCAGGGTGTCGCTTTCCCCGGCTGCTGAATCGGACACTGCTTCGATAGAGTCGTTGGCTGCCGGGGCGGTCAGCGGCACGAAGACCATATACTTCAGCAAGTTCGCCACCGTATCGGGGAAGACCTGCGATGGGTTGAGCTGGTGGACGACCACCTACACGTTCACAGCCACCGCAGACTATGGGAACGCAATTGTCGAATGCGAAGAATCCAACAACGAGAACTCCGTGGCCACATCCGCATCCTAGAGCAGAGAGGTCCTCCTAGTCGAGAACGGGTTGTGCCCGCCTGGCTGGCACCAGTTGTCTGGCAGGTTCAGGTTTTGGCTGCCGCATCCAGGGTTGCCGCTCTCGCTGGTCTGCGCGCACTCGTAGGGTACGCACACACCCCTGCTGTTCTCAACATAGCCTATGTTGCATGGTCTCTCAACAACGCAGGGCTGCTCGAAGTAGCCCCCACACAGGGTTGTCGAAGTGGTCGTCGTTGTGGTGGCGGTGGTCGAAGTCGTTGTTGTTGAAGTCACAGTAGTGGATGCGGTGGACGATGTTGTTGTCGTGGTCGACGTTGAAGTGCTTGTTGTGGATGTTGTCGTTGTTGTGGTCGCCGACTCGTAAACAGCCACCGCGAAGGCGCTCCCAGACAACACGAAAAAACCCACCAAAACCAGGGCTGAAAAGGCTATTATGGGTATTATAAGGCTTGGACCGTTGTCTGGTCTTTTGTTCTCTTCGATCTCCTCCCTGCCTATCCTTTCTAGCCTGCTCATAGGACAACAAACTAGGCAGAACAGATAAAAAAGAGCCGCAAACGCCCATTAGCCCACTTTATACGTCCGGTTTTATCCTCCTAGTCTCATAGGATTCCATAATGGATTTGAACTCTCCCAAGCTGCTACTCTGGTTCATGGCGGGTTTCATCCTCCTATTGGCTGCGTTGGCGGGTTTCATCCTCTATGGGGCTTACTTCTACGAGGAGTCCTCCGGCACTGCCGAGTATGAGGGGGTTGTCCCACCTACATCCACGATATCGACTCTCACTTCGCTGCCTTCAACCACCTTGTCACCTTCAATGTCCACTTCAACGACGGCCACCCTGTCCAATGCCTTGCTCCCGTTCAACCTGACTGAGTTGGGCAATGAGGCCGGTGAAGAGCCTGAAGTTGGAAACGACACCGTTGACGACGAAGACGATGATGGGGGTGACGGCGTCTCTCATGTGCTTTTGGATTGCCTGAGCGGGGTAATAGTGTATGAGGCCGGCACCGTCGACTGCGGGGAGCACCTCATATGCGACGACACCAAGATCGGGAAGTCATACGCCAGTCTCGAGCTGATGCTCTATGACACGTGCATAAGCGACGTCTACACCCTCCCGGAACCGGACGCTCTGAAGGAGTGCGGGGAAAGGGAGGACATAAGGTTCAGGGAACTATGCTACATAAACCTTGCGACGGAGAAGAAGAACCTCCGCATATGTGAGATGATAACGCAGGACAACTACATGGACATGTGCGTAGCCCGTGTCGCAGTAGCATCCGAGGACATCGGCCTCTGCTACAAGGTCGAAGACCATGACCTGATGAGCCAGTGCCTCCTGGCCATAAAGATAATCTGGCGAACAGGAACACCTTGAAAACATGCGGTTTTGCCGGGGGGGGGGTTATGGCTGGGAGCTTCTCCGCCGGTTGGCAGAGCGAAGAAGCCCTCAGCCCCCCACTCATCATGCTCCCCTTTCATATCACCCCCTTTCACCTCATCTTCCTCCTCAATGGCATCCCCAACCCATCATATGGTATGGCTCGTCCATGTGGTCGTGCCAGTCCGCACCCTCGTGGTCTTCCACCCATTGGCCCATGCTAGCATGGTGTTCAATCATATGGGCTATGTGCCAGTCTCCATCGTCGTAGTCCCACCCTCCATCGTTTGAGTGGGCTGCCACGACCGCTGCAAAAAGGGCTAAAGCCGCTATTGCAGCCATATTTTTTCTCATGTTTTCACCTCCTTTTTATGCCGCATACTCCACAGTACAGGCGGTCCTTGAAATTGCCTAGTGTGTTGTAGCCGCAGTTCGAGCATCGGTCCATCCTTCACCTATCAACTGATTGGTCAGCTCCATCTTCTTCATCCTATAGTCTGCGTATATCCAGACTCCAAGGCCTGTTAGGGCCCACATAATCAACTCGCTCATTTTTTCCATGTTATTTTCCAGGGGGTTTGTCTCCGCGCGTCTTCGCAGGCAGGCGTATTATCCGACTTTTTTTTGGGTGGTGGTTGCGTTTTATCCTCCACGGTATCGTTGGTTTGCCTTTGCCGGGAAAACGAAGCCCCTGTCATTTCAATACATCATATCACCTCTTTTTTGTTGGTCAACGCGGTTTGGTCCCACGTTGCTGCATTCCTATGGGATGTTACAGGACAAGTCTTTTACTGTTACGGGCTCGGATCAGTGTCTCAAAAAATGTTACGGCATTTTTAAAGGACAACATCCTATATAAATTAACAATTGTTAATAAAGTGATGATGGACTATAGGGACCAGAACCTGGTGGCCTTCATACTGGTCTTCATAACGGTTCTGACGCTCGGGACGTCACTGCACCACCACGAGACCATCTCCATGCATTACGGGCCATTGGCCCTCATATTCGACCCCCTGATAGCATTGACTTCGTTTGCCATCGGGGTTCTGGTGTCGCTGCTGTTCCAAGTGGGCATAAGCATAGTACAGTTCGACCGCGTGTCGAACCTCCTGCCACCCAAGGAAAAGGCCGTCATAGAACTACTATTCAACAGGAAATCCATGAGCCAGGCGGACTTGACCGCTGAATCAGGCCTGTCGAGGTCTATGGTATCCAGGATCCTATCGAAGTTTGAAGAGCGGGGCCTGATAGTCAAGACATCCTATGATAACACCAACCTTGTCGAGTCAAAGCTTTATCGGCAGCACCACTCCGCCCAATTGGTTACTAAACTACCTGGGATATCCGAAAAGAGGCTGTTCCTAGCCATCTCCATCCTATTCATCTTCGGCCTATCATTCTCGGTGCTGAACAGCTACCACATACTGTACCTGGACCATCCTCTCAGGCCTGCCATGTACCTGCTCGCAATAGAATTCCTTGCATTGGGCGGGTTGTCCTCGCTGCTGTTCCGGGAGAGGATATCTGACACGCAATTCAAGAGGGTCCTGCTCATGCTTCCCGTGGACGAGCGGTCGGTGATGAAGACCCTTCATAAACGCAAGAAGGTGACGCAGAAGGAGCTGGTCGAGAGGACGGGAATCTACAAGATGAAGGTCTCCCGCATACTCAGGAAATTCCAGCAGCGGGGTCTGGTGGACCTAAGGCCCTACGGTTACACGAACCTCGTCATCTCAAAGATATAGCCTGCTATGCCGAGCTTCAAAGGACCTCGTAGACGTATATGCTGTCCGTCCTATATGCCAGTCTGGTGTCCTCCAGGAGGACCTCACGTTTCCTGGCTCCTATCTCAGCCAGGTCCTCGGGTATTTCACCGCAACTCCCCTCCCCTGACATGATCACATACCCTGCCTGCGACTTCATATCCTCCAAACCTTCGAAGGTGAGCGTGTGCTTGAGCCTGTACTCGTTCAAGTCCGCCCCCGGCACCATCCTGTTCCTCGATAGCAGGGGTATGTAGTGGAGGATGTAGTCGTCCACCAGCAGGAGCTCTTCAGGGCTCGAATTCCCCTCAACATACGAGATCACATACTCCACCTCAGCCATCATGTTACCGCCCACCATCCCGTCCCTTGCTGAAGCTGTGAATGTCACAGTGGAAGCCGAAGCCAGCAGCAGGAACGCGAACCCTAACATAGCATGCCTGCTGAACCTTGATGTTGCCCTGCAACCCACCATCAGGAAGGCGTAGATGGAGGGGGTCACATAGGCTGCGGAGGCGTTCGGGTGGGCGTAGCTCAACAGCAGGGTTGACAACAATGCCAAAAATGCGTTCAGAGAGTAGAGCATGTCCGGCTCAGACCACCCTCCAGACTTCACGGTCATCCACATGCCAGAAACGAAGATGACCGATATCACAGGGTAGTAGGAGGTTGTTACCGTGAGGAGGTACTTCAGCTTCGTTGCCAGGCTGAAGGACGGTTTCGCCATGTGATAGAACAATATCTGGTCGAGCAGGCCATCCACTGGATACAAGAGCGCCATTGGAGCGGCTGCAAATATGAAACCGCCCGCGACGGGCAGCACCCTCTCATGCTCCCGCTTTATCAGGGAGTATGCCAGCATGGCGGCCAACACGACAATGCTGTTCATCCTACCCCAGGCTGCCACGCCAGCAGCCAACCCTGCGAGAGCCGAGTTTCTCCTACCGTCCAATAGGAACAGGTGCGTTGCCAGGAGGCTGAAGAACAATGCCTCAGAGTACAGCAGCGCCTGGCTGGTGAAGTGGACCACACCATATGATAGGCTGAATACAGCAGCTGCCAGAAGACCGGATTCGAACCCGTAATATCTCCTGGCGACGATGAACACAAGCGGTATTGAGGCTATCGAGAACAGCACCGAAGAGAGCCTCCCGGAGGCTATGCCAACCCCGAACACCCTGTACGCATATGCTGTTAGGACGTGGTTGAGGGGCGGATGACCTAGGAAAACCTCCTCATAGGCCTTCAAACCCGAATAAACCTCCTTGCTCTTGTAAAGGTAGCTGCCGTCGTCCCCCAGAACCGGCAGGCCGATGTTCACCGTCCTCAGGTAGCATCCTCCCAGAAGGGCCAAAGCCAACAGGAAATACTGGATTCGCTCGCCCATATCGGTTATTTATTGTTTTTTATGTAATATCCTCACATGGACCTCCAGCCCTTGTTCGAGCTCTTAAGGCCGCACCTGCCCACCCTACTATGGTTTGTGTTCTGGCTTGCCGCCGCCAAGATAGCATTGGGCTCCACGGGCAAGATACTCCTGGTTTTATACAAGAACTTCGACATACCACGCGGATACTATCTGAAGGTGAGGTTCCTAGTGCGTTCGCTAATCTACCTGGTCACCTTCCTACTGGTTCTTCTCTCCGTCAAGGGGATAGACCAGAAGATAATCGCCCTTATAGGTATCGGCATCGGCGTGCTGGTATCCCTGTCCTCCACGACTACCATCGGAAACGCGGTCGCAGGCATAATACTCCACGCCACCCGCCCCATACGCGAGGGAGACAGGGTCGAGATAGACGGTGTATACGGGGATGTCGTAAGCCTGGAGCTCTTGTTCGTCCATTTGAAGACTATCAAGGACGAGATAGTCTCTATACCCGCCTTGAAGGTGTTGAACGGGAGGATAGTGAACTACAGCCAACTGGACCGGATTATATTGCATGTCAACCTCACTCTCGGCTACGACCTGGACCCTGGCGTCGTCGAGGACCTGCTGCTGAAGTCACTGGGGGAGACTGAGGGCGTGCTCGAAGACCCCAAGCCTTTCATACTGATAAGGGGGCTGAACGACTATACCGTAGAATACGAGGCCAACGGGTACATAGACAAGCCTTCCGCGATGGTCGGCATAAAGTCCAAGCTCATGCGGAACATAATCACAGAGTTCACGAACTCGGGGGTGCAGATAATGTCGCCTTCATACCTGAACATAACCCAGATGCCGTGCGAGCACAAGATAATACCCGCCGCGATCAGCTGTGCCGTCGAAGCCAAGGACCAGGCTTCAGACGACGCCAAGAAGAAGATCGTGGAAGCCAAGCACAAGCTTGAAGAGAAGAAAAAGGAGAAGCTTAAGCTTGGAGATAAGAAATGATACGGTTTTCGGACAGTGAGGTCAGGGAGGCCATCTACCTGGTGGGTGAGCGGATCTTCCTGGTTTTGCTGATAGTTGTTCCCGCCAGGTTCCTCATAGCCTTTGTAAACGCGTTCCTGGAGCGATTGTTCGAGAGGACCCAATTCGACCCTACCCTGGAGAAGTTCACCCACAAGAGTGTCGTCACTGTTATGTGGCTGGCCACATTGGCCGTGGTCCTGGTTGTATTGGGAGTTGACGTGAACGCGGTGGTAACGAGCTTCGGCGTGGGCTCCTTCATAGTCGGGTTCGCTTTGAAGGACACCCTCAACAACTTCGCCTCAGGGGTCCTGATACTCGTGAACAAGCCCTTCCTCGTCGGCGACGACATCGAGGTCAAGGGCGTGCGGGGCACGGTGAAGACCATCACCATGAGCAACACCAAACTGATAACAGGGGACAGGGTGAAGATAACCCTCCCCAACGCGTTCATACTCGACAACCCGATACTAAACTACACAGCCTACAAGGAGGAGTAGTCAACTGCTCCTCTTACCCAAGATTCCCCTGTACTGACTGACCACTCTGCTGTTCTCTACCAGCCCTCCCAGGTCGGCCCATCCCTGAATCGCTTCCAGCAGATTTCCCACCACCCTGGCTTCCCCGCCCCTGAGCTTCATAATCCTCTCGTGCATCTCCCATGGTGTGGGCGCGTTCAGTATGCCGCTGACTGCCCTCACATCCCTGTTGACCTCACCACCAGCGTCCGCTCTGAAGTTCACCGTTACCCGCTCATCCCTCCTCCTCATGGGCGTTAGGTGCCGTGTCTCAATGACCTCCGGCTCGCCCCCGTCGTTCTTTCTCTGGACTTCCACCCTGACCCTCACCCTCTTCATAATGTCGTATAGGAGTGCCTGCCTTCTCCTCATCCTCGAGCTTCCCCCTTCCACATGCTCTCTTACCTCCTCCAATCCTAGCTTCACAGCCCTGCCGTCTTTCCTCCGGCCGAGGCAGACTCTACCCCCGTTCTCATCCACATAATCCCTTTTCACCTGCCCATCCCTGAGAACATCATTCACAAAAACCTCCTCGTGTTCCCCCGTTATCCTGTAGGTCTTACCGGTCTCGGCATCGAAGAACTTGTCTCCTGATTGCTCGTAGACTCCCTGCACCAACCTACCGTCTTTTACCTCAGCCATCAAAACGGTGGGCTTGGGCGTCACGGCGCATTCCAGGCATCCCCTCCTGGTCTTCATCACATTGATCCACTCCGGCCCCATTTTAGGCCCTTTATACGGGCTTTTACCATTTACTCCGAGTATCTGCGGGAACCCGTCTGACACTCCCAGGAGGTCGAAGTCGTCTTCAGGACCGAGCCTTTCAAGGGGCTGGTACACTCCGACCCCGCGTTCCCTCCGGTACCTGTACCCCCTAAATGCCTTCCGCCCTGTCATATGGATATTTTGGGCTTTTTCCCATATATTTCACCCTCTTTTATATTTTCTTACACTATATTCCTCTCCATCAGGATGATGTGCGAGCTCTGCGGAAAACCTGTCAAGGAGGGTTTCAAGGTCCGTCTTGAGGGCGGCGTCGTGACCGCCTGCAGGGGGTGCTCACGCCACGGGGAAGTGGTAAAGGAGATGAGGCATGCTGGGAAGCCCAAGCCCAGGAAGCCCAAGCCCCAAAAGGAAAAGGACAGCGGGTTCAGCATGGAAGGGGAATACGAACTCGTCGACGGGTACGGTCCAAAGGTCAAGAGCGCCCGCGAGAAGAGGGGTTGGAAGCAGGAAGACCTTGGCAGGGCGGTGAACGAGCCCCATTCCCTCATACACAGGATCGAGCTCGAGAAGATGGAGCCCTCTGTTGGCGTGGCGCGGAAGCTGGAGAATAAGCTCGGGGTGAGACTCCTGGTCCGGCATATGGAAGACGACGAGGAAGTCACAGGTTCGGAGAAGAAGGACCTGACATTGGGCGACCTTGTGGTCGTCAGGAGGAAGGAAAAGTAAGATGGAGTTCGCAGGATATGCTATTATAGCCGCTTTCATGGCAGCTTCCCTAATGCTCGTTAGGTCCGGCTATGAGCGGTACCTTGGGCTGGTTTTCATAATAAGGTCCTCTCACGGCATAAGAGTTATCGACTCGATAGCCAAGTTCAAGCCCAGATTCTGGCAGTTCCTCGCGGACTTCTCAGTATTCATATCATTCGGGGGCATGGGAGCCTACTACCTGTCCCTCAGGACCGAGACAAAGAAGAACCTTCCCAGGAGCGTTCTGCTGGGTGGCGTGCTGTTCGCTGCGGTCGCGTTGTTCCTGCAGAACCCCGAGTATGCGTTCGCCTCCCTTGTCCTCGCCTCCGCCATGGCGTTCTTCCTTCCCCGGATAGACTCTCCTTGGCTGACGTTCGCCTCCACCGTGGTCCTGTTCTACGTGTCTTCTACCATGGTGTTGGGCAAGCTGGCGTCCGTTCTCATAGGCGTTTTCGGATTGCCTTCGCTCATGGTCTATCTGATGGCCTCCCATGGGATGGAGATAATGTTCGGAAAGACGGACCTGCCTGGCGTATCCCCCCTGATGCCGAGCTCCAGAGGCGGCAACGTCGGCGTATCCTTCCCAGGATATGACCTGTTCATCCCCTGGTGGTATGCGATTATTGCCTTGGCCGTGACCTTAGTGTCCCACGAGGCGTCCCATGGCATACTCACGAGGGTTGCCGGGGTGCGGCTTAAGTCCACGGGCCTTCTGTCGGTCCTGGCGCTCCCTATAGGGGCGTTTGTGGAGCCTGACGAGGAGGAGCTAGAGCGGAAGACGACAGTTGACAGGATGCGGGTTTTCACGATGGGATCGTTCGCTAACCTGGTGGCTGGTTCCTCGGCGGTCGTTCTGATAATAGCATTGACCACCCTATTCGCGGGTGTCGTTTACTCGGATGGCATGCAGGTCATCGGCTTGATAGAGGGTTACCCGGCTGACGGGGTGATACCCGAGGGTTCTGTCATATACTCCGTGAACGGTTTTCCAACCACCGACTTGGATCTTTTCCGCAATTCTACCGCGAATCTGGAGCCTGGTGACACTGCGGTGGTGAACGCCAGCACCGGAGTCTACGAGCTTACCCTGGCGCACAATCCAGAGGAGCCGGGTAGGGGCTACCTTGGGGTCTACATACTCGAGAACATGAGGGTATCCGGGAAGGCGGGGGTGTTCCTGTCCATACCCGTGATGTCCTTCATAATAAACACTCTGGTCTGGATAGCGTTCTTCAACGTCAACATCGCCTTGGTGAACCTGCTGCCGGTCATACCATTCGACGGCGGCAGGATGCTCAAGGAGTTCGTCTCAACGCTCCGCGTCTCGCAGGTGAGCATAGACCGGGTTTTATACACGATGGTGGGTTTGATGATCCTCCTGCTCCTGGTCAATGTCATACCCTTGGTGAAGATGACCTATTACTTCTTCACTGGCCTATTCTAGCGCTCATGTAGGGTCCGTCCCTCTCATATCCCAGCTTCCGATAGTAGTCCCTCACCCCCACCCCTGATATTATGGTCAGCTTGGTCTTGTCGAATTCTTCGGCTGCTATGCGTTCGGCCTCCCTTATCAGCTCGCCGCCGTATCCGCGGTGCTGCCACTCGTACTCTGGCTTCTCACCCAATTCCACCATCGGCCCGTAGACGTGCAACTCCCTTATCAACGCCGTATCCTCGGTTATCTCCGGCCTGAACGGCTCTCCGGGGGTCCTCAGGCGTGCGAACCCTATTAGTATGTCAAGTTCCACGTCTTCGAAGCTTAGGAAAACCTCAGTCCCGCCGCTTGCACTGTAGTCTTCCCTCAGCAGCTTTATGGAGTCCATGTCCGGCTCCACTCCCCTACGCAGGTGCCTGCCAGCCTCCCTGCACCTTATGCAACTGCATCTTATCCCCTGCCTTTCCATCTCGTCGTGGACCAGCTGGCCCAGGTTGCTGGCTTTTATGCCCGCTTCGACGATGTTGCTTGGTATGTCCCTCATTATCCTCATGGTCCTCACCCACTTGGGCATCATCGATTTGGCCTTCACGATGACTTCGACGGCCTCCTCGGTCGTCAATGGGGTGAACTCTCCAGTCCTGTACTTCATTGAGTAGTCGGTGCCTTCCATGACTATGCAAGGGTATATCTTCAACATGTCCGGTTTGAACCGGTCGTCTGTGAACACCTTCTTGAACGCTCCCAGGTCCAGTGTCGGGTCGTATCCTCTCAGCCCAGGCATGATATGGTATCCCACCTTGAGTCCGCTGTCCTTAAGCTCTCGGGTGGCGTCCACGACGTCCTCCACCGTATGGCCCCTCTCTATCTCCTCGTATATCCTATCGTCGGGGTTCTGCACTCCCACTTCAACGCGGGTGACTCCGAATCCCAGCATGAGGTCTATCTGTTCCCTCCTCGCCCAGTCCGGCCGGGGCTCGAAGGTCATCCCAACGCAACGCACAGCAGATGACTCGTTCTCTTCCTGGATTTTTTCAATATAATTGAATCTTTTAACCGATTTTTCATAATTATATATGAATTCTTCTTCTCCGTCTCTTTTGATGCTGGCGTAGCTGTTGTCGAAGTCGTTCATGGCCCTGAGGCATTCCTTCACGAACCACTCCTGATAGTCCAGGCACTGGGCGGTCAGCGTACCCCCCATCACGATCAGCTCGGCCTTGTCAACCGGGTGGCCGATGGTCTTCAACTGAGCCAGTCTGAACGTCGTCTGCAGGTAGGGGTCGTACCCGTACTGTATCGCCCTGCGCGTCGCCGGTTCCTTTCCCGTGTAGCTCTGCGGCACATCCGAGTCTGGGCCGCCGGGGCAGTACCTGCACTTCCCGTGGGGGCACTCGTGGGGTCTGGTCATGGCAGCCACTACCGCGACGCCGCTCATGGTCCGGGTGGGCTTTTTCTGGAGTATCTTCAGTATCCTCTTCATCTCCTCCTGCGTAGCTGCTGACAGTATCTCGCTGTTGCGGATGAACCTGTCCAGCCCGTGCCTGACCGCGTACTCCCTCTTCTCGTCCTCCAACCGCTCCCGGCTGTCGATCTCCCCGGATAGTATGCGTTCGACTATGTCCCTGCAGTCCATCGTTATGAATTACGCCCTCGGCCTTTTACATTAGAAAGAATAGGAATCAGGGGGTGGGGCTTGAGTTTGTGATAGTGGGGTGGCCAACAGCGTCCAAGAGTTCCCACATCTTATGCAGTACCGTCTTAATCGCTGGAGGGCTTAACTTCTGCGTTCGGAATGAGTGCAGGTGTGGCCCCTCCGCTGTGACCGTTGACCGTTCATATACTACGTAAGACCGGTTTATAAACGTTATGTCGCTATTGGTTATCACATGACTGTCCCAGTCTCCCACCCCCGGAAGATGTCACTTGACCTGCGGCACAGGCTCACAGACGCCTTTGAAAGGGGTGTTGTGGCTTCTGCCGGCCTGATCGCCCACGGACGGGGAGAGGCCTTCGATTACCTGCTGGGAGAGAGGACCTGGGAGCAGGCTGGTGAGGCGGCCACGGCGGCTTCTGCGTTGCTTCTGGCGGCTGAAAAACCGGCCATCTCGGTAAATGGCAATTCAGCAGCCCTCTCAGCGGCTGAAATAGGGGTCTTAGCCCGGGTTACTGGCGCTAAGCTGGAGGTTAACCTGTTCTACAGGACGTTGGACCGGGAGGAGAGGATACGGGATGTGCTGCTGGCTGCCGGCGCTGACACCGTATACGGTGTTGGCGTGGAGGAGAACACCGTGCCTGGCCTGGAGAGCGAACGCTCCAAGTCCGACACTGCAATACTCGAAGCGGATGCGGTGTTGGTGATGCTCGAGGACGGGGACCGCACCGAGAAGCTGAAGGACATGGGGAAGAAGGTCATCGCCGTTGACCTGAACCCCCTGTCGCGGACCGCCCAGAAAGCGGACATAACAATCGTTGACAACATCGTAAGGGCGCTGCCTAACATGATAGAATCCGCCAAGGAGTTGAGGGGATTGGGCAGGGAGGAACTCCGGGCGGTAGTGGGCGCGTTCGACAACGAACGGAACCTCAAGGAGATGGAAGACCGTATCCGGAACGGTTAGACCTCGTATGCCTTGAGCATCTCCTCTTCCATGTAGTGCATCTTACCGGGCACTATGAGGATGTGAGGAGGCCCTCCGAATTCCTCCTTGATCACTTCCTCTGCTGTCCCGTATCTTATCGCTGTGTCTCCCCCCAATCTGGCCACTCCGACGCATTTGCTGTCCTTTTTGAACTGGTTCTGCAGGCACGACTCCTCCATCATGAGCAGGTATTTTATTCCCTCGTTCACGGTCATGTAACGTCCTTCGTCTGCTTTCACGTCCAACAACAGTAGTGTGTGGAGTCCTCTCATGTGGTTCTCCTTCAGCGCCTCATACGGGCTCTTGGGGAAGTAGTCGCCTTCCGGGTAGGCTATGGTGGTTGTCCTGCCGAACTTGTATATCTGCAGCCCGGTCTCGGCGATGGCGGAGTAGACGGATGAGGAGTGTATCACCTTCACCTCTGCGCCCTTCTCCCGCGCCCTCAAGACCAGGTCGCTGTGTGTGGTCGCTACCATCGGGTCTCCCATCACGATCAACCCGACTTCCCCGCCTGCCAGGACGTTCTCTTCGGGGTTCTCCTCCAGGTCCTTCCTATCTAACAGGACGACCTCCTTTCCTAGCATCTCCTGTAGGCGGTTGATGTCCCCGTTGAAGCAGCTGGTATAGGACTCAAGGTACACCCTCTCGCAGCCTCTGAGGGCTTCGACGGCCTTCAGGCTGAGGTCCCGTTCGTCGTGCAATCCCATGCCTATGAGGTATAGCATGTTATAGGATTATCGGAGACATGGTTAAATGTGGAAACAGGTTTCAGAATAAAAAAAAGAAAAAGGGGTTTTGACCCCCTTCCGGGGGTCGGGTTTTCAGACACGCGCTTTAGTGGACGTTGTCCTGTAACCACGCGATCAAGGCGTTTCCACCGTCGACCGTGTCAGCTGCTGTCCAACCTGCGACGTAGACTTTGTTGCCGTCCTTCTTGACGACGTACTGTCCGCTCGCGGCCTGGATCTCGTCCTTGGTCAGTCCGCACAGTCCGTTGACTGCGGGTCCGCCTACGACGATCAGGTTCTTGGTTGTGTCAGCTGCTATCTCGGGTACGACGAGGTTACCGACGATCGGGTTCACCATCACGGACTCAGCGGACACTCCGCTGGTCGAGACGCCGAACTCCTTGATCAGGTAGGTACAGCAACCTACTGTCTTCTCGGTGCCCTCATCCTCCTTGGTTATGGTCGTGTCGATGGTCGTGGCCTGCTCGCTCGTACCTATGAAGATCGTCGCGTAGACGATGTCCTGTGGTACGCAAGCGGTCACTGCCTCGACTTCGCGGCTTCCACCGTAGTCGATGGTCGCTACTAGGCCACCCTCGGGGGTGATTGCAACCGTGTCCTCTTCGTCCTGCCACTTGTAACCGTAGTCTGTGGTCGCTGATGGACCAGATGACGGGTCGGTTAAAGCTGCAGTCACGTCCAAGGCGTTCCCTGACGTCAGGACGTTCTCGCTGAAGTACGTGTCCTCGGAGTCGTTGAAGTCCCTGTCGTAGAAGTCTACTATCAGGTACTCGTCCTCTCCGTTCTGCAACTGTATCAGGCGGTCTGTCCCGTCGCTGTCGCGGTCGTCGTTCAAGTCATAGGTGTTGTTCTCGTTGACTACGGTCATGTACAATTTGCCGTCGTCCATCTCGAACTTCTGCAGCGAGTTGCTGGGGCTGAAGATGTTCTGGTTAATACCTATGGTCTCTCCCTCCAACAAGGCTACGGCGTTGCTGTACGTCAGCGCGGTCGAGTCGTTGTCGACTACTGCGTAGAGGTCTCCACCGTCGTACAATAGGTATGCGGCTGGGCCGGCGCCTATGTATACGTCGGAGTCGTTCCTCTCGGAGTCTGGCTCTACTACGATCTCAGCGTCGTTGTCGGTCGACTCCTCGAACGCGTAGGTGTACATCGTGAACGATGTAGCGCTGCCGATCGCGTCCAGGTCGTAGGTCTTCTTACCACCGTTCAGTAGGTCCTTCAAGGTTACCTTCATCACTGTGGTGTCTGTCGTCAGCTCGTTCGCGTCGTCGTACTCGTAGAGTCCTCCGTCGATGACGAACATGTCGCCCTCGCTGTAGGGGCCCTGGTCGATGTAGACTCCGTTGTACCTCTGCCCGTCGTCTCCGGTGAAGCTGACCAAGCCGCGGTACTTGCCTTCGCGCTCGATCTTTATGTCTCCCTCACCAGCTCCGCTGCAGGGGCTCTCCGTGTAGTCGTTGGTCCTGAATCCGTCCCACATAACCTTGTAGGTGGTCGGGAACTCAAGAGCCTCGCCAACGCCTAGCTCGATGCTGTGCCTGTACTGTACTGTCACGTTGGACAATACCTTACCAGCGTCTGTGGCCGTGTCGTACTCGGATACGTCGACTGCGGCTCCGTTCGCCTGAACGGATACCATGTTGACCTTCCAGTACTTCTTGACCTCGCCACCGAGCTCCAGGTCCTTGCCGTCTTCCAAGAGGACGTTCGTGGTCGTGTCGTAGACGATTATGCTCGCGGTCGCAACAGCGTCCGCCTCTTCGGCGTATACTCCTGCGATCTCGATGTCGTCGACGATGCCGTTCGCCATCTTAGAGATCTGGGTCTGGACTACCGTGCCGTCTGGCTTCTCGACGTCCAACAGGATACCGGCTACCTCGTACTCTGCTGAGTAGATCAGGTGGTCGATCTTGAACTTGTATCCCATGTACTCAGAGGTGTAACCTTCTGAGGAGATGTCGTCCAATATCTTACCCTTAGCCAGGTATATCTTGTCAGTGCCCGAGATATCCTTCACGTAGTACTCCTCGCCGAAGAGGATGAACTGCCCCCTCCACTCGAAGTCTATCGTGTCAGATGTGCCGTTCTCTATTATCTTGTTCATTGGAATGAATCCAGCGTCCAAGATGTAGGTCACGGCCTTGCTCTCTATCTTCAGCACAAGAGCCTCGGCGTCGTCCTTCCCTAGACCGTCTTCAAAGTACTTTATTTTGTTGAAGTCTATGGAGATGGACTCCTCCAGCTCGTGCTCCGGGTTCTCCAGGGCGCTCAGACAGAGCGTCTGGCAGAATAGACAGTGGATGTTGTTGTAGGTTCCCTTCTTGAGGATACCTGCCTCTGTCCTCTCCTGCTGGTCGCAAGCCAAGCTGTAGCTCACGAACTCGCCGCGGGTGTAGGTTTCAATACCGTCGGTGCCCTTAATGGCTCCTCCAGCGCTCTGGTTGAAGTACAGTCCTTCGTTGTCGTTGTAGAAGTCATAGGTTGTGTCGGAGTCTCTGTTAACCTTAATCAAGCGAGTGTTGCCTGATGTCGGGTTGTAGGACTGCTCGAACTTACCTGTGGCTCCCCTGGCGGATATGCCCAGAACTACTGCTCCGCTGGCTGATCCGCCGTCGACTGTCGCCTCGGCACTGGTGTAGGCCAGGTTACCGATCACTGCGGCGATGTTGCCGCCTGCTACGGCGTCTGTGGCCATACCCTTTTCTCCTAAGACAATCTGGATTACTGGGTTGTATCCAGCGTCATAGAAGAAGTCCTTTGTCAATCCGGTGCTGTCCATCCCTGCACTCACTGCGCCTGAGACTGCTGCCCCAAGCATTACAGCGCCTGCAGCGATAGAGCCAACACGCTTCAAGGTCTTCATCTTTTGCTTTACCTCCTTTGTTTTTAGTATTTTGCTATCCTCCTCGGCGACACCACGCTTAACAAGCATGGTGTCCCCTAGGGTTTCTAGCATCTAAGATTACACGCGGCCCAATTTATATCTGGGGTTGAACAGTAGGGGCTAAAACACCATAATATATAATAGAAAGTTCGAAAAGCCCATTTGACTCCATATAACGTTCGAATGGCCTCATTTTAGTCAATAATCCAATCTTTGAGCTTTATCCACTTAACACGTCCTGAAACACGCCTTTCTATGATGTTACGCTTCTCTAAGCGCTTTAAAATGTCTGAAAGGCTTGATTTGGGGATTCCCGTGGTTTTGTAGATGTATGCCTGTGTTATCTCCTCTTCCTCGCTGTTCTCCAAAAGCTTGACTATGGCGAGCTCGCTGTCCTCCAGCATCTTGAGCACGGATTCCTTGACTGTTTTATCTCCTTTGTCGCTGGTGGACCCCTCTATGTCGTATGTGACCTTGCCGTCAACGACCTTGGCGTCGGATACCACGTCCTCTGCCACGTTCACGGTCATGGAACCGTTGCCTTTCCCCATCAGACGGTCCTTGTAGATGGTGAAGAGGGCTCCCAATACCACCAAAACGATTATCACCACCCCCACGAGTATTATGGCCTCGGCGTCCAAGATGAGCCCTCCCCCGTTTTCTTTGGCTAATGTGGTGGTAGTGGTGGTCAGATCTGGCTTCACACCCCCGTACCGGTAGGTGGTCGAGAGGTTGAAGTAGTCCTCCTGGGGGTAAAGCCACACCCCGTTTCTCACATAGGTCCTCAGCAGGTCTTCGGGCTTCAACGTCAGTATCTGGGCGCCCACAGGGTATGTTACCCTTACGATGGTCTTCCTGGCGGTTGCTGGGGTCTGATACCTGAAGCTCCACACGCTCTCCTCCTTCTTCGTGAGATGGTGGGTGCCATACTTCAAGGAGACGGTAGTCTCATCCCCTTCCTCCAGGTATTCCCTGAAGTAGATTTTGACCTCGCTGCGGCCCTCCACCTCGCTCAGGTTATAGTCCAGGTCTCCTCTACTGTCTGATACGGAGATGTCGTCTAACAGGGCTGGGAGCTGCAACCTACCCGATTCTCCATCTCCCCTGAAGACTATCTTCTCCTCTATCCAGCTGAACCCGTCCTCGCCTATCCAAACGTCTATGTCGGATATGACGTAGGCGGAGGCGGTGGATGTCAGAACAGCTAACAGAACCAGGAAGACAAGACACCTCATTTTATTAAATCTTTAAAATAGGCGAATAAAAAGCCTATTTCTCGCTCATCACCTTCTCAAGGAGCGCTCTCCTCTCAGGGTCTTTCAGCATGGAAATTATCTGCTGGCTGAACATGTGGGTGAAGTCGCTGACGTCTGCCACGATGTTGTGCATCTGCTCGGTGTTCAAGGTGACCTCCTCGGGTTCGGTTATCTCCACAGCCGAAGGCCCGTATCTCAGTATGGTGGTTATGAAGTGTCGGAAGTCGTCCGCTACCAGATGTATCTCGGACACTCCGGAGAAGTGGTCTCCCTCCTCCTTGAGGATGTCGTACATCTTCACCTCCAGCAGGTTGACGTTCTCCTCAGCACCCAACTTGTTGAATATGGTGTTCTCCAGCGCCTTCTTGGCCGCCTCCAGGTCGTTGCCCTGGACTTCCAGGTAGACTTTGGCGAGGATCCCGCCTTCCCTCATCTTTCCGTCCAGGTCCAACTTTTCGTTGAACTTCTCGACGAGTATGGGCTTGTCAGCCATCCTTATAATAACCTCATCAACCCTTATATAACTGATATCCCATGGACGATGACACAGTAAAACGGCAATTCACCCGTCTAAAACGGCATATCCGCTGTTATATTGGGTCGGGGGGCCGGCTCTAGGATGGCCGAGCTCATCGCTGACATCAAGCTGAGATGGTATGATGATTCGGCGCTGCTGGCGGAAGAGCCGCGGGAGCTGCTTGAACTGTTATTGGACAGCGTCGGCGTGACCTCCGACGTGGCCAGGGACATGATGGAAGTGCTTCTGATGGCCCGGGCCAAGGACGTCTCCCTGACTACCGCGGAGGTGAAGTCTGGAATAGCCCAGTTGAGGGCGTCCCGGAAGTCGAAGCGCAGGGACTTCGGGATGACCGACCGGAACATACAGGTGTGGCTGAGGTACTTCGAGGACATCGGTTTGTTGGACAGCGTCGGCGGCAAGCACCGGTTCGCAGCCAACAAGACCCCGTCGGAGGCTTTCAAGAGGACGAAGGAAGTCATCAAAGAGAGCGTGAAATACACAGATAAGTTGTTGGAAAAGGTGGAAGACGCCTATGGGATAAGATGAGATGCCACCACTGCAATGGCAGGGGGGTATTCGAGCTGCGCTACAGCGGCCACTGGCTCTGCGAGAAGCACTTCATCGAGTTGTTCGAGCGGAGGGTGAAGAAGACCATCCGCCAGAACCGGCTGCTGGATAAGGAAGACAGGATCATGGTCGGCTTGTCCGGGGGCAAGGACAGCATGACCTGCCTGAAGCTGCTGAACGACATAACCTCCCCCATACCCCACACCTCCATGCTGGCGGTATCCATCGACGAGGGCATAAGGGGCAAGAACCTGTCCAAGGCCTCCAGGTACTGCAAGCGAATCGGAGTGGACCATCATGTCCTCTCGTTCAAGGACTCGTTCGGGCTGTCCATAGACGAGGTCATAGGCGGGATAAAGGCCGATGGCATCCAGGCCTGCAGCGTCTGCGGGGTGCTGAAGCGGCGGGTATTGAACGACTACGCCCGGGAGGCGGGTGCTACGAAGGTCGCGACCGGCCACAACCTCGATGACGAGATCCAAACCGCCTTCATGAACTTCGTCCGCGGAGACCTGCAGCGGATGGCGAGATTGGGCCCTGAAGTCGGAGTATCACGTCACAAGCCCTTCACCCCGAGGATAAAGCCCCTCCGGGAGTGTCCTGAGGAGGAGATCAGACTATATGCCAAGCTGATGAGGCTGCCCCACACCCGGAATCCATGCCCCTACTCGAGCTCTTCCTACCGGACCACCGCCAAGAAGCTCATAGACGACCTGGAGAAGCGGCACCCCGGGAGCAAGTACCAGATGCTCCGCAGCACCGACGAACTCACAGTCATCATGAAGGGCCTGGAGAGGGGAAAGGGCCCGGGCACGTGCGAACGATGCGGGGAGCC
This sequence comes from Candidatus Altarchaeales archaeon, assembly GCA_014727915.1. Taxonomy (GTDB): domain Archaea; phylum Altiarchaeota; class Altiarchaeia; order IMC4; family SCGC-AAA252-I15; genus WJMO01. The sequence goes on along the minus strand of WJMO01000008.1, from coordinate 64,071 downwards.
CACCAGCACCAAAAAATGCAAGACCTGCATACTGCTGGACAAACTCAAATAGTTTATACTAGAGCATAAATTATCTGTGTTTTCCCTTGAATTGTTTGAAGGCCAGGGTTAGCAGTGCAAGTAGTATGAGCATGAGGCTGAGTTGGGTGAACACCGGAGACATGGGCGCGTTCTCTGCCGCTTCGATGGGTTCTGCCCGGATGCGGTTGTCGGCCTTCAATATGCTCTCGTGCATGGCAGTCTCCCCTGTTATCATCCCCCACATGTTCCTGGCCATCCCGGGGCTCGTGTAGATGTTGAAGTCAAGGGAGATAACGTTCGCCTTAGCCGGGTAGAGTAGGGCGACGAACCCTAGGTCGAGTATGAGGTGGCTGTATAGGAAGAACAGCGAGAGCAGCAGGGCCTCCCTGTTCTTCTTTGTCACATGATACACGACAACCCCTATCAGTGCTGGTGCGAATATGTTGTGCAGTATCGCATGGCCGAAGAAGAAGTCGATGTCCGGGAGGACCGCCAACGGCGAGTACTTCAACACAGTCCTCCTGTCTGTTCTGGGGTTGAAGGCGAGCATGAACACCACCGGCAGCATGTAGTGGGCGAGCGGCTCCATCGTAAAGTTATTATGTAAATATATTATAGGCTTTCCTTGATGTTCCTCGCTACTTTCTTGCCTATTATCTTGCCTAGCTCGTCCTCGTGGGTCTTCTTCACCTGCAACACCGTCTTTATCCCTGCCCTGTACAGTTTGCGCGCTCTCACCCGGCCTATGCCCTTTATGCTCACGAGGGGTACGAGGTCTTCCTGTACGCCGTATTTGATCCTGGTCTCCAGCTTCTTCAACCTCACCTGAGCCCTTCGAAGGTCGGTTAGCCTCGTTAGTTCGGCGGCTGCGTAGCATAGCCATTCCATGTTCTGCAAGCGCATGTTAAGCTGCCCCGGCGCCACCCCGTACTCCTCCAGTATCTCGTCTTCGGTCTTCTCCCCTATCCAGTCCTCGAAAAGCAGGGCGGTCTTGAACCTGTTCAGGAAGTCATAGTCCAATCCGAAGCCGCCCAGGTCCCTGACAAGCTGGTCCTCCACCTCGTAGGCCTTCTCCCACAGCTTGCTCTCTTCCTTGCTCCTTATCGGAAGTTTTGTTATCTCGACCGCATCGCACATGATCTCCAACAGCCCGAGCGGTTCCATCCTCTCCTCGTCTTCGGCTGTCTTGAACAGGTCGAGGTAGTTGTGCGCCGTCAGCGGGTCGATGTACAATTCGCTAACCCGTTTGCCAAGTTCTGTGGGGTGGAGGAACCTCCCCTCCTCCCTTATGAAGTTCCACTCGATGAGCTCCCCCGCCACCTGTCTCAGCAGGGCCTCCAAATCCGCCTTGACCCCGTACTGGTGGCCGAAGAACGTGGACCTTATGAACTCTATCAGAGCATCCTGTGTGCGTGTGAACCCTGAGGCGATGGAGGCGAGCGTGTGGAAACGAAGGACGGGGTGCACTCCCAGCTGGCTGTAGATGTGCTCGGGCTTCCCGTGGATGTAGTGCTCTTCTATGTATTCCGCCTCGTCTTCGTCCTTGGCCATTGTTATCGCGATGCCCCGGTCGTCATAGCGTGGCCTGCCTGCGCGCCCGACCATCTGCTTGTACTCGAGGACGTCTATGTAGTCCATGCCCGTGTTGGTGTATCTCTTCACGTCCCTCAATACCACCGTCCTCGAGGGGAGGTTGACGCCTGCCGCGAGTGTTGGCGTGGCGGCTATGACCTTGATATCGCCTTTTTTGAAGGCTTCTTCTACTGCGGCCCTCTGCTTGTTCACCAGTCCCGCGTGGTGGAATGCGGTGCCCTTGACTGCGCAGGATGCCAGCCGGCTGCACTGTCTTGTGGGCGGGTTGATCGCTGATTCGATCTCGCCAGCCAAGCCGGTGTTATCAACCTCCAGCTTCAATGCGATGCCCAGCCGTTCGGCCACTGCCTCGGCGCTCCTGCGCGAGTTGACGAATACCATGGCTTGCCCGCCCTTCAAAGCGTTCCGGACCACGCTAACGAGGTCCTCATCGGATTTCACAACGACCATCTCCGTCAGGTCGACGGGCCTCCACTCCGACATCACCACCTCGGCGTTCAGCCAGTCGCCGAGCTCGTCCGCGTTGCCGATGGTCGCTGACAGCCCGAGGACCTGCACGTCAGGGTAGAGGTTCCGGAACCTGCTGCATAGCACCTCATACACAGGCCCACGGTCGGATGCGATGAGGTGGATCTCGTCGAATACCACGCAACCTGTTCCCTTGAACCATTCGGGTTTGCTCCGGAGTATGCTGTCGCATTTCTCGGCGGTCGCGACGATTATGTCGAATTCCGGGGCTTTCTTGTATTTGCTGCTGTCCAGGTCGCCAACCTCCAGCTTGACGCGGTACCCCAGCCGCTCGTACTTCCGGAATTCCATGCTCTTCTCGTAGGCTAGCGCCCTCAAGGGCACGATGTACACTACCTTCCGCCCCTTCTCCAGAGCCTTCATCATGGCGAGCTCGGCGGCTATGGTCTTCCCCGAGGCGGTTGGCGTGCATAGTATTATGTTCCTGCCTTCCATGGCTCCCGCTTCCACGGACAGCTTCTGCGGGGGGTAGAGCTCGCTGACTCCGATGCCCTTGAGCATGTCCCTGAACTCTCCCGCAACCTGGAGGTCTTCCACGAGCATCAGCCAATCATATGTAGTACATGGAAAAAAGACGTGGGTGAGCAGGGGAAAACTGATATATTCAATGCCTTCACTATCTCTATTACAGTGATGGTGGAGCGGAATAGGAGCGGTCAGGAACCAGGCGCGGATCCTGGCGTTAGCCTCTCAAAATCCCTTGAGGAGGAGTATGCAGGCCTGTCCCAGATTGACAGGGACACCCTCCTCATGGGTTCGGGCCTTCAGATAGGCAAGGGCAGGGAATATGGGCCGGAGGAGGTCGTCCAGTCCTTTGCAACGAACAGGTGCAACCCTGACGGTACTCTGACAGAAGATGCTAGGGAGGCGCTCACACCTCTTGTGATGTTGTACTACGGGCCGGCCAAGAGGTCGGTCCAGACCGCGGCCAGCGAGGAATACTTCGGCAGCGACAGAGTTTATGGTATGCGCAAGGAGGAACGTGACAGGCCAGTGGAATCTCCGTTTGTGCTGGGGCGCCAGAGAGAGGAGAGACTAAAGAATCTCAGTTCACGGAGCCTGGAAGTCGAGGAATCGAACCCACGCGCAGTGTTCATGAGATTGGAGGCCTTCATAGGTGAGCAGGCGAGGCGGGGTAACATAACGTTGCCTAAGTCGTAGACTCCTTGTAGAGCCAGTTCCTCAATACGATCGGGGTTAGGACGGTTGTGAGCAGGCTCATGAATATTATCGCCACATACAGGCCTTGGTCTATTATGCCCGCGGTCAGGCCTATAAGGCCGACGATCATCGCCACCTCGCCCCGGGGCGACATTCCGAATCCGATGACGAGGCTGTCGTGTTTCGGTATCTTCTGGGCTATAGCTGCCAGGTAGCACCCCAAGACCTTCGTGATCACCGCCACGACAGACAGCACCAGCGTGAAGAATATTATCTCGCCTGTTACCTGGTGGGCGTCAACCAATATTCCTAGGGATACGAAGAATATTGCTGCGAATATTATGTGCAGGTACTCGGCGCCGTCTTGGAAGTCCTTGCTGTGCTTCAATTTTATTCCTTCGAGGCTGACTCCCGCTAGGAAGGCTCCGACTATGGCTGACAGGCCCATGTACTCGGCTGCCATGCTGTACAGGAACGCTATCATCATGGCCACTATGAACACGAACTCAGGGTATTGCTTGCCGAAGTCGCTTTCGTCCATGTCGATTATTATCGTCCGCAGGTATGTGTGGCCAAGCCACGCTCCCACAGCCAGGAATCCAACCGCCTTCAACAGTATCATCACGTCCACGAGCAATGATACCTCTCCCTGGACGACCTGGTTGGAGATTGCCAGGGCGACCAGGCCGAGGATGTCGTCGATGACGGCTGCGCCTATTATGGCCTCCGCCGCGTTAGTCTTCAGCTTCCCCATCTCCTTCAGCACGTTGGCTGTGATGGCTATTGAGGTGGCGGTCATGGCTGTGCCGACGAACACGGCACCTTTGAAGTCGAACCCGAACAACTCTGCCACATAGTATCCGCCTATCCAGGGTATTATGACTCCTGCTAATGCGATTACTATGTATTTCGGCTTGTATATCCCGGAGAGCTTGAACTCCAACCCGATGACGAACAGCAATATCACTGCTCCCAGGTGGGCTAGAGATTCCACGAAGTCGGTGTATGTTATCCAACCCAGCAGGCTGGGCCCTATCAGAAGGCCTACGATGATCTCCCCTATTACTACGCTTTGGTTTATCCTCGATGCCACTATGTATCCGAGAAGCGAGACGAATAGGAGGAGGCTCATCTGGAACTCGGGGGTCGTAACGAAACCCTCGGCAACCGCGCCTGCGGCAGCGCCCTCAACCACTCCATTCATCTTGTTCCTGATTATTGAAGGGGTTGAGATAATGGAATAAGGGTTTATTAATAATACGGCTCACTTTCCCGCTATTGCCTTTGTTATCATATGTTCGCCGTCGCCTGTCATGACCCTGAAGTTGTGGTGTGTGCCCACGTCAGTCCCGCCCGTCTCCTCAAGGGTTTTTGTCATCAGCCTCTTCCCCTTTGTGGTGGGTGTCGTGTCTTCAAGGGAGAATCCCCTGGACTGGAGCATGGCGATGTATCTGTCCTCTGCCAGAACCCGCATATGATTCGTTCCCTTTGTTACCGCGTCCTCTTCCAGTATCCTAGTGGCTTCGCCTGCCATGCCGGAGCAGCCCATTTTATCGCCTCTATCCTCAAGGTATAGCTGTGACGTGCCCCCTACTGCGATTACCCTGTAGAATCTGCCGAGTCTTTCTTTTCTTTCCTCTCTCGCGGCCGGGTCTACGTCGTAGACTGACACGTCTGTGTCAATATCCTTGTTTGTCGTGGTTCTTAGGACAACGATCCGGCCCCTGCCGTCGGGGTATCTTAGGCTGTAGGCTCCCTGGAAAACTCCCTTCTCATTTACTGATGGGAACTTGAAACTTCCGTGTTCCTGGCTTTTCAATGGGATTTCGCCCTGGCCCAACCCTTCAGCCCAAGCATCTGGGTCTTGCTGTAAGGGTGCTATCTCCGCCGGCTCTTGTTTGGGGGTTTGGTATCTCCTTACGGCCGGGTTTAGGGTTGGGTTCTGTCCCTGGTCCGTGGCGTACTTTCTCATATTAGACTCTGTCATTACTGGCTTTTAAACCAGATTATCCGGTTTTTCATACTTATTCGGGTTCTTCCCTCTATTGTATGTAGGATGGCCCATAGGGTTGTTGAGGGTGGCGGGGAGCGGGAGGATGTTGGCAGTTTCCCTGTTTTGAAGCGTTTTGGCGGTGCCTTGGGCGTGTTGGTTCCCGCCGCAGTGAGAGGTTATTTCTCTGAGTTGGGGTCTACCCTCAGAGAGACAGGCGATGTCTTCGAGATCGCGTCGCTGACGCGGACAGAGGAGATGCATGGCTTCAAAGTCTATGGGAGCGGTCGTTTCCGGAAGAGGACTCGGGCCGCGTTGGAGTTGCTCAGCAAGACCTCGGTGTTCGATGAGGTTCGGGACAATCTCGATTTGATAAACGAGGGTGCGAGGTCTGCCATGCAGGTCGTAGGCTCCCAGTTCATATTCAACGTGGGGCGCAAGACGTGGTCTGACGATCCCCTATGGTATGCCGGGTGCATAGCACATGACAGCAAGCACGCTGGTTTATACAGGGAGGACGTGGCTGCTGGCAGGCTTGACACCGACCGTGAGACCTACCGTGGTGCGGAGGCCGAGCGGAATTGTTTGAACTACCAGGAAAAGGCTCTCAGGGAGATGGGTGCAGGCAAGGACATGCTGGAGATCATCGAGTATTGGAGGGATGAGCCCACCTACCAGGGGAACTCGGAGGACGAATACCTTGCGAGGGACTGGTAGAATCTCATTCCAGCAGTAGTTCGCCCATGTCCTTCCTGTCTGAGCTCCCTTCTTCGCCTGGGTGGCCTAATGCTATCACGGCCATGAGCTCATGCTCGACTCCCAGGGTTTCTTCGACTTTCTCCCGTTGGTTGAGTATCTCCCCCAGCCAGACCGCGCCTAATCCGAGGCTCTGTATCCTCAATAGCATGTTCTGGATGCACGCCCCGATTGCCTGGAGGTCTTTGTCCCGGTTGTAGCTGTTTTCCACGTCCAGGAACACTGCGATGCACGCGGGCGCGGCCTCTATGATGTGTCCGTACCTTGTATGCTCTGCGATCGAGTCCTTCACCTTGCCTTTCAGTACTTTGAACTTCCAGGGTTGGTTGTTCAGTCCGCTGGGACCCCACCTGCCGGCTTCCAGGACGGCCTTGATGTCATTGTCAGATACTTCTTCGCCGGTGTATTTTCGTATGCTCCTCCGGTTCGCTATCGCATCGGACACTTCCATGTTTTAATACTCTGCTTTAAATTATATTATCCTTTCCGGTGATTTGCGATGCTTAACGGCTATAAGACCCTGGACGACGTTGACGTGTCCGGTAAGAAGGTGCTTTTGCGTTTGGACTTGAACTCTCCCATCGACCCCGATACCGGGGATTTCCTTGATGACAGGCGTTTCATTAGCCACAGGGAGACCATCCAGGAGCTCACCGACTCCGATGCCGCAGTTGTCTGCATCGCCCATCAGGGCCGGCCGGGGGAGGAGGATTTCACCACCCTCAAGGAGCATTCCAGGCGGCTGGGCGAGATAGTCGGGAAGGACGTTGCCTACGTGGATGACATCTTCGGCTCGAACGCCCAGAATGCCGTTAAGAACCTCTCCGGCGGGGATGTGATCATCTTGGAGAACCTGCGTTTCTACAGCGAGGAGGTTCTGAAGAGGCCTGCGGACGTCCAGGCCAAGACGGTGATGGTGCAGAGGATGTCGCCCCTCTTCGATCTTTTCGTGAACGACGCGTTCGCCGTCGCCCACAGGAGCCAGCCTTCCGTGGTTGGTTTCCCAATGGTTCTTCCGTCGTGTATTGGAAGGCTGATGGAGAAGGAGGTCCGCATCATCGGCGGCATACTCGAGAACCCCGAGCATCCCATATCGTTCGTGTTGGGCGGCACTAAGGCGGATGACAGCCTTCGGGTGGCTGAGAAGGCGTTGGAGCACGGCACTGACAGGATACTGACGGGGGGTGTGGTCGCGAACATATTCCTGGCTGCCAAGGACTACCGGATTGGCGAGCCCAACATCGAGTTCATCCGCGGCAAGAAGATGGTAGACCAGATAGAAGTGGCTAAGAGGCTGCTGGACAGGTACGAGGACAGGATTGTCCTGCCCAGGGACCTTGCGGTGGAGAAGAGCGGGGAGCGGAGCGAGATCGACGTGGGAGACCTTCCGACGAACTATAAGATAAGCGACATCGGCGCCAAGACGGTCGAGCTGTACAAGAAGCTCATCAACGAGTCCAAGACCTCATTCGCCAACGGCGCGTTGGGCATATTCGAGGACAAGAAGTTCGCCTACGGGACGGAGGAGATGATAAAGGCGATAGCCGAGTCCAAGAGCTTCAGCGTAATCGGCGGCGGTCACACGGTGGCGGCGGCCAAGAACCTCGGCGTCTCCGACAAGATAACCCACGTTTCAAGCGGTGGAGGGGCGTGTGTCGACTTCCTCGCGGGGGTGAAGCTCCCCGCCTTGGAGGCGCTGAAATCCTCTGGCTTATAAACTCCTGTGGGGTATTAGTTTATGAAATGATCGACGTGCTGAAGAAGATAGACGAGACCCTTCCCCTGTGGGAGGTTGTGATAATCGCGGTCGCACTGTTTGTTATAGTCGTTGTTCTGATCCTCTGGTGGGCGTTCGGTTACAACCTGGTGGTCGTGACGGAGCAGCCCGAGTCCGTGGAGGCAGTTGCCTTGGCGGCTCCGCTGCTAAAGGCTCTCTGAGGCCTCTTTCAGGTATTCCTTCGCATCCTTGAATGCTCTGTTTCCTGGGGGTGTTATCTTGTAGTATTTCCTCTGCCGGTTGTTAACCTGACGCCATTCCGTCTCCACGTATCCTTCCTTCTCCAGCTTGTAGAGGACCATGTAGGCTGTCACCTGGCCCACCTTGAATCCGAATCGTTTCTCTACCATATCGCGTATCTCGTAGGCGTATATGGGTTCCTCTTTCATCAGGGATAGTATGTAGGGCCAGAGGCATTCTGTGGTCGTCTTGCGCCTCAGCCGGTTCATGGGTTTTCCCGAAGCCATTGTTTTACAACCATAAAATATTTATATATGATTAAATATCTGTATTAATCATGGCTAATAAGGATATAAAAGTCGCGATCATAGGGGTTGGGAACTGCGCTTCATCGCTTATTCAGGGCGTGGAATACTATAAGGGGGTCAGGGCCGAGGACCCGCTTATCCCGGGGCTTATGCACAACAGCCTCGGCGGCTACATGATCAAGGACATGAGGTTCGTCGCGGCCTTTGACGTTGACAGCAAGAAGGTGGGATCGGACCTTTCGGAGGCGGTCTTCGCGGAGCCCAACTGCACGGTGAAATTCAGCGATGTCCCCCGCTGGGATGTTGAGGTGAAGAAGGGCCCGGTCCTGGACGGTGTCGCGGACACGACAAGGGAGAAGTTCACCGTCGACCCGAAGCAGGCCCCAGTGAATGTTGCGAAGGAGCTGGAGGAATCCGGGGCGGACGTGGCCATGTGCTACCTGCCCGTCGGCTCGGAGGAGGCTGCACGGTTCTACGCGGGCGAGTGCGTGAAGGCAGGGGTTGCCTTCGTCAACGCGATGCCCGTGTTCATCTGCAGCACCAAGGACGGTGATGAGATGTTCCGGGAGGCCGGGCTTCCGTGCATCGGCGACGACATAAAGAGCCAGGTGGGAGCTACCATAGTTCACAGGACTCTGACGAGGTTGTTCGTGGACCGTGGTGTCAAACTGGATCACACCTACCAGTTGAACGTCGGGGGTAACACGGACTTCCTTAACATGCTGGAGCGCACGCGGCTGAAGAGCAAGAAGATCTCGAAGACCCAGAGCGTCCAGAGCCAGCTTCCAACGCAATTGCCCCCGGATGACATACACATCGGACCCTCCGACTATGTGCCATGGTTGGACGACAAGAAGCTCTGCTTCATACGCATGGAGGGCCGGAAGTTCGGGGACGTGCCATTGAACATCGAGCTCAGATTGGACGTCGAAGACAGCCCTAACAGCGCGGGCGTGATGGTGGATGCCATAAGGTGCATAAAGCTCGCACTGGACCGGGGCGTCTCGGGGACTCTCACCAGCCCGAGCAGCTACTTCATGAAGTCCCCCATGATACAATACACGGACAGCGTCGCTAGGGAGATGGTCGAAGAATTCATCAAGGGCGAGAGGGAGAGGTAGTCATTAAGGTAACAGTGGGGTGGGTGAAGCGAACCCCACACATTTTCCGCCAGTCTTTTCCCCCCAAAACACCTTAGCTGTTTTGGGGTGCAGGTTGTCCACGCCAACCTAACGTGTTAAAAAGGCTGTGGTTGAGGAGTTCATTAAGGGCGAGAGTGAAAGATAGGCAGGTGGAATTCAAAAAGGAGGGTATCTATCTGCCAAACCCTCCATTTTTCCCTTCTTTTTCCCTTCGAACCAGTCCCTGTGTTGTCCGCTTTTTACGTCAGGCTCCAAACCATTGAAGGAGGAGTCGCCTACATGGTAATCTCTTCTGGCTTCAACCTCCTCTTTCCCCGATTTGTGCGCGTCTTCTCTTTCTCTTTGGGCTGCTTCTCTGACGCTTTCAGTCAACTCCTTGCTTGCTGCAGGCATCGAAGCGATTCTGCGCAACATGCTACGGGCGCGCTTCAAACCCTCTGCCGTGAATATGGGCGGATGTCTGTTAAGATTTTCAGGGCGTGCCTGTAATCTTATCAGCTCTAGGTCAACTTTGTCGTCACCCCCTGCATGCTTTTCCAGTACGCTTAATGGAGACCAGTGTTTTGATCCGATAACAAGCCTGAGATCCCATTCCAGAGCCTCATCACGAGGATGGCCTCTTTGAATCTCATCACCTACCACTGCCTGTAGCTCGACACGGGCAGCCCACCAAACCGTGTCAAAATGAAGTGGCCTAATCTGAGTTTCACTGTAGCCTTCCTGCCTTCGCTCGTTCTCCCTTCTGACTCCCCACTCATAGGTATATCTTCCATCAGGAGTTACAAGGTCCTCTAACCCGAACATTTTATAGTAACCAGGCACACTACTAGTATGCTGTGGCATCTCCTGTTCCGGCATCTCACCCAGTAAACCAGATACTGTCCCCGTTGGATCCACCACAGTGGATAAGGCAGATAATGCCATTCCTGTCGTGAACTGTCTGCGCGTCTGAAAATCAGGCTCATGCATGCGTTCTGCAACCAAGTCTGCGGACTCCAATATGAGCTCGTTCAGGGTGCCGCGTATGGGAGTCCCAGAAGAGGACAGTTCGCGGAGCCTTATTGCCTCGGACATCAGTATGCCGCGCAATACCGCCCGCTCCCTCCTGTCTGGCGTGTCTCCTGTCAGATAGTCTGCGAAGCGTTCAGGAAAGCCTTTGACCTGCCCGCCTTCCCGTTCGAGCCTAACTCGTATAGCAGTTCGTAGCTCCCTTACCCGAGATGGGCTGTTCTCGATCAGCTCAAGTTTGCCTGCTGCACTACCCTGCGCATCCGCTGGGAGGATTATCCTCGACTGACTCTGGTCCTTTCTGACTTCGCCTGCCATCAATCTAATATTGGGCAGCTGCTGTTTATTAGTTTCTAAGGCTTCGATTCAGAATCTTATTAATAGTTGTGGGGTGAAATATTTGTATCAAGGTAATCGGGATGTTGAAGGCGTCTTTCAGGGATAGGACCCGCGGGGTCGACGTGCGCATCGGCATATTGTTCAGCAAATTGCGCATTCCTCCGAACGTGTGGACTGTTCTCTCTCTGGCTCCTGCCTTGGGAGGATTCATGGCATTGTACAATGGAAGCCTGGCTTGGGGTCTTCTGCTGTTCTTTTTCAGCGCGTTCATGGACATAATCGACGGCACGGTCGCGAGGGTCACGGATAGTGTGTCTAACCTGGGCGCCTTCCTGGATGGTGTGGTGGACAGGTATGTGGAGTTCACATTGTATCTTGGTTTGTACTTTTACCTGCGGTCCACGCCGGAGGTGCTGTTATCACATCATCTTCTCTTCCTGTTCCTCCTGTTCGGGGCGCTGATGCCCTCGTTCATAACCGCCTACGCAGACCACCGGCATGTGATAGCCGACCCGGAGAAGCTCCGGAACATCGGCGGCTTGATGGAGCGTTTCGAGCGTCTGGGCGTCATATACGCCGGTATGCTGTTCGGCTTGGCTGATCCTGTCTACCTCACATATGCCGTGATATTGGTGGCTGTACTGTCCCACCTGACGGCATTGCAGAGGATCTTCTATGTCATAAGGGAGGGATAAAGCTTTTTATGGCAAGATTCACTTATCATATGCTAGAATGAGCGATTTTTCACCCAAGAAACTTGCCGAAGCATTGGTTGAGAAGCACGACCGGTTCATAAGCGAATACTCCGACGAGGTCGAGAAGATGCAGCAGGTCCAGATGCTCAAGGAGAAGAAGGACCAGCTCCTCCACTGGCTGGACGAGAACGGAAGCGGCGAGAAATACCGGCTGGAGCTGGAGGAAACGGAAAAAGAGCTCAAGGAACTGAAGTCGACCTTCAAGGTCAAGAGCCAAAGCCACTACGCTAAGGTCCGCGACCTGATCGACGAACACAAGAAAGCCCGTGATTACTGGCTGGGCCGCCTAGGTGAACTCAAATCATGAACGAGAAAGATCTGAAAGACAAGATTAACGCTCTACGGACCGAGGTGAACAAGAAAAAGAAGGAGATAAGCAATCTCCTTTCCGAGGTTAAATCCCACCAGAAGGAGATAAACGACCTGAGGAAGGTCCGGGACGAGGGTAACGAGGCTTGCAAGAAGCTCTCCCAGGAGGCGAGGGAGCTGAGGGAGAAGCGGGACGAGCTGAACGGCAAGATATCGGATTTGAAGGAGAAGCGGAAGAAGATAAACGACAAGATCAAGTCCATGTCCGGGTCCATAAAGGCCAGCAAGGAGAAGCGGGACAAGTTGAACCGCAGCGCCCGCGGCACAGACTCCTCTCTCATGTCCAAGTACGAAGGCGACATGGAGAAGCTCCTCTCAAAGGACATACCCCTGGATAAGGAGATAGCATTGTTCAACAGCATATTCAAGCTCCAGGAGCGTCTTGAGGCTGCTAAGGAGGCCACGGAATTCCATAAGAAGGTCGTGGACACCTACGAGGAGCTCAAGTCATTGGATGATGAGACGGACCGGATATCCGCTGAGATAAGGGCGTTGGCCGACGAGTCCGAGAAATACCACCTGCAGGCGGTGGGGATATACAGCAAGGTGGATGAGATACGGAAGCAGGCTGATGAGAGCCATAACAAGCTGATCGAAAAGTACAAGATAGTCAACCCCGTCAAGGACAAGATAACCGTGGCCCGGAAGGAGATGGAGAAGATCCAGGAGGAGATGTCCCCATACGCCGAGGAGTTGGAGAAGATAAGGGCCAAGCGAGAGGATGAGAAGAAGGCCCAGCTGGCGGTCGAGGCCAAGGAGAAGCTGAAGACCAGCAAGAGGATAAGCTTCGACGACTTGAAGGCCATAATGGACGGGGACGAGGAAGTTGACGCTGTTGAGTCGTCTGAAGTGGGAGCCGACGGTTCAGGCGCTTAGGTAGTCAACCTCTTCATCTTCCAGGTTGAACTCTTCTTTCAGGGATTCCCGGTCCACCCTCTCGTTCCTTATCAGGTGCTTGTAGAGTGGTATGTACTCCTTCTTCATGACCCTGGTTGAGACGTGCAGGGCTGGACCCATCTTGGAGGATATGGATTCCTCCAGGTTCCGCGCGCTCTTGCTGCGGCTCATGGCCATGAAATACCCTGGGAAGCTGTACTGTGTGAAGTTTATCTTCTCCGGCCTTGAGCTGTTCACACCTGCGGTCATCAAAACGTTAGCGTACCTGAGGAAGCCCCAGTACTGCCGCCTCATTATCCGGCCAAGGTAGATGTCCGCCCTGCTGAGGCTCTGATACGAGTCCCTTATGGACTCCTTGCTCCTGTAGAGTTTTGGGGTGTTCTCGTCCACCCACCATAGCACGTCCCGGGGCTGCTCGCTTATGTCCCAGGTGGACGAGACGACCTTCTGGAAGTCCCGGCCCCCGAATATGACGCTCAAAGCCCTGTATATGTCGGATTCCTTGTCCCGTTCCACCAGCAGCTCTCCCATATCCTCCTCTGTCACCTTCTTCCTGCCGGTTGCCAGGGTTTCCAAGTCTGTTATGGCGGCTCTTATGTCTCCTCCAACGGCCTTGGCAACCCTCTCCAAAACCTCCTTCTCGACCTCCACACCCTCGGCTTCGCATATGCTCTTAAGGTGTTTAACTATGGAGGCTGGCAGGGGCCGTCTCAGCTGTATCTTCCCGCACTTCTTCTTCAAGGTAGTGATCCTCCGGTTGCTGTAGTCCTCCGTTGTTAGTATGATCGGATTCGACGTCTTCCCGACCAGTGAAGCGACTGCTTTGATGTCCCTTATGGAATCCACGTTCTCTACTAGTATGAGCTTCTTGGATCCGAACAAGCTGCCGGTGTTGGCGATGGTCTCAGCTTCTTTGATGTTCTCTCCGGTCACCTCAACGAGCTCCCAGCCACGGTCCTCAGCTATGAGGTTGGCTAGAAGGGTCTTCCCTGTCCCGGTAGGGCCCGCCACAATCAGCGGTTTGCCGTCCCATACCCTCGCCTCCTCGATGGCCTTCTTACCGATGAAACCGTCCAGGGAGGAGGGCCTGTGCCTCTCAGACCACATGGTAAGTACATATTAACGGATGGTAATAAAGTTACTACCATGGCTTCCAAGGTTGTCAGGGACCCCATACACGGTAACATAGGCTTGGACGGGTTCTTCACCGGGCTTGTGGACACCGGCCTCATGCAGCGGCTCAGGAACGTCAAGCAGAACGGCCTATGCTACCTTGTATATCCTGCTATGAACTCGACCAGGTTCGAGCACAGCCTCGGAGTCTACCACCTGGCAGGCCATCTCTCGGACCGCATCGGCCTGTCCGAACAGGATTCTATCACGTTCAAAGCCGCTTCCCTGTTGCATGACGTGGGCCATGGCCCGTTCAGCCACACATTCGACGTGATGGGGTGCTACGGGTTCGACCATGAGAAAGAGTCCCGGAGGATCGTGTTGGAGTCGGAGGTCTCCGACGTCCTCAGGGAGGGCGGGGTGAAACCTTCGGATGTCGCGGAGCTCATTGCAGGCAAGGGTAGGCTGGGGGGTCTGCTGTCCTCCGAGGTCGACGTCGACAAGATGGACTACCTCGTCCGGGACGCCTACTATGCCGGCGTCGCATATGGCGTGACGGACGTCGAGAGGATGCTTCAGAGCGTCAGGTTGGAGAAGGGCTCCGTGGTAGTTGAGGAGGGTGGTTTGGAGGCTGCCGAGTCCCTGCTCATAAACCGAAACCTGATGTACCAGACCGTCTACCGACACCACACCAAGAGGATTGCGGAGTCTATGATGACCCACGCCCTGCTCAAGCTCGCGGACACCAGGGACAAGGCCTTCCAGCTCGCGGCATTGGACGACATAGGCTTGATGGCCATGATGAGGTCGTCGAAGGGCTATGTGCGGGATATAACGTCCAGGCTGGACGGTCGCAGGCTGTTCAAGGATGTGTTCTCCGAGAAGATAGTTTCCTTGACGGGGGAGTCGAGGAAGGAGCTGTCAGAGAACAGCCGGGCTGTGGAGTCCACCATAGCCGGAGACCATGGCGTAAAGGAAGGGTATCTGCTCCTGGACTACCCGGAGATACGGATGAGCGAGTTCAAGGTGAAGGTAAAGACAGGTGAAGGGCTGAAAGACATTGGTGAGGTGTCTGTGCTGGCTAAGTCCCTTGAGGAGAGCGAGCGGGAGAAGCTCACAGTCAACATCTACTCATTACCTGAAGACAGGGATAAGATGAAAGGCTTCAAGCCAGAAGACTACTTCACATACACGCAAAAGAGACTAACCGAATGGGACTAGAGCAGTTCGCCCACAACTTTCCTGATGTCCTCCTGCACTTTCTCCTTGGGCCTGCTGGTGTCTATGACCTTCAATCCCTTGAACTTCATGTATTCCTCCCTGATTTTTTCAAGGAATTCCTTCTTCTCAAAGACTTCTCCTGTTGAAGTTCGCAGTGCGCCTCTGCGCGCTTCAACGTCCAAGAACACCACAAGGTCTGGTTCGGGGGCGAAACTGTTCAATTCTATGAGCCATTCACGGCTGACTCCCTGCGCGCTCTGGTATGCGATCGTCGAATGATAATATCGGTCGCAGACGACAGTATTCCCCTCAGACAGAGCCTCTTCAATCTCTCTAACGTGTTCTGCGCGGTCGGCGGTGAACAGTAACGCAAGCGTTCTGGGGCTCACCTCAACCTCTCCAGAGAGTATTTCACGTATGAACTGTCCGATCCTTCCAGGTGTTGGTTCAGCAGTTAAGTGAACTTTTCTACCCTGCTCTTTCAACCACTCTGCCAGCATCCTAGAGTGGGTTGATTTGCCGCTGCCATCTCCACCTTCTAAGACGATGAACATGATATATACCATATGCTGGGGATTAATAAACCATGATCGAAGTCGACGGGTCCTTCGGCGAGGGTGGGGGCCAGATACTACGGTCTTCCGTCGCGTTCAGCGCGTTGACAGGGAAGCCTGTCAGGATAAGCAAAATCAGGGCTGGCAGGACCAATCCCGGGTTGATGCCTCAGCATCTGAAGGCCTTGGAGGCTGCCCTGCAACTCTGCAACGGGGAAGCCACTGGACTGGAGGCTGGTTCGATGGAGGTGTGCTTCACACCAGGGGATATAATGGGCGGGAGACTTGACGTTGACGTGGGCACCGCCGGTTCTGTCACCCTCGTCCTACAGTGTATACTACCCATAGCATTACACGCTGACGGCAGGGTTGAGTTGGAGCTGTCCGGCGGGACGGACGTGAACTGGAGCCCCTCAGCCGACTACTTCCACCATGCGTTCAAACCCCTCATGGAACGGATGGGATGTGAAGTTGAATTCGATGTCTTGGAACGGGGGTTCTACCCCAGGGGAGGGGGCAGGATATCGGTCCGTGTCAGGCCGTGGAAGAACAGGCGATTATTGGATCTCATGGAACCCGGGGAACTGTTGGGTGTTGACGTTTACAGCGTTGCATCGGACCAGCTTAGGGAAAGGGACGTTGCCGGAAGGCAGGTGAAAGGCTTCCTGAAGATGGTATCCCCGCATCATGATGTATCGGGCATACACCGGGAGTATGTTGGTTCACAGTCTGTAGGCAGTTCATTCACTGCCGTGGCCGTGTGCGAGAATTCGGTGAAGGGCGTTTGCACCCTCGGGGAGAGGGGCATTAAGGCGGAGGATGTCGGGGGGAAAGCAGCTGATACGCTATTGTCCGAACTCGCCAACCCCGGACCTTTGGACGTTCACATGGTCGACCAGATAATGCCCTACATTGCTCTTGCAGGAGGGCGCATAAGGTCCTCGGCCCTGTCAGGACACGCAAGGGCCAACCTGGAGGTCGCCAGGATATTCGGGTATCCCCTAAGGTTCGAGGAGGGGGCGATTTTTAATGACGTACACCATTAAATTGAGCAACGATGGACGATAAAGAGCTTAAAGCATATAATAAGGCAGGCGAGATAGCATCCGAGGTGCTTTCACACGGGGCTAAGATGATCAAGCCCGGGGTGAAATGCCTTGAGGTCGCGGAGAAGATAGAGTCCCGTGTCCGGGACGAGTTCAAGGCGGAGATGGCGTTCCCTACCAACATCTCGGTGAACGATGTCGCAGCCCATTACACCCCCAAACACGACGACAACTTCGAGTTCTCGGAAGATCAAGTGGTTAAACTGGATGTCGGAGTGCACGTGGACGGGTACATCGCCGATACCGCCACAACAGTGGACTTGACCGGAGAGTACGGTAAGATGCTGGAAGCCAACGAGCTCGCGTTGGAGGAGGCGATCAAGGTTGTAGAGCCTGGCGTGTCGGTGCGGAAGATCGGCGAGACAGTCCAGTCCATACTCAACAAGGCCGGGTTCAAGCCGGTTGAGAATCTCACAGGCCATGAGCTTAAACAATATGACCTGCACGCCGGCTTGAGCGTCCCCAACATAAAAGTGCCCTATGAGTGGACTTTGGAGGAGGGCATGGCCTTGGCGTTCGAGCCGTTCGCCACCGATGGAGCAGGCCACGTGATAGAGTCAACCACCGCGGAGATATACTCTCTCCTGGATGAGAAGCCCACGCGCATGCGGGAGGCGCGTATGCTGCTGAAGGCCGTCCGAGAAAGGGAGGCCCTGCCGTTCGCTGCCAGATGGTACGCGGGGAAGATAAACCCGATGAAGCTTAACCTGGTGTTGAACCAGCTCACACAGGCCGAGATACTGAAAGCATACACGCCACTACACGACCGCGGGAAGGGGATGGTAAGCCAGTACGAGCACACGCTCGTCGTAACGGATGATGGGTGTGTTGTGACCACCAAGTAGAGATGCAAAAGGAATACTATGAGGTAAAGAGGGTTTTGGTCCTTGTCCTAGCGTTGAACCTCCTCGTCGCTCTGATGAAGTTCTTCTTCGGGCTTTTGGCTAACTCTCTTAGCATGATGGCGGACGCCGCTCACTCCCTCTTCGACAGCACATCCAACATCATCGGTTTGGTGGGGATATCATTCGCATACAAGCCCCCCGACGAAGACCACCCCTACGGACATGAGAAGATAGAGTCGTTCGCGACCCTCATAATCGCATTACTGCTGATACTCACCTCCTTCGGCATATTGAAGGGCGCGTTCGACCGGGTCCTAAACCCGGTCACACCGGAGATAACATCAGCAGCATTCGCTGTGATGGCGTTCACCGTGGTAGTCAACGTTCTCGTCTCCTCCTATGAGAACCGGAGGGGCCTGGAGCTTGGCAGCAGGATACTCGTCACTGATTCCCTTCACACCCGCAGCGACATACTGACCTCACTGTCCGTGATAATTGGATTGTTCGCCGTGCGCGCGGGATACCCTGTGGTCGACACAGCCTTGGCGTTGTTCATCGGCGCATACATCGCGAAGACAGGTTACAGGATAATAAAGGACTCCTGCCTGGTGCTCTGCGATGCCTCGCCCTTGGACGAGAAGGACGTCAAATCCATAGCAAGGTCGGTCAGCGGCGTCCGCTCATGCCATAAGGTGCGGACCAGGGGCTGGGGTAGCAACATATACGTCGACCTTCACATGCTCGTGGACCCGGACATGCACGTCAAGGAAGCACACGACCTCACGGAGAAACTCGAGGAAAGGCTGAAGGAAGAGTTCAAGGGGATAAAGGACGTTATAGTTCACATAGAACCAGACGACTAGAGCTTTTCGATTATCTTCTTGGCCTCGTCGACGCTCACCCTGCCCGAATCGACCATCCGCCCGGCGACCTCCTCAACCTGGTCTTCCGTTGCTCCCGCGGTCACGGCGATGTTCCGGGCGTGAAGTCTCATATGGCCCTTCTGTATTCCCTCCGCGGCCAGCGCCCTCAACGCAGCCAGGTTCTGCGCTAGTCCAACGGCTGCCAATACCTCGCCCAGCTCACGGGCGGTCTTCACACCCAATATCTTCACAGCAGATCTGGCGACAGGGTGGGTCCTAGTGGCTCCACCCACCACCCCTACCGCGACGGGTATCTCCATCTCGCCCAACAGGCTCCCGTCCTTGTCCCTCCTCCACCGGGTAAGGGATGTGTATCGCCCGTCCTTGCAGGCGTAGCTGTGGCAGCCCGCCTCCACCGCCCGGGTGTCGTTCCCGGTTGCCAGCACCACCGCGGTCACGCCGTTCATGACTCCCTTGTTGTGGGTGACCGCACGGTAGATGTCAGACGCTGCGAGATCATAGGCCGAGATTATCCTGTCCACGACCTCCTCTCCGCCCACGGCGTCGGCGGGTATCCTGCATTCGGCCCTGGCGGTCCGTTCAAACGCGTAGTTCGAGAGTATCTTCAACACCACCTCACCGCCTGAGAGCTCTTCTATCCTGGGTGCGAGGGCCTCGCACATGGTGTTGACAGCGTTGGCTCCCATGGCGTCGGCGACGTTCACGTGCAGGTGGACGACGAGCATCCCCTCGACATCTCTTACCGTGATGTCCTTGACTCCGCCGCCGAACTTCACCAGCGTGGGATCGACTCTGTTGGCTTCCTCAATGAGCTTTTCCTTCTCCTTCAACACCTTCATCCCAGCGTCCTCTGCAGGGTTGATGACCTGTATCTGCCCCACCATTATCGGGTCGGTGCTTGACGCCTTGAAGCCTCCGCCTGCTCTCGCCATCTTGGCGGCGTTGCTCGCGGCAGCCACCACTGAAGGCTCCTCCGTCGCCATCGGTATCAGGTAGTCCTTTCCATTTACCTGGAAGTTCACAGCCACTCCGAGGGGAACCTCGAACGTTCCGATGGCGTTCTCGATCATCCCGTCAGCCTGCTCTACTGTCAGACCGACCTCGGACAGTGCCCTGGCTCCCTCGTCTGAAATCCCGCACTCTACAACGACCCTCCCCAGCCGCTCGCCTGCCTGGAGCTTGTAGAACCCGCTTATCCTCGAATCCATACTCCCTTAAATGTATGTGTCACAGATATATATGTCATGTTAGCCGACTACTTCAAAGGGTTGGAGAGCGTCTTGGTGGCTTTTTCAGGCGGGGTGGACAGCAGCGTCCTCGCCAAGGCCGCGTATGAATGCCTCGGAGAAGATGCCGTCGCCGTCACCTTTGACACGCCCACGCTACCCCGGTCCGAGATGATGGAGGCCAGGGAGACGGCGGAGCACATCGGGATACGGCATGTGGTAGTCAGGTACACTGAGCTTTCGAATGAGGACTTCAGGAGGAACCCTGATGAGAGGTGCTACTACTGCAAGAGGATGATGAGCGAGAAGCTGAAGGAAGTCGCCCGCGAACTAGGCGTTCACTCCATCGTGGAGGGCACTACCGCGGACGAGCTGGAAGGCCATCGGCCAGGATACCGGGCGTTGCAGGAGGCGGGGGTGCTCAGCCCGATGGCAGAGCTCGGATTGACAAAGGATGATGTCCGCAGGATGGCGTTGGAATACGGCCTCCGACACGACAAGCCCTCCGGCGCCTGCCTGTCCTCGAGGATACCCTCAGGCACGGAGATAACGGAAGAACTTCTCATTAAGGTGGAGGAGTCCGAGGATTTCCTGCGCTCCCTCGGCCTATCCCAGGTTCGGGTGAGGGTCGAAGGAGACTGCGCGCGGATAGAAACATACCGGGACGACTTCCCCATCGTCTTGGAGCATGCGGGTGAGATAGTCGAGGAGCTCCCGTTCAAGAGGGTTTCCTTGGACCTGAGGCCTTACTCGTAGATGCTCTCGTACGCCTCGTAGTCGTCTATGCCGTAGTCGTCTCCACGGTAGTCTGGGAGCTCTATGCTGTCGTTGCTGACGGTAGGTATCACCCCTGTCTTCCTCCCGTACATGCACTTGCCGTTCAGGTAGTAGTCGCAGTACTCACAGCATTCCCCCCGGTCCTCGCAGTACTCGTAGTCGGGGCAGTTCTTGCAGCATTTGAGCTTACGCCTCCTCCTTGTCTTCACCACGGGCTTCTTCTTGGCTGCCTTCTTCGACTTAGCCTTCTTCTTTTTCTTGGTTTTCTTGGCTTTCTTCTTGGTCTTGGTTTTTTTAGCTTTTTTCTTGGCTGCCATATAAACCCCGGACGTAAAACGGATAAAACTTATAGCGTTTGACTATAAAAATAGCAGGGTGTAATTTGTATCTGATGTTGGAAACGGTTCTGCTGACAGTATTCGGCATGGTGGTATTAGTGCTTATCATCAACGTTCCCTTCTGGGCGAGGAAGCACTCCCTCTACAACCGCAGGGACAGGTTCGAATGTAAATTGTGCGGGAACTGCTGCAGGTTCCGGGTCACACCCCTCACCGGCGAGGACGTGCGGAGGCTGGAAGAGGCCGGCTTGGGTGACGGGGTGGACCGGGATAGGATGAGCACAGGGCGGGTTAACGGCAGGTGTGTCTTCCTGGTTGACGACAGGTGCACAGCCTACGAGCACCGGCCCCAGGTCTGCAGGGACTTCCCCTTCTTCACCTTATACGGCTTAGGATACGCCGAGCGCGCGCCGTTCTGCCCTGCCCTGGAGGAGCTGGAGGATGGCTGACCCGGTCGGCAAGTACGTGGAGGACATACTCTGGGTAAGGGACAGGCTGAAGCACATGGATGGTATGTGCAATCCAGTTATGGGTGTGGGCGACTGGGACGATGCCGCGTGCGTGGAATTCAAGGGAAAGCTGCTCATCTCATCCGACGGCCCCTACGCCAAGCGGCTGGTCTTGAAGAGCGCCCTCGTCCACGCCGCAACAGACGTTGTCGTGAAAGGCGGCAGGCCGTTGTT
This sequence comes from Candidatus Altarchaeales archaeon, assembly GCA_014727915.1. GTDB lineage: Archaea > Altiarchaeota > Altiarchaeia > IMC4 > SCGC-AAA252-I15 > WJMO01. Next base: position 42,500 of record WJMO01000008.1, on the reverse strand, counting down.
CGCGTTGGACTGCCTGATAGGCGGAAAACCCGAGGTGGAGGAGATGCTCGAATCCCTGGTAGAACAGGCGGACTACCTTAAGCTTCCCTTGATCGGCGGCAACACATTATACGAGGATGTAGAGCCGCGGTGCTCGCTTACTGTCGTCGGCGAACTCCTCTTGGACGAGCCCATCAGGGACTCGACCGCCGTGAAAGACGATGTGATAGCGTTGTTGGGCGAACCTATCTGGGGCGGGCGGGGTGAACGCCTGGAGAAGGCGAAGCTGCTATTCGACGCATGGTACGCTGCCCTGGATAAGGTTAGGTTCAACAGCGCCAAGGACGTTACCAAAGGAGGTTTGAAGGCGGTCGTCCACGAGATGCAGTCAAAATCAGGGTTGAAGTTCGAACTCGATGACGTCCCCTATCCGATGACGCGGAACCTGGACAACTTCATCGTCACACTGCCAGAGTTCGAGTACGTGTCATTGGAGAAGGTCTGCTCCGACCGCGTCTGCAGGCTGACCAGGGCTGGCCGCGTCCTCTAAAAAAACATTTTATACCCTCTATTCGAATACATTACCATGAGGCTGCTCTCCACCCTGTTGGCTGTCCTACTGGTCTGCGGATGCACTTCTCAGACCATCTACGTATGCCATGACGGCAGCGCAGTCTTCGACAAGAGCGAATGCCCCCCGCTCGACAATGACCAAACAGGGATCGTCAGCACTCCATCATCCACCAACCCCCCCGCGCCTCCAGACCACGATTCTCTCTTCGACGGCGGAGGCGTGGACCTGTCAGAAACATAAATCCAAAACAGTTTAAAGAATTCTTTAAATAATTTAAAAATTCTCACCTTACTCTTGCTGCCATGCCGTGGTTGAAGTCTTTTATTTCTTTGGGGCTTAGCATGAGGGTTCCCACTCTTACTAGGTTGTCTTTTTTGTCTACTATGAGGCATTCGTCGCCGCATCTGAGGTTGGAGTCTACTTCTTCTACGAACTTGCACATGACGCTTTTGCCTTCTCGGACGCACTGTGTCGCGTCCTCGTCATCCGATAATATGACCCTGAGCTTGGGTGTTTCGTATTTTTCCTTGAGCTTCACTGCGAGCTTTTCCTTGGGTAGTATGAGATGGTCTGTTGCTCGGACGGAGGCTGTCATCTCCTTGCCCTCGTAGAGCCACCGTATCCGCCGGGTGTTCTTGCTCTTCTTCACGATCACGTTGTCAGGTATCAATGTCCCCGCTCCCTTCCCATACTGGTATTCCATTATGGCCCTCAGCTTGTGGATGTCCCTCACCTTCGGCTTGGGCTCGTCTTCGACGCTCCACACGCTGTTGAACGGGTAGATGTCAAGTAGTTCCTCGTTGACCTGGCCGAACGGCTGCAGTTCCACGGTGTTCTCCGTTGATATCCTCTTCATCCTCTCCCTGGCGTTAACCACCTCGCTCCGCATATTCGATTCACGGCCCGTGTGGTAGAACGCCCGTGGCTTAGTGATGGGGTCCAATTCCGCGATCCACCCTGAGTGTCCCATAAGAGCGTCCAAGGCCTTCATCATCCTAGGGTGGGCCCGGGCCTGGAGGCATACGAGCTCCCACAGGCTACCTTCGGAGATGGCCTGTTTGACCTTCTCCACCATCGCGTATGAGACGTAGAGGTTGTGGCGCGCCAGGGCCCTTACCCTGTCCTCGCCGTAGAGTCTCTTAAGCTTCACACCATATTCCCTGCATGTGGGGCAGGTGCACCCCATGTGCTCCAGCTCCTCCACCCGTTCGGTCCCGTAGTCTGTCATGTACCTCCCGTTGAAGGCGTACAGCGCGTAGGCTGCGCTGTCGAAGAAGTCGCATCCCAGCAGCGCCGCGAGCGGGAATAGCATGGGGTGCCCGAGGCCGAAGGCGTGCACCACAGTGTTCAAGGGCAGGTTCTCCTTCACGGCCGCGATAACTTCTACGAGCTCCGCGAACCTGTAGGATTCCATCAAAGGTACGATCCCGCCGATGGCCGCCAGTTCGAATCTTCCCCCGACTGCCTTGGATGCTTCAGCCCGCAGGTCGACGTATTTGCCTCCCTGGACCGCGGCGTTCACTGTGAACGCTGCATTCTCCGCCTCCACAGAACGCTCCAGGGTGAGCTGTAGCTGTTCCCGTGCCCGGGGCTTGTAGGTGTCCGGGACTGTTGGTATGTCCAGGAAGGAGCCGATGTCCGACCCTATCTTCTCCTGGAATTTTATGATCTCCGCGTTGGTGGTCTCAACGGCTCCGTATACCATCATCTGATAGCTGCCGGAGTCTGTTGCTATCAACCCGTCGAATCCGAGGAAGTCGTGCATCCCCCTCTCTTCAACCTCGCCTCTCACGGCCTCGTTTTTCATCAGCATGTAGGCGTTGGCCATCAACGCGGGCGCATTGAACTCGCCCGCGAGCTCGTCAACTGGTATGATGGGCTTGTTGGGGTTGTACACTGGGAACAGGAGGGGTGTCTCGACTCTCTTCCCGTTCAATTCCACCCTGCCGAGCCTTCCAGCAGCGTCCTTCCTTCTTACGTCGAATTTCAGTGCCATATTTAAGCCGTGAATTGGAGTGTATTTAGACTAAAACACCATCTTTAATTAATCGGTGATATGAGATGAAGGACATAGAGGGACTCAAGGTCGGGGATGCTATGACCCGCGGCGTCATCTGCGTCGACGCAAAGGACACTGTGATGGAGGCTGCGGAGGTCATGAGGAAGAACGACATAAGCTCTGTTATAGTCACAAAGAAGGGAGACGGCATAGGCATACTCACCGAGAGGGACATAATAACAAAGATAGTGGCCGAGAACAGGAACCCCGAAGAAGTTCCAGTGGGGGATGTCATGACCTCGCCTCTCATAACCATAAGGCCGGATGCTGACCTTGACGATGCCGCGCGGGCTATGCGCGACAGGGACATAAGGCGTCTGGTGGTCTCGGACAAGGACAGGATAATCGGGGTGCTAAGCGAGTTCGACATCGTGCGGTTGGAGCCTGCCATGCACCTTCTGATAAGGGAGCAGTATGCTTGGACTCTGAGCAACGCTCATGCGGCGTCAGAGGGGGTGGTCTCCGGGATCTGCGAGAGCTGCGAGAACTTCTCGGACAACCTCAGAAACTACGATGGACGGCTGTTATGCGACGACTGCCTCGAATAGCCTTTATTATCCCCTGTTTCTTATACTCATCTTATGTTAGAGCTTTCCTTCATCCGTGAAAACGCCGAGGTTGTCGAGGCGGACCTTCGGAAGCGGGGGGACGAGGAGAAGCTCAAGTGGGTCCGTGAGCTGTTGGAGAAGGACGAGCGTTGGAGGGTCCTTAAGAGGGAGGCCGACGAGCTGAGGTCCTCTCGGAACCAGCTCACAGCCAAGGTGAAGGATGCCAAGGGCCGGGGGGAGGACGCCTCCAAGCTCATTGAGGAGGCTAAAGCCATACCCGGCAGGATAAGGGAGAAGGAGGATGAGATGGCCGGGCTCAGGGAGAGGGTCGACCACTATCTCATGCGGTTGCCCAACGTCCTGCACGAGTCCGTTCCCGTGGGCGCATCCGACGAGGATAATGTTGTCGTCCGAGAATGGGGCGAGAAGAGGGAGTTCGGCTTCGATCTCAAAGACCACGGACGTGCGGCCGTCGACTTGGGCGTTGCGGACTTCGAGCGGGCGGTGAAGATTTCAGGGTCGGGGTTCTACTTCCTGAGGGGGGATCTTGCGTTGTTGGATGTTGCGCTCCAGCGCTATGCCATAGACCTTCTCATCGACCGTGGCTACACTCTCGTGGAGCCGCCGCTGATGATGCGCCGGAAGCCATATGAGGGCGTGACGGACCTGGCGGACTTCGAGAATGTCATGTACAAGGTGGAAGACGACGACCTCTATCTTATAGCCACTTCGGAGCATCCGCTGGCTGCCATGCACATGGACGAGGTCCTTGACGGCCTTCCGCTGAAGTACGCGGGGGTGTCCCCGTGTTTCAGGAGGGAGATCGGCAAGCACGGGTTGGACGAGCGCGGCCTTTTCAGGGTTCACCAGTTCAACAAGATAGAGCAGTTCGTATTCTGCAGGCCCGAGGACAGCTGGGACTTTCATGAGCAGCTGATAGCGAACGCGGAGGACCTCATGCAGGGCCTTAAGATCCCATATCATGTGGTGAACGTGTGCACCGGCGACATCGGGGCCGTCGCGGCAAAAAAATATGACCTGGAGGGTTGGAGCCCCCGTGAGGGGAAGCACATCGAGCTTATGAGTTGTTCCAACTGCACGTCCTACCAGGCCGCCCGGCTGAAGATCAGGCATAGGGCCAAAGACGGGAACCAGCTTGTCCACACATTGAACAGCACAATGGTCGCCACCTCGAGGGCTTTGAGGCTGATACTGGAGAACTACCAGGAGGAGGATGGCAGTGTTGCGATACCTGATGTCCTGCGCCCGTACATGAACGGCAGGAAGAGGCTGACCTGATGAAACCTATTTTAGTCTGTCCCTCCTGATTCTATACATGGGCAAGCTTGTTCGCGGTTGGTCTCGCGCTGTCACTCCAACGCCGGCGGAACCCGCGGAACTTGACGGCCTGAAGCGGATGGTCATCGATTCCATACCTCCTGTGACGGGTTCTGACGTCTACCGTCGTTTCACCGCGGCCTTGGAAAGCCTGTGCTACGACCAGCTCTTCATCCTAAGCGGCGACCCTAAATCATGCAATAGCCAGGTTAACCTGTCCGACGTTAACACTGCCTTGGGGCGTCTGGTCGGTGGTGGGGGCATAACCCGCGTACAGGAGATATTTCCCGAGGTCTCTGACGGCGACCTAAGATGGGGCTTCTACCAGGGCGACATGCTGAGGTACACCCTGCGCTCCGGCCAGTTTCGGACTACCCTATACGACGGCCCTGAAACAGACAACAGGCCTTTCAGCTTGGATCTTACGCCCGGAACCGACATAAACGGGTCCAAGGACCTTGCTGTCAGATGCCCTCGGCTGTTGGATGTTTCTATGTTGGCTGATGATCACGGCCTTAGCCTGGATGGCTTGGACGTTCCCAAGTCTGTCGGCTTGATATCACTGTACTCTGACGTACAACATAATTCGTTTTCTGAGCCGAATGCCTACAGTGGATGTCTTGGGTTGAGGCGTGTTAGGGGGGACCCGGCAGGCGGGGTGGTTTCCCCTACATGGTGCTATAAGAACCATCCGGAGATAGATCCCGGCAATTCTATAGTCATGTCGGATGATGTAACCTGCTTTGCTAAATACCATGTTGTCATGCCGTCCGATGAGAGCCCGTTCATACTCCTATACCCGGTCCAGTTCACCCGTGCCAGGCAGGAGGATATCCTCAGGGGCTTTGCTGAGCTGAAGGCGGGTTATGAGCGTGGTGGGGACTCGGATGGGGTTCGTGAGATAGAGCACCGGAGGAACCTCGCCTACAGGTCCAGGAACCTGGCTTCTTCGTTCAGGCACAGGGACCGGAACCTGGTGCTTTGCATGGTCGGATTGGACATCGCAAGAGCCTCCGGGATCAGCGACATCGCCATGCCTTCGAGGGAGCTGCTGCTCCGGCCGGGAGAGCTGGTGGATGATGTTCGCGACCAGGTTTCCAGCGGCGGCAATGACCCCCGGTTCATGGAAAGATACGCTCAGGCAGGGGAGTTTCTCAGGGGTGCTAGAGGATTCACTGTCAGGGAATGGGACGGTTGACCCCGCCTTAGAACTTGAGCTCCACGTCGCACATGGGCGATAGCGTCTTCACAAGGTCTTCCGCCTCCTTCTTCTCTATGCTGAATATGATGCCTGAGACTCCCTCCAGCCTTATCTTGTTTATGAGGAAGTGGGTGAACTCCCGGACGCTCTTGTCCGTGTTGTATATGAGCAGGCTTGACAGCGAGTCGAGGAACAGGAACTTCTTCTCGGATGGTACTTTCCCGAGCATCCGGTCCAGGTACATGCTCACCTCCTCCAGGCTCGACGGGTTCTCCACGAACACCGCGTGCTCGTCGGTTTCGGTGTGTCCCTTGCCTGCCATCCTGCTGATGCAGTCGATGAAGTACACGTCATCGGCTGGTATGCCTGCGGTGGCCATGGTGGACGTGATGGACTCGTAGGGCCTGCTTATGCTTATGTAGACGCCGCCCATACCCTTCTCGTTCACGAGCATGTTCAGAGTGTTGGATACGACCTCGCTGTGCTTCTCGCTCTTTGAGGATATGAGTATGACTGCATTGTCCGCCAGCCCCCTTATCCTCGACTCCAGCTCCGTCTTTATGTCCACTTCGGGCTTGGCGGCGGCCGGTGCGGCCTCTGCAGTCTCAGGCGCAGGCCTGAGCCTACGTTCCTTGACCTGCTTTATCTGCCCTTCGATCTCCCTTATCAGGTTCTTCAACTCGGGCGTCATAGCGGTCCTTATGGTAACGGGCGCCCGGTTCTTCCTCGATATGCGGAAATACCCTGAGAGGGACCCGACGAACTTGGCGAAGTATATTATGCTCGCCGCCGTGGATAGCATCATCACCACCTGGACTACCAGTAGGGTCGGCAGCGTGTTGGCCAGCTCGGGGATGTACCTCCCGACTATGTTGTTTATTGGCTCTACGAATGGGAAGCCCCGCTCGTTCACGAATATTACCACAGCCAACACCAGTGTCGCTATGGACGTCAGCAGGTCGTTCCATAATATGGTGGTCCTGTGCTCGAGGTTGTTTATCTCCTCGTATCCTATCTCGATGAACGCGGGCGGGAACCTCCTGAGGAGTATGAGCCTTTCAGTGGTGGTCACCACGTCATAGACGCTCATCCTGTACTTGGATATTATCTTCTCGTCCGCGGTGAGGTAGTCCATCAACTCCTCAAGCCTCTTGTAGTTGTCACCGCCCATTATTCGACACCTGCCCTGAACATGGGGATCAGGTTAATGCCCTCATCCAGTATCTTCATTACGTGCTTGTTCCTGCTGTGGGCGACACCCCTCATCTTTATGACCTGCAGCGCCCTTATGAGCTCTCCCTTTCTCTCGAACTCGCTAAGCAGCACCACGCCGTCGGCTATGAACTCTTCCACGCCGAAAACCGAGTATTTGAACGTCTGAGGAGGTATCTCGGATATCATTATGGTGGTGCACTCCTGGTACATCAGCTGGAAACCCAGTTCCAGTATGAAGTCCCGTATGTTGTTCTTCTCCTGTATGTTCTCACACAGTGCCGTAACAGAGTCTATCACCACTCTCTCGGCTTCGTTGTCGTCTATTATGCTCCTGATTATCCCCAGCAGACCCTCTATGTTGTTGAATTCTATGCCCCTCAGCCGGGTGTCCTGCATCATGTCGACTATCTTGACCTTGCCCTCGTCCACGAGCTTCTGGTCGTAGAAGCCGAATGGTGACATGTTCTTTATGATCTTCTCCATGGGCTCGACGAGTGATATGTAGACTCCGTTATCGCCGTTTCTCGCTCCGTCGAAGAGGAACTGCTGGCACATGACGGTCTTGCCTGTCCCGCAGCTTCCGGCGAGGAGCACGCAGTGACCCTTTGGTATCCCCCCCTCGAGAATTCCGTCAAGACCTTCTATACCAGTCTTCAGCTGCTCTGGCATTTTGTTAATTATCTAAATAGTATATTAAATACTCACCAAACCTATGCGAAGCGGTGTCACACTATCTGTCTGAGCCTCTCAACCGTTATCTGCTTGGTGTTCTTGATGTTCTCGCCGCTGGATGTGACGTTCAATATCCTCGTCCTCGACTTTCCGGCTAGCTCTTCTATCAGGTATTTCCCCATCCTCAGGCCCCTAGGTTTTTTAACGGCGTCATAGTGCCCTGAGAACCGGCCTATCAGGTGTCCGAAGTCCATGCCAGCCAAGACTATGAACCTGGGCTTGAAGTGTTCCACTATGTATACTGCCCTGTCCCCGTCGGTGAACCCTCCGAAGTTATGCACCTTCTCCGTGGGCTCCGAGTGGGTCGTCCCGTATACTGTGCCTTTCAGCTTGGGCACCAAACCCACTATCGCCCTTATGTTGTCCGCGTGGGCGTGCACCATCGTCAATGATCCGTAGTGGTTGGCTGCAACTATGGAGTTCAGGTCCCCGTCCAGGTCTGTCACGTTTATGTGCGGGACTATCTTGTACTGGAGGAGGGCGTGTGCTGCCCCGTCAACGGCAACCGACGTGCTCCTCTTGTGTATGCCCGCCTCCCATATCTTGTTCAGGTCGTTCTCCAGGCTGGGCCCGCAGCCATATACTATCACCGTCCTGTTCCTTATCAGATCCTCCACCGGCTTCAAGTCCTGTTTTTTCAGCATTCGGTCGAGTATCAGTGTCGATCTCCTGTCCTCGGCCAAGTTGAGGTCGAGCGCGCGCACAACCTCCAGGTAGTCGTGGGTCCAAGGCATGCTGTCATCACCCCGCATTTAAGGCATTTGAAACAGTAGGTATAAATAATATGGCCTTGAAGGACCGGCGTTTCATGGTGGACGAGGAGATGCTGGAGTTGGTGGTCGGATACGCCGGCCTCCAGCCAGGGGATGCCGTGTTGGAGGTGGGGGCCGGCTCCGGCAACCTCACGGAGAAGATCGCCGAGAAGGTCCGCGTGACCGCAATAGAGAAGGAACCTGATCTCATCCCGATTTTGAGGAGGAAGTTCGACGGGGATGATAGGGTCACCCTGCTCCAGGGTGACGCGCTGACGGTCGAGTACCCCCTGTATAACAAGATAGTCAGCAACCTACCCTACAGCATAAGCAGGAAGCTCCTGGAGAGGTTAATAGTAGAGGGTTTCGAACTCGCTGTGTTGGTGGTTCAGCGGGAGTTCGCGGAGAAGGTCGCCGCACCGCCGTCATCGGGCAATTACAGGATGGTCTCCGCGTTGGCTCAGAGCACCTGTGAAGTTGAAGTCCTTGATGAGATACGCCCGCAGGCGTTCAAGCCCCAGCCGCGGGTTTCCAGCAGTGTTCTGCGGCTTAGGCAGCGTTGGAGGCCTCCCCCAGACTACCTGGGCTTTCTCAGGAGGCTGTTCAGCCTGAAGAACAAGAAGATGAGGAACATATTGGATGATGTCCCCGAAGGATACGGCCAGATGAGGCCTGCTGAAATGCAGGCAGAGGATCTTATATGCCTCTACCAGCGCTTATAATCCAGTGTTTCATATACTTATCCTAGGTGGTTTTGGGATGGCGAAGAAGAAGCACGGCACCAAGCTGTTAAAGGAAGGATTTGCTAAGATGGTGAAGCGTGGCGTCGTCATGGACGTCACAGACGCGCAACAGGCCGGCATAGCCGAGGACGCTGGAGCCTGCGCTGTCATGGCCCTTGAGAGGGTGCCTGCTGACATCCGGGCTGCCGGGGGAGTGGCTCGCATGGCCGACCCCCTGAAGATACAGGAGATCCTGGATTCGGTTACGATACCTGTGATGGCCAAGTGCAGGATAGGCCATTTCGCCGAGGCCCAGGTCCTACAGGAGCTGGGCGTCGACATGATAGACGAGAGCGAGGTGCTCACGCCCGCTGACGAATGCAACCACGTCGACAAGACCAAATTCACAGTCCCCTTCGTCTGCGGTTGCAGGAACCTCGGGGAGGCTTTGAGGAGGATCAGCGAGGGCGCCGCCATGATACGCACCAAAGGAGAGGCCGGGACTGGCAACGTGGTCGAGGCGGTCCGTCACATGCGCGCGGTCATCGGCGAGATGGACAGGATAAAGACGATGAGCGACGACGAGCTATACAAGGAGGCCAAGGAGCTGATGGCCCCCATCGAATTGGTGAGGGAGGTCAAGAAGCTCGGCAGATTGCCTGTGGTGAACTTCAGCGCCGGCGGGATCGCAACCCCCGCGGACGCGTCTCTGATGATGCAGCTGGGCGCGGACGGCAACTTCGTGGGTTCTGGCATATTCAAGAGCGAGAAGCCCGAGGTCATGGCCAAAGCCATCGTCGAGGCTACCTTACACTATGACAAACCCGACGTTATAGCGGAGGTCAGCAAGGGTTTGGGGGATGCGATGAAGGGCCAGGAGATATCTGAGCTTAGGGAGAGGCTGCAGGAAAGGGGTGTCTGATGCTAGTCACAGACATAATGACAGAGGATGTCCTTCGGGTCTCGCCGGGGGACAATGCGCTGAAGACCGGCGAACACATGGAAGCGAACGGGATAGGCGCTGCTGTTGTGTTGGAGGGCGATGCCTTCAACGGTCTTTTGAGCAAGGAGACCTTCATATCCAAGATCGGCCGCCATGATGACAAGCCCCTGGAGTCATTGGCTGTCGCCGACCTGATGGAAGATGACATAGACTGCGTGAACTCTGACGATACCATCGAGGAAGTCGTAGAGCTCCTGCTGATGCAGAAGTCCATCATAGACCGCCTGCCCGTTGTGGAGGACGGGAAGGTCGTTGGATTGATAGGCAAGGTCAACTTCACAGGCGTCTTCCATGAGGAGATGGAGGGCAAGCACAAGGTGGGGGATCTCATGCATTACAGCCCCGTCACAGTATACGATTACACGTCCCTCCCGGAGGTAGTGGGTAAGATAGAGGACATGTGCGTTAAGCGTGTGCTGGTGATGTCGGGCGAGCGTTTGGCCGGGATAATCACGGTCAAGGACTTGAGCCTGGTTCTCTTCAAGCACAGGAAGGAGAACGCCAGGATAGACCCGAGCTCTCCCATCACCGCAGGGGACATGATGACACCCGACCCTGTGACGTTGAAGACCAAAGACGACGCATGCGATGCGTCCAAGCTCATGTTGGACCTGAACATCGGCGGAATACCGGTCCTGGAAGATCGCCTTGAAGGCCTCATATCCAGGACAGACCTCCTGAAAGGCTATCAGATACGCTTGTCCCAGGGTTAGAGGGGGCTTGCATCTATGAGGAATATCACCACAGCCGTTATCAAACCCACCAGAACCATCTGCCCTCCGTAGAAGAGCTTTGAATCCCCGCTTATCCTCGCGAGGTAGGCGCCGAGGGAGAACAGTACCAGGGCCGTTATGGACATCGAGTACCTGTATGCGCTCCAGTACTCTATGGCGGAGTACTTAACCAGGATGAAAGGCGATAGTATCAGGAACGCTGATAGCGCCGGGCTTACCCCGTCCACGAGAGCGGTGAAAACGGACGCGAACCTACCCGCCTTCCCGTGCATGGTCTCGTCCAGGTCCAGGAGCATGGCGTCCTCCAGTTCCCTCAGCTCCCTCTTCCGCTCCGCTCGCTCGGTCATGTAGGCCCCGCTCATCCCGGACATGCCCATTGCGATGCTGGCTCCCATCCCGGCGGCTATGATAACGTGGAAGTCTGTGGTCCCTGAAAGGAATGCGCCTACTAGTATTCCCAGCATGGTCAGAGCGCCGTCGAATGCGTTCATTACGAAATACCTGCGCGCGATCTCGTCTATGTTGGTTACCCTGATGTATCTCCTGAACTCCTCGACCTTGTTCATGCTCATATTATTAAGCTTTTCCTGCATTATATGTGGTGATGAAGTTGGGTGTTCTGGACGTTCAGGGCGACGTTACCGAGCATGTTCGCTCCTTGGAGGCTGCTGTCGGGTCCCTCGGCTTGGATGCTGATGTGGTGGCGGTCCGGACTCCAGGGTCCATCGGTTCCCTCTCCGCGCTTGTGATACCCGGGGGTGAGAGCACCACAGTTGGGAAGCTTATGCGCGAGTACCGCCTGGACAGGGCAGTCCTCGAGGTTGCCGAGTCAATACCCATATTCGGCACCTGCGCGGGCATGGTCCTTCTGTCTAGGGAAGGTGATAATCTGAAGGAGGGACAGTCGCTCCTGGGTTTGATGGATGCTCTTGTCCTGAGGAACGCATACGGCCGCCAGAGGGAGAGCTTCGAGGCGGAATTGGACATACCCGTCTTGGGCGGCGGCGTGTTCCCGGGGGTGTTCATAAGGGCTCCCGCTTTTGAGAGGGTCTGGGGCGGGTGTGAATGCCTATGCGAGCACGGGGGAAAGGTGGTGTTGGCTAGGCAGGGTGACATCCTCGCTTCAGCGTTCCATCCTGAGCTTACATGTGACACGCGCTTGCACGAGTATTTCCTGGAGATGATATGAGATGCCATATGTGGACTTGAACATGGTGTTGGACGAGGCGGGCGAGGCTGATTTCCTGCATGTAATGCGGGTTCTAGTGCGTTCCAGCCTGTTTCACGCTGCAGGCAACCGCCCGGAGCTGCTTATATTGACTGATAAGGTGTTATATCATGGAGGGACGTCCGCAACGAACGGCAGGTTCAACAGGGTCCCGTTCGTCAGCGTCTTGGAAGCGTCCAAGGCCGGCAGGTACATTTGGGAGTGCCTGAGGCTCAGGCATATGGAGACGGCGGGAGAGAACACAGTCTACCTGTGCCCGTTCACAGGTTCGCCTGCCAGCCCCGCCAGGGATGCGGACGGCATGGACGTGCTTTTCAACCAGTTGAAGAAGGGATGTGAGTGAGATGTTCGCGAGGGTTTTCAACACGCGGTTCGGATGGGTTGCCATAGCTTCAAGAGGGTTGGGTGTTTCGAATGTGACCCTGCCCTCCCGCAGCAGGCCCAAGATAGTCAGGCAGGCGGACGAAATCACCGGCGGCGAGTACACGAGCTCCCGGGAGTTGATGGCGTTGGAGTCCGACCTCGCAAGGTACTATAACGGCAGGGTGGTTGACTTTTCAGGCTATGAGCTGGACTTGACATACTCCACTGGCTTTCAGAAGATGGTGTGGCGCGTGGTCCGTAAGATACCATATGGGAAGACTCTCACCTACCGGGAGGTCGCCGAGGCTCTTGGAATGCCGAAGGCTGCCCGTGCGGTGGGAAATGCTTTGAATGAGAACCCCACGCCCATACTCATACCCTGCCACCGGGTCGTTGGCTCCAGGGACATAGGCGGTTTCAGGGGCGGTTCCGCCTTGAAGAAGAGGCTGTTGAAGCTGGAGGGGGTATTATGAGGGTTGGGGCCATGAACAACCCCCATAACGATCCCGTTGAAGAGGTGCGTTTGTTCAAGGAGTATGGGTTGGACTATGTGGAGCTTACAATCGAGGCCACCCGGTCTTACGTTTCCGAGGTGTTGTCTTCCAGGGATGAGCTTTTGGGCTTCGGCCTTCCCTTCACAGGCCACATGCCCTGGTGCTTCCAGTTCGCCTCACCCTATGGGAAGGTGCGGAGGGCGTTCGTCGAGGAGTCCTTGGATGTCATATCCGCGGCTGCCGAGTTCGGCATTGAGATAATGACCGTGCACCCGGACTTCCTCAAGTTGAGGCGGAAGATGGAGGACATAGTCTCTTTGACGTCCGAGTCCCTTACTGTGTTGTGCGATGCCGCGAGATCGCACGGGATCAGGATATGCTTTGAGAACTTCGAGAGGCAGCACATGTCCACCGACGAGCTCCAGAGCCTTTTCGAGCTGGTGCCCGGCCTTGGCTTCACATTGGACGTGGGCCACGCGGTCATGGGCGCGGGCAACATCGACCACGCCCGCACCCTGATACAGAAGTTCACGGACCGGCTGATGAATGTTCACCTACACGACAACTTCGGGGAGCGGGACGACCATCTGCCCTTGGGCGTCGGCACCATAGACTACCGGGGCGTGGTTGATGAGCTGAAGTCTGTTGGCTACGACGGGGGAATCACCTTGGAGGTGCACAGCGAGGACCGGGACTACATAAAGATCAGCCGAGACAAGCTTTCAAAACTATTATGAAAAAAATATAAATAATTTATATTATTTGACCATCAGTTTGCCTGGGATGCTGTCGTGCGGTTCTGTTCTCCATTCCTGCCTTGAAAGGTTGGACTTTCCGTTGACGTAGGAGTAGTCAGCGACGACAGGCACCCTCCAGTATACGTTGACGTGCTCTGTCGGTATCCCCTTCCCGCACCCCTCGGCCCTGACCAGGACTGCCTCTCCCCCTTCCAGCACGGTCTTGTTGAATGTCACGGTCTTGCACATGGTCCTGTTGTCGTAGGGTATCCTATTGTCAGTCGTTGACACCTTCGCATCCTCGGCTGATATGGTGACCCTCCCATGCATGTGCCTGCTGTAGAATACTGATTGGAAGACTCCATCTTCGTCAGTCCATGTGTCATAATAGGCTGTCCTGCACCTGCAACTCTCATACAATACTCTAGGTCCGAACAGCTCATCGCCGAAGGTGCATGTCATGCACCCTCTGTTGAAGAGACCAAGCTGCCAGAGCGCAAGCAAGACCACGGCTAGAACGGCCAGACACAGGATAATGCACTTCTTATTCACCGAATTCATCGTCCGCTGATTATCTTTATCACATCGCAGTCTTTCAGCTGGTGGTCTTTCCCGACTTTCATCTTGGTGTTGCAGTCTATTGCGCCGATGAACTTCTCCCCGATGTCGGTGTGTATCCTGTAGGCGAGGTCCAGGGCGGTCGAGCCTTCGGGCATGAGATAGCTGTCGGGCAGGACGTTTCCTTTCCCGTCCTCCAGTTTGCCCTCGTTCTCCACCGGGTAGACGGTGATGAGTCCGAGTATGTCGTAGACTGCCTTGTTGAGCGTGTCTTGGACGCCGGTGTTCCCGTAGGCTTTGAGTATCCTTTCCCTTATGAATTCCAGAGCCTTGGCTCTCTTGTCGTCGATTTCGCCCACGATCTTGAATTCCCCGTCTCCCGGCGTGTATTCTATGAGTCCGTGGATGTCCGCCTCCCGGAGTGCGAGCTCCGCCTCCGCGCACACTGGCACCATGTCATACTCTCCCTTCAGCCTCTCGTAGTTGTCCCTCCCCAGGTCTATCTTGTTGGCTGCCACTAGTATGGGCTTCGAGATCTCCCTCAACGCTATCGCGAACCGTTCGCAGTCCTCTTCACTCCACTCGCTCTCGCCCGACAGTCCCGCGGCGTCTATGGATTCCTTCACGTGCTTCTCGCCCACGCCCAAGCCGCTGAGGACGTTCATCAGCTCTGCTATAAGCTTCTTGCGCTCGTATTTTATCCTGTTCTTAACCGTAGCCCAGTTCCTCTTCACGATGGCCGCGAACCAGAGGTTCACCTCGTCCTCCAGGAATCGTATGTCCTCTTCGGGGTCGTGACCTTCCGTCGGCTCGCCCTTGTCGTCGGTCCTGCCCGAGATGTCCACCACGTGTATGAGCACGTCCGCCTGCCTGAGGTCGTCTAGGAACTGGTTCCCCAATCCCCTTCCCTCGTGGGCCCCGGGGACGAGCCCCGCCACGTCTATAACCTTCACCGGAGTGAACCTCTCTCCTGCCTTGCATATTGAGTTGTTGGGGTTGCATGCTCTCCCGCGGCTTGCGCAGGGGCACCTGGACCTGACGTATCCTACGCCTATGTTGGCTTTTATGGTTGTGAAGGGGAACGCTGCTATCTCCGTGTCGGCGAGGGTCAAGGACTTGAACAGGGTGCTCTTCCCCACGTTTGGCTTCCCCACGATGCCGACTTCCATCTTTCCTTTCACCTCCAACTCCTTGAAACCACCACTATCGCAGTTCCCACCAGCAATATTATGGTGGCTGCCAGCATAAACGATACTTTGACGTCTCTCTTGGGCAGCTTCGAATAGTAGACCCTGCCCGTCTGTGTGCCGGAGATGATGTTCCTCTCGTTCAGGGACACCCTAGTGGGCTTCCCGTTAGTCTCATAGAACCATCTTATGTTGCCCTTCATGTCGTATAGGTGGACCTTGTTGTCTGACGTGCCTGTCAGGATGTATTCGCCGTCTGATTCAAGTGATACGACCGCAGCTCCCAGCTCCCGCACCCACATCCTCTCACCGCCAAGGCTGTAGAGGGCCATCCTACCGTCTTTGGAGGCCACGATTATCTCGCCTCCAACGTGTATCTGGTCGACTCTGCTGCCGATGTTCTGGTTCCACAGCAGGTCGCCGCTCCTGTTGAACACGTACAGTACACCGTCGTCCAATCCCACAGCTATCCTGTCCTCCTCTACTCCCGAGGAGAGTATGTAGCCTGTGATGTTCAATACCCTGCGGACGGTCCCGTCCAAGTCCAGTATGTACACTTGCCTGTCCGACACCGCCACGATCCTGTCCGATAGTATCCTGGTCTTGACCACGTAGCTTCCTATTAGCCTCTTCCACTTGAAAACCCCCTCTTTGTCGAGCATGTAGACGAACCCGTCCATCGAACCGCAGATTATCCCCCCCTCCCCCGAGTCAACGGCGTCCACGTAGTTCACGTAGCCAGGTATTGTCCTCTCCCAGAGCATGGTCCCCGCCTGGCTGAAGGCCCTCACGTAACCGTCTGAAGACGCGGCGGTTATCTCCCCGTTAGCCAGTATTGAGGTGACCGCGTATTCGGTGTCATGGCTCCACCTCAACGTCCTGGAATATCCCAGGGAGTGTATCCCGTCTTCCCCTCCCACGATGACGGAGTCGTTTTGCGCTCGCAGCGAGTTGACCTTACCCTCGAAGGTGTAGCTCCATAGGGGTTCCTGCTTGTAAACGTTCTCGCCCGACGCTGCTCCTGCCAGCAGCACAAACACCGCCAATGCCGTCCACCGCATTCTAAGATATGATTTGTAATCAGGCTTATTTATACTGAATCAAATGAATACCTAATCGGTGGTTTCCAGTGACAGAATACCTTAAAACCCGTGTTTCCTCCTTTGACGACCTCATCGAGAAGGGGGGCATAGAGGCGGGTAACACTGTTCTTGTGTCGGGCGGATGCGGGGTCGGTAAGACGGTTTTCACGCTGCAGTCCCTCTACAATGGGGCTTTGGCTGGCGAGAAGGGGATGTTCATATCCTTGAGCGAGGATGTTGAGAAGATCAGAGCCAACATGATCAACAACTTCGGCTGGGATCTAGCTTCCCTGGAGGAGAAGGGCCTTCTATCACTCCAGAAGGTCGACCCATTCTATCTGGCGGAGGATGTGACCTCATTGATAGTGAACCGGCAGAAGCGCTCGTCCATAGACCGCTCCCTATTCGACGGGCATGACTCTCTCTCGCTGGTGGATTCAAGGTCTGTTAAGATGCCCTTCAAGCCGGACAGGATAGTGTTGGATTCGGTTTCTACCTTGGAGGCTGCTTTCACGAACAAGGACCACTACCGGATATACATACAGGCGCTGGTGGACTCTCTTAACCAGCATAATTCTCTGAATTTCCTTATCTGCGAGTCCGAACAGGACCCGAGCCTCTACAGCAAGACGGGCATCGAGGAGTTCCTCGTTGACGGTGTCATAGTCTTCTACAACCTCCGCAAGGGCCAGGTACGGAGGCGGGCATTGGAGATCCTCAAGTTGAGGTGCTCGGACCATGTGAAAGAGCTGGTATCCTATATGATAACCGGGGAAGGGATAAAGATAATGCCGGGTGAGCAGGTGTTCTAGTATGAGGTTGCTCGAGTCCATAATGTCCGTTGGCCTGGTACTATTAGGCGCTTTTTTCATGAGCTTCGGCTATCTGGTCTCTGTGAGGATAATCTCACTGGGTGAAATGGACACCGCCGTCATAAGCAATCAGTTCCAGGAGATGGGATTCATACTCGTTGCTGCGGGCATTTTAACGTGGTTTGTCGCGTTTTTCCTGAGGAAGGCTGGCGTGTTCTGAAATCGTGTTTTTTATACGTCTTACTTAATCTATAGGGATATGGACCTGGAGGATGTCAGGGAGTCTGACCGGCGGGTCAACTCGTTCATCGCTTTCAACGAGGGGTTCACCCTGGGCGGTGGGGGCTGTCTGGGTGGATTGTCTGTTGCGGTGAAGTCCAACATCTGCGTTGAGGGTCTTCTCGCGTCTGCGGGTTCCAAGACTCTGGAGGACTACATCTCACCCTACGATGCCTGTGTAATAGAGCGTTTGAAGGCTGAGGGCGGTTATATCCTTGGCATGGCCAACATGGACGAGTTCGCATGCGGTGGCTCGGGCGAGACGTCATATTATGGTGTGACTCAGAATCCGTCGGCTGAGGGCAGGATACCAGGCGGTTCCAGCAGCGGGTGCGCTGCTGCGGTTGCGGCCGGATTTGTCGACTGTGCGTTGGGTTCCGACACGGGGGGAAGCATACGCAACCCTGCATCCCACTGCGGGGTCGTCGGCTTCAAGCCCACCTATGGGCTCGTCTCCAGGTATGGTCTCATCGACTTGGCCATGAGCTTGGACCAGATCGGGCCGCTGGCCAGGGACGTGGAGACTGCCGCGTTGCTGTTGGATGTGGTGTCAGGATATGACAGCAGGGATGCAACTTCGATATCAGACGGTCCTGGCAAGTTCTCATCCAAGCTTGACCCGGACGTTAAGGGCATGCGCCTCGGGTATGCCGGGGAATTCGACGATTTCATATCTGACAAGGGGATTGGCAGGGTTGTTCACTCTGCCGTTGACAGGCTGTCCTCCCTTGGAGCGGAGGTGGTGGACGTCAGCCTGCCGAACCTTGACCTGGCTCTCCCAACCTATTATTTGAACGTCTATGTGGAGTTCTTCAGCGCTACCCGCAAGTTCGACGGCCGAAGGTATGGTAAAAGGATAGAGGATGTGTGCGGCGAGGAGGTTCTCAGGCGCATACTGTTGGGCAGGTACATAAGCCAGAAGGAATACAGCGGGAGATACTATCGGAAGGCGTTGCAGGCCCGGTCTCTCATAAGGTCTGACTTGGAGGCTGCGTTGGGGGGCGTGGATGTCCTGGTCGGCCCTGTTGTCCCGAAGCTCCCCCATAGGCTTGGCGATGAGATAACCGATCCCCGGGTGATGTACGCCTATGACATCTTCACCACCCCCGCGAACCTGGCGGGGCTTCCGGCAGGCAGCGTCCCAGCAGGGAAAGTCGATGGCATACCAACCGGCTTGCACGTGATGGGCAAACCCTTAGAAGATCAGAAAGTCTTGAATGTCATGCGCGCGCTTGAGGAGGTTTAGTGTTTCTTCTTCAATCTTAAGAGTTGGTTACGGTATTCTGCGTTTATCCTGCTTTGGATGAACTCCTCTGGGGCCACGTAGTCTGTAGAGTTTCTGCCGCGCTCTGCTTCGTGCACTTGTGTCCTGACCACCGTCATCCGGAGGTTGTCGTTTAGGTGTTCCCAGATCTCATAGCCCCATATGGTCTCGTACATGGGGTTGCCCAGGGATAGCCTCCTCAGACTGTCAACGCATTTTCCGCGTGTGTTGTCCTGGCTGTGCAGCCTGTTCAGCTGCTGTCCCACAGCCCGGAAGGTCTCTTCTCCCCCGCGTGTTTCTAACAGGTTATCATATGCCCATTGGAGGTCAACTGGTGTCACATCGTCTCTGGGGAATATGCTGTCTATTCTTTTCAGGTATTCCCCCGGCCCTATCTTGCCGTGGTCTTTTCCTATCAGCTCGTCCAATCGTTCTTCGACAGCGCCTGGCATTGTTATAAATTATATCTCCTCCCTCATATATCATTACATTATGGTCTTGGAGTCTGTTGTGGTCCCTGAGAGATGGGAGCGGCATCCTAAGAGGATGTTCATAATAGGCTTCACCTACGCGTCCATCGGCTTGTTCCTTGGTTTGTGGGTTTTCGGAAAGTATTCCAGCATCGTCGGCATCTTCCTCACGACCTTGCCGCTTGTGGTGGTCATGTACCGGGCTATCAAGTGCGAGGAGGAGAAGGACCTTAGGATATGCTCGGAGTCGAAGCTCATGAAGGAGCACATGCACATACTGTACTTCTTCATATACCTGTTCATCGGCTTGGTCGCTGCCTACTCCTTCTGGTTCACGTTCCTCCCGGAGGACACGGTGAACAAGGCGTTCGGATCCCAGATAGAGACGCTTTCGGTCATACATGGCAGGATGAGGTCCATAGGTTCGGCAACTGCTTTCGAGGAGTTCAAGTCTTTGAGGTTGGAGGCGATAGTCAAGAACAACCTACGAGTCCTCGCCTTCTGCATACTGTTCTCCTTCCTCTATGGTGCGGGGGCTATATTCATACTCACATGGAACGCTTCCGTCATAGGGGTTGCGATAGGCAATGTCGTACGGGAGGGCATCCAGGTGCTGGCAGGATACGGTCACAGTAACGTTCTGATAAACTACTTCAGCGTATTGCCCGTGGGCTTGGGCTACATGGTACACGGGATACCCGAGGTGGCCAGCTATTTCCTGGGTGCCTTGGCTGGGGGGATAATCTCGTCGGCTGTTGTCTGCCACCACTTCAGGTCAGAGGAGTTCTGGAGGGTTGTCAGGGACTCCCTGGACCTTGTGATACTGTCCCTCCTGGTGCTTTTACTCTCGGCTTTTATTGAGGTTTATATTACGCCAATTCTAATATAGGACTGTTATGGACCGTCTGGGGGCTTGGGGTGTTCTCTCCGCGGCTTTGGTTCTTCTGTCTTTCTCAGCATCTCCAGTCTCGTGCCAGGCTGCCGATCTGAAGGTCAAGATCATAAACAGCCTCCCTAAGGTGTATGACGTCAGGTCGTCGCCGCCGTCTGAATACGGGGTGGTCTGGTGTGCGGGCGTGGCCGAGGACCTTAACAGCATGATGGACATAAAATCGGCTTCCGCGTTCATGGGGGCTCCTTCTGCTGGTGGCTTCTCAGACCGGTTGGAAGCGGATTTCACAACACTCCGGGAAGAGTCCACCATAAAGGGCCGGGTCTATGCCGCCTTTGTGGTTGATCCCCCGCCTCCTGGGATGGCGTGCGTGATAGAAGTGAGCGACAACGCGGGAGACAAGGGCTTGAATCACTCGATCATGTCCAATCCGCCGTCTTCATGCAAGAACGGCTTACAGGACGAGGGCGAGGAGGGCGTTGACTGCGGCGGTGGATGCGTCTACTGCCAGTCGCTCGGGGATCTCTCCTTGGAGGCGCCTTTGGAGATCGTATCCGGCGAGGAGATGACAGTCCAGGTCACATCCGCTGGCGAGGGCGTTGAAGCCCTTGTGATGGCCTTTAAGCCCAGCGGGGAATCCATTTTTTACGGCACCGACGAGTCCGGTTTCCTTGAGATGAAGGCTGACGAGACCGGCCGGTGGAAGCTGGTGGCTGAACTGTACGGTTACAAACCTTCTGAAAAGTCGTTGGAGGTCAGGGCCTCGCTGATGTCCTATGTGATCCCCGCCCTCGTGTTGTTGGTCATAGTGGTTGCGGTAGTAGTGGTGGTTTCGAGGAAAAGGAAGAGCCAGGGATGAGATGGCTGATTCAAGACTCAAGGGAAAGAGGGTGGCCTACGTGGACAGTAAAGAAAATGGTTCGTTCATGCTCTCCCTTCGCAGCTGGGGCGAGGCCCGTGGAGAAATCTCGGATATGGGCCTGCCAGAACTTCTGGAGCGGCTGGAGTCGGACTCGATGTCTCACAGGGGGGAGTCCCGGGTTGTAGTGTTGGGCCCTTCGCTTTCGGTTCTGAGGGATGGCGGCTGCCACCCCCTGTCAGCCGACTTTCAGCACGCATACGACGCCGATGAGGTATACGCTCGCAGGCCTGATACGGGTCGCCTGAACCGCATAATAGTCGATGAGGAACGGTTGGGGTCATCCGTGCTGAAGACTGCGAGGTGGGCGACGACCAGGAAAAAGCCCTAGTTCTCCTTTAGCCAGTCCAGGTCGCTTATGTAAAGTTGCCGTATGTCCTTCAGGCCCAGGCTCAACGCGACCGTCCGGTCCAAACCTAGTCCCCATGCGAGCACCGGGACATCCGCTCCCAATAGCGGCTTCACGACTTCAGGCCTGAATATGCCGGCTCCTCCGAGCTCTACCCATTCTTGACGGTCTTCGAAATACACTTCGGGTTCTACGCTCATCTCGGTGTAGGGGAAGTACCCTGGCCTGAACCTTATCCTCTCGAATCCCATCTCCTTGTAGAACTGCTTCAGTATTCCAAGGAGGTTTCGGAAGTTCACGCTGGGGTCGACTACTATTCCCTCCACCTGGTAGAACTCGGGCAGGTGCTTGTAGTCGACTGCCTCGTTCCTGAACACCTTGTCGACGCTGAACACCTTCACTGGCAGCTCCTCCAGTTTTATCCTGCTCAGGTGCCTTGCGGTCACGGCGGTTGTGTGGGTCCTCAGAAGGGTCTTCTTAGCGGTCTCTTCGCTCCACCTGTAACCCCAACCTGTTGAACCGGTGCATCCCCCATCACCGTGGGTGCTGCCTACTTCGCCTTTCAAACGGTCGAAGCTCTCAATCTCCACTTCCTCCGGGGTTTTCAGGTAGAATGTGTCGTGCATGTCCCGGGCCGGGTGGTCCTGTGGTTGGAAGAGGGCGTCGAAGTTCCAGAACGCGCTCTCCACAAGCGGGCCTTTGATCTCCTCGAAACCCATCCCTATGAATATGCGTTTAACCTTGTTGATCTGCCTCCTCAGCGGGTGCTTCAACACCGGCGGCTCAGGCTTCACGTAGACTCTGGTGTCGTAGGGTCTGAACCCCCGGTTCTTCCACTCGCCCGTCACGAGCATCTTCGGGGTGAGCTGTGATATGCGGTCGTCTTCCTTCAAGGTCTTAGCCCTCTTCAGCCCCTCCTTTGTGGGCTTCAAGATTATGGCCTTCAACCCCTTCGTTTCCACCACGTTCTTCCTCGACTTCAGAAGTTCAAGGGCTTCCAGCTCCTCCTTGTTCAGCTCTCCCGTGTTGGCGCCTCCCCTGGCTAGCTTCCCGAGGAGCCTCTCATCCTCCGTCTCCTCGGATGATATGATCTCCACCTGCCCGTCTTTCACCTCCACCAGGCCTTTCTTCCTGAGCCACCCGAATCCTATGTTGAAGACTCCCCTGTCTGTTCTCTTCTTCAGCTCCTCCAAGGGCATGCCCTTGCCTATGATGTTCAGGAGCTGCCTTTCGGGAAGTCCTTTTTCGGCGTAGGCCTTTCCCTCATCCTCCAATGTCACGTCTTCGCTGATGTGTTCAACGACTTCCACGAGGCCTTTGGTCTTCAGCCATGAGGTCGCCCTCTGCACGGCGTCCACCGGCAGACCAACCTCTCCCGCAACCTCTTCGGGCGTGCTCTCCCTCTTAAGTCCCTTTAAGACCCTTATCTCATGGGGGTGGAAGTCCATCTTGTTAGGGATAGGATGTGCTCGAATAAAAAAACAGGGTTGTTTTCCAAATATTTTAAAATACTGCCCTATCTTTCTTAAGATGGGTAAGAGCGGTGAGCGGAATCCTAGAGAGACCTTCCATCGTGGTGTTGATGAGTCGCATGATTCGGGTAGACCTCCTATGGAACGGCCTAGGCTCCCGGGGGTGGAGTGGGAGTCTGCAGTTCAGGCGATGATAGGTGGCCGTAGAGACCCTACCCAGTTGGGGGTGGAGGCCCAGATAGTTCAAACTGTGGGGTTGGCTGGCGTATGCACGGTTTACAATGCGATTCGAAGGGTTGCGTCTCATGGGGCCAAATCTGGCAGGCCAGAGTTGCAGACCGCCATCGATGATGATTCCCCGCCAAGCGACAGGGTTGTTGGCGTTTTGGCGGTGGCTTCTATCGAAAGTCTTGATGGCGGTGATGCCATGATATCATCTCTTAGAGAAATTCAAGGGCGTTCGCTTGAGCGGAACATGGGCAGGCTATTGAAGAGCATACACCATGAGATCGGACCGCCGGCAAACGAGTAGTTCAGACGTAGTCGAACTTTCCTGTCTTGACGTGTCTCTTCCGCTTGTACTGCAGCTTCCTCTCTCTTTTCTTGGGTGATTCTATCCGGTCGACGGTGCAGAGGAGGAAGGGTAGCTTGAGCATCGCGCCCGTTATGACGCATTCGCCGACGTCCAGGCTGTCCAGCTCCTTTATGATCTCGTCGCTCACGGATTCGAAGCTCCTCCTGATGTGGTCTTTGTCTCGTGGGTTGGTTATGTGCATGTACACTCCCGTGTTGCATTGGCTGAGTATCTCCTCGTCTATCTTGCTCGGCTTCTGGCTGACCACCATCAATCCGATGCCGAACTTCCGCCCCTCGCCGGCTATCCTCTGGAGCTGGCGTTTGCAGCTGTGGTCGAGGCTGGCTCCCGCGTAGTTGTGCGCCTCTTCAACCACCAACAACACGTCGTTGTCGATTGCCTTGCCGTCTAGGGTGTGCTTCTTGTTTATCCTACCGTCCAGGAGCTTCTTGCAGATGTATGAGACGACGCTCTGCCTGACTCCCTGTGTGGACAGTGACGTGTCTATCACGGCGATCTTATATGGTTGCACCAGCTGGTTCAGGTCTGTCCCGTCAACGGTGAACACTCCCTTGAATATGTTCCTCAGGCTCCGTATCCTCCGCTCCAACGCCTTCGCGGTCTCCTCGTGGACTTTCGCGTTGCCCCTCCCAGCTTCCTCGCTGAGTTCCTCGCAGACGCCCACCACGTCGTCAAGGCTGTACTCCTCCCCCTTCCTGTGGTATACCCTGTTCAACACCATGTCCAACGCGTGCACCTGGTTGTCGTTCAGGTTGGTGAAGTGCCTGTAGTCCCCGCAGGTCAGCGTGGAAACGGGTATGGTGAACGTCTTGTAGCCCTGCTTATCCCTGCCTACAGTGTACACTTCTATCTCCAACGGCTCCTCTGTCCGTATCAGCGACAATAGGCCGGGAAATTCCCCGTGGGTGTCCACCACCAAAACCGGCAGTCCCTTCAGCGAATATTCCTTTATCAAGTTGGCGGTCAGGTAGCTCTTGCCGGCCCCGGTGGACGCCAGCACCGCGGTGTGGCGGTCGTATTCTCCCCCGTCCACGTAGGCGCGTGCGCCGGTCCCGTGCACTACCCCGAAGCTTATACTGTCCGCGCAGTCCAGCAGCTCCTCCAGGTCCTCCCCAGAAGCTGGGTAGGCTTTGCTGTAGGGTTTAACGGGCTTCTTTATGGACCTCATCCCCGCGTCGGTCTTCTCCCCGAATATCTGTACCGACGCGTTCAGCTTCTGCTTGCTGCCGATCTTGTCGTCGTCCCGGTATCGCATGTACGCGACTATCCCATACAGGCGCCCTATCCTCAGTATGCTTCCCAGCTCCACCTGCTCGGACGTGACCTGCACCTCGCACCGGCTGCCCTCGCTTTCAACTACCAACCCTGCGGATTCCATAGGATAAGAAAATGCGGTTTATCTTATATTAATCGAAGTGTATGCCTGCCTCATCCCCCTTGGCTCAGCAGGCTGAGGACTATGGCGGCTGTCGCGCTGAAACATCCCACTCCTGTTCCGGCTCCTCCGATGGTGAAGCACTCTCGGAATCCTGATCTGCCTGCAAGTTCCAGTGTCTGATCTCTCAGCCCGGCGTATTCTCTTTCAAGGCCGTTTTCCCTCAGCCCCTCGCATATTATGTAGTTGGTGAACGGCCATATGGGACCCCTCCAAAACCTCCCTTCGTCGTAGCTCTCCTCCATTGTTGAAGTGGAGGGTATCATGTATTCCGTTGCGAATCCGTTGGCCGGGTCTTCCAGCGACCTGGCGACCTCGGCCGCCCGCTTCTTATCCTCTAATCCACTGAATAGTGCAGTGAAGGACCCGACTGTCCTCACCTTTATCCGCCTTCCAGCTGCAGTGTCGTAGTCATGGTATATTCTGCTTTCAGGGTCCCACATAATATCGTCCATGGATTTCACGGTATCGTCGGCCCAGGAAAGGAACAGCCTGCTGTCTTCCTCCTCTCCCAAAACTGACGCTATCTTCGCTAGTCCCCTGTTGCTCTTGGCCCATACGCTGTTGAACAACACGTCCAATACCCTGAACTGGTAGTCTTCGTCCAGGCTTCGGGTGTCGTATCCTGCAGTCTTCAGCTCCACCATGAGCTCGTAGTTCTTCGCGTAAAAATCCTCGGATGGCCTGTTGCCCGATAGCGTGTCCGGCTCTGTTCTCATCTTCTCCTCGGCCATCTCACCTGCTTCCTCCGACACTTTAACCCGTGACATGGGACCGTCCCACATCGGGCTGTCGTCCATGCCGTTCTCGTCCGGGTGCAGTGTGACGAGCAGTCCGGTGTCTTCGAACTTCCTCTGATGCCATAGCCAGAGATGGTATCCTCTGAGCCTGTCGTAAACGCGCTCCAGGAATCCCACGCCACTGTCGGCCTCTCCCTTCTCCGATGACATCTGATACAGCCTATGTGCTGTGTCTGCCAGTATGGGTGTCTGGGTTATCCCGGATGTCTCATGCTCTATGCCCGAGTGTCTCCTGGAATCCCATTCGCCTCTGGGGTAGAATCTTGTGTCCCCTCCTTCGAAACGGATGTGGGGTACCATGCCGTTCTTCCACTGGCCTCTGAAAACGCTCTCTATCTCCTTGAATGCGCGTTCGAGGTCGAGGGCTGCGAGGCCCTCGGCGATGAACCCACTGTCCCACAGCCACTGGTAGGGGTATACGTCCGCTGAGGGCACGGTCCACCCCCCACGGTCGTTGCCTCTCAGGATGTCGGCTGCCCTGTCCCATAGTTCCATGTCGGGAGGCTCCGCCTATTTTTCCATGAATATGGTCTGGGTCGGGTAGGCGAACTCTATGTTCTCCTTCTCGAAGGCCTCCATGATGGCGAGGTTTATGGCCTGCTGGGTGTCCATGTACTTGTTGTAGTCTGCGGTTTCCACGTAGTATACGACCTCAAAGTCGAGGCTGAAGTCGCCGAACTTCTTGAAGTGAGCGCGGTCGAAGCGCACCATCTCCTGGGATTCTATTATGTCCTTGACAATCCCGGGTATCTTCTTCATCTTCTCCGCGGGCGTCTGGTAGGTGACTCCGAACGCGAAGTCTATCCTCCGATGCGGCATCTTACCGAAGTTGTGTATCCTCGTGGAGGTCATCTCCTGGTTGGAGACCACCAGCTCCTCCCCTCGCAACGTCTTTATCCTAGTGGTCTTTATCCCTATCTTGTCTACGGCTCCGAGGTCGTCTCCTATGATGATGAAGTCCCCCACCTTGTATGGTTTGTCGAAGTATATGCTGAAGGCGCTGAAGATGTCTCCTAGGACGTTCTGGGCCGCTAAGGCGATGGCTATGCCGCCGATTCCCATTCCCGCTATCAGCGCGGATATGTCGACGTTCATGTTCGCCAGTATGAGTAGGAATCCTACCAGCCACAGAGAGTACTTGGCTATGTTGGCTATGAGCTTTATGAAGGACACGTCCTCTGTCTCGTCGGTTTTAAGCCTTTTCTCTATGACCTTGTCCCTGAAGTACTCTATGACTATCTGGAGCGACCGTATCGCATAGTATATCGCGGCTATGAGAACTCCTATCTTCATCGCGTCGTTTAGGAACATCGGCACATCCACGAACTGGAGTGAGATGAACAGGGAGGCCAGCAGGTAGAAGCTCATCCTGATGTCCTTGAGCAGCCTTATGATGAGGTCGTCGAAGTCGTTCTTGGTCTTCTTCGATATCTTCTCCATCCGGTTCAAGAGTATGTTCCTGAAGAACCGCAGCAGCACAAGGGAAACTATGAAAACCCCTACTGCAGTGACTATTCCCGGCTCGACAGTGTGTGTTACTTCCCCGATTTGAACAGTTAATGCGTCCATTTTGCCCTTCTCTATACTATAAAACCATGGATTTTTAAATGTTCAACCATATGGTCACGAGGTTCTACTCCATCAAAGACGAGGTTCGGGTCCTCGGCTTGGACGACGGGCCCTTCAAACGCGATGACAGTGACGTCCTTGTTGTTGGAGCGGTCTTCAGGGGTGGGAGCTTCATGGATGGCGTCATCTCCACCCGGGTCTCCGTTGACGGGTTGGACTCGACCGCCCGTTTGGCCGAAGTCATAGGCAAGACAAGGTTCAGGGATCTGCGGGTTATAATGTTGGATGGCATCGCATTCGGCGGGTTCAACGTGGTGGACATAAACCGGTTGTGCGAGGAGACGGGATTGCCTGTCATAGTCGTAACCCGGAACATGCCAGACTTCAGGGAAATACGCAGAGCCTTGATGAACCTCAGGGATGGGAAGGACAGGTACAGGCTGATGGAGGATGCCGGGGAGCCGAAGCCTGTGGAGACCCGTGACAACAAGTTCGTGTACATACAGGCGGCCGGCATAAACTTCAAGGACGCGGAGGAGATAGTCAGGCTATCCTCCACCAGGAGCCTGATACCGGAGCCGATACGGGTGGCGCACCTGATAGCCCAAGGTGTCGTGAGTGGCGAATCAAAGGGTAAAGCGTGAGGCTATTTCTCCCCTAATCTTGTCCCTTCCCGCTCATGCTGTATCAACGTGCTGGGCTTCTTCTTGGTTTTGCGCTCATCTACCAGGGCGGGCTCGTGCTCTTCTTTCTCGGGGGCTTCCGCGGTGTCCAGGTGGGTGCCTTTCCGGTCCTTGAATGCTTCCACAGCTCCCCTGCCTGCGCCGGGCTCCTTGCCTTCCTCCTCTATTATGCCCTCATATCGTTCCTTCATCTTGGGTATGGTGTCCGCGTTCCCCAGGCTCGAGTGCCTGCTCTGTGATATCCTCTTATCCCCGCCTCCCAGTCTGCTGAGTCCTGTCTGCTTCCCTGGGGGTTTTTCCACTCCAACCTCCTGCCTCAATATGAAATATGCTACTACTGCCAGCAGTATGGTTAAACCTATGGCGTAGGGCATCATGCTACTGCCGCCCTGCCTCTCCGGTATTGTGGTTGTCGTGGGTGGTATGGTTGGGGGCGGTGAGGTTGTTGTCGTCTCCTTCACTGTTGTAGTGGTCGTCTCCTTGACTGTTGTAGTTGTGGTCGGGATTTCCAGTGTCATGCAAAGGTAGTTTATGTATCCGCAGCTTACCCCATGCCACTGGTCCTCTCCCTTATCCGGGGTGGCGTCTACCCCCCGGCAGTTGGCCATTATGTCCTCTGCCCCGCATAGGGCGTCCAGGTCCGGTTCCAGGACGCACTTCCCCTCCTCGCATGCTGGTTTCGAGTAGCATGATATGTGCTGTGACATCACCGACGGGCAGCCTATGTCGGATGCGCATTCTTCGCTGAGCTCCCTGAGGTAAAGCGACTCCATCTCCTTGTGTACTGCCGTGTTCTGCCCTCCTGCATTGCACCCGCAGCAGTCGGCGGGGGCTGTTATGCAGTCGCTGCGGCTCTCGCACCAGTCCCTCCGCTCCTCCTCCAATGTTGTTGTAGTGGGCTCTTCGACAGGTTCTCCAAGAGGCTCTATCCTGACGATTTCGGCTTCGGCTGTGAGGTTCTCCACGACATCCTTTGTGGTCTTCTCGGTTATGGTTATGCTCTGGCTGTACCTGGAGGGCAGGGTGCCTCCCGCGGCGGGCCGCTGGTAGTTGAATATGCACACCTGGTTGACTCCCCAGCTGGTCTGGTTCTCGCGGAGGTCGAAGTCGACCTTCCGGTTGAATACGTCCCGGCATTTCTCGTCCTCGTATAATACCATGTTCAACGGGTTGTAGGTTTGGGCCATGTAGTTGGAGGCCACGCAGAACAGCCGTATCCGCTTGCAGACGGTGTCGGCGAGCATCGCCTTGTCCAGCCAGTAGAGGGCGTTGTCGTATGCTTCGGTCTCGTTGGCGCACAGGTATATCTCGTCGGGGTACATGTTTATGGGGCATTCGCCGGGGTGCATGAGGTCTCCGTCCCCTATCCTGTTGGGTATCGCGGCAGGGTGGAATGTCCCGTTCAAAGCCTCGCATTCCGCCCTCTTGTAGGGCATCATCTCGCATATGCTCTTCTGGTCGCCCAGTTCATAGTCCAGCATGCAGCTTGACACCAGCTCCTCCCCCCAGACAGCGTTCGCAGCTTTCTCGCAGAAGTACTGGCTTGTGTAGTCACCCCACGCTAGAGCATGGGAGCTCAACATTATCAGCGCCAATCCAGCCAACCACCACCGAGCCATCGTTAATACAAAAATAGTAAAAGAAAATAAAAAGGTAGAAAAAAGGGGGGTTGTGCCCCCTTTTCCCCTCTACATTGGTATGCTTGCCCTGCATTGGGTCATGGAGATGTCGCAGTTGGGGTTCAGTCCCGGGCAGTCTATGCACGCTACCTTGTTGGTCTTCAGGCAGCAGCAGTTCCCGGATATGCCCGGGAGGAAGTATCCCTTGCCGCATGTGGCGTAGCAGTCCTCTGAAAGCGCTGCGATGGCCTGGGCCAGCTGGGAGTTCGGGTTGTTCTTGTCAGCGCAGTCCGTGCTGCTGCCAACTCCTCCAACGTTCGTGAATGGTGTTCCGTCTCCCGTGTCCGGTCGGCTGCTGCAGAAGCTGTTGCAGTCCGTCACCCACATGCAGTCTATGCAGCTGCGGTAGTCCCAAGGCGGTGACCCGGTCTCGCATTGTTCGCCCTGGTCCAGTATGCCGTCCCCGCAGTAGGGTACCTTATCGCAGTGGCATGTTTGAAGGTTACATTCAAACCCTGTAAGGCACATCTCGACCATCTCAACCTCGCATTCCTCTCCTGGGTCGAGTTCTCCGTCTCCGCAGACTGGCAGCTTCTCGCACTGGCAGGTGTTCCAATCGCACTCGTATCCTTCCCTGCAGTCTATGAGGTCGCCCTCCCACAGCCATACGTTGTTGACCTTGACCTTGTACCTCCAGCTGTCGCATTCCTCGGGTGGCTGCTGCAGCCTGCCATCGCCGCATCCTACGCACTTGCAGTTAACGCACTGCAGACCTGATGGGCAGGGGTATACCTGCGCGCCGTCCCAGTTGTTATATGGTCCTGTGTTGGGGTCGCATTCCTCGCTGCCGCCGCCTGGAGCGCCGGACCATGACAGGTACCCGTCACCGCACCGTGGCGTGATGACCGCGTCGCTGATGGTCGTTGTTGTGGTCTGAGTGATGTCCTCCAACGTGGTAGTCGTTACCTGTCCTGGTACCGTTGTGGTGGGTATAATGTCGCCGATGGTGGTTGTCGTCACCGGCGTCCAGGGAACCGTGGTTGTGGTCGTCGAGCTCACGACGGTCGAGGTAGTCGGCGGGTATGTTGTGGTGGTAGTGTCCGTGCCTTCGACTACCATGTCCTCG
This sequence comes from Candidatus Altarchaeales archaeon, assembly GCA_014727915.1. GTDB lineage: Archaea > Altiarchaeota > Altiarchaeia > IMC4 > SCGC-AAA252-I15 > WJMO01. The sequence goes on along the minus strand of WJMO01000008.1, from coordinate 11,710 downwards.
TCGTAGTGTGGTGTGGTTGACGCCAGCTCCCCGGATGTTCCGTCGACTCCCGCGGTCAGGTCGCCGCCCAACCCCATGCTACCGAACAGGGTGTTGGATGACAGGTCTATTATGTCCACGTATCCTGTTCCCATCCCGGAGGTCAGTGCCGTCAGGCTCTTCGAGGGCGCGTTCGTTATGACGTCCACGTAGGCCACCCGGCTGCTCGATGAAACCGCCAGCTTCTTCGTGTTAATGGTCAGCAGGGCGTCGACGTCGTCCTTCAGTCCTGCCTTCAAGTCTATGGTCTTCAAGATGCTTCCGGAGGCCACGTCTATTATGTCTATCTTCCCCCGTCCCGGCTTTGTCACCGGCATGTACGCGGTCTTACCGTCCTCCGACACCTGGACGTCCACGTGTTCCTGGAGCATCCCGCTCAACGTCACAGTCTTCAGCTTGTTCCCCGTGCCGGGGTCTATGATGTCCAGGTATGCCGTCGGCCCCCTATGCGAGGGCATTAGTATCTTGCTCCCGTCAGGCACGTGCTTGGCGTCCACGCCCTTGACCAGGTCGCCGCTCAACTTCACGCTGTGCTTCAATTGCTTCCCGGTGACGTCTATGATGTCCAGGAAGCCCTGGCTCCCCTTGGTCACGGGTATGTAGGCCATCCTCTCCCCTGGTAGGAAGTACACGTCCACGCTCTCCTTGAGCGTTCCGCTCAATTCGATCCTCCGCTGTATGCTCATGGCCTTCGCCTCTATGATTGTGAGGAACCCGCGGACCGACGTCTTCGTCGGCATCAATATGATCTCGTCGTTGGATTTCAGCTTCCCGTCCACGTCCTCCTCCAAAACACCGTCCAAACCCAGCTTCTTCAGAATCTTACCGTTGCTCAGGTCTATGAAGTGCACGTTAGTCTTCAACGTGGGCGTGTAGGTGGGCATCATCGCCTTACCGCTGTCGGAGGTTATCATGCAGTCGACTCCCGGCTCCAGGTCTCCCGTGAGGAACACCTTGTTGGCGACGGTCAACGATGCTATGTCGACTATCTCCAGGAAGCTGTTGCTCGGGTCCTGGCGTGTGGGCACCAAAGCCTTGGTCTCGTCGGGCGTCACGTACGTGTCCACGTCCGCTTGCACCTGCCCCGCAAGGTCCGCGCTCTTCACCACGGCCTTGGCTGCGATGTCTATCTTGTCCAATACAGCCGGCGACTTCTTGGTGTGTATCAACGCGGTCTTGCTGTCCGAGAGTATGTGCACGTCCACTCCAGAGACCAGGTCTCCCGACAGCATTATGTTGTGGGCGAGTGACATGGCGTTCATGTCCACCAGGTCCGCGTAGCTGCCCTTCCCCGCCTCTCTCGTCGGCTGGATGAGGTATCTCTTGTCCTTGGTCATCACCGGGTCGACGTCTGACACGAGAGTGCCAGTCAACGTAACCCTCTTATACTTCAAATTGGTGGCTAGGGTGGTCTGTGTGGGTTGGGTGGTGGTCGCCTTGGGTTGTGTGGTCTGTGTCGTAGCCCCAGCCCCCGGCTGCGTGGTGCCCGTGGGCTGTGTGGTCCCCGGCGGACGGGGCCTTGTGGTGCTGGGCTGCTCGTCATTGTCGCATATGCGGTTGCCGTTACGGTCGAGGCAGCATTCGTCTCCCACCTTCATATACGGTGGGTCGCAGACTACGTTGTCGCCGCCTCCGCCTAACAGTCCCTTGAAGAAGTCTATGATGTCGTTCAGCGAGAAGGCCGCCGCATATCCTGTCAACAAAACACACACGAAAAAAGCCAAAAATACATTCTTTGATTTCAACACAACCACCTGTATAATCCGTAGAACTATATTCTATGCAGTATTTAAAAGGGTTCGCGTTATCTTCACCCTGTCTGGGTCATTACTATAACGCTGGTTTCAGTGTTCTTCAAAAGCATCATCCTTATCATCGTGTGGTTCAATGACTTTTCCTTTATGTTCTTGTAGAGTCTGGCTGCCGTCATCCTGTTCTCCTCGTCCGCGCAGGACTCCAGCCTCTCCCTTAGGGTCGCCTTCTCCTCTTCGCTCCCGTAGGCGGCGATATAGGCTAGTTTCCTCTTGAATTCGGGGTCCATGGCCTTTACACGCTCCCTTACTGCAGTGGATTCTGCAGGCTTTTGTGCCGTTACCTTCAGCGGCTTTCCAGGGTGTTCGGTGTAGACTTCGGTAACGGCAGAATCCATCCCAACCTCGTCCTCCCCCTCTAAAAGGGAGTTTATCTCTTCTTCCATCTCTGATTCGCCCATCTCCATGTTTTTGGCTTTCATCTCACGTTCGGTCGCGGCCTCCCTGCTGGCGACGGCCAAGACAACCTTCCTGGCTAATACGCTGCTTGAGACTACCCTTTCCCGGATTCCCTCCTTCAAACCCTTTGTCTTCGTGTTGAAAGCATCCTCCAACTCCTCCTCAGAACCGCGGTAGCCCACCGATTCCACGTTCTCCGCCCTTATTGCGGTCCTGACCGGTTCTGTGCTATCCTCCTCTGGTATGGGCGGCGGGGTTGGTGTGCTGTTAGTGTCTCCCATCTCGCCGACTACGGCCTTCCCCAATGACATGTCCGCCGCGTCGTCGCCTGCCACGCTCCTGACCACCTCCGACTGCATGTAGGCCTTCACCATAGTCGAGGCCCTTCCCTCGTCAGCCGAGGCTGCCGCAGCAGAGAGCAAAATCACCAGAAAGATAGCCGCAGTCTTCATCATTTTATCTTCAAACATGAACGAAATATAAGCATTAGGTGAACAAGCCTGAACTAGAGTCCTTTGAACCATTTGGTCACCTCCACATAGTGTGTCGTATAGGTCCTGTCCACTTCCACGATGTTCTTCCTTTCCAGGCTGTTCAGGGCTAGGGCGAGGCTGCTCTTGGACAGTCCTGCGGTCCTCTCCAAGTCGCTCCTCCTCATCCCGTTCCTGTTCTTCAAGAGGGTGTCAACGATCTTGTACTCGTTGCCGCTCAATGTCCGCATAACCTTCCTCATCCCGTCAGTGGGCCCCCTCCTCTTCAAGAACGTGAAGTAGGCTCCGGCTGCCAGTAAAACACCCACTAGCAGAACAGCAAAGCCGATCATCACGTATCCTGTGAAGCTGCCTCCCTCCTCAACCGGCTGGGTAGTCGACGTTGCCTTCACGGTCGTGGTCGTCGCCCCCAACGTCGTAGTGGTTGGCTCCATCGTGGTGGGAGTAACCTGTGCTGATGCGAAATCGTATGTTACCCTTATGTTGTCTGCGCTGTCCCAGACGATGTTCTTGGACTCCGGCGTTTCGCTGTGCCCGGCCTTGGGAGCCGCCGACTTTACCAGCGCGTTCTTGGGCAGCGCCACCGTGGCCTTGTAAATGCCTCCCAAAACCATATCAAGAGACCATTCCATCCCTGTCTTGGAGGTTATCATCGACGTCTGATAGGCTACTGTAACCGACTCGTTCCCCGGGAGCGATACTTCGATGCCGTCCGCAGACTCCACGTACATGGCGTTGAATACCTGAGGATATGATACGTCAAGGGGCAGCGGTATGTCTACCACGCCCTCCCCCTCCAAACCTATCAGCACTAGGGCGTTACCGTTCTCCTCGACGATTATGTTATACTCTCCGGTCTCTGAGGATGCGCTTCCCAAGATCATCAGCACTATCAGCGCCGCCGCCCACCTCATGCTACAACCTAGGATTTCACAGGATAAAAGCATCCCCTTTTGTTTAGGCAGATACCGAAAACGTTTAATACGCTCCAGACAAAATAATTTCTTTAGGATATGTTTGTCCAATCCAGTATCTTTTCAGATGGTATATCTCTCAAGTTGTCTGGGAACAACTATAAACTGTCCTATCCACACCGGTTCTGGCTCGAGTACGGGGTCGAGCTCAGGAACGCCCTATTGGACCACATGTCCTTCCTTTCCACACTCCACCTGCCATTCTTCACAGGCGAGAAGAAACTGGTCTATAACTCCTCCAAGCCGCTGTTCCACAGTCTTTTCATGAAGTTGATGAGGGAGAACATACCCTATTTCGCGGACAACGACAACGTGCCAGCTGGAGACTATTTCAACCGTCTGGAAGGCAGCGAGTACGTGTTTGACGGCGTATCCGGCGAGGCTCCTGAATACGGCGCAGACCCCGGGGACAGCTGTGTCATCGGATTCACCTTCGGCAAGGAGAGCCTCCTACTCTACGGGCTGGCGGAGGAGCTGGGTTTGGACACGAACCTGGTCTACTTCGAAGAGGACGACCCCTTCGGCTACTATGAGAACAAGCACAAGCGCAACCTTTCCCGTAGGTTCGCTAAGAAGCACTCCAAGCTCTGGTTCATCGAGAACAGCCTCAGCCTGCTGAGGTTCTACGAGCACTTCAAGGCGCCGGAGACCCAGGTGGGGTGGACGAGGCTGCTGACAGAGTATGTGCTCATGGAACTGCCCCTCGCCCACGCGTTCAAATCATCCTATATACTGTTGGGGAACGAGAAGAGCTGCGACTTCTCATACGTCTCCGACGAGGGCTACGATTGCAACCCCTCATTTGACCAGTCCAGCTTCTGGACCAGGATGCTCAACAGGATGACGATGGGCCTCACCGACGGTGCGGTGTCCACGGTCAGTCCAGTGCAGCCCATTCACGAGCTTGCCATAATAAAGATACTGCACAACCGCTACGGGGACATAGGCAGGTATCAGATGTCATGTTTCACCGACGACGACTACGGCAAGCACGACCGGTGGTGCCATAACTGCACCAAATGCGCCCGCAACTATGTGATGCTATTGGCTGCGGGGGTGAACCCCCGTGACATAGGGTTCCGGCAGAACATGATGAACAAGCGCTTCGCAGAATACTATACGCTCTTCCCCGAGGACACGACCGCCTACACGGTCTATGATGTCACCGGCTTGGGCCGGGACGAGCAGCTGCTCAGCTTCCTCCTCGCCTACGAGAACGGCGCGCGCGGAACATTGATGGACCGCTTCAAAAATGAGTTCCTGGACGAGGCCCGCAGCCGCGAGGACGAACTTTACAGTGAATACTTGACGGTTCACAGTGACCGTCTGCCCTCCAGGTTCCGGGATGCCCGCACTATCTTCCGGGAGGAGATAGCATATTAACCCGTCCTTCCCTGTTTCTCATATAATGGCCAAGTACGTTCAAAAGCCTCAGGAGGCCGGTTTGGGAGGTCCTGCGGAGCTCCCACCCCGGGAGATGACCTTGGATGTTCTCAGGCGCCAGCTCGCCACCGAAAGCGGCGCCCAGGTCCTGGGCCGCTGCCTGCGGAGGGAGAAGGACTTCCAGGTGTTGAAGGCGGGCATGAGCGACCCCCAGTTACAGTCCGCCGTATTGGCGCAGGCCCAGAACCCCGACAAGCTGATAGCTGCGTTGGACTCCGAGATCCAAGGCGGGGGTATGCTAGTATCCACTCCCAAGACTAGGGCTCGCAGGCTCGCGGAACTCATAGTCGAATCTGACAGGGTTGCGCCCGAGGGTCAGGGGATGTTCCGGCGGATGGCCGAGGACCAGGATGGAGGCGGCGCGGAGGCGGTTTCACGGTTCTTCAGCACCAAGAGCGGTCAGAGGACCTGGAAGCAGCTCCAGAACCTGGTGCCCCCAGAGGACCAGGCCAGCATCGGATTATACCGGCAGCCTGCTGGATTGATGGCCAAGGGCAAGCATGACAGCATGAGGTTGCTGATCGCCTCCGGCCCTGTTGACACTCACCTACTGGATTCAGCGCTGGAGATGGAAGCTCCCCAGAGGGATGCGGAGATAACCAGGCTGCTTCAAAGCGATGATGTGACAACGTTCCGCGCGGTGTCTGAGTTCTTCAGCTCAAGGGAGAAGTTCGACATGTTCATGTCCCACACGGAAAGGCCGGAGCATAGGAAGCTCTTGGCTGAACGGATGGCCCAATGCCCCGACGGAACCACTTGGGCCTTCTACAATGCGGTGAACACCGGCTACAGGGGCCCCGACCAGCTGTCCGAGGGCGGAGAGCGTCTTGTCACCGCCATGGTCGAACGCACCGACATACTCACGGGCCGTAGGATGAGCCTGTTCCCCAGCAAACGTTTCAGGGGTGTCTGCCAGACTGAAGCGGACGAGGTGCCCTACAGCATGTTCAACATGAGCTACGTTAACCTGGGCGGCAGCCCGATACAACATGATGCCGGCTCGCAGATGGTGGATGAGATAAAGGGCCGGAGTGGCGGTTTGGCTACGGGCGCAAAGCTTATAGGAACCATCGCATATTCAAGGTGGTGGGACGGCCGCGAAGGCCGTGGAGACGTACCTACTACAGGGTTCCTAACCAAGCTTCAGGCCAGGTTGGACCAGGAGCAGTCCCCCCAGTCCCATAACATGCGGGAGCAGCTTGGAATGTTCAACCGCGACCCGGTCGGCTATGCGAGGGCCCGTGAAACCTAACCACAGGGTTACCAACCTGTTTATTTACATTTTCTCCATCTTTTATTGGTGGATGACATGCTGCTCGAGGTTGAGGGTCTGACCGTGGAGGTCGAGGGCAAGAGGATAATCGAGGGTGTGGACATGCACGTCGAACGCGGGGAAGCGTATGTGATGTTCGGCCCCAACGGCAGCGGCAAGACCAGCCTAGTAAATACTATAATGGGGTTGCCGGAGTACGATGTGACTTCCGGCAAGATAATATTCGACGGCGTGGACGTTACTGGCAAGACCATAGACGAGCGCGCTAAACTCGGCATGCGCCTTGCCTTCCAGCTCCCGCCCGAGATCGTCGGCGTGAAGCTGAGGGACGTGCTGAAGATATGCGCCGGTTTGAAACAGAATGATGAACTTCAGAAGGAGCACTTGGGCCTGGTGGAGAAACTGCGCCTTACTGACTTTCTGGACCGGGACATCAACCTGGGCTTCAGCGGGGGAGAGCGGAAGCGTGCGGAAGCCCTTCAGATGCTGTTGATGAGGCCCAAGCTGCTGCTCTTGGACGAGCCGGACAGCGGCGTCGACGCCGAAAGCCTTAAATTGATCGGCATGATGATACAGGAGTACCTCGAAGAGTCCGGGTCTTCGGCGTTGATAATCACACACCAGGGGGCGATATTGGACTACATAAAAGCTGCCAAGTCCTGCGTGTTCATGGAGAAGATCATATACTGCCACAGCTCCCCGAAGGAGATAATACAGTCTATCCAGGAGCGCGGCTACGAATACTGCCGAGAATGCCATGAGAGGATACCTGATGAGTAAGCTGACTGACCTGCCCCATGAGATACTGGAGAGGGCTTTGAAGGCGGGCATCGAATCCGACGAGGAGGAGCGGAGCGGTTCCTACTTCCACGTCGACAGTAAGACCCTCTACTCCACAGTGAACGAGATGTACGAGGGCAGGGTGGAGATGATGGACGTCAAAGACGCACTCGAAAAGCATGATTGGCTTGGGGAATACTGGTGGAATGCGGTGAAAGCCGACGCGGACGAGCACACGAAAGAAGTCGACAGGGACTTCAGCGGAGGGTATTTCATGCGATTCCTCGAGGGCGCGGACATGGAGTTCCCCCTACAGAGTTGTCTGATGATGACCGAGGAGGGAGTGCAGCAGAAGGTCCACAACATAATCATCGCGGAGAAGGGCAGCAACGCCCGGATCATATCCGGGTGCGTCACTGACCCGCAGGTGGGTGAGGGAGCTCACCTTGGCATCAGCGAGTTCTATGTCAAAGAGGGTGCGACGTTGAACTTCACCATGATACACAACTGGGCCGAGACCATCAAGGTCAGGCCACGGAGCGCGGCAGTCGTAGAAGCGGGCGGGACGTTCATATCCAATTACATCTGCCTCCAGCCTGTGGCGGACCTGCAGATGTACCCGAAAGCGTTCTGCAGGGGGCGGGGGTCGAAGGCCACGTTCAACAACATAATCTACTCGAGCAAGAATTCGAAGATTAATGCCGGTTCACTGGTGGACCTCCAGGGTGAGGGTTCCAGCGGGGAGATAGTATCCAGGGTTATCGCCTTGGACAGTGCCGAGATAACCGCGCCCGGGAAACTGATCGGCTCTAACACTGGCGTGAAGGCCCACATGGAATGCCAGGGCCTGCTGTTGTCGGATGGGGCGGTGATACACGCCATCCCCGAATTGAGGACCTCCTATAAGGACGTTGACATGAGCCACGAGGCGGCGGTCGGAAAGATCGCGGACAAGGAGATAAACTACCTGATGAGCAGGGGATTGTCAAGGGAGGAGGCGACCTCAACAATAGTCCGCGGCTTCCTGGACACGGACATACTCGGCCTGCCCAAGGACTTGAAGTTAGAAATCGACAAGATTGTCGACAGCATGGTGGGCGGCCTCTAGAACTTCAATGCCTTCTTGCTGCAGTTCAGCACGCACTGCCTGCATCTTATGCAACTAACCGTTCTAAACTATTGATAAAAAATATAAATAATTAATAAAAAAATTCAAATAATCTAAAAATCCTAATGCAACATCAACCACACAGAAATAATATGCCCGTCAAGCTTTTGCTGACCGCAAGGAGAGAAAAGTTTGCGGGGGACGGGCACGTAACCCATTTTTCGAAGCGCGGATTTTATTCTGAGCCCATATCCATTTCTGACTAGGTCTCTTAATAGATTTTTAGCGGGGGTTTTTTTAGTTTATATTCTTCATATGCTTTTTTCCAAGTCTTTGAAATAGCTTCTTTTTCTACTTTCTCACAATCCATTTTGTCATACTTAAAATGACCACAAATCGAACATAGTATCTTTAATTGTTTGGTTAGGTTTGGGATGTTCACATCTTCTAATTTTTTGATTCCAATGTCCTTGCCAAATACCCTGTCAACACTTGCTCCTGCACCACATGGATAATACCCATATCTTGTCAAGCCCAACCCATCTCTTGAACATATTCTACAACCAGTTGTGAAATCCACATCCTTCAAATTTTCTAAATCAATGGGGGCTATGTTGTAAGTCTTAAATCTTTGGTTTGAGGATTCTTTATTGCTATTTCGAATATCCACCCAAAGAGGGAGGTTTGATAAAACTTCATTAGTCGCAGTTCCAAACCCATTTGTTACCACTTCAATTCTACAGTCATTGTTATTCTTTCTCTTGAATAATTTGAATTTTTTTAATATTTTTAAAATTTCAACTAGTTCAGGATGAAGGGTTGGTTCTCCACCAATCACTCCAATGTATTCCCAATCCCACTTCAAATTGATGGACTCGTTTACAAACTTTTTAATTTGTTCAACGGACATAGATTCGCTACTGGGAGCTTGACCACAAGACCTATCACAATTATGACAGCGTAGATTACATCTACTAGTTATTTCAATTTCTACTTTTTTTAAGTTCGGAATAAATTTTTTCCCTAACATATAATAACACTATTTTTAACATTAATTAACTGATAAGGATGCATAAGGGTGGTGGCAATTCAGATTCAAAGCAGAATTTCAGCATTATTATCCCCAACCACAAAACAAAGCTTTCTTATGTAAGGGCAGCTATCGAAAGTGTAAAGAACCAGAACTACCCATTAGATAAACTGGAAGTAATACTAATTGATACACACTCACCTAGGAAGTACCAGGAGGAACTTTCTAGGATGGTCTTACACAACTTCAACTCCAAACTCGACATAAATCTCACTCTAACAAACACTAACCTAACCGTTGGAGCCAACAGAAATCAGGCAGTGAAGAACTCAAGACACGATTATCTTATTTTTTTAGATGCTGACGACATGATCTCGCCAGATCTTTGCGATTTAGTCAATAAGAGGCTGAAGTGGAATAAATACAACTTGATCTACACTGACCAGAGACTGATTTCAGCCAATGGAGAACGTGTTCTAGGAATCAAAAGGAAAAGTTTTTTGCATGAACATATGCATAAGCATTTCGGCACGCTCCAAGACCCTAGATTCCACTGCAACTTTATCCACCACGTTCAGATCGTCTCGAAAGAGGCCTTCTATAAAGTGGGTTGCTATGATGAAAAACTGACAACAGCAGAGGATGTTGATCTGCTTATCAAGATAACTAACCTTGGTTTGGACAAGATATGTTACATCCCAAGGATTCTGCACAATTACAGAGTCACCCATAACGGGCTTACCAGAAAGAACAAATACAAACACCTTAGAGATTTCTCAAGGATCTTGAAAAAACACGTGGAATTGAAGGGTTTTAAAATTGGAAAGGTTAAATACTGGAAAGGATCTGGTTTTACATGGTTTGATATCTACGATTCGACGAATAACAAGATTGAAGTGCCCTACATGGATGAGCTTATAAAAAACGAATACTCACGCAATGTTGATTTGAAAAACATAAAGTTGATTGCAATTGATGTTGATAATACACTAATCAAACCCGGCGGAAAAATCCAAAAGAACATAATCGAGATATTCAAAAAGATAAAATGTAAGGGAATAAAAATTTGCCTCTGCTCTGGAAGAGGCTATGACTCATTAGAGAGAATATCAAAAATTACAAAGACAGATGACTACTTTATTGGAGAGATTGGCGCAACAACAAAATTCGGGGATGAGCATGTCCTTCTAAAGGAAGAAGAAGCATTTGAGATAAGGAAGGCTTTACGTGGCCTAGCCACAGTAAGAGGTAGAAAAATTGCAGTCATGGTTAAGGAAAGAGATTATGAAAAGGTTGAAAAAACCCTCAAGGAAAATAAGCTTGAGGTGAGCTTTCAGAAAAATAATTTATCAAAAGCAGATATTGTACCTTCTGGAATCGACAAGGGCGTTGGTTTAAAACACTTGAGAAAAAGACTTGGCATTAAGAAAAACCAAGTATTGGCATTTGGAGACTTCCTTAATGATCTGCCAATGTTCAGAGAAGCAGGAGTTCGCGTCGCAGTCGCGAACGCTCATCCCAAGGTCAAGGAAGAAGCAGACCTAATAACCAACCGGGGATATGGTATGGGAGTATACGAAATACTTTCAAACATCCTCGAAATTAAATCATTATAAAAAAAATAGATAAGGATTTTGCGGGGGACGAGGTTCGAACTCGCGCAGGCCTACGCCACTGGGTATCTCCGAATCACGTTCTGGATTCGCCTAAGCCCAGCCCATTTGACCAACTCTGGCACCCCCGCAAAAACGGAAAAATTACCGTATTTTGGCTGTCTAACCTATATGAAATCAGGAAATAAATAAGATTTAGACCTACATCGACAAGTCGATTGGGTACTATATACACTTAACACGCATTTTTTTCAGGTACTAAGGCACACCCTTTTGACAAGAAGCCGCAGACTGGCATACGGGAAAACAAGCCTTTTTTGGCCTTCTAAGGTATAAGCAATGATGAAATAAATAAGAAAACCACAAGTCAAATCCCGTCAAAATATACACTTAACCTGGATTTTTTTCAGGTACTAAGGCACACCCGTTTGACAACAAGCCGCAGACTGGCTAAAACATGGCACATCAAGATAAAGGCAGAACTAGTCAGCAAGAAGGGAAAATGGTTTCGATTCGCCGTTTTCGGGCGAATGTCATATATATGGCATCCGGCTCATAAAAGCCTTTTCCGCGCCTTATATCCGTTGTGGAGGGCGTTTTCAAGGCTTCTGAGTTTGGGGGACTATTATACACTGTGTGTAATAGTCGCAAGAATTATACACTGTGTGTAATTCTCATATCCCGCGAATGCCTAACTTATTAAAACAGCTGAAAATAAAAGTTGTGGGCCCTTTACAGCGTTTTCCAAT
>WJMO01000007.1 GCA_014727915.1 Candidatus Altarchaeales archaeon | reverse complement strand
GAGCCTCAGGAGAAATAACCTTGCCCTGAACACCTTGATTGTTTATTACCATCCTATATAACTCAATTATCTAAAGGAGAACCTAAAATATATCTCCTCATGAATAACCAGGTAAATACTAAAAACTTAGTTTGATAACACTGTGTATTAGCTAACACAAGGTGTCCCTCAAAACCGTTTGACAGTTTTGGGGCGCCAAAACCCAAAGGGTTTTGAGCGTATCAAAAGCAGCAGGAACACAGGGATTTTGGTGTTTGTCTCAACCAGTGATAAGAACATAGCACGCCACAGAGTTTATAAAACAATCCAAACAAGCTTTTTTTTGGCTGTTTTTCGCCTGACAATTTCACATTATATGGGAGATTCTTCAAATTATCAGCGTAATTAAAAAGAATGTTTTTTTTTGGGGGGGAGGTTGGGTTTCCCCCCCACTACTTGTTTGTTCAGGTCAGATGGTCTGGCATTTCTTGTTGTCCATATCCTGGAATATGCCGTCTCCGCAGCAGCCTCTCTCGCAGTTTCTGCCCACGCACGCGCAGTCTCCTGGGCAGCTGTGGCAGTCCTCTCCGTTGCCCTCGCACACTCCGTTGCCGCAGGTTGTGGCTGAGCAGTCGGAGTCGTTTCCGAAGTCGCAATTTGCCGGGCAGCACCCGTCGCCTCCAACGCATTGGGTTATTTCCGTGTGGCTGCAGCTGGCATCACATGTCCCGGCAAAGGTGCAAGAGTCTACCGTGCACGCAATCCCATCATCGCAGCTTATGTCGCTGTCGCACGCCGCTGCCCTGCATTGGCCGCTGCAGCATAGCTCTCCACTACTGCAGTCCGTGTCTGATGTGCAGCCTGGCGCTATGGGCAGTCCAAATCCTGTGTATATGTCATGGCCTGCTGGGCTGAGGTCTTTCACAACCGTGAAGTCCAGGTAGTCTCTTGTAGCTTGTGCACTGCCCTGCCATAGCTTGGCTGCGAGCCCCGACACATGGGGTGTCGCCATCGAGGTGCCGCTGCTGTACCCGTAGCAGCCGTCATTTGTCGTTGACTCCACGCTGACACCAGGCGCTGCAACATCCAACTCCCTCTCTTCAACATCGCTGTCTCCATCACTTAATCCCCTGGAACTGAATGAAGCCACATTCTCAGACGAGTCGATAGCGGCAACCGCCATAACCTTATAGTATGCTCCCGGGTATTCGATGGTGTCTGTTCCAGGTCCGCTGTTGCCTGCCGCGGCAATCAAGAGGACTCCACTAGCCGCTGCATTATCATATGCTGTCTTCTCGACGGATGCCAAATCGGGTCCTCCGAAGCTCATGGAGATGATGTTCGCCCCGTTGGCGACTGCATAGTCGACTCCTGCAGCAACGTCGTCAGCATAGCATGAGCCTGAGTCGGTGCAGACTTTAACAGCCATCAAACCAGCGTCGGGTGCTACGCCCTTGATCTTCCCGTTTGCCAGGACCGTGCCTGCAACGTGGGTTCCGTGGCCGTGGCCGTCCGCGCAGGTCCCAAACCTGAGGCCCTCACAAGCGACTAGATTGCCTACTAGGTCGGGGTGGTCCTGGTCCAATCCAGTGTCCAAGACTGCTACTATCACTCCTGAGCCTCCGGTTCCTCCGTTGACCTTCTGGACGCCCCAGGGTATCGCATTGTCTGGGTAGCATTCTCCTCCTCCGCCACCACAGTCGGCTGGACAGGTGTCAGGCGATTCAAATCCTTGGCATTCTCCATCCCCGCATTTGCTGAAGGGCGGAGCGGTAATATGATACACAGGCACAGGCTCTATCTCGATGCCTGGTATGGCATTCAATACCTCGATCTTAGAGGCTGAGGCCTCAGCGGAGAACGCTCCCTTGAACTCGTGCCTTGCTTCAACCAAACCCTTCGCCAACCCCCTCGCAGCAGGGGATCCCTTAACATAAACCCTATGCTTCTCGGCTGTGGACGCAGCCACCAACAACGAAACAACCAACAACGCAACCAAAATCCCCAAAAACTGATTTGTCCTTTTCATCTTTACCCGCCTTAAAATGGATTCCCACAGCACATCTGAATAAACCGCTGGAACACCCAATACTGATTAGGGTCGAAAAGCTTAAAAACCCCCCCGTATACCCTCCAAAATTAAAAAGATAGTCTATAATCGCATGTTGTTGGACTAGGCAAGATAGAGCAGTTGATATGGGTCTAGGGACAGCGACTAAGAACGGAAGACCAATTGAACCGAATTAATAATCGTCGGTTCTATTACTTCTGTTATGGAGATTGAAGAGTGCATCAGGGGCAGGCGTAGTGTACGGCATTACAGCGATGAGCCGGTGTCCAAGGACCATATCGAGGCTGTTTTGGAGGCTGGTGTCTGGGCGCCCACGGGGATGAACAGGCAACCGTGGAAGTTCATAGTAGTCGAGGACAAGGACGTCATAAAGCTGGTCTCCGACGAGGCCAAGAAGCTCGTTTCAGAGGTGATGCCCAACATGGCGGAGATGATGGATTCCGAAGACGATGTCATATGCTATAGGGCTCCGGTCCTCATACTCATATGCGCCGAGTCAGATGAGAGATGGAGTCAGGTGAACCTGCTTGACAGCGTATTGGCAGCCCAGAACATGTTCCTGAAAGCCCATGAACTGGGCCTCGGAACCTGCTACATGGGCTTCGTCGCATTACTAAAACAGAAACCGGGGATATTGGGGACGATAGGCGTCCCAGATGGGTTGGAGCTCATGGTCCCCCTGATACTCGGACATCCCAAAGGCGAGCAGCCACCCGGGGAACGGAACAAACCCGACGTGACAGCGTGGATCAAATGAGTCGCCCTACTCACACGACAAGATGATCATTAAAAAAAGGGAAGCTCTAGTCCGCTCTCTCCCCCAGTTGGATGTTGGGCACCAGGGTCAGCCTTCCCTTTGAGACTTGGGTGAAGATTATCTGGTCATCCTCCATACGGTAACTCTCACCTTTGTACCGCACCCTTAACCTATCATCCACCAGCTCTCGGAACTCCGAGATGTTCTGCCTTGTTATGCCCTCGCCTTCAAGCTGGTCTCCAAGGTATTTCGAATACATTGAACCTCCGAATTCGAGCTGTCTGAGGCTCACAGCCAACGTCCGGGGCGTCATCACGAACTCGTCATCGAGTGCGCAGGCATGTGAGACGCCCAATTCTATGTTCGGCATCTGGACCTCCTGGTTGAACCTGGCCACCGCCCTGTCGATCGCGTGAATCTTCCCTTCAGCATCTCCGCCGGCAACCCTCTTCACAGTGACCTTGAAGTATGGGAATCTCCGGGCCACGTCAAAGTTCCTCTCGTCCTCCCTGGCCCTCTCTATGACCGGCCCCAGCCGGTGGAATGATTCTCCCCCACCCCTTGCTTTGCTCCTGGACAATGCCCTTCTTGCCGTGTCAACCAGTTCAGCAGGCAATGGTTTGAAAACGTCCTTCCGGTTCTCGTCTATGAGATGGGCAAGATCCAACCTACCGCCCTTGATGCCTGTAAGGAAGAGGTCCATCTGGTTGATCCCGAGGCCTTGAAGCTCCATTATGATCTTGCACGCATCCACCGGCGAGGTCTGGCTCGCCCATGACTGCAGTGTTTCATCGGCGACGTTCGGGTCTATGCCCATCTTGCGCAGGTGATGGCCAACACTATGGATGGGTTCCTCGTTGTTGCTCTCCGCTTGCTGTTCGAGCAGTGCCCTGTAAAAGAACGGGAAATCCACCCCCCTCTCCTCCACCATTACAACCACCCTCCTGCCCAGAGCGTAAGCTTCGATTGGCCTCAAACGGTACTCCTGGACTTCACGGTCTTCAACAGCTCTGCGTTCGTTCTCGATCGCGGCTGCAAGGGCAGACTCCGTTGGTGCCGGGCCGACGCGGCTGCTATGCTGGGCCAGCGTTGCACTTGTTAGCCCAACATGCCTTTCCTGTTTTGGGTCATGTGGTGGTGGTTCCCTACCGCTGTCACGCCTCGCTGAACGAATGCGATTCGCGCTCTCCACCTTTTCAACGACCTTTCTCACAAGGCTTCCAGCGTGCTGGTTCGTCGTCCGGACTATGAGGTCCTGTTCCGAATCCCCGGGCATCCTCCGTATCCTGTGGCCGAACAGCACTATGTCCCTGTCGTCCAAGCTCCCATGCTGCTTCCTCGCTGCCTTCAGCCGAGGATCTGCTATCTCCCACTCCTCGACAAGCTCCCTCTCCGGGACATCCCCATAACGCCTCCTCAATTCCTTCAACCGCTCCTTTGGGATGGCCCTCTCACCCATGAATAAAATACCGGAAGGACAGGGTAATAAGGGCGGGGAATATTATTAGCTCCCAATGCACATACTCTACTATGAGATCCAAGCCTGTGAAGGTGGTCGTCAACGACCGGATGCAGAAGGGCTACGTCTACCATCTCACGGAGCCTGAAGGCCGCAACTTCCACCCGGAGTTCAACCCGGAGCTGACGCCTAAGGAGATGCTGGAACTCGGGGTGTTCGGGGGCAAGTACATGACGGACTGCCAGGCTGAGTTCCCCAGATCATGGTTCAGGCACGCCAGGCTCAGCCCCGAACGCAAAGACCCTAAAATAAATCTCTTAGGCGTGGACGCTTCCCTGCCCCTCAGCGAGTGGGAGCGGAAGGGGTGGATAAACCCCGCGGATCCGAGGGGGTGGTTCCAGTGGTACTGCCGGTACTACATGGGCCGTAGGATCGAAGACGACAGCCGGCAGATAAGCAGGTGGAAGGCCATCAGAAGGCACATCGCCGCAGTCAAGAAGAACTGCCCGAAGGGCGACCTGAACTGCAGGAGAAAGCAGAGGCAGGCAATCCTGCACTGGGCGTACGACCCGAGAAAAATATGAACAAATTATTGACTATTCAAAAAAATTTTTAAAATATATAAAAATGTTCTCGAGATGGTTTTTCACGCGTCTCCCTGTATGTACTCTTCCCTGATGATCTTCATAGTTATCATCGAGTAGGATATTATCAGCGGCCCCACGATGACGCCGATCACGCCGAAGTTGGGAACGCCTATTATGACCCCTAGAAGGGTGGTGAGCGGGTGCAGCCTGCCGATCTTGTTCTGTATGAACGGCCTTATGAAGTTGTCCACGCTGCTTATTATGAGGCCTCCCACCAGCACCCCCAGACCAGCCACGTTCTCCCCTATCAGGAACTGGGATACCGCCGCGGGAAGCCATATGATGGGAGCTCCCACGACGGGCATGACCGACAGTATGAAGCATATGAAACCCCAGAAGAACGCGGCAGGCAGGCCGAAAAGGTAGAACACCACCGTCAGCAGGGACCCCTGTATGAAGGCTATCACCCCAGTGCCGATAACCGTCGAATAGGTCACGTTCTTGAACTCCGTTATGAAGCCTTCGGTGTCCCTCTTGCTGAAGGGTATGATGGACCGGATCTCCTCCCCTATCCTCCCTCCGTCAACCAGGAAATAATAGAGCAGGAAATAGGTTATGGTTATGTTTATGAAGAAATGAGCGAGGCTCTCCACAAAGGATGAGAGCATGCCCTTCATGAAGGACGCGGTCGAGTCTATCTGCCCCCTCAACAAACCTGTAACGTCGACGGAAACCAGGGCGGAATCCACCACCTCCAAGTAGTCCGAGGCCTCGTTGAAAACCGCGACTATCGTCTCCTCCGCGTTCCGGACCTCGTTGAAGACGAGGCTGGCAGCTAAGAAAAACGGTATGATTATCAAGAAGACGGAGAGCATTATAACAATATAAGCTGACAGGCTCCTCCCCTGCCCCCTCTTCAACGTCAGCCAGTCATATGACGGTTTGAGTATGACGTATAGTATGAGCGCTTGGAAGAACCCGTTAACGTAGGGTGTCAGGAAGTACAACACCAACAGTATCAATGCCGCGCTGACGCCCAAACCCAGCTTGCCGAAACGCCGCCTCTCAGACCTCTTCCCGACCATACCCATCCGACCTCATGGAAAACCCAGGTTACCCAGGTTATAAATGAATAGCATTAGTATTGAAAAAGCACCCACCACGCTGATCAACGGAAACTTCCCGATGTTAAGCGGCATTTTGAACCTGGCCTCCTCCCCGGGCCTGAACCTCGAGGCTATGGCTGTCACGTTTATGGTGAAAAAGACGGCGAATATGAACATGTTGCTCAACGCAGCCACGGTCTTCAGGTCCCCTATGAGTATGAACGCCAGTATAGCCGCGGAAGTTAGCAGGGTGCCTGTCAAGGGGGTGCCAAGCCCGGGAGTCAGATAAGTCAAAGGCTTAAGGATCGTGCTCTCCCGGCCCATGTCGAAGACTATCCTGGACGTGGCTATCACGTTGGTTAGTATGCTGTTGGACGTGGCGAACAATGCGAAAACCGCCATCAAAGACGCTCCCACAAAACCTGTTTTAGACCTCATAAGATGGCTCAGAGGCCCTTCAACACCTCCCAGACCCTCACATTCGATGACGCTGACGAGGCTGAGCGACACCATGAGGTAGATAACCATGACTATCAGATTGGATAATATCAGGCCTTTTGGTATGTTCTCCCTGGGGTTCTCGGTCTCCTCCGCCAGTTTGACCACGTCTTCAAAACCCACGTAGGCGAAGAAGATGAGAGCCCCCGCGGACAGTATGCCCACTGAACCCGAGGGTGGCATCTCAAGATAGTCGACGCTTCCCAAGTCTGGAATGGAGAAGAGAACGACCAGCACCAGACCCGCAAGCGTTATCGCGGTCGCTATCATGTTGGTCTTGGAGGAGTGCTTTATCCCCGAGATGTTGACCGCCGCCATCAGCAGCATGATTCCGATAGCCGCTGCCGTCCGGTTCAATGGATAGACTACGGATAGGTATTCTGCGAAGCTTATGGATATGGCGGCGCTTGCCACTATGCCCGTGACAGCGACCAGAAACCCGATCACAAACGCGGGCGAACGGCCGAAAACCTGGTTGACGTACTCGAACTCGCCACCCGCGTCAGGGTACCGTGAGCTCAGCTCAGCGTATGAGAACGCGCTCAGCAGCGCCACGAACGAAGCCACCAGGAACGAGAGCCACACCATGTTGCCCGAGACCAGAGCCGCCTCCCCTATAATCGCATATATCCCGGCGCCCAACGTGACTCCAACCCCGAAGAACACGACCTCCTTCAGCCCCAGGTCTCTCCTAAGTCTTTTATCATCCTCTGCCAATCCTCCCTCCTTCATCTTCTCCTTTTTTCCACGATCCTCTTGGAAAGCGTCTCGAAGTCGTGCTGCAACCGTATGTTGCTGGTGATCTCCGAGATCTCGAACACCGGTATCTTCTCCTTCTTCTTGCCCCTCACATCCTCGACCTTGAGGCCTTCGATGAGCATCATGACCTCGTTCGCCTGCTTATCCACTCCGAAGTCCACGACCTTCCCTACCTTCTCATTGTCCGATGTGACCAGCCTTCCTATGAGGTCCATGCACTTGTACGATGGTGTGTTGCTCATGAAGACCTCCTCGACGATTCCCTTCAGCTCTTTGAGACGCTTGTACAGGTACACACGGTCCTTGACGTAGTCTATCTCCCTTATGGGGATGAACTCCGTCTTGCGGCCTCTCAGCTCCTTCATCGCCTCGCCTTTAACCCTCAGGAATATATCGTCCTCGCTCAATGATATCTCCAAATCCTCTGCCTCTCCAACGTCCACGCCGTTCACGTCGCAGACTTTCTTACCCGCTATCTCGCTCAGATACTTCATATTCAATCACCTCTCCTTATTGACTTCTTCAGAGCGGCAACGAGCTCGTTGAACACGTTTATCGCATCCCACCCCGTCTTTTTAGCGTGAAGCCTTCCCCTGTCGGTCACCATGTTAGCCTTCATCTCATAGGTGCGGTTCGAACCCCCTCGGTTGGTCTCCTTCACGTTTATCTTCAGCTCCTTCAGGCTCTCTAGGCCGTGCTTATCCGCATAGTATCCGGCGAAATCACGCAGCTCCGAGTCCATGCGGGATTTGACACTCTCCGGCAGCTGATGTTTGCATATCACCTTGACCTTCTGGCTCCGGGTCTTGTCTTCCTCTTCGGTGTCGGCCAGGAACCTTAGGATGTCCCGGTATGTGACTATCCCCTCATCCACCTTTGCGTGTGTCACACGGTTCCCTATCATCCTCTCCAATACCCCGCCTAGCTCGTCGGTTCTTCTGGCGTGCACCAGTATCCTCTCGGAAATGTTTTTCGCATCCGACGCCAGCATCTTGACCTTCTCGCCCCTCCTCTCACCAGTCTTGGCCCTCCTCTTGGGTATCCTGGATATCCTCTCTGCGTATTCCTTCTCGTCAATGAGCCGTTTCATGCGCTCGTCCCCGACTACCAGCTTGCTTATGTCCTCCGTCCTAAGATTCACACGCGCGGAGTCCAGGTCCTCGTCAGCGGGTATCTCAGGGAATTCACCAATGTCCACGTCAGAGATAAGATAGTCTTTTAAATCCTCCTTTCCGACCGCCCACTCGAGGATGTCCCAGAATGTTATCAACCCCTCGATCCTGTCACCTTCACCGACCGGCACGGCGATGAGGCTGTTCCTCCACATGCGCTCGCAGACCTCCCCGACTCCGGAGTCCTTAGGTACTAACGGAACCCTTGACGCGATGGTCCTGGCCTTGGTGCTGGTCGGATTCCTTGAGGCCACGATATCTGATGCCGTTATCAAACCCACATACGTATTACCGTCCAAGACCGGGACAGCATACAGTCCCTGCTTGGACATTACGCCCACTACCTCGCTCACTCTTGTATCAGATTGGACAGCCTGATACTGCTGCTTAACCCGTCCCAAAACATCCTCTATCATACAAATCACCTCAAAAAAATCGACACTTTCATAATCAACCCTTTCCACCCGCTGGATTCTTGTTTAAAACGATTAGAAAGGGCATAATCTCGAGTCTGCCCAATATCATTAGGGCCACCATAACGCATTTCAGATGCGCTGCCATGGCTGGGTTGGTGATGCCTGCGGTTAACCCCGTGGTCGAGACCGCGCTGACCGTCTCGAAAACGGAATCGACGGGATCGTATCCTTGCAGGGCGAAAAGCACCGATGAAAAGAACACCACTCCCATCATCGCTGCGAAGAGGTTCCTCGCTCTCCCGGCCATCTCCCCTTTCACGGGTTTGTTCCATAGCATGACTTTCCTCTGCTTTTTGCCGAATCTGTTATGCAAGCTAACATAGGCTGCCTTAGCGAGCAGTATGGCGCGCCATATCTTTATCCCGCCCGAAGTCGAAAGGCTTGAACCGCCCACTATCATGAGGAGTATGAGGAGTGCCTTGAAGCCTTCCGGCTGAACCGAGACGTCGAGGGCGGAGAAGCCTGTCGTTGTTGCGGCGCTTGTGTTCTGGAACAGGGAAGTGAAGAACCCGTAGCCGAAGGCCGCGTATGACAGGATCGACGCTGCTAGGATGATCCCAATCAGGTATGGCAGCTCCTCCCTGAGCGCTTCCTTGATCTTTCCACTCGTGACGTGGTGGAAGACCAGGAAGTTAACGGAACCAGCCACCATGGCCGTCAAGAGCACGGTTCCCTCCATTATCCCGATATCGGACTCGCCAGGGGTGAAGCCCCCAGTGGATAGCCCGCCCAGGATGTAAGAGAAAGAATCTAAGATGCCTTGACCTGTCACTACCAGCATGACTGATAGCATGAGTAACAAAATCAGGTATATGTTGAGCACCTTCACGAAAGTCTTCCTCAGCACGTTCTTGGCTTGTTCCAGACCGAACGCCTTCTCCAGGTCGAACCTCCCATGCTTTGGCGTGAAGAACACGATGAATACGAGTATTATTATCACCCCCCCAAGGTACTGTGTCATGTCCCTGTAAAGGGCGGTAGAACGGCTCATTCGTCCGGGCTCTTCTATCATCGTATGCCCGGTTGTCGTGAACCCTGATATGCTTTCGAACACCGAGTCCGAAGGCGATAGTATTGGCTCATCAGATCCGACAGAGAGCATATACGGCATGGCTCCGACAAACCCTAAAAGCACGTATGTTACTGTCGCTATCCTGCAGGCGTCCCAGTACGTGAGATCCTTCTTCTTATCGAATACGTCGAATGAGTATCCAAGAGCCACGAATGCCAGGGCGGTGGCTGCCAGTCCCATAAAAGAAGAGTTCTCGCCATGGACTATGGCTGCTGCCACTGGAATCATGGTGGAAAACCCTGCTGTCTTCAGCATGAATCCTATGTGGGGGAGCAGGTTCCTCATGACTTCACCTCACTGGATGAGGAATACGACCTTGTGAACTGGGCTCCGACCAGGAATATCTGTGATGAATAGTACACCCACAGGAGGAACACTATCAGGGAGCCCGCAGCCCCATAGGCGGATGCTATGCCTGCAAGGCTGAAATAGTATGCTGCGATGATCTGCCCCGCGAAGAAGAGCATAGAAGCTATCAGGCCCCCCCAGAGGGCGCTCTTGCCAGGTACGTGCGCGTCCGGTATGAACTTGAAGAGCATGTAGAAAAGGGCTGCTGTCATAGCCATGGAGATGATATTGGACAGGAACTGCAAACTGTATGCGTTCATGCCGAGGTATTCCGAGGCATGTCCTTCGAATTCTATCAGAACTCCCTGGACGGTTGAGAACACGAAGATCGCCGAACCCAGTGCCAATATGAGGAGGAAAGACAGTAGCCTCTTCTTTACTAGTAGTCCTAGCCTGGCCCGCTCGTCAACGTCCCATATCCTGTTCAGCGAGTATTGGAGGTGGTTGAACACCCTGGTCGAGGTCCAGAATAAGATACCCAAACCTAACAGCGTGAATGCGGTGTTGCCCTGCAAAAGCTCGTAGTTCTCGCCCACGGTCATGAAGGGCAGTTCCCCGGAGGATATCATGTACTCCTTGAAGAATGCCAGGATCGCGTTCTCAGGGTCTTCAAGGTTGAAGACGTATCCCATAAGGTTCAAGAGTATCAGCATGAGCGGTGCGAGAGAGACCAGGATATAGAAGCTGAGGGCTGCGGAAAGCATTGGAATCTGGTTCTCAACGGCATTCACTGCCGTCTCCTTAAGGACATAGACAATGTCCCTGCCCCCTCTTGGATTATCGTATTCCATCCTAGATCATAAGGTATATGATAACACCCCCGACTACTGTCAGACCAGCCGCCAGCGACACGGCGTTCTTTAGCTTACCCGACGTTTCCATCTCCATGCCCTCTCCTTCGTGCCTCCCGGCGAGCGCCGCCCACGCTACAGCCACCAGGATGAACAGGATGTTAAGCCAGAAGGTGTAGTCGACCTTGAAAGTCACGATATCGGAAACCTCCTTCGCGCTCTCCGGTGTCAGAGAGAAAAATGCGAATATGCCGTGAAGTATGAGTGCGGTTGCCACGATGCTCACGTACATTATGCCCGCGACGTACAAGGCCAGCCCCCAACCGTAGTATTTCGCGTTAACCCTCACCAGGGGTGGGACCATGAGGTCGGAGTATATGAAACCCATTATCCCGGCGAACAAGACCCCGTTGGAGTTCAGTACCGTGGCCAAGGGTATGTTCCCCATGGAGCCTATGAATGTCGCGGCAGCCACGATCGGGGCTATCATCGCGTTTTCCAATGTGATCGCCCACTGTGGGAGCACGCCCACCTGGTCCGTGAGGAAAAGGTCACCCCAGAACCCGGCCGGGACGAAAACCGCCACGAACCCTGCGATGGTGAACCCTATCAGTATGTCCTCCCATACCATCCTCCATTCTCCTATGAACTTGTCACCTGCGAGATACCAGCCGCTCATGTTCCCTATCCTTTTCTTCCAGTCAAAGTCTTCATCTCCACCATGTGACCGCACCTCAAGCTTCTCTCGCGCTTCTCTGACCCACTTCCGGGGGTAGGTCAGGCGTATCAAGACGCTGCTTATGACTATCAGCACTAGCCCCCCTATTATCTCAGCTGCCAGGAACTGCCATCCCAGGAACACGAGTATCAGGATTCCCAGCTCTATCACAAGGTTGGTGGAGGCGAACATGAACGCGACCGCTGTTATGAAATGAGCCCCTTTCTGGAACAGGGACCTTGCAGTCGCCAATGCGGCGAAGGAGCAGGATGATGAGGCAGCGCCGAATACCGTCGAGAGCGATATGCTCTTTATGTCATCTGATCCCATGTGCCTTGTCAACCGGGACCTTGGAACGAAAGCCTGTATCATCGCGCTTATGGAGTATCCCAGGATGAACGCCCAACCCGACTTCCAGAAGAACCCCAGGGAGGTTATAGCAGCTTCACCCCATAGATTCATCAGCCCTTCCATCTTATCACCTCCATGAAGTCCTTAAAAGTCAACGATTGGTCGAATCTCATCTTTTCTGGTGTTTGGGGCAGTAGTATGCTGTCCTCTGGTTCACCTTCACTGTCTTCAACTTAGACCCGTCGTTCGGGCATTCTTCTCCTTTGCTGCGGTGCGGCAGCAGGTAGGATTCTGGCATCTCATTCTCGTCGGCGTGCTTTTCGATAGCCTTATCCAAGACCTTTCTCATTTTCCTGTGCAAAATCCCAATTTGCGTGTCGTCCAGTTTCTTCGCGCTGGTTTTAGGGTGGAGTCCCGCGTGGAATAGTATTTCATCAGAGTAGATGTTGCCGATCCCCGCTATCAGCTCCTGGTTCATGAGCGCGGTTTTCAGATGGCCCCGCCTATTCGAAAGCCGCTCCTTGAATTCTCCCAATCCGATATCAAGTGCGTCCGGTCCCAGATGTTTGTCCGCTATGAATCTCTCCCTGTCCTTTGTGATGTCCAGGTGGCCGAGCATGCGCTGGGACACGTATGTCAGATTCCTGCCTTGGGGGAACCTTATGACAGCCCTTGAATGCTCCGGCTCTTCCTCCTTGAAATAGGCGAGATACCCTGTCATGCCAAAGTGGAAAACCAGCTCATGCCCGCCGGATATGGGGGCGAACAGGTATTTCCCGTGGCGCCCAGTACCCGTCAACTTGTTGCCTTTAAGGTGCCTTCTGAACGTCGAAATCGATTTCTTCAATATCCTCTCTTCATCTACGCTGAATCCTTTTATCTCCTTCTTCAATCCCGTCCTCGAAAGGTATCTCTTGAATACCTCCACCTCCGGCAGTTCCGGCAATCTGTCATTCACCTCCTTCTTTTATAGCTTGGCACTGCATATCACTGCTCAAGAGTATCTCGAACTCCGTTGCCGGCTAGGTCCATGCCTACAAAAGTCCATACAACTCAGTCATCATCCGACGCTTAACCGGCTCATCTCATCATTCGCTTTATCCTGTCAGGTTCAACCTGTTGTAAATCCATGCTAGCAGGTATAGGCCTGCGTATGCGTCGATGAATCCCAATACTGCGCCTATGATGCTGCCCACTGGGGTGATGGTATATCCTATGTATGCTGTTCCGATGAGTTCCAGGATTTCCCTCATGTACCCTGTGGCTATGGACATCCACGTAACTATGAACATCCCCGCCGCCGTCAGCAGCCCTCCCGCTAATGCCAGGCTGCCCGGTTCAATCCTGCCTTCGTCCACCATGGATCACCTCTCCTTGAGTTTCTTGTCGTATATGAAGGCCAGTTTCACGTCAGCCCTGTACTCGACTATGCTGCCATCCTTCACCTTCGCGGTCTGCGCTACAACTTCCACTCCTGTAATGTTCTCTATGGTGCCCGAGGATGTTTTGACCGCGTTCTCCGCGGCTTCCTCCCAGCTCTTCTCCGAGGTCCCTATGACCTCTATCACCTTAACCGTTTTCATCTTCTATCACCTCCCCTTATTTCATGTGTTGTATCTGATGCTCAGCCTGTCCTCTATGTCCACCACGCCTTTCGTGTGCCTGGCGGCTTCGATCACCGACATCCACTGGCTCCAACTGGGCACTGTCCCGGTCAACCCCACTTTGCCGTTGGAGACGGTCACGTTTATCCCGTCTACTTCTGCGATGGAGTTCTTCTCTATACGGCGCATTACATGCTCTCCTACCAGCTCGTCAGCAATCTTTTCCGTGGGTGTCACGGCAAGCTTGTTTACCACGTCCAACACCCCCACTATCGACTTGGCCTCCTTCTCAGCCACTATCTTCTCGTATAAGGTCGGCACGGTGCCTTCCAAATAGAGCCTTCCGTCTTCCGCTTTCACCCCGATGTTTCTGTCGTCCACGCGGGTGTTAAGGTCGAGGAAGGTCTTCACCGTGGTCTGCAAACCGACGTTATCCGGGACCTTGAAGCCTTCGGGGAATCTCACCTCGATCAGGTTCTCGACCGACTCCACTCCCCTGATGGCATGGACTACCCTCTCAGCACCCATCTTGTTCGAGTAGTTCGGAACCTCCCCGGTCAGGGTAACGGCATTGCCGTCGACCTTGACCAGTATGCTGCTCGCGTCCAACCTGGTGTCCCAGCTGAGCTGGTCCACCACGTCCTTCTTGACCGACTCGTCAGGTTTCATCAAATATCACCTCCTTTTTTATATCTGTTCGCATGATGCTCCGTTCCAGCACATGTTCTCTCCGCATTCGCAACCGTCCGTTATGACCTGCGCGCACATAACCTCAGGATTCCTCTGGTGTGCGCATGAGTCCGCGCATGCGTTCGGGAACTGCTTCCAAACGCCTCCCGCTACCGCGCAAGCCGTCTGCTCGCCCGGGACCTCCACTATCCCAGAGCCAGGGCCTGAGACCTTACCCCCTATGTCTGTCAACCTTGCTTCGATCTCATCCACTCTTCTGCTTATGTCCATGTCCTCCAGGGTCGAGACACTGGACTGCAGGTCAGCTAGGCCTGCCTGGGTGGCGTTCAAGCCCACTTTCACATCATCAACGTCCATCTTCAACTCAGTCAAAGACGTTGAAAAGTCTTCTTGGATGTTTCCGTTGCTCGTATGGGCGGTTACCGCCAGGGCCAGAGCAAGAACTGCTGTTATGGCTGAAAAATACATCATAAGCTCCATGTTTCGCTTATCCATTTCCTGTTCACCTCCTTTAGTTTGGCGTGCAGGTGTACCCGTTCCAGCACATGTTCTCTCCGCATTCGCAACCGTCCGTTATGACCTGCGCGCACATTATGCCTTCATTCCTCTCGTAGGCGCATGAGTCCGCGCATGCGTTCGGGAACTGCACCCAGGCGCCTCCCGCCTCGATGCACTCCTGCATCTCATTCGGTTCGATATGCCCCTCGATCGTTCCTATGCTGTTCTCGAGGCTGTTCACCGACTCCGCGCTTCCCTCTCTCAGCTGGTTCTCCAAGGTCTCAAGGTCCGAATCCACTTCCAAGTAGGCCTCATAGGATTCCTCCGCAGCGTTAGCGTAGGCGCGGTTAAGGCTCCGCCTTATGCTCTCAACCTCGTCAACGGTCTCATCGTAGGACCCTTCCGCGGCGACTTCAGCCCTCAAGGCCATAAGGCGTATCCTGGCCTGCGTCAAGGCTATATCCTCCCTTATCTCCTGGTTTGCTTCCATAACATCCTCTCTCGTCTTCTTCCTAACGTCCTTCAGCTCCTTGACTGTTGTCTCGTCCACGCCGGTTATCTCAAAAAAAGTCACTGTACTCATGAACAGAGACAGTGCTGACAGTAAGACCGCCGCGTATACCATCTGTTTGATATCCATGTTTTTTTCACCTCTTCTTTTCTTTTGCTTTTGATATGGCTATCGAGATCGCCCGACCCTCCTCGTATCCGTCTTCGAGAAGGGAGTTGGCTATCTCGATAGCCTTCTCCCTCGTTTTAACATCCAGGTTCTTCATGGAATCCGGATAGTCGCTCTTCGACCAGGGCATTTTCCCGCTCATAGGTTGGCCCAGTAGTGTGGTTTCCCGTAGTAGTCGTACAATACGGTCTCCACCTCCCTGTTGATAGGTTCGGATGCGTTGTATTCGGGCGCGTCCTTCACCTGGGATTGCTTCACGTCCACCAGGACGGTATCCTCCTTCTCGTCTATCCCGGTTATCCACTCCGGCGGTATCATGGTCTTCCTGCTCAGCGGGTTCCAGCTGCTGGTGTCAACCACCATATACCCTATCCTCCAGTCTTCGTCGTCGACTATGAGGTCTTCTACCTTGCCGATCTCTCCGTCCAAGGCCATGATATCATACCCTTTGACCTCGCTCATGCTCCTCAGATGCGGGTCCCCGTCGATGTCCAGCCAGTAAGTGGTCCAACCGTAGTATGGGACGAACTTCTGCTCCCACTGCTTGTTGACCGGCTTGTCCATCTCCAACGGGGGGCTGTTCTCTATCTGCTCCTTCGTCAGAGCCACGGGTATCTTCCTAGACCGCCAGTCGGGTTGCTGGCTCGCTTCAGGCGCTATAAGCACCTGCCTTCCCGGAAGCCACTCTCCCGTGTTCGCCACCAGGTACCTTACATTCCACAGGATATCGTCGAAGAGGATGTCGTCGACGGACCGGACCTCCCCGTCTATCGCCTCTACCATATACCCGTTCAAATCGTTCATGCTTCTAAACATTTCAAATCACCTCATATCTTTTTTTTATTAGCCTCTAACTCTTGTCATCTTCCTCAACTCCCGTATGAGCTCCTTCTTGCCCATGTGGGTGTAGCCTTCGATGCCTCGCTTCCTGGCCAGGGCGTTCAACTCCTTCTTAGTCCTCTTCTCGTATTCCCTCCTGTCAGAGGAGCTCTTCTGAGCCTTCCTGATGTTCTGCCGCCTGGCTTTCCTCTGGGCTTTCGTCGGCTTTTCCTTCTCTGGCACGTCAGGCCTTGGCTTGGCCTTGAACCGGTCGCCTCCCACCTTCTTCGGGGTTGACCCCAGGTTGTCGAAGACATCCTTCACGTCATCGTCGTCGGCCACAAGCTTATTGCCTCTCAAATGGGCGTCTTCCTTGCTTATGAGCCATTTCTGGGTGTCCCAGCTTCCGCTCCTGCGCCTTCCCGCGACCCTCTGCGTGTGGCCCTTACGTCCTATGTCGTGGGTCCTGAACGATGTGAACTGGTTCTTGTCCCTGACTTCCACGTGGTAGTAGTCTCCGGTATCCTCATTGGATCCTGGTTTGGCCCTTGACCTGCCGGTCGGCTGAGCCCTGCTCCTAGCCTTCTTGCTCATGGTCTGCCACTTCTTCTGTGCCTTCTCTATGTTCTTCTTGGCTGCCTTCTTCTGCTTCTCGGTCGCCATAATATCACCTCCATCTTTTAGCGAATTGTCTATGGTTCTACGCTCGGCTTTTCATAGTACCTCTGCTGAGCGGCCTCGATAGCATACTCCACGTCGACCTCCCCCGCATAGGTTCTGTTGCTGCAGCAGCATATGTCCAACCGCCGGTCCTCGCAGAACCTGTTACCGTACTCGTATACTATCTCGTCGTTCATCCTGCATTCCATCCCGTTGTCCCTGCAGAAACCGTTATCATATCCTTTGATCATGCACTGGAAACGGCAGCTATCCCTCTCCAAGCCCCTCACGGCATCCTCCTGGAACACCATCACACAGGATCCGTTTATGCACATGGGCGTCGAATAGCAGGTCCTGTGAGTCGAGTTCACGAAAGGGCATTCCGTGATATCGCATCTTCCGTTCAAATCATTCAGGTATTCCGCACGCTCGAACCTGGATACCGCCTTCTGCCTGCCACCCAACTGGCATCCGCAGCAGTCTGCTTTAACCGCGATGCAGTCGGCGTCCGTCTCGCAGCATGGCGCGTTCACTCCAGTGTCTCCAAGAGTGTTGACATCCTCTGTTCCATTATCTTCATCAAATTCCGAATCCGTGCCCTTATCATATTCTGCCGTAGTCGTTGTACTCTTATCATTGATCGTAGTAGAGGTCACAACCTCGCGTGTTCCAGGCGGTCCCTCCCCCCTACCCGCCATTATCAGACCAAAGACCACGAATATTGACAGCAGAAACCCTCCCCACAAGATGATCGACATCAGCACCTGCCTCCTACCCTTGGCCAAAGCCTTTCCTATCTCCTCCGTCCCTTCTGCGTTGCTCATCGTGCACTGTCCTCGTTTATACTTCCGCTATACTCAAGGTAAGCATCGTCCACTTCCTTGGGCTTCCACTCCTCGAAGTGGACTATCTCCTCTTTATCCCTCTTTGGGGGGGTTTCCGGCTCCTGTCTCCTGCTACCCAGGCATACTATCGCAAGGGGGTGGAACCTTTCAGGCAGCCCGAAATCCTCTTTTACCCTGCTGTCGTCGAAGCTGCTGATCCAAAGGGAATCGATGTCCCTTGAGTTCGCAGCCAAGAGCATGTTCTGCACCGCCGCAGCACAGTCCATGTATATGAACCAGTTCAACCCCTTCTCCCTTGTCGTGACGTCATGGGAGCTCACATCCCCTACCATGCTGGCCCTCCATAAATCCCCCACCGCAAGTATGCAGGCTGAGGCCTGCTCCGGCTGAGACTGTCTCGAAGCTTCGGCCAGCATCCCCTTCCTATCCGGGGATCTTATTATGACATACTCTATCGGCTGCAGGTTCCTGGCGGAGGGAGCCCACCTGGCAGCCTCAATAAGATAGTCCAGATCATAATCCGACAACCTCGCAGTGGGCTCGAACTCCCTAACGCTCCTCCTGCGCTTTATCACATCCAATAGCCTGGGCTCTTCCGGGACTTCCAACACCTGCCTTTCCACGCGGCTGATCCTCGCGTATTTAAAAACCATGCCCTCCTCCTTATCCTAAGTGGGTTTTCAGGAGCTCTGCTATCTCCCGTATGTGGCCTTCCTTGTCCTTCTCCATCTTATCCCAGAACCTCTTGCAGTCGTCGCAGTCTCCCGCTTCGTTCTTGTAGTGGTTCTTTATCCTCCACAGGCTCTGATGCTCCTCCACGATCTGAGCCATCAGATTGTACGTGTGGTTGTCAAACATTTCAAATCACCTCATATCCTTTTATTTTACGATTCCTATTGCGTTCATTATTTCTCGGTTGAAGGCGGGCAGGTCCTCGGGCTGCCTTGACGAGATCCAGTTCCCGTCGACCACGACCTCCTTGTCCATGACTCGCACCCCCGCGGCCTTCATGTCGTCCTGTATCCCCTTCCACCCGGTGCCCTTACGGCCGTCCAACACGCCCGCTGAGATCATCACCTGGGGTCCGTGGCATATGCTGGCCACCAGCATATCGTCCTTCATGAACTGTTTCACGGTCCTCAGAGCATCCTTGGAGATCCGCACCCTCTCAGGAGCCCTGCCTCCCGGTATTATGAGGGCCGAATAATCTCCAGGCCTGACCTTCTTGAAGGTCGTGTTCGCTTCCACCTGGTACCCGTGTTTCCCGGTTATCGGGCCTTTGCTGATGGCAGCCACGTCCACCTCCAAACCCGCCTCAAGTAGGCGGTAGTATGGGGCCAGCACTTCACTGTCTTCGAAACCTTCCTCGCTCATTATCAAAGCTTTCATCCTATTCACTTACCCTCCCAGTATCTGGCTCTGCCATAGTAGTCGAACAGTACCGTCTCATTCTCCCGGTTTATCGGCTGCCCTGGGTCGTACTCCGGAGAATTCTCGACCTGCTCTTTTGTCACGTCCACGTTTACGAACCTTGAGTTCGCGTCTATCCCGGTTATCCATCCCGTCGAGATCAGAACGCTCTTGCTCAGGGGGTTCCAGTTGCTCGTGTCCACTGCCATGTACCTGACAGTCCAGGTCTCGTCATCGATTATCAGGTCTTCGGCATGGCCGATCTCCCCGTCCAAGGCTTTGAGGTTGTAGCCGAATACCTCCTTCATGCTCCTAAGATGGGGGTCTCCCTCCTCAGTCTGCCAGTAGATGGGCCAACCGTAATAGGGTATCAGCTCCGCCTCGTACTGGCGGCTGACCGGCTTATCCGCCTCTATGCTTGGGCTCTTCTCTATCTGCTCCTTCGTGAGATTCACAGGCAGCTTCCTCTGGTACCACCCCCCCCTTGGGGGGCTTGCCCAGCGCGACCGGCGATATCAGCACCTGCCTCTCCGGAAGCCACTCTCCCGTGTTCGCCACCAGGTACCTCACAGTCCACGCAAGATCGTCGAAGAGGAAGTCATCCACAGACCTTACTTCGCCGTCCTTTGCCTCCATCACATGCCCTTCCAGGTCCTTAAGGCTCCTTAACACCTTCATCACCTCCCTTTCCGAGAATCCTCTCTGCCTTCTCCATCATGTTATCGACCCCTCTACTGCTCATCGTACTCGCGATGTCAGGGTGTTCTTCGTTGGCGTGGGCCAAAACGTCATGCTTCACCTTGCTGGCGCTTCCCACCGCCACGTAGGGGCATGAGAGGCCGGTGAGCTCGCTGCACCGCAAAACGTTATCTCTCCTCATTTTTTACGGACTTGTACTTCTTGTCGAACTTCCTCCAGGCTTCACCTGCCTTGGACTCAGCACCGTCCAGGGACGAGACTACCTTGTCCTTTATTGCCTCCGTTGTCTCCTCGCCCTTCTCCTTAACGTCGTCCGTCACTTCCTTCGCGATCTTCTCTATCAGATCCTTCCTGTCCTCGATCGTCTCTCCAGCGTCGATGAAGGCCTTCTTTACGGACGCCTTCACCTTCTCCGCATCATATGGTTCTGTTGAACCGTTCCTCTTCTTTACGTTTGCCATTATCTCACCTCTTTTTTAACTGTTTTTACCGACTTCGATCAGCCCTGCTCTGTTCAGCTTCCTTATGCTCTCTATTACTGCGGACTCGACCTCTCCTGGCT
The DNA here is from genome assembly GCA_014727915.1 of Candidatus Altarchaeales archaeon. Lineage (GTDB taxonomy): Archaea > Altiarchaeota > Altiarchaeia > IMC4 > SCGC-AAA252-I15 > WJMO01. Next base: position 77,162 of record WJMO01000007.1, on the reverse strand, counting down.
TGTCGGAAATTCCGATCGACGTGGCCAGGTCCTCTGATATCTCCCTGACGTTCCGCTTTCCGTCGCATATCCTCCAGAGGATCTTTGTGGGTCTTCTGATCTGCAGCTTTTCCCCGTTGTTCTTCCGGAGGAAGGGTATCCCCTCCCAGGTGTGCTGCAAAATCCCCTTTCTTCGGGGTCTGTCATCCTTTGAGATCCTGTTCCTGGCGCTCTTCTCAAGTTCGGATATCCAACCTATGTACTCCACCGTGCTTCTCATGCGCAAACACCTCCTTCTCTGTTCTCAATTATCGGCCAGTACTCTGATAGGTCGCTTGAAAGGTTTGGGGTGAAATCCATGACCTCCCCGTTCGCTATCTTCTCTTCCAACACGTTGAACACTCCCGAAACCACATGCTCAGTTTCCATGCTATCGCCTATGTTCCTGTCTACCTCTTCCAAGAAGCTCTTCTTCGTCCTGACCGCTTCACGGTCGTTCAAAGCCATTATCACGGCTCTGAATGCCACGTAGGCCTTACGCCAGCTGTCATATCCTAGCCTATGCTGGACTTGCCTGATGTATTTCCCCACTCTGGTCCTTCGATTCTCATCCTTCCTATTCCCTTTCTTCATCGTTTCCACCTCTTCCCTCTTTCATATCCAATACTTTAGCCTTCCGTAGTAGTCGAACAGCGCCTCCTCGTATTCCCGGTTAACTGCGGTGTCAGGCATGTACTCCCTTGCCTTCAACATCTTCTCCCTCTCGACATCTAAGACCACCTTCTTCTTGTTGTGTTCTATGCTGTCCCATGCCGGGGATAAGAGCACCCTCTTTCCGCTGGCACCATCCAAGACGACCACGAAATACCTGATGATCCCATCTCTCAGGTCTATTATTAGGTCGTCGACCACCCCGGACTTCCCCTCTTTTGAGAACACGTCATAACCGACTATCTCGTCGGTGCTCCTGAGGTTCGGGTCATCTCCGTTGCTCCAATAGGGCGGCCACTTGTAGTATTCGCTTATCCTCTCCTCGTCCTGCCGTGAGACCGGCTTGTCGGCTTCTATTCCCGGGCTGTTCTCGATCTGTTCCTTCGTCATCTTCACGGGCATCCTTTCGGAGTCGATTTCAGCAACCTTGAGCGCATCCGGTATTATCAGGACTTTCCTCCCAGGCAGCCATTTTCTCGTGTCTGCCACAAGGTATCTTATATTCCATGTGTCGTCTTCAAAGTAGCATTCTTTGACGGTTCCTATGGGCCCGTCGACCGCCTCAAGCGTTTCTCCCTTCAAGCTTTCGATACTACGTAGCATCTCTGTCACCATTTAGGGAGTAACGACCAACGATATAAAAACCTTTCGGGTTGATTTTTTATCAAAAACAAATTTTTTTATAAAATAAACAAAAAATGATAGATTTTATGTTGAATATTTTTCAAATAGTGTCTTGGCTGCCACGGTGCTTAAACTATACTACTGCTCACGCAGGCATTATCGGTTTCTCTAGGAGGAATCTCTGGGTCGTCCTGAATATGTCATAATCCGAGTATGCGCCGTTGAACCTTCTCTTGAATTCGCCGATGATGTCCCTGAACATCTTTGGGTTCCTGATCTGCAACTCAACGGATATGTCGTATCTGCCCAGCAGCTTGTACCCGTAGCTGGAAGTGTTAGTTGCGTCAAAGAAATGGAGTATGTTATCGAATGACCCCATGTCCTTGAGGGAGATGCATATCATTATCGACTCCATGTCCAGCATATGGTAGTTCATGTCGAACGAATAAAGGACGATCACCCCCTCATCCCTCAGACGTTCCATCCGATAGGCGATCTTCTGGCTTGGCTCCCCTAACCTGTCTGCTATATCTGACACCTTAACCCTGGCGTTGTTGGATGTGAGCTCGATGATCCTCATGTCCAGACCGTCACAATCGTTCTTTTCGATGTCATAGTGTCTCATGGACGTCATCCTAGACGTCCTGCTAGCGTAGAATACCTGGTGCATCTTATACGTCTCTAATATGGTATGTGTTGAATCCTCTGTTATGTGGTCTCCGAACTTCTCGTTCAACCTCCGGAGGAAATCCCACATCGACCCGGGGTTCTCAGCGATGAAGGTGAAGGAAACCTCGTATACGCCCTCAAGCGACCTAACATTCCAGCAATTACTGTCTTCCACGAGGAATCTTATAATGCGTTTGTCAGTGGTTGGGGTGTTGTCGCGCATCTTCAGGAAGACCTGGTAGTACTCGTATCCAAGCGATGAGAGGTTCATCAACGTGAAGAAATTATTGATGACTCCCTTATTTACCAGTCGTTTTATCCGGTAGTTAACGGTCTCCTTGGATGCGCGCACTTCCCTGCCGATCTCCCTTGCGGACTTCCTGGAATCCAGGCTAAGGTGGTAGAGTATCCTCCTGTCCAACTTGTCAAGGTCCATGGTCAGCCCTCATTATCCTTGGCTTTTATCCGGCAGTTCACGTAATCTCCAGTCTTGTTGTACGCTGGTTCACAGCATGAGTCCGCCAGGCACGGGTCCAGGCGGGGGAAGTGATAGGAGCACCTGACAAGCTCGCAGTTCTCCAGGTCAACATCGCCCCTCGGAGGTTTCGTGCCAACGGATATGTCAATACACCCGTGGGAAAGAGACAATACGAGCAAGATTATCAACACCCTTGATTTCACAAATTGATTTGGTATTCCCCTCTTTTATATCCGTTGTGGCTCGGATAACCTGTTTATCGATTCCATACGCGGGTTTCAGATGATGACGGTTCCAACGCCTATGATGATGAATGTCATTCCTGCTATCCTGCTGGCCTTCTCGGGGTTAACCCTGGCAGATAGCCCGCTCCCCAACGCTATGGCAGCTGCTGACAGCAGCGTCAACGATGCCATCGCGCCCGCCAGCACCATCAGGGGATTATATCGTGCGGCGAACAGTCCGGCTGCTATCTGGGTCTTGTCTCCGAACTCGGTCAATGAGATCAGCAGGAATGAGGAAATGAACGGGTTCCCTGGCCTTATCCTCTCCCTGTCGTTCTCTCCACCGGACATCAACATCACCGCCCCGAATAGGATGAACGCAAGCCCCGCCGCTGCTTTCACAACATCCCTCGGGAGGGCGTCGCCAACCCATGAGCCGGCAGCCACCGCGACCCCATCAACCAGGAGGAACCCTAGCACAGCACCTGATAGCAGTAGAACCCGCCTTTTGGTCCTGGTGGAGAGCAGTATCAGAGCCAACTGGGTCTTGTCTCCCAACTCTGCCAGACCAACGGCGATGAACGGTGCTATGAAGTCGGCAGCCATCTTCACTGTATGAAATTGAACAGGTATCCTATTAGCATTATCCCCGCCGCCACCATCGTGAAGAAGACCGCGATGAGCGGCAGCTTCATCACCCTCCTGAGTATCACAGCTTCCGGAAGGCTTAGGGCTGCGGTGGCCATCATGAAGGCGAGGGCCGTCCCCAATGGAACGCCCTTCTGGAACAGTACAACGGCTACTGGGACGACCGCGCTGCAGTTGGCGTATATGGGCACTCCCACGACCGTGGCAAAGGGCACGGAGAACACCCCCGTCCTCTCCAGGACGTTGTGGATCATCTCCTCGGGAACGTAACCGTGTATCACGGCGCCCACCCCAACGCCTAACAGCACCCACATCCACAGCTTCCTGACGATGGAGGATGCCTCCTCCATTCCGTATGAAATCCTCTCTCCTACGCCCTGGTACTTCTTCTCATCCAAGTCTCTGTCGCCTCTGATATCCTCCACGATGTACTTCTCGAGGTTCAGTCTGCCTGCCAGCATACCGGCTGAAACGCCCAAGACCATCCCGAACAGGATGTACATCCCGGTTATCCTCAACCCGAAGAACCCCACCATCAAAACGACAAGGTACTCGTTTATCAAGGGGGAGGTCACTAGGAAGGAGAAGGAGGGTCCAAGGGGTACTCCGGCCTTTATGAAGCTCATGAAGATCGGGATCGAAGAGCAGGAGCAGAAAGGGGTCAAGATCCCCAGGAGCGAGGCTGCCACATAGCTTAATCCGTGGGTTTGGGTGGTCATCCAATCCCGTATCCTCGACGGGGATATGAACGTTCTGAACACTCCGATGAATGCTATCATGAAGTAGAGCAGTAGCAATATCTTCACGCTGTCGTAGATGAAGAAGTGCACGGTCTCCCCCAATGTTGACTGGGCTTCCAATCCCCCAATATCGTATACCAGTACGTTGACAGCCTCTTCTATCATTCGCAGCACGACCCCTTATCGTCTTTTTCCTTGCATTCACATTCGCAACCGCAGCCTTCCTTTGACTTCTCCTCCAGCTTCCTATCCAGTTTACCCAATATCCGGGTCAGGAAGCCCTCTTTTTTTTCGTCCGACATAAAAACCACCAATTCATATAATAAATTTCGAATATGATAATATGAATTTATATAATAAAAACCTAGTGGTTACCATGACAATCACCGAAGAGGAGATGCGAAAGTGCAAGTGTGAGGTCTCTCCAGCAAAGAAGCGCATGATCCGACCTGAGATGGCGAGGGAGAAGGCTGACTACCTGAAGGTACTCGCAAACCCCACAAGAATCCAGATACTCAACCTACTGTCCGAAAAAGACCTCTGCGTCTGCGTCCTATCCGAGGCTATGGGCAAGAGCCAGCCGAACATCAGCCAACACCTGACCAAACTTAAGGACAATGACATAATCGAGAGCTACGGCAAAGGCAAGCTCGCATTCTACAGGATAAAAGACAGAAGGGTAAAGCAGATACTCGAAAGGATCTGACCTCTAGGCCAGCTTTCAAACGCCAAACTTTACCTGTGATGCCCAGTTCACGCCCTGTGTTCTGCCCTGGAATTTGCCGTGTGCTCGAAGTAGTTGGCGGCTAACACCATAGCACCCCATACTCCAACGCATGCGAGGAGCATCGGAACGCCTATGGACATTATCTCCGCGACCATCACCGCAGTCTCGGCGGGGCTTGCCATCGCCGTGAGAAAGGGCGGGTAAGGCACTATCTCCCCGCTTGCCAGGTGCTCCAGTAGCAGACCTGCTGAACCACCAAGCACAAGGGTGTTGAACCATCCGATATGGTATTTTTCCGGTATCCTCTTCCTGCATGCCGTGGTTATCATGCCCACAGCCAACGGTGCTGAAAAACATGCCATCCTATTTCACCTCGTATTTAGCTCTCCTCTCATCTTTGAAATAACTAGTTGGATCTCCCAGATAATAAATAACGGCATGATCATCGCGATCCCCAATACTGTCCCGCTCTCAATCAGTCCGTCGGTTTCCATCTCGATGAACGGACCTCCCTCATATCCCAGGGCATGATCCACGAATATCATCAGCGAAAGCCCCCACAGCATTATGGCAAGGCTGCCCAGCTTGTACTTCTTCGGAGTAAAGGCCCACAATGCGGTCACCGCAACAGCCGCCACAGACGAGACAATCAACCACATACAATCACCATAACACTCTTTTTAAATTTGTGTTACACATATAAAAGCATGGTGACATTGGATGGCTGACAGGGTGACACGATTCGGGGTCTCCCTCCCCGGCAAGCTGGTCGAGAGGTTTGACAGGCTCATAGAAGACCTGGGCTACTCCAACCGCAGCAAAGCCATAGCCGACGCAGTGCGCGAATTCATAACGCAGAAGCGTCCCAGGTCGAACGGCAAGGCTACCGGAACGATATCCTACCTATACGACCATCACGTCTCCGACGTGAACAAGAAACTGGTGGAATTGCAGCACAAACACGAAACCAGCATCAAATCCACGATGCACAGTCACATAACACACGCAGAATGCGTGGAAGTCCTGATAGTCGAAGGCGAAGCAGTAAAGATACGGGAACTCTACGGCGGACTGAGCGCCATACGCGGCGTGGAAAACTGCAAACTATCAATACTCAAATGAAACTATCATCTCCCCGGAATTATCCCGCTGTCTCTCACCTCCCTCTGATTGTGCCATCTCCTGCTCTCTCCTGAAACCCCCCGGAGGTCGTCCAATATGCCCGCTATGTCGTTGGGGTTCCTGGTATCACCCGCTAAAACGCTCTCTAGTCTCCTGTCAACCTCCCTAGCACCCTTCCTGATCATAACGGTGCTTGTATCCGCCCCCACGTCAACCCTCGCCTCAACGTCCGTAATGGCCGGGCTCACGTTAACTGTCAGGTTCCCAAAGAAACTGTCCGTGCTACCATCCTGGTTGAAGAAGCCAACGGGCATGCCCTCCTGCAGCGGATGCCGGTACATCAAAAAAGCAAGCCTCCTCCCCTTTAACATGTTAAGGTCCCTGCTTTTCGGAGGGAATACTCCCAGACGGCCTAATGAATCGACATCATCATCCGATAATCTCGGCCCCGGAAGCTTGAAATCGTCTGGAGCGACTCCCAGCACAAGACAGGTGTGCTTCACCGCGCAGCTCTGCCCATCCAACACAACCCCTGTGACAGCCCTCACAGGCTCGTTATCCTCACGGTCACGGTTCGGAACGTCCAGCACGCCCTTAACATCAAAGACGATCAGGTCATGGGGGCTGTCGACAGTCCTTACCACTTCCCGTCTCTCACCATTCACCAATCCAAAATCCTTTTGTTCCCTAGTAGGGTGCCCCGCGGTGACCACGTAGAACCTGCTGTCCAAGCCCCTGAACCTGGTGACAGCCTCGTCGTTCAACCGCTTAACAGCAACTATGTGGCCCTCCAGACCACGGTCAACACCAACGTCAGCAACTTTTTCATCGACTTGACCTCTCATAGCCCTGGCGATCTCCTCCCGGTCGAGTATCTCCGCGGTCCGGATGTCCCTGGCTGGCTTGCTCATCTTATACGATTATCTGGAAGAACGGGAATAAATAGCCTTAGCTGGGTTTTTGAGAAAAAATAGAAAAAGAGAAGTTTTGGGGGCTTATGCCCCCGATGGGTTAATCGTCTACGGCCAGAGCGTTATTCTCTGGTCGGTGACAACGTCCGGTGTCGTGAACTCGATGATCGAGGTCGTTCCGACACGTGGGATAATCTTTATCCGCACCTTCTTGTTCTCGCCGATGCCGCCGGTGTCACCTGACGTGCAGTCGTCGCACCTGAACTTCATCTTTATGACGTCACCACGGCTCAGGTAGTCCTGCTCGTAGTCGGGGCCCTGCTTCACGTACGTAACGGCGTACGAGTAAGTGTTGCTCGACTCCGTACCATCGGCCACGGCACCGCCGTAGTCAAGGCTCTGCGATGTGGTCGCAGTGTCCACGAGGACAACCGTGTTGTTCAAGTTCAGTGCTTCGCTTCCAGCCTGGAGCCTCAAAAGAACCTCGAAGTGCTCGAGGTCGTGGCCTGTGGAACCGTCAGTCGCCATGACTGAAACGGCCTCAGCGCCCGTTGAGACACCTTCTTCCGCCTGGGATCCGGTCGTTAACGACCTCTGCTGTAGGCTGCCAGAGGTCGAAACCAGAACGGCAGCGGCTACGGCGGCAACCAGGATCACCGCAATAAATATTATCAGCGTCCCGATTCCCATCAAACCTTTATTTCCTAGTTTCTTCATGTTTTCCCCCTCGTTTATATAAAAAATTAGTTTTCAGATTATATCTTTCTTTTCATACTTTAAAAACCATTTGGTTCTGTTTTTGCCCCTAAATTAGCACAGTGCACCCTAAGCGGCTGATTTTCACTCAATTATAGCCTTGTACTCGTGTATCATATCCCTTGTCTTCTCGGCTGCGACCCTTATGTCCTCGGTGTTCTTGGCGCCCGTGATTATCATCTTCCCACTTCTGAATATGAGCATCACCGTCTTGGGCTGCTCAAGCCTGTAGACGAGGCCAGGGAACTGCTCGGGCTCGTATTCTGTGTTGAAGCATTCTATGGCCAGCTGGTCCAGGTTCACCTTCACGTCCACGCTGCTGCTTGCCACAATATTCTGTATCTCTATAACGGGAGCTCCCTTGACCCTAACACCGCCCTCTCCCAGTTTGACCTTCAACTGGTCCACCGCCGCGTCAATGTCCTCCTCACCCCTCGCACCAGTGCATATCACCTTGCCGCTGCTGAATATGAGCATCGAAACCTTGGGCTCATGTACCCTATACACTACTCCAGGGAAGTTCTCAGGGTTATACTCGACGCCCCTGACCTTGTCCACGAATTTCCTGAGGTCGATCCGGATTCCGAGGGTGATGGCTGAGACGATATTCTCTATCTTAACAGGGACCGCCATTCTGCTGTATATCTTATAATGTTACCATTAATAAACAATGATCGTAGTAGACTCGAGCAGCATAATATCCATGGCAGTCAACTGCCTCTGCCCGGTTATTGGCAAGTTGGGCGTGGAGTTCACAATAACACCGAAGGTGTACGAGGAGATCATCTCCAAGCCCTCGGGGAGCAAGAGGTTCGCGTTGGAGTCCATGCGGATAAACCAGCTCATAAAATCCGGTTCGCTGGTCGTCAGGAAATGCGAGTCTGACCTGGGGGACAGGATACTCTCAGCAGCCAACAAAATATACAGTATAAAAGGCAAGAACCTTAAGATAATCCATGCCGCGGAGTCAGAGGCTATAGGCCTTGCGGGAGAGATGAACGCCAAGGCCCTGTTGATAGACGAGAGGACCACCCGCCTCCTGATGGAAGACCCCTATGAGCTAAGGAAGCTCCTCTCCCACCGCAACAAGAAGGAGGTGAACATGGACGACCAGGCCCTCAGGGAAATCAAGGAGCTTATGCCGGACATACCGGTCATCAGGTCTGCGGAGGTCACTGCGGTGGCGTATGAGAAGGGCATACTGACTCGGATGCATGGGGTGGCTGACAAGGACGTACTTGGCGCGGCATTGTCAGCGCTCAAGTTCTCCGGATGCGCCATAACCTGGGACGAGGTAAAGGAATACGAGAAGGCAGTGATCTGAAAGCTTATATACCGTGCTATGTCATTGTCTTCTATGGCAAACCATATTTCAAAATCTAGGCTGGCAACTGTCTCTTTTATCTTACTCCTCGTTGTGGGTTTGGCGGCTGCCGCGACATTGGGCACAGACAACATCAAAAGGGTCTCCGACATAACGATCACGACAACCACCCTAAGACAGCCTCACATAACCGCATATGATCCCGACGGGCTGACCCTGCGGACAACCACGACCCAGTCCGGCACACCCTGCGAGCGTCTCCAGTACAACAGCGACGCACGATGCGCGGTCGGCGTCTGCGATGACGGCCTCACATGCGCGTACGTGCCCTCGGTCACGACCGCGAATGCCGGCTCCTGCAAATGCAGGGAGACCACAACCACTACAATGACCTCCACGTTACGGAGGTGCGAGGACGTCTCCAACCCGACCCCGAACACCTGCAGCGGAGTATGCCCCGCCGGGACCAGTTGCGTGTACAAGGCCGGGACATCCCCCGGATACCTGGCAGCCAACATAGCCGGAAAATGCGTTTGCGACACAACCACTACAATACCCTCATCCCAGAGGTGCGAGGCGCTCGCCTACGCGTCCCCCGACAGGTGCGCGGTCGGCGTCTGCCCCACAGACTACACATGCAGGTACGTGCCCTCGGCTGCGGCAGCCAACACGGGGAAGTGCCAGTGCGTGCAGGCGACCACCACCACCCAGCCCGCCACGACAAGGTGTTCTGGGATATACGCCCCTACCAGGTCTAATTGTCTAAGCGGCTACTGCCCCCCCGGGTACTCGTGCGTGCTCAAGTGCTCATGCGAACCTGACGACACGGCAACGACCACCACCCTACAAACACGGTGCGAGGCGATAGACCGCCCGTCGCCGAACACGTGCAGTGGAAGATGCCCGCCAGGGCAGAGATGCGTCTACAAGCCGGGAACCGTATCCTCAGCTTCGCTTGCCGCATTGCAGACACCCGCGAGGTGCGTCTGCGAGACGCCCACGACGACCATCCCCTCCCGGAGGTGCGAGGCCCAGCAGTACCCGTCCCCGGACAGGTGCGAAGCAGCCGAGTGCCCGACGGACTACGAGTGCAAGTACGTCCAACTGGCGTCGGCAGCTAACGCTGGCAGGTGCAAGTGCGTACTCAAGGAGACCACAACAACAACACTGCCAGGGCAGGTGAGGTGCGAGGCCATCTATCCAGCATCGGCTGCGAGATGCAAGGAGGGCCCATGTCCTCCAGGCCACGAGTGCAGGATGGTCATCAACCCGACCGCCGCAGATGCGAACTACTGCAAGTGCATACCTGTGACGACAACAACGATGGAGCCAGGGCCATGCGAGGATGTGGCATACCCGTCACATGAGACCTGCAAGCCAGCCTCATGCCCGCCCGGCCAGAGCTGCAGCCTCATTACCTACACGTTCGGCAGCACCCAGGTTTCCGGCTGTGTCTGCGCTGAAGGGCCGGGAGCAACCTCAACCACCCTGCCAACCCAGGAGAAGTGCGAGGCCGTCGACTACGCGACCCCCGAGTCCTGCAAGGCAGCCCTGTGCCCGCCGGAACAGAAGTGCAGGGTCATTACCTACACGTTCGGCAGCGCCCAGGTGTCCAAGTGCGTGTGCGTAGGCTATGAGACGCCCACCACAACCACACTGCCCGGCCAGGTGAAATGCGACGGCGTATACCCGGCATCAGCTGAAAAGTGCGCCGAAGGCCTCTGCCCGGAGGATAGCAAGTGCAGGTTCATACCAGGAGCAACCTCCGCGGACTCGGGCATGTGCAGGTGCGTATCACCCACTTCCACCACATTGCCAGGTCAGATGAAGTGCGAGGGCATATACCCAGCCTCCGATGACCGGTGCGTCGAGGGCCTCTGCCCGCCACAGCACAAGTGCAAGCACGTCCAGGAGGCGGCAGGAGCTGCGGGAGTTTGCAGGTGCATCCAGGGAGTGCCACCCTCGACTGTCCCAGGGAGGAAGTGCAGCGACGTGACAGACCCCACGGCAGAAAGCTGCAAGATGGCAGCGTGCCCGCCAGGATACACATGCACGGTCGTGACCGACAGTGCGGGCGTGAACTACTGCAAGTGCAGGGAGACGTCGCCCACCACCACGTTGGAGACGATACGATGCGAGGCGATAGAGTACGCATCTCCTAACACGTGCGTCGAGGGAGATTGCCCGAGAGGCTACACATGTGATTACATGGTGGACGACAGCGGAGCAGCCAAGTGCGAGTGCGTCAGGCAAGGCAGCACCTCCACTGTCCGGACCCAGGAGGAGGAGCCGAAGGGCATACTGGCACGCCTGCGGAAGATGATATTCGGCGGGTGAATCACCCACCCGCCTTTTTAAATTATTTTGAAATTTTTCAAAATAGTTTAAGAAAAAAAAGTCAATCCAGTGGTTGGTTTATGTCGACCCAGTGGCCTATCTCGTCCAACTGCTTCTTCAGGTTGTAGGGTGTCTTCCGCCCGTAGTCCTCCAGCCACCCGCTATCCCTGAATTTTCCTGGGAGGCTCTCATCCCGTATCTCCGCCCTTTTCAGGAACTCCGCCAGCCCACGGCACCTTATTATAGAGTCCCTTGGCTTGAATATCCCTGACCAGGTGGCCCAGACCTTGAACACCGTGTCCGGGAACCTGCCCCCGCCCAGGTCCACGGCCATCACATCGCATTCGCTGATGTGATGTAGGACGAGCTTCACGGCGTCGAAGCCGCGCACGTCCCCGAAGACGAAGGTGACATTCTCACGCTCGTCGGCGTATTCCTCCAGCTTTGAACTGCAGTCGTGGCCCTTGTCGACCAGTATGGCCTTGCCTGCCTTGGCGACGTATTCCTCGGTGCTCTTGCACCTGTGGGGGCCGATCTCCAGCACGACATCCCCCGCACGGACGGTGTCGGCGAGCAGACTCCTGTACCTCTCTACATTGTAGGTTACGGCTATCATGCTGTTAAATTTAAACGCCTACATCTAATTAATTGGAATGAAGGGTTGGCTGGTTGCAGGCGAGTCTTGGGGAGGAATTAGATGCGCTTAACCCGGTTGGAGCTGAAAGGATTCAAGAGTTTCAGGGACAAGACCGTCCTAGAGTTCCCTGACAAGTTCACAGGCGTAGTGGGCCCAAACGGCAGCGGTAAGAGCAACATAACCGAGGCCATCTGCTTCGTCCTGGGGAAGAGCAGGGGTTTGAGGGCTGCTAACCTCCAGGAACTGATATTCAACGGTGGAGTGGGCGGTCAACCCGCCACGAAGGCTGTGGTTTCCCTGACCCTGAAGGATGATGAGGGCCGCAAACACAAGATAACCCGGATAGTCGACCGGGATGGCACGTCCCTATACAAGTTGAACGACAAGCGGACTACCCGTCAGAGGATAGTGGAACTTGTGGGGGACAGCGAATACAACATAATCCTGCAGGACGACGTCACGAAGGTCGTGGAGATGCGGCCCAAGGACCGGCGAAAGATAATAGACGACCTCTGCGGGATAGGGGTCTACGACGAGAAAAGGGACAAGGCCCTCCGGGAGCTGGAGAAGGTGGAGGAGCGGATAGGCCAGACCCACCTAATACTCGGGGAGAAGCAGGGTTACATGCGGGAGCTGAAGAAGGAGCGTGACGAGGCGATTAAGTACGTTGACATCCGCGACGAGCTCCGAAGCTGCAAGGCCACGCTGCTGGACAAGGAGATCCAGAGCCTGGAGCGCCGGGACGAGAAGATCGACGAGCTCACAGGGGAGATGACACGGGGCAGGGAGGAGAACCTGAAGAGGATATCGGACATCAAATCTGAGATACAATCCAAGAACCAGCGGCTGAGGGAGATCAACTCCGAGGTGCTGCGTTTGGAGGAGGAGAAGCGCGGCACCAAGATAACCGAGACCAGGGGCGAGATACTCCGCCACGAGGACAGGATGAGCATCCTAGCCGAGCAGCTGGGCTCCCTAGAGTCCGAGGAGAAGGAGAAGAAGGAGCGTGTAAGCCTCTTGGCTGAGGAGGAGCGGAAGGTGAGGGAGCAGATGGAGTCCGTGGAAAAGAGGACCGCCTCGCTGGGTAAGGAGCTGGAGTCTGAAGCCGGGAAATCAGCAGACCCAGCCGTCGAATCCGAGCTTGACGAGGCCAAGAACAGGGTCTACGAGGCCAGGTCGAGGATAAAGGCATTGACTGAGCTGAACGTCAGGAAGTCCGAGGAGAAGAAGACGCTTGAGATGGAGCGGGAGTCCCTTGAGTCCAAGCTGAAGAACTGGTCCATGGAGGAGCAGGGGAAGATAAAGGACGTGGCCAAGCTCAAACGCGACTATGACAAGGCCTTGCAGGACTTCAAAGGATTCGAGGAGGAGTATTCCAGGGCCAACCGGGAGATAACGGGTTTGCAGGCGAGGCTGGAGGAACAGCGCATACTACTGGGCAAGAAGGAGAGTGAATTGCAGACTATCATGCGCGCCTCCGGAGGTCTTCAGAAGGCTGCCAGGGCGGTTGTGGGCTTGAAGAAGGTCATACCCGGCATACAGGGGCCGGTAATGCAGTTGGGTGAGGTGGCTAATCCCGAGTACAACCTGCCCCTTCAGGTGGCGGCCGGGGCGCGGATGCACCATGTCGTCGTCTCAAAGGTCGATGATGCAGCCAAGTGCATAGACTACCTTAGGAAGAAGGAGATCGGGAGGTGCACGTTCCTGCCGTTAGACAAGATAGGCTTCAAACCGGCTGGCAAGCCTCCCGCGGGTTCGCTCGGTTTCGCACGGGATTACATCAAGTCATCAGCAAAGTTCAAGAAGGTGTTCGAGTACGTGTTCGGCGACACGATACTGGTGAAGGACATAGCAGCCGCCAAGAAGATAGGCGTAGGTTCCTGGAGGATGGTCACCTTGGACGGCGACCTCCTGGAGCTGTCGGGCGCTATGACGGGCGGCCACACTCCAGAAAGGTTTGAGATCACATTCAGCAACATCGAGGAGTTGGAGAAGGAGATCGGGGCTTTGGATTCTGGCATAGGTTCCTTGCAGGCTGAATACGACGAGAAGTCCAGGGTTAGGAGCAGGTTGGACCAGACTCTGGCGAAGCTGAGGGAGAACCTTCGCCAGAGCAAGGAAGCACTGGACAACACAACATTCGACAAGAACATACTATCCGAGCGGAGGGGGAACCTCAGGGAAAAGTTGGATGGCATAGTGGGTTCCATAGAGTCCCTGTCGGGCCAGATATCCGAGAATTCTATGGAGGTCAAGAAGCTGGAGAAGTCTGTAGTGCATGATGAGAAGGCGTTGGCGGGTCTTTTGGAGAAGAGGGGGAAGGGGGAGACAACCAAACTCGACTCGTTGAAGGACGATCTAAGGGACTTGGAGGTGGAGAAGACCAAGTTGAACGAGAAGAAGACCTTCATACTCCAGCAGATGGGCGAGCTGAAGTCTAGGGTGGATCAGGTCAGGTCCGCTAGGCAGGAGGTGAAATCCGAGATGGGCTCGCTTGAGACCAAGGTCAAGGACCTCCACAAGGGTTTGGAGTCTCTTGAGAAGGCTCATCAGTCCGTGGGAGGCGAGATAGAGGAGCTTGTAAAGGAGCGGGATTCCGCGGAGGAGGAGCTTACGGCATTGTCGTCTAGGATAGGCGAAATCGAGCATGGGATGGAGGGGGTCAGCCAGAAGCTGAACGAGTTCATAATAGAGAAGACCAGGATCCAGACCCGATTGGAGGACCTTAAGAGGGAGTTCGGGAAATACGAGGGTGTTGAATTGTTGGACAAGTCGGTCAAGGAACTTTCCGAGAGGGCTGAGAAGCTCGAGGCGGACCTAGTGGCTTTCGGATCGGTTAACATGCGATCCATAGAAACCTACGACGTGATAAAGAGGGAGTTCGACGACATCATGGGGAAATTGGACACGCTGAAGTCCGAGCGCCAGAGCATATTCGACTTCATGGACAAGATCGAGACCAAGAAGCGGAACACGTTCATGGAGGCGTTCGAGAAGGTGAAGGAGAACTTCGAGCGCATATTCGCAGACCTCTCCGACGGCCGCGGGACGCTGGTGTTGGACAATCCCATGAACATATCCGAGAGCGGCCTAATGATAAACGCGTCACCCGGGGGCAAGAGGCTGATGTCATTGGATGCGATGAGCGGCGGCGAGAAGGTCCTCACATCCAGCGCGTTCCTATTGGCGATACAACAGTACAAGCCGGCGTTCTTCTACATAGTGGACGAGCTGGACGCCGCATTGGACCATCGTAACAGCATAAGGTTGGCTCAGATGCTCTCAGCATCCAACAGCCAGTTCTTCATGGTCACCCACAACAACAACATGCTAAAGTACATGGACTCTGCTATCGGGGTCTCGATGGTGAAGGGCGTGAGCCAGATAGTGGGTGTGCGGTTCAACGGGGAGGAGTCCCCTGAAGGCTCGGCAGCATAGTGGGAGCCGGGTTTAATAACCTGTCCGCATTAGTATCTTGGGATGATGGACGTTGTGAAGGCTTCATTGGATGATGTGGAGGCCATACGGTCGCTTATCGAATATCACGCCGCCAACGGGAAGATGCTGTTAAGGAGCCTCAGCTACATCTACGAGAACATCAGGGACTATTTTGTCGTCCGAGAGGATGGGGAGGTGCTTGGCTGCTGCGCGTTGCATGTGTCCTGGAGGGATCTCGCCGAGGTGAAGAGCCTTGCCGTCCGGGAGGATCGCATCGGGAAGGGCGTGGGCAAGGCGCTGCTGGAGGCTGCGTTGAAGGAGGCGCGGGAGATGGGCATCCCCCGGGTCTTCACGTTGACCCTGGAGAAGGACTTCTTCGTCAGGAACGGGTTCGAGCTTGTGCCCAAGGACGAGCTTCCCATGAAGATATGGGGTGAGTGCATCTACTGTCCAAAATACCCCGACTGCGACGAGGCAGCCCTCATCTACCAGTTCTAGAATATGGTCTCGCTCGGGTATAGTACTATCCCGTTCTCTTCGATCCGGTAGACGGTCTCGGCGATCTTGTGCTTTGTGCCCCTCATCTTCATTATCTCTATAGTCCGCACCCTCTCATGGCCCACCTTCCTGTACCATAGCTTCACCACGCCGTCCACGAGGAATTCGAGGCCGAAGCGGGTGTAGTCCTGTGTCGCCTCGGATATGAGCAGTGTGGTCAGGTTCCAGGCCTTCAGCTTCTCTATGAACCTCTGTACCGCAGTCCGCTGCTTCATCCCGGTCTCATAGAGCAATGCGAACGCTGAGATGCTGTCCAGGACGAACCTCTGCGGTTTCATCTGCATTATCCTGTCCTCTATGCCTATGCCTCCCTTGTCCAGGAACTCCTTCAGCTGGGCTGCGTTGGCCTCGTAGAAGAACAGCGTCCCCGCCTTCTCGTACTCTTCCAGGTTGAACCCGAACCTGAGCATGTTCGTGTAGAAGCTCTCCTTGCTCTCTTCTACGCTCATGTATATGGCGGACTCCCCCGCTGCCAGCCCGGCCATCATGAACTGCACCGCGAACGTGGACTTCCCGGTTCCCGCGTCTCCGTCGACCATGTTTATGCTGCCTTCCCTGAATCCGCCCTCTATCATCTCGTCAACGTCGGGTATTCCCGTGGACTTCCTTGCATGCATCGTCTTAGTTATTCCCCCTCATCTTATTTATAGGCCTGTGGTGATGAAATAGGCTCCTATGGCCAGTAGAAGCGCTGCCAGGATGTTCTTGACGGTGTTCACGTATCTGCTGATGAGCTTTTCCCTTCCCCTTGTGACGAGGGAGGACACTACCATGAAGTATCCGAAGTCTGCCATCCAGTGGCCGATGAATACCATCAGCGCGCCTGTCAACCCTGCGTTTTTGAAGCCTTCCACCAGCAGCCTAGCTCCCGCGGTAGCCCACCAGACCGGGAAGCTGGGGTTCAAGGCGGTGAAGAGCATTCCCCCCGCTACTGTCCCGTATCTCAGAGCGTCCTTCGTCTCCCCTATCTCCCAGCTGCTCTTGAAGAGGGTCACTGCTGTGTATGCCATGAAGGCGCCGCCGACTAAGCTAACCGACTTTACGAAAAGTTCGGAGGTCATGAGCGCGCTCACCCCCATGATCAGAAACGCCATTATCCCAACTTCGACGATGGCGTGGCCTACTATCACGTAGAACCCTGTCTTCCACCCTTTCCTCAGCGATTCTGCGATTGTGTACACAAGCAGCGGTCCGGGTATCATGGCCCCGCTCAGGCCGACTATGAAACCTAGGAATAGGAGGTAGGGATCGTTCAACTAGTACCACCCGTATTTCCTGTTAGGCTTGGGCTTGCCAGAGCCCCACCGGACCACTTCCAACCCCTTCATCATCCTGTCCGGGTCGTTACGGGCTTCGCTCTTCCTGAGGAAGTGCATTGGGTTATCTGTCACCGTCCTCTTAGCCTCTACGTCTCCCATGCCCAGCAGGCGTGCGAACAGGATCAGGTCATGGGGGCTCCTTGCACTCCACCGGTCACTTCTGCCTGTTCCGAACACCGTCTTGACACCGTATTTCCTGCATAATCTGATGTTCTGCCCTATCCGCCCCAGGGTCTGCGCCCTCCTAACACCCCGTGTGTTCAGTATGTTCTCCAGGTTGATGCAGTATCCCGTGTTTCGCTCCGCCATATAGGATGCCATCACATGGTCCAATCCGGAGCTCCTCTGGTTCACTCTGTCGCGTTCCCTGACGGACTCCAGATTCACGATCAAGTCGACCTCCCAGCATTCGCTAGCCTCCCTGCCCCCTTTTTCCCCGCTGCCTTCTGCTATTATGATGTCTGCTCCCGAATCCAAAGCCTTCCTGCTGTTCTTCCGTATGCTGTCCGATATCAGCGCCCCGGACAGGACTTCCGCCTCCGACTTCTTTAGTCCCCTGCTGTATTCGGCGACCGAGCATACGATATCCCATCCGAGTTTTTTGCTCGTTTCAACGGCGTCTGGGCTGGTGAAGAGGTTAACGTAGTGCATCTTCGATCAACTCCCTTGCTATTGGCAATGCCTTCTCCTTCTTGGCAGGGTATGCTGCTAGTTTCAACCTGACGTGTATGCAGTCTCCGGACTCGAACACGAAGTTCCCATCCTCTGCTTCGGTTTTGCTCAGTCGCATGTACAGGTTGCACCTGTCGTCGATGAAGTCATCCGGGCCTTCCCTCAGCTTCCGGGCGTCGTAGTCGTCCAATGAACCCAAAACCTTGGATACGAACTCCCTTATCCGCTTCTGCTTCTTCACTACCGCCTTCAACTCCACTAGCTCGTGGTTGAACACTCCCCCCTCCTCTTCGGGCTCGATCCGCCTATCCTCAACCTCCACGCCCTCCGGGAGCATCCCTGAGATAACCCCCTTGAGCGCGTCGGCTTCTTCCACGCTGGAGAAAGCGCTAATCGTGACATGATGGACTTTCACAGTAACCAATAATGAAGGGGCAAATTAAAGCAGGTTTACTCCCTCCCCAGGTTAATGACATTAGTCACCCAATGCATATCCCTGCCTGGTTCTTCTCATGTTCCCGGGGTTTCACCTGGGTTTAGTGTATCCTGCTGCCTGGCTTGACCTTCCTGTCCGGCTGCAGGAGTATGGGGTTCCCGTCCTCGTCTGCCGCCAACAGCATGCCGTTGCTCTCGACGCCGCGTATCTTCGCGGGCTTGAGGTTCGCCACGACGATTATCTGTCTGCCAACCAGGTCTTCTGACTTGTAGGCTTCCTTGATGCCTGCCACAATCTGCCGTTCACCCAAACTGCCGACGTCGATGGTCAGCAGCACCAGCTTGTCCGCGTTGGGGTGGTCTTCGATCTTCTTGACGGTCGCGACCCTAAGGTCCACCTTGTTGAATTCCTCGTAGTCAACCATTTCCTTCACCTCCTCCTTACCTCTGCCCTCCCCGATGGGGAGGTATCTCTTCTTGAACTCTGCGATACTATCATCCTCGATCTTCGAATACAAGGCGCTTACCTCGCCGATACGGTGTCTTCCTTCCAACCGTAGCTCGCCGGCCGAATCCCAGGTCTGCTCCGCCACGCCACCTTCCAAGCCGAGCATCTTCCACACCTTCTCCGCCGAGAACGGGAGGAAAGGGTGCATGAGTATCGCCAGGCTACGGCACAGGTTCGCGCACAGGTACAAGCTGGTGTCGTTCTCCCCCTTCCACGGCTCCCGATTCTGGAAGTATACGTTCCCCTTCTGAGCGTAATGGAGCAGGGTGTCTTGGGCGTGTTTTAACTTGAAGCGCTCCAACTCTCCTCCAACGTCCTTGCTGCAGGCTTTGATGTCGTTCATGAAATCCTTGTCCAGATCCTCCAAGACCCCCATGTTAGGCACTACACCGTCTTTTTTGGATTTTATGAACGTCAAAGTCCGGTTGATGAAGTTCCCCAAGGTCCCTATCAATTCCTTGTTCACCTTGTCCTGGAATTCTTCGAGTTTGAAGTCGCTGTCGCTGGTCTCCGGCGCGATAGAAAGCAGATAATACCTCACCGCGTCGGCCTCGAACTCCTCGAGTATGTCATGCAACCATATCACCCAACCCCTGCTGGTGCTCATCTTCCTGCCCTCCAGGTTCAGGAACTCATTGGACGCGACCTGCCACGGGAGGTTATAGCTTCCCTCGGCCATGAGCATCGCAGGCCATATGACGATGTGAAAGGGGATGTTGTCCTTCCCTATGAAATGCACGACCTTACAGTCGTTCTCCCCCAGCCAATAATCCTTCCAAAGGCCGGGCTCTCCCCTGCCTTCACTCCACTCCTTCGTCGAGCTGATATACCCTATGGGAGCGTCGAACCAGACATACAACACCTTCCCGTCCGCACCCTCAACGGGTACGGGAATCCCCCAGGTCATGTCCCGTGTGATGGCACGGTCCTTCAAACCCTCCTTGATCCAACCCAATGCGAAGTTACGCGCGTTGTTCGGGAGGCTGGAACTCAGCTTACCGCTCCTCAGCCACTCACCAAGCTTATCGCTCAATTCGCTCAGCTCGAAGAACCAGTGTTCGGTCTCCCTCATCTCCGGCGTCTCACGGCAGATGTCACAGTAGGGGTCCACCAGCTCATGCGGCTCCAACTGCTTCCCGCAGGCCTCGCACTGGTCTCCCCTCTCATCCTCGCTGCCGCAGTCCGGGCACCTGCCCTTAACATACCTGTCCGGGAGGAACCGACCGCAGCTGGGACAGTAGGGCCGCTCCACCGTCTCACGGTGGATGTAACCGTTCTCGTCCACCTTCCTGAAGAACGCCTGCGAAAGCTCATAGTGGATCTCTCTCGCAGTGCCTGAGAAATTGTCGAACTCCACACCCGCCGCCTTGAAAGCCTCCAAGTGCATCCCATGATATTTGTCCACTATCTCACGGGGGCTCACACCCTCCTTCTCAGCCGATACTGTTATGGGAGTCCCGTGCTCGTCGGTCCCGCAGATATAGACCACGTCATCTCCCCTAAGCCGGCGATAGCGTGTGTAAACGTCCGCGGGGATATAGCAGCCTATGGCATGGCCTATGTGTATGGGCCCGTTCGCATAGGGCAAAGCCGCAGTGACCAAATACCTGTCGCCACCCATGGTAGAACCAAATAGTGTTTAATTAAATAAAAGGTATATTACACTATGCCACCCCGGAAAACCCGGAATAAGCATCTAGAACTGTTCTACAAGGCGGTGGTCCTAGCCGGCTTCATATACGTCACCCACGCTAACATACCCTCCAGCTTCAACATAGGCGGCGGCGGATGGTGGATGTGCCTCGACTACGTTGGCGAAGGCACACTATACGGGGGCCAACCATACTGCGCCCAAACCCCCATCATCTACTACATCGGCTACATACTACGGTACGTTGTCGGGGAACGCCTGCTACTGCCCGTGACCTACGTGCTCGTGGTCTCGGCGAACATAGCAGGATACCTGATGATAGAGCAGATACTAAAAGGCCACAGACTCCACCACCCGGTCATATCGCCCCTCCTCTACTTGCTGATGGTATACAGGTTCATAAGCAACTTCGTCAGCACATTCTCCACTTTCTTCCTCATAGCAGGATACTACACCCTACTATCCGCCAAAGATAACAGGGCCCTGAAGTCCTCCTTGCTATTCGCGCTCTCGGTCTACACAAAATACACCGCCATACTCCCCATAGCCCTGATCCTGTCCTACCGGGCTCTGACCCGCTCCTTCAGGATAGTCTTAGGCAGGAAGCTCCAGGCTGAACTCTTGGACACAGGACCCCTGAAGGACCTCACAGCCACAGCAGCGGCCATAGCCCTGCTTCTCGCGTCATTCACACTATTCTACCCTAACTTCGTCCAATACACCCTCACAGGCCATGGAGGCCAGGTCGAATACGACCTTTCAAAGCTGAGATCCCTATACGACGAAGGTGTCAAAGTCCAGACCCTGGCCTTCCTAGCCCTGATAGCATCCGTCGGATACGCCATGGGCATGGAATACTACGACAGGGAGACTTTCATCTACCCTTTCACACAGCTTTCACTCCTGATATACTCGATCATATTCCTTCTTTCAATGGGGGACACGCGGATAGGATCCCACTACATGATGCCCGCATACCCCCTCCTCGCAGTAACCTACCTTGTAGTATGGGAGAGGGACCGCAGGCTTTTCACGTTCCTGTTCACTGCCACACTGGTATTCCCCTCCATGTTCGGAAGCCCCCTGCTAGAACATTCCCGGGCAGGATTCGACGAGGCCCGTAGAGAGGCGATCGAGATGATCGAGTACGGCTTCCACTACATCCCAGCCCAGGATGGGATGGTGCTGACGGAGGGTCCCGAGGGCTGGGAGACTGTTTTCGAGCGCTTCAACACACCGATCGAACCCTCCCAGGTATATGTTGTGAATCCCGACTCAAAGGAATTCACGGTCCACGAGGACACCACATGGGCTCCTCTGGTCCGCGACTCCCTTAACCTCACCGTAAGCTACTCAGACCGCGACGGAGAGCTGAAGCCGATGGAAAAGCTCCTGGCAGAGGAGATAATGGCGGACAAGTACTCCCTCATAATCGAAGGCCCTCCCTCCTGGTCGACGATGCTCCGGGTCATCGACGCCGCAGGACACCACATAGACCAGAACTACTGCCTCATATTCAACCCAAGCTACATGTACGAGGGCAGGGGCCGCACAAACACCCAGATATACTTCCGTAACAGGACAAAATGCAGGATGATGGCGGAGGACATGGGCAGATACTACCGTGAAAGATACGATGACATCTGCTCCCTCGGCGGGAACGCAGCCTACATAGTCAAACGTGTGCTCCGCTGGAACAACATTAGGATAGCCGAAAGCTGCCCTGTCACAGAAGACTTCAGATACCGTGAGCGGCTGAGGCACAACGTCAGGGCATCAGACCTGCTGATATTCCTGATAATCCTCCCCCCAACGCACATGCTCTTGACTGCCGCGGATGAAAATAAAAAAAAGAAATAGGTAGTGGGAAAAGCTAAAGCTGGGCTTCAAGCTTCTCCTTTATCTTCTCCTTTGGCAGGGCGCCCACCACCTTGTCCACGACCTCCCCTTCCTTGAAGATCAGCAGGGTGGGTATGCTCATGACCTGGTATTTGGCTGCTGGGCCCTGGTGCTCGTCTATGTTCAGCTTGTAGAAGGATATCCTGCCCTCATACTCTTCCGACAGCTCCTCCACTATGGGGGCTATCATCTTGCATGGCATGCACCATGGCGCCCAGAGGTCAACAACGACGAGGCCTGAACCTACGGCCCCGTCGAAGCCTCCCTCATCCAACTCCTTTACCATTGTCACTTATCCGCATCCGCCGGCCGGAACGTCCGCTTCATTGCTCAAGGCAGCAGTCCCCTCGCACCCGTCGAGGCCCTCGTTGTACTGGCAGTACTTCTGCCTCACAGCCTCTGGGGTTATGCCTCCGAAGTCGTACCTGTTGTTGGCCAACCATGTTGGGCTGGCTCCGATACCCAGCTCGTTCGGCAGCTTTATGCTCTCTATGAGCAGCTGCTTGCCTTCCTCGCCCTCGGCGCACTCCTTTATCTTCTCAGCGTCCATGCCGTTGTCGGTGGCGCAACCCTCCCAGTCCGTGCTAGTTATGTCCGGGTTCCTGCACCAGATGTACTCCATGTACTCGTAGTCGTCCGGGTAGTACTTCATAACGCACAGCTGCCTGATGTTCTCATCGACTTCCGGCTGCCCGTGGAGGGCGTTGAACGTGCCGCTGCTCTCGTCATAGCTTGCGATGTAGTGTATGTCGAAGTCCATCTCCGGGAACGCCTCAAGCACTTCCTTCATGGCGTCCAAGGCCCTCGTACCGTAGGGGCACTGGCTCATCACGAACACGTCCAGTTTGCCATCCTTCTCCTCTCTGCAAACCAGCTTGACAGCGCAGGTCTCGTCCTCACAGTCCACCTTTCCGTTGCCTGTGTCGTCCTTCCCGTTGTCGCATATCTCCGCCGCAGGGTCGAACTGGGCTCCTATCCTAAGGCTTAGGTAGTTGCCTGCGTCCACAAGGTACTGCTGGACAGTGCTGTACCCTTCCGCTGATTTCACCGAGTCGGTGAAAAGCACAGCGGGCAGATACTGTATGTTAGTGTCCTTGTATAGCTTCTTTCCGTCGGCGCTGCTGTAGTCGTACTTCACGAACTTGATGCCTGGGAAGACCGCCTCCAACCGGGTCTCCAAGTATGTCGTGTCGCATTCGCTGCACCGCTCATCGTTCAATATTATTGCTGTCAAGTCACCGCTTGGAACAGCGGGCTGGGTTCCTGAACCGCTTCCCCCGCCCTGGCTGCCGGCGCC
The DNA here is from genome assembly GCA_014727915.1 of Candidatus Altarchaeales archaeon. Taxonomy (GTDB): domain Archaea; phylum Altiarchaeota; class Altiarchaeia; order IMC4; family SCGC-AAA252-I15; genus WJMO01. Next base: position 53,498 of record WJMO01000007.1, on the reverse strand, counting down.
TGAACCGCTGGAATCCTGCTCTAGGATGACTCCCTTCAAATCGCTGACCTCGTCCCTTAAGCTGTTGTTCTGCAGGAAAAGCACAAAGTTCGCGATCAAGGAGATTACCAATATCACAGCCAGCAAAGTGTCGATTGATACGCTATTCTCACTGGACTTCCTGCTGTGAACACCATCACTAACATGCTTCGTCGTTTTCTTCCTGGTCGTCTTCTTCCTCTTTCGCTTGCTCTTCTTTTTCTTCGCAGTTGAAGCTGACTCACCTGCACTCGTAGATTCCTCTGCCATCTTAAAAACACCTATAATCTAAAATGTTGTCATATACTACGGGAAACAAGCATTAAAAATACACAGCAACCCAGCGGAAACCAGGGAAAACCCACACCAACAAAAAAACAAGAAAACGATCAACCCCAAATATCGACAAAAAATAACAATAGTTCATAAAAAAACACAAAAAAATTAAAAATAAGGGCAGGGCACCTACGGTTCCCATCCTTTACTCTGTCCTTCCCTCTGCTTACTATATAACCGAAAATAGCCGATCATGCATGTGCTTTCCCGCCTTTTTTGTCCTGAAAGGTACTTTAAACAAATGATGAAGTGCATGAGGGGTTGAGTGAAACGAAACCCCTCCATCCGCTCCGCGTGTGAACGGAGCGGGCCGTTCTTGGGCTCGCCCGGATCCTGCTCGTCCTGTCGGACTCGCTTATCCGTGCGAGTATGTGATATTATGTGGCTAACGATTCCAGATGAGTGGGCTCGCCCGGATTCGAACCGGGGATCCTCGCCACGTCAAGGCGATGTCATAACCGGACTAGACCACGAGCCCCTGGTGTTCTCTCAGGAGTATATCTCTTATGCTTTTATCTTTTAAAACATCTTAATTCTGGTTTACCATGGGTTCGCTGGCTGGTTTGCAATTGCATGTTCGCAGGTCCGCCTTGGTTTTCGCTGTTTTGGCGGTTCTGCTCTCGTTTTCCATTGTGAGCTATTTCCAGGTTGCCGGCTACCAGTACCGGTGGGTCCGGTGCATAGACCACTTCCTCGATGGCAGCCTCTACGGGGGCCAGCCGGAGTGCGCCCAGCCCCCGGTGGTCTACGCGGTCGGTGCAGTGCTTTCTTTAATCTCGTTCGGCCACCTCCAGGCGGCATCAACCCTGCTCTCAATAGCACTTAACATCATGTGCCTGGTTTTCATACTATCGCTTGTGAAATCCGGGAGAGACGAGGTAAACCACACATTGTCTGCAATGTACTGTCTGGTCATACTGCCCCTTACCGTGGGGAACCTTGCCACCCTACTGGCCGCGGCTTTCATGATGTCCGGCTATCACATCCTAAAATCGGGCATGGGGGTTCGCAGGGTGGCTGTCGCGTCCCTCCTATTCATGCTTTCTCTGGCAAGCAAGGTCGTCGCATTGTCCGGTTTGGCTGGGATACTGGTGGTCTATTTCATATCCCACTTCAGCCTTTCGATAGGGGGTAGGAGGGGCTTGGACGTGAGCTTCGAAGTCGACAGCTCCTTCTTCAAGAACGCTGCTGCCCTGCTATTCCCTTTTCTAGTGGCGGTCCTTGCTTTGAAGCTCTTATACCCTCAGATATTCGTCTACACCCTGTTCAGCCACGTTCACAGCGAGGAGATGAGCTATGCCCAGGCGGCGCGTGACATAATCCTCACCAACCCCCTGGCAGAGGGTAACACGATGATATTCTACGTTCTCGTCCTAGCCTCTATATTATATTATCTACGGTCGCGTGACCCTACCGCCTTGGTATATGTTATCGCATCTGCCACAACATTCGTCTCAAGGTATAAGCCGGTTGCCACCACCTCCTACCTGTTCGCATCCCATTACGTCATATTCCCCCTGTTCTTCCTGATGATAATCTCCGGCAGATATCTCAACTCGCTGCGCAAGGAGGACCTCCGTATTCAGGCGGCTTTCATAATGCTGTTGGCTGCAGTCTTCTACGGTGAATTCCACCTCTATGGCCAGCCTCCGACAAGGAAGATGATATCCCTCTACACCCCCTACACCCGCGGCCTGGCCTCTGATGTCGCACTGATGGAGGATAGGATTGACGGAGTGTATTTCCTGATCCCCCCTAACACGGGCTGGGTGCTGGCAGACCGGGAGATGCGCGACCTGCTTTCGGAACGCACCCCCAACCTGGACATGTCCCTCGTCGACAGCCGCAACAACCCTCCAGAGGAAGAGCGCAGCATAGACTTGGGTTTCGTGCCCGGCTTGAAGCACTATAACGCATCTGAAGGCACCTACTCCGACTCGACGGCTTTGGAGGAGCAGCTGGCGGATGAGATATCGTCTGGCAAGTACGGTATGATATTCATAAGCCCCAAGTCCTATGACACGCAGATAATGCACGCCTTCAACATATTGGACAGGTCGGTGGCCGGCAGGTACTGTGTCATCTACCTCCCGACGTTCAGGGATGTGAAGCACGTCCGACATTACACGACCCTGCTGTTCAACGACACAAGACAGTGCACGGACATGCTATTCAGGTCAAAGGCCTACCTGGAGAGTGTATTCGACGATTTATGCGCCCGTGATGAGTGGGTCGCCAACCAGATGGTCTGGGGGACATTCGCCCGCAACAACCTTCAGCTCGATGTGAAATGCGATTCCGGAGTTGACACCCTCGACAGGTTCCGGGAGGCTAAGATCGCGGACCACCTGAAGATACCCGTACTGTTGGCGCTGATGACGGCTTGGGTGACCGTTCACATGCTGTCCAAGTACAAGTTCCGGTTCAGGGACGGTAAGCTGATAATGGAAAGCTGAAGAAACCTATCTCTTCCGTTTTGGCGGGTTTTTGGACTTCATCCGCTTGCTCCTTCCGAATCCGCAGGATGCGCATTCCTTCTTCCGTTGATGGTAGCTTTTGCCTCCGCAACGGGGGCAATTAACGTGGGTCTTCCTCTTCCCGCGCTTGCCTAGGCTTGGGGTTCCCTTAGTCATCTCAACCTACAATATACGGTATCCGCATATAAAAAAGGCCTATCAGCTTATGAACAATACCATGTCTCCCCGCAGGAAGAGGTGCTTGAATTTCTTGTTGACGTCTCCGTCTTGGAATTCAGCGTCTTCAAGCACGAGATTTATGTGTATGTCATAGGCTTTCAGCTTGCCCTGTATCTCCATGCCATTCTTCAATCTAACCAGGATCTGTGTTTCGTTCAATTCCTTTAAGGCATCAAGTGGTTTCGCAGGTTTCATAAAAAACACCTGTAATTTTAAAAAACAATATGGTAAGTTATTGTCGGTAGGCCTTAAAAACAGAACAAGGTTCTTATTCCATGTTCCTATTAATATACTATGATAAAGTCTGCGGAGTTGAGGCGTCGCCTTTCCAAGGTCCGGGGTGAAATGCGAAGGGAGAGGTTGACGGCATTGTACGTCAACAAGGACTTTGACGCATTCTACCTCTCAGGGAAGGATACAGGCCGCATTCTCATAACGAAAGACTCTGCGATACTGTGGGTCAAGGACGTCTACTATGAACTCTATGAATCCACATATTCCATGCGCGGGTATCCCCTGGAGGTCCGCGTCCACGATGAATCCGATCTTAAGCGGACTTTGAGGTGTCTCCGCTCCAAGAGCATTGGCGTGTCCTCGGCGGAATATGTGGCTCCCATTAGGAAGGCCTCACGGAAGAAGGTGGTCGTCTCTGCTTCGGCGAAGTCGGCCCGGTCGGTCAAGACCAAAGAGGAGATTGACCGCATAAGAAGGTCCGCTAGGATAGCCAAGCTTGGGATGCGGAAGGCGCGGGAGGTGGTTGACGTGGGGGTCAGGGAGTTGGATGCCGTAGCAGAAATCGAGGCTGAGCTCCGGCGCCGCGGTTCCGAACGCCCCCCATTCGACTGTGGGATGCTATTGGCTTCGGGTAAACGCAGTGCCGACATCCATGCCCGGCCATCCAATAAGCGGATAAGCAGGGGGCCGGTTGTTGTGGACTTGGGAGCGGTGTACCGTGGATACCATTCTGACATGACCCGCACCCTCTCGGCAGGATCGTTGAACTCGGATGAGCGGAGGGTCTCGGATCTAATCCGCAGGCTGAGGGACGAGACCATAGACTTGATACGCCCCGGGATCCAAGCCTCTTCCGTTCACAAGTACGTGGATGAGAGTATCAAGGCGGCAGGTTATAACTTCCACCACCTATCAGGCCATGGCGTGGGTTTGGAGATACACGAAGGCCCGAACTTCAGGCCCGGCGCTAACGTGCGCTTGAAGCCGGGGATGGTGTTCACGGTCGAGCCTGGCATATACCTGCCCCGACGATTTGGGGTGCGCTTCGAGGATACGGTATTGCTGACGAGGAGAGGCTGCAAGAAACTTACTTAGTCTTCGGTGGATTCTATCCTTAGGAACCGGTGTGTCAGCCTCATAGCATAGGGTGTCTGGTCTGGCAGGTCCTCTAAGGGTATGCCCTCCTCTTCCGAGACCATATGGCTTATGTTATCCAACGCATGTCCTCTCTCCCCGTCGGTGAGCGCCGCCCATATGTCCTTTGTCAGCTTCACCTCCTCATCGGACGGTATCCCATCCACTGTGAATGGTATCCTCCTGAGTCTTGACCCGTATCTCCGTAGAAGTTCATCAACCCTTTCATCTGAGAATATGGGCTTTAGGTCTTCTGTCATCTTTGCTCTGTTTTGAACCCTGCCTTTCTTATCCTTTCGATACCGTATCTGCTGGCTGGGCTGGCTAGCACGTTCAGGCTCTGCATCACTTCCAGTTCTGGCTCGCCTATGGGCGATACCAGCTCGTCTCCCCCCACGTTTTCTCTTTTCCTTTCGGTCGTTGGTGCAGGCATTCTCCCATCCCTTTTATTATCTTCACCTCCTGCTATAAATAAACATGGCGCGTCCGAGGGACAAAGCCGATCAAAAAAAGATCGCGTTGGAGCGGATACGCATCCTCTTCGACCAGGCCGGTGAGCTGGCGGCCGATGGAGACTATGACTCTGCGACCTCCAGGGTTCGTCAGGCGCATATCATAGGCTTGAGGTGCAATGTGCGGATGCCCCGGGAGCTGAAGATGAGGTACTGTCGGAGGTGCAAATCCTACCTGGCCTCTAATAACAGCCGTAAGAGGCTGAATTCCCGGGAGAAGCGTTTAGAGGTGAAATGCCTCAGATGCGGTTATGTCTCATACCTGCCCTATGCGCGTGAGAAGAACCCCAACCGTTAGTCTACTCTGTCTTTCTTGTCTCTTGGCAGCAGCACTACCCTGTGTTTGCGCCTCTTCTCCTTCTTGGCTCCTCCCAGCAGGTTCCGGAGGGTGTCCCTGATGTTCCAGAGCATCACAGCGAACCTGTCGTCTTCTGATGTGAACAGGCTCTTCCCCGCGTCATCTTTTCTCTCCTTGTGCTTCTCTTCGGTCTCCTCCTCTTCCGCCGGGGGTTCTTCTGTCTTCTCCCTGTCCATGAGCTGTATCCTATGTTCCAACCCTATCCTGGCCTCCCTGCCTGCCCTCGCCTTTTTCCCCTCCTTTTCTTCTCCTGCCGCATCCGATGTTCGGGGAGGCTTGAAGGCGTTTTCAGGCTCTGACTTGGGAAGAGAATCTGTCGGCTTGGGCGGAAGAATCCTCTTGGGCTTGCTGGCCTTGGCCTGGGGTTTGACACCAGGATGCCCGGCTGGCTGTTTAATTCCTGCAGGCTTTGGCGGTGTTCTTGGCTGTGGTGGTCTGGGGTGTTTGGGTTTTATTCCTAGTATCTTTCTGAGTTTGTGTCTTATCCTCTCTTTGGTGGAGGGCGGCCTTCTCCTGTGGGTTGGAGGGCCTGATGGTCTCATCTGATGTTGAGGTGCTGTTATTCCCCTCTTTGGCGGTGTTCTTGGCTGTGGTGGTCTGGGGTGTTTGGGTTTTATTCCTAGTATCTTTCTGAGTTTGTGTCTTATCCTCTCTTTGGTGGAGGGCGGCCTTCTCCTGCTTGGGGGTAATGGCGGTCTCGGCGTTTGCGGTATGGCTGGTGTTGTCTGTTTGCCATGTTCTTGTGTTTGCGCCCCGATAGGTGATGGCCTCTTCGTCGGCTTTGCGCCTGCGACGTCCACCTTCGCACGATCCCCTGCTCCTCCCTCCAATAGGACGCTTCTCCTGCTGAGCTTCTCCGCAAGCCTCTTCGGGGGTATTAGGCTTATGCTCCTGCCTGCCGGGACAATAGTGTATGCTGCTATGAATCGCCCGTACCTGCGCCACCCTCCTATGAACCACCTGCGCGGCTTCCTCCTCTTTGACAGCATGTACCCTATTGCAGCCAGAGATGACACGATCATGAGGGCAGGAACCAGCGGAAGGTCCTCAGGGAATATCCCGCCCCCTCCCGAACCCGCCGCCCTGGAAGCGCGCTGGTATAGCCTCTCAGATCTTGTGTAGCCTTCCAAGTCTCCCGAGGTGTTGTATAAGACCATGGCCTTGTCCGCGTATTCGATGGCTGCCTCGAAGTCTGCCGCAGTATAATGCTTCTCCGCCTTCTCATAAAGGTCATTTGCTTGAGCGAGCCATTTCACCCTCTCATAGAGCACGTCAACCTTGTTGGTGTCCTCCCCGCTTCCGTTGCGGAAGTACCGCATCGCCACTTCAGCCTCTTCGACAGCCCTGGCATAGTCCCCTGCGTTAAGGTATTCCATGGCGTTCTGGAAGTACTGGTCGCCTTTCACGGTGTTTATGTAATGGCTTGTTATGTTGGCGTTCTCCATGTCCCCGGCAAGCTCGTATGACAGCCTCGCAAGCCCGAAGTACATCTCCGCAACGTCGTATTTCCCCTCCTTCCGGGATGTTATCCCGTCCTCGAAGTATATGTCCGCTTTCCCATGAGTCTGTGATACGTTGTACATCTGCGTTGACATCTCAACCCCCTCTGTGTAGTTTATGCTCGCATAGTATCTCCGGGCAGCCTCGATGTACTCTGAAGCGTTCTGGTACAGTCCAAGATTGTAGTAGTACTGGGCTTCCTCGTAGTATGTGTCGGCCTCTATCCTTATGAAAAGCCGGTCCGCACGCTCAAACCCATATTCGTCCCCGGCTCTGAAGTAAACCTCCGCCGCGGTCTCGACCTCCTCGCGAGCTCCCCTCAAGTCCCCGTCCAAGTACAGGTCCTGGGCTTTGTTATAGTGGCTGTCCCCCTCTATCCTGCCCAGCAAGCTGTTGCATTCGCTTATGCCCTCAGTGTAGTCAGCCCGGTTGAACCTGGTCTTCGCCCCTTCAATGAACCTTTTCGCGTTTTCTATGTCCCCCACCCCATAGTATTTCAGCGCGGTCTGGTAGTATGTGTAGCCGACGTGCACGCTCATGCTCCTGGAGTCGCCGAATATGTATAGCTTACCGTCGTCGGAGCCTACCATAACCTCCAATGTGCCGTCGCCCACAAGGTCTGCCAGCGCGGGGGAGGACCTCACCGGGCCGCCAGTCTCGAATGTGAACACGCTCCTACCCGGATGATTTATTATGAAAACTTTATTGTCGTTTGTGCCGAAGACGATGTCTGTTATGTTGTCGCCGTTCAGGTCCCCCACAGCGGGGGAGGATTCTATGGGCTTTGAGACGCTGTATATTCTGCTTCTGCTGCCGTTTATGTAGACCATGTACAGCACACCGTCGTCGCCGCCGACGAAAGCCCCATATGTGCCGTCCGTGTTGTAAATGTTGCCCAACGCCGGCGAAGTCGATACCTTCCCCCCTAGCGTGTGGTTCCACATCTGCACCAGCCCCGTTATGCTTATCCTCTCGGTCGTCCATTCAGTCCCGCTCCAAACCCTCCTGGACTCGGAAACTCCACGGCTGGTTATGTGGAGCCTGTAAAGCCTCTTATCCCCCGACCCCGCCACGACATTCCCCGACCTGTCTATCGCGGGCGTAGAGCTTATGTCCCCCGATGTCTGGTAGGTCCAGACCTTATGCGGGGGGTGCTTGATTATGTATACTATGTTATCGTCCGACCCGAACACGATCTCGTCCTCCCCGTCATTGTCCATGTCATAGAGGGCAGGAGACGAGTACACAGACTCTGCAGTCTTGTACTCCCACAGCTTCTCACCGGACGGGTTCAGGCAGTATACCCTGCTGTCTCCCGAACCGAAGACGATCTCCTTGACGGTCGTGCCGCCAAGGTCCTCGACTAGGGGGGAACTACGGACCATCCCCCCTGTCTCATACTTCCACGTCAGATTGCCTTCGTTGTCCAGCATGTAAAGGTACCCGTCATCCGAACCGAACAACACGTCAACGCTGCCGTCACCGTCAGCGTCAACCAATGTGGGCGCTGAGCGGACGTTGCCGCCTGTCTCATACTCCCACTTCAGCCTGCCACGGTCGTCCAGCACATAGAGGTGGTCGTCGTCCGAACCGAATACTATGTCGCGGACCCCATCCCCGTCTATGTCGGCCACGCTCGGAGGGCCCCTGACCGCCTCCCCGGTCTGGAAATGCCATAGTATGTTGAAGTCGTCGAAGCTGAAGGACGACTCTGCGGTGGACTCACCAGTGCGCAGGTAGTCCCCCCTGAACGTCTCCCAGCTCTGGGACCACACGACATTGGTTAAAGCTAGAAATGCGAGTGCAAAAGCCAGTTTCCTCATTAATTAAAGATATGTGTGACCATATTTATAGTGGGATGGAACGCCGCGGACTAAGGGGGCAGACAGGCTTGGAGTTGATCATCGGCATATCGGTCCTGCTCATGATATTCTGCGTGATAGTCCTGATCGCCATGGAGAAGACCGCCGAGAGCAGCAGGATAAAGACGCTCCTCGACGCTCGGCGTGTCGCCACCAGCGTGAAGGACAACGTGAACATGATAGGCCAGCAGGGTCCAGGATACTACTCCTACTTCTCACTGCCCAACAGGCTCCACGGCGACTATGAATATGATATCGTGATACGGGGCAACGTGCTGGAGATGATGTGGGGTGAGAGGACGTGGACGACCCGTGTCATGGACTCCAACATATCAGTCCACTGCCTCAGCAAGGGGTTGAACACGAGGAACCGGATAAAGAACAACAAAGCCGGCATTGAGGTCACATGTCACTTGCCCAACCTGAAGGTGGTGCCCGGCTCCCTTGTGATAGTGGACAACACCACCTGGGTGGAGATAGTCAACGACGCCCACGTCGACTCACCATACTTCAAAACCTCCCTGCTGACGAACGACACCACCTTGAACGTCAGCACATCCTCCCTTAAAGCATATGATTCGCTCACATTGAGCTTCAACTCGACGTTCGGAGAGTTCGTAACGGTCACCGTAGACTACCTGGACACGGTGAACGAGAGCATAGAAACCGACAACAACGTAACCAAGACCATATGACCAAAATGAAGGCGCAATCCAAAGGCCAGGTTTTCAGCGGAGAGTTCCTCATAGCGTTCATGCTCTTCATGGCGGGTCTGATGCTGATACTGCACCTGTGGGACCTATCCACCCGGGACCTCTTCCAGGCAGAAGACCAGAGGACCATGGCAGAATTCGGCGTTGAAGCTGCTGAGAAGCTGATACGCACGCCCGGAACCCCTGAGAACTGGGTTCTGGACAATGTGACCTCGCTGGGCCTGTCCAACAAGAGCCGCGTCCTAGTCCCCTACAAGCTGCTGGAGTTCAAGCACTTCATGGACCATGGGCAGACTGACCTGTGCAGCCTGCCGGGGGGCAGCAACTACGAATGCAACCTATACCTACTCGGGATCGGAGGATACGATTTTTACTTCAACCTTACATACCTTAACGGGTCCGTGGTTGAAGTCGACGGCGAGGCTATGGGAGTTGGGAGGGTTCCGTCCAACGACACGGAGGCGATGACGATAACCAGGACTGCGGTCTTGGACGGTGAGATAACGAGGCTCTACTTTACGGTGTGGCGATGAAGAGGGGATATGCGATATTGTTGGATGCGGTCGTCGCGTTGACGGTGGTCATGGTCATATTGACGGCTTTGATGGGCTTGCGATATAGCGGGTCATCCGCATCCGACATCTCGGTCAAACGTCTTCACTACGTCTCCGAAGACACCATGGACGTGCTGAACAAGATAGGCGTCTTGGACCAGATAGGGGAGGAGTGGGCTGCAGCGAACGGGAACCAGACCAGCCCCCACTGGCTGAACGCATCCAACCTGTCAGCCCACCACATAAACCAGCTGCTCCCCACGAATGTCGGATGGGCGCTGACGATAGACGGCGAGATGGTAGCCAACAACACCCGCATACCCCCTGGCCAGGCAACTACGTTGACCCACTCCACCCGGCTGCTCGTCGGCTACGGCCGGGGGCTGCCCACAAGGGGCAATGTCGCGAGGGCGTTCCTCGCGAACATAAGGGAGAAGGAGACGTCATCCTACACGTACTTCGGCGGCTACACCGGCCAGGGCAACATAACAGTGTTCGTGCGGGGTCTCCCCTCTGATGCGACCATACAACGCTGCTGCTTCGAGCTTAACTCCCCCTCGGACTTTAACCTCTACATAAACGAGAACTTCGCGGGCGCGTTCGAGCCCATCGGAGGCAACATGAGCGCCAACCTACGGGAGGGATTGCCAGCCGGCCCGGGCAACGGGTGCGTCGCGGAAGCGGACCTGTCCAACATCATCCTGGGGGCTCCCAACAACTTCACCCTAATGTTCACTGAGGGAACCATAGAAGACCACTACATCGGCGGAGGGTTCATACACATACTATACAACACCTCGGAGATGGACACTGACGAGGTCGCCCGGACCACATGGTATCACTTCCCGGGAATCAACGGCATAATAAACCTCTACGACTCCTTCTACGTGCCAGGACGCGTTGAGTCCATCGGCCTCTACCTCCATTACATGAGCAACTACTCCACATACCTGAACATAGGCGGCACCACCGTCTTCTCAGCCGACGGGAACGAGAGCGAACAGTTCATAACCCTCTCGGACGCTGAGATCCAGGGCGCCCCCATAGGTTTGATATACCACCCGGACCTGGACCAGAACAACGTGCCGCTCCGGATGGGCACGGGTAACATGTCCGAGGTGGTCGCTTCAGGCAACGCGGACGTGGTGCTGATAACCGACGTCTCCGGGAGCATGGACTTCCGGATAGGCGACAACACCGGCTCTGAAGGGGAGGAGCGGGGGTGCGACAGCCCGGACCTGTTCGACGACGACACCAAGCGCATAAGCCTCGCCAAATGCCTGGCGAGGGACTTCATAAACACGGTCATGAACCACACCGGGAACCGGATGGCCCTGGTCTCATTTGACACCGAGGCCGAAGCAGACGGCGGCTCTTCCTACAGATTCAGCGACCCCCAGGACAACGAAAGCATGGTCTCCCATGTTATGGGATACAGCAACGACCCCTCGGGAGGAACCTGCGTCTGCTGCGCTATAAACCAGGCCTACAACCTACTCGACGACGTTTGGAGCCCGACTAGGAGCAACTACATCATCGTGATGACCGACGGCATAACAGGCTATAACTGCGGCAGCTGCAACTACCAGAACCGAACCGTGCTGTTCACCACAGACTTCGAAGCCGACTCCGAGATAGCCGAGTGGACGGTGGACGGTGAGCGCACAACCGCGCCAGGAGGCTACCTCTATGGGAAGGCGAGCGCAGGCTCATACGGCCCTCACAGCGGATCGTCCTACTTTGGGATATGGGGCGGTTTCAACCCCGAGTATGTGGCTTTGAACAGGACTCCCATCGACATCTCAGCCCACAACGACGTCAAGGTCAGGGTCTGGTACAGCTACGAGGACACGGAGGACTCTGACGAGATGGGACTGTACTACTGGGACGGCAGCGGATGGGAGCCCATAGTGGAGGTCCTGTCGCCCGACATAGGAAGCGGGCAGCTCACCTGGGCGGTCGCGGAAGCCGACATACCCGACTCCTTAAACGACCTCGTGCTTCAATTCTGGGGTTCCACGTCAACCGACAGCGAGCACATAATGATAGACGACCTGGAGGTCCTCGTACCGCCTGAGACCAGCGGATGCGGTGACTGCACGGGGTCGTGCACTCAGACGACAGGCGACAGGAGCTGCGGGGCCACCACGGGCGACTGCGAGAACACCTACTGCCTTCCCGCAGTCTATGATGCGATATGCGCTTCCCAACGCGCCCAAAACGACTTGGGTGCCGAAGTCCGCACCATCGGGTTCGGGCCTGCGACACTTGGCTGCTTAAATTCCGAGCTGACCCTCATACACTCTGCGGAATGCGGCGACGGAGCTTTCTGCCCCGGAGGCAACTCCACTGCCGCGGTTGACTGCTACCTCAACTTCTCAAAGGACATCTACGAGTCCAGCCTGGAGAGCCAGACAGTATTCTACGGCGGAGAGCTCAGGGAGTCCCAGCTTTTCCCCGACTCATACCTTGAAATCGACTACATGCCCTTGAACCTGTCCGACTATGGGACGGTCTCGATCACACAGTCCACCGACCGCTTCGACGACACCCTCAACTGCAGGGGGGTGGTCGAGATACCGCCTGATGTCGTCGTCTCATCTGCCAGGGTGACCTCCTATTCTGGAGAGCACTGGACGGACTACCTGGACGTGGACTCTGGAGGGGGGGAGATAGTCTATCAGCTTTCAGACTGGGGCTCCGACTACGCCCTACTGGGAGACCCCTACATAGTTCAAATACCCCCTGAGAAGATACTGATCGGCGGCAACACGACGCTCACGATCGAAACCGGGGATTCCGAGGACAACCGTACCGGTTGCTCGCCTGACGACAGGGCAATATACACTATCCGCCTGCAGAGCATGGTAGGATACGGTGGGGTCTTCGACGACAACCTGGGCTGCAACTGGGAGATAGAGTTCGAGGACGGGACGAGCTTCAACGCTCCCATACCGACGGCATACGGGGGCTCGTCTAACTGCTTTTACACCCCTGGACTTAATAGTCCTATGAACAAATCATATGTTGCGGGGGATGCGGTCAACGATGCCGTTTTCAGGCTGATGGACCAGCTGGACCTGGACGACGACGGCGAAGTCGACCTGCTGTTCGACCCCAACATGATAGAGTTCGAGATATCGAGCGCGGGCGGAGTCCAGTCCCTCTGGGGGCCTGCGAAATTCAAGTTGATGGTGTGGCTATGAAAAAGGAAAAGCGAGGACTATTCTTCACGATAGCCGTCGTCCTGCTAGTCATACCCCTGATACTCTTCGTGTCATACTATGCGACGGTCTCCAAGACCAAGACAGACGACACCATATCCAAGATAAGATGCGATGAGCTCCACTACTTCGTCGAGGACGTCCGCGGAGACCTGGAGCGGGCCCTGGTCATATTCGGAAGGCGAGCGACCATCTACGCCATAGACGATGTTGTTCTGTCCGGCGACGACCTCCAGGATTACTCCTTCAAATGCACTCCCTCATGCCATGTGAACTGTGACAGGTTCCGGATGGGCGTGAATGGCAGCGAGGCCGCGCTGACCGAGCTCATAATGTGCGGCACACTACACGACCAGAACATCAGCTACATGGTAAACCACACCCTCTCACAGTGGCTTGACCGCATAGAAAGTCAGGGGAGGGACATGCACTTCGTCGTGAACATATCCCTGAACACGCTCCACCTGATCCCCAGGGACCCGTGGACTTTCATGGCCATCGCCAACACGTCCTTCAACGTATACGACGAGGCGGGCACATGCTACTACGTCGGGGACAGTGTCCTCGTGGCTTCCCCAACGTCCATCATCGGACTGGAGGATCCCCTATTCCCCCTGAACACGAACTCGTTCGTGATAAAGTACATCAACAACTGCACCACATTCATCGACAACGAGATGATAGCCGGCTGCAGCATAATGACCGAGTCCCCCGGAGTCGGCCAGGCGACAGGTGACGTGGTCTTCCACTCCACCATAAAGGCGGACTATGGGAGCTTAGCTGACTACTGCATCAACGAGGACCCTGATGTCATCAGCGGTTTGATACTCGTGTTGGACCAGGGCTTCGGAGGATGCAACCAGTACGAGGAGCATGTTTGCTTCAACTCAAGCCACCCGAACTCGTTCGCGGGCATAATCAACTACCAGAAGAACGCCCCCGAGAGCTTCGCAAAGAAATGCAACCTCACCATACCCTGGATCACTGCGACGGGGGACATGGACACCGAACCGCCGCAGGTCCCAGGATGGGACCGGCCGGCAGGGTGCGACGAGGGCGAGTTCTCGGAGGGGGCGTGCATCCAGATACTGAACAACGATGACTGCGACATACACCAGGTTCTTATAGGGATCGCCTCGAACTCCATCAACACCACATGCTACCAGGTCAGCAACGCCAGCGCATTCGGCGGCTTCGACGGACCTTCCTTCTTCGACCGCTTGGACGGCCGATACAACCTCTCAGACAAGTACGCCACACAGAGCATGCACTTCTTCAACACCTCCGACATAGGGTTGGAGACGCTGGTCGACCCATTCTACCTGGACTACCATGGGATAACAGTGACCGAAAACGCCACCTGGGTGGACTACCTCTACTGGAAGGGGGTCGAAGGCTGCGCCGTGAAAGGTGTCTGCCCATCCGACGAATTTGTGATGCGTTTGGACGATGCCCACGCCGAGGTATTAGACGTGGACACGGTCTGCGTGAACGTCACCGGCTGCCCCGGCTCCACTGAGGTCTGTGTGGACGGCGCCGACGACGACCTGGACGGACAGCCCGACTGGCTCGACTACGACTGCCTCATATACTTCACAGGCTGCGGCGAGATACACGACTGCGACTACGACGACCTCGACTTCTGCACCACCTGTGACTCGCCCCTACCCCCGGGGCTAACCGACGGTAACCAGGTCACATGCGACTACTACGGGTATAACACCAGCGAATGGCACTTCTACCAGTTCACTCCCTCCTCTGACGGGCTGCTAGACCTGACGTTCACGGGAACCAGCAACGTGACAGGCGACGACCGGACAGACATAATAATCTACAACTACTCCCTCGACGGCATGTGCACGTCATCTCCTGAGGTGAGGTTGAACATGGAGCCTGTCAACCTTGAATCCTACTGTGTAATCGGGGGCGAAACATACATAATCGCATTGGACGTTGACGCTCCACGCTTCGGATACAACGGATCCTACACCTTCCGGGCGGACCTGGACGCGGGCAATCCAGCATGCATTTCCGGGCCGACCACCACCTCCACGACAACGACCTCCTCAACAACTTCCACGACTTCCCCGCCTTCCGTTTGCGGCTTCTTCGACGACATGGAATCCGGGGAAGGCCTTTGGACACACGGAGGCCCCCAGGACGAGTGGGAGCTTGGCGACCCCTGGTGGGGCAATGCATACTCTGGGAGCAGCTGCTGGGCGACTGACCTAAGCCACGACTACAACAAGAACGCCAACGAGTGGCTGGAGAGCCCAGAGATCGACCTGTCAGGTGTCGCAGGGCCTGTCACACTCTACTTCATGGACAAGTACTGGGTTGTCCTGGGCGCCGGTGATGAGGTTTATGTCGAGGCTTCATCTGACGGAAACAGCTGGGACGAGCTGATGAGCGGCAGCTGGAGGGAGGACGTCTGGACCCAGCACTCCTATGACCTGAGCTCCTACGCCGGCGGCAGCCTTTGGGTTCGGTTCAGGCTGGATTCGAACAATGACATCTTCACCCAGTACGGCTTCTACGTGGACGACTTCAACGTCACATGCTCCTGAACCCCCCTTTTAATTTTAATCTACTGGGGGTAAATGTATATTGGTGGATTATGTCCGACGTTAAGAACCGGCTTCACGGGGGCGTTGAAGAACGGAAGAAACAGGGGGCATTACGCCTTAAACGCGTCTTAGACGAGATAAAACGCCGGGGTGTGGTCTCGGACAAGGAGCTTTCATCCTCTACGGGAATCGACAAGAAGGAACTGGGCCGCTACACCTCCTACCTGAAGGATAAGGGCATAATCAAGGTCAAGAAGAAGTTCCTCGGCAAGACCGAATACAGCATATCCGGCGGTGCGGTGCTGAAATCCCACGAACACAAGGAACCGCACGCACCTACTCCCTCCCCCGACCCTGGCATTCCATCCGACCCCTCAGGCGAGCCGGAAACGCCATCTGATGGCCAGCAGACACCCCCCACTTCTGGGGGAGCGCAGGGAACAGCGGCTGCGTCTCCGGAGACCCCTGCCACGGCAGAGCCAATCCCCGCAACCGAGCCTGTCCAGTCCGCCCCAGACACAACACCGCCTGAACCCCCACCTATCCCCCAACCCGAATCCCAGCCCACACCCGCCGCAACCCCCGAGCCTGCGCCTTCGCCTACACCGGAGTCCGAACAGGAGCCTGCGGCTGAAACACCTGAAACCAGCAGTTCATCCTCGCAGGAAATATCACCCTCAACATCCGAATCTCCAACCCCGACCGAACATCCCACTTCACCCCCCGAGCATTCAGAGCCCGAACCCTCACCTACGACACCTGAAATCCCGGTCGAGTCCGGGACCCCGACTCCCGAAACCGGGTTTTCAACGTCTCAAGAGCCCTCGGAGTCCGGCCAGGAAGCTCCCCCCACAACAACAGCTGAAACCCCTGCAGAAGAGCCCACGGCAGGGGATGTGGGCAAACCCGAAACATCCGCTGTCTCAGGAACCGGATCCCAGGGCGGGTCAGAGCCAGAGCCTGCCCGGCAGGATGGGGATAAAGGCCGGGATTCGTCCAAGATGGTCGTCAGCGGCGACAAGGTAATGCCGGAGACGGAGGAGGAGTTCAGGAACGTGTGCAAGAGCCTTGCCACCGAGTTCGTGGGCGCGATGAGGCTGTACGCGGAACTCGACGACCAAGCCTACACCGCCGGCCTGCTCATAGACAAGGGCGAGATAGTAGCGGCATCTTTCGAGCACATGGACCAGGCGGAGGTCACATTCGGTGATGAGGCCCTCTCCGAGATACAGACGGAGTTCGTCGGGACCAAGGGAGACCTCGAGATATTCGAGATGACAGAGGACGACCTGAACGAGTCCGTCCGCACCAACATAAACTACATGCTGTCCAAGCCGGTGAAACTCTCAACCCTGAAGATAAAGATCAAATCCCGGCTCAGGCCGGAACCGGGCGAGAAGGAGAAGAAATCCGTGATGTCCGGTCTTAAGAGCGTCTTCTCCGGAGGATCTGACGCAGCGAAGGAAGAGCGCAGGAAGATGCTGAAGGAGAAGAGGAAGGTCAAGAAGATAGGTGGCGGATTCAACCTGATAGACTTCGCGAGAAACCTCAACCTTGACCCTGTCAAAGCCCAAAGATACGCGGAGCTCCGGAAGACAAAGGATGGCGGCGCCGGGACAGGCGAGAAGCAGGTCGATGAGAGAAAGTCCGCGAGGCTCGAAGAGCTGAAGATGCAGCGGTCTGGTGGCGGATCATCTCCCATATCATCGGCGGGAGACATTTTGGCGAAGGAGAAGCGGAAGGACGAGATAAGGCGTCTCAGGGATGCGCCGAAGATAACATTGGGCAAGGACGGCAAGGGCTTCAACAAGCGTGTGGAGGAGGGCAAGAAGATACACACGAACATAGACCTGCTCTATGAGATGGTGGAGTCCAAGGGGAGGCTGAAGATAAATGAGGCCTTGGCGAAGAAGATGAAGGTCAGCAAGACCCAGATAGAGGCCTGGGCCATGATACTGGAAGAGCACAACCTGCTGGAGCTCAGGTACCCAACCATCGGCGAACCTGAGATAATAAGCATACACTCTGATAAGTCTACCAAGGAGGGCTCGGATGGCAAAGGAAAAAAGTGAGAAGGCCGCTGACGGCGAAGTACTGGACTCCTACACGATACAGTCTGAAGGCGTTGAAACGCACGTTCAGATAATCATGAGGGACTTCGTACCCTACTACAAGCTCATACTTCCCGAGGTGGACGTCGCTACGATGGCCCTGTTGGACGACATAAAAGACCGCCTGATAGCCGGCGTAGAGATGAGCACCAGCGAGATACTCGACCCCAAGCTGCTGGGCCAGTTGAAGGGGGAGTTCGAGCAGAAAGCCGGGGTTATACTGGACGAGGAGCTTCCCGGATTGGACCCGGAGATGAAGACCCACTTCGTGCTGAGCATGCTGCACGAGCTACTCGGCCTAGACGAGATAGAGTTCTTCCTGAACGACCCGAACCTGGAGGAGATAGTAATAAACTCCGCGTCAGAGCCCATAAGAGTATACCACAAGAAGTTCGGATGGCTCAAGTCGAACATCACACCACAGAACGAGATGCGCATCCAAAACTATGCCAACACCATCGGCAGGCGGGTCGGCCGGGAGATAACCACCCTCAGCCCCCTATTGGACGCCCATCTCGTGAGCAAAGACCGTGCCAACGCCATCCTGACGCCCATAGCGACCAAGGGGAATACGATAACCATCCGTAAGTTCGCGAGGGACCCGTGGACCGCCCCCGACTTCATAAAGACGGGTACCGCCACCCCCGAGGTGCTGGCTCTCATCTGGCTGATGATACAATACGAGATGAACATAGTCGTCAGCGGAGGGACAGGGTCGGGGAAGACGAGCTTCCTGAACATCTGCATGCCCTTCATGCCGCCCAACCACCGCATAATCAGCATCGAGGACACCAGGGAGCTGCAGCTCCCAGAGTACCTCTACTGGTGTCCCCTCACGACCCGGGAACCCAACCCCGAGGGGAAGGGCGAGGTCAGCATGCTGGACCTGCTGGTTAACTCTCTTAGGATGCGGCCGGACCGGATAGTCATGGGCGAGATACGTAAGAAGCGGGAGGCTGAGGTGCTGTTCGAGGCGATGCACACAGGGCACTCGGTATACTGCACGATACACGCGGACACCTGCGAGCAGACCATAACGAGGATAACCAACCCCCCGATAGAGGTGCCCCACAGCATGTTGGAGGCGGTTCACCTCAACGTCGTGATGTTCCGGGACCGGAGGCGTAACATAAGGCGCATATTCGAGGTCGGGGAGTTCCTGATGGACGAGGAGAAGCGGAGGTCCGGGGAAGTGCGGTACAAGCCTAACATCATATACCGGTGGGATGCGCGGGAGGACGAGATAGTCCCCAACGTGGAGCCCATGAGGTTGTTCACCGAGTTATACCGGCACACGGGTTTGACGAGGGCCGAGGTCGTGGAGGACATCAACCTCAAGAAGAACATACTCAACTGGATGGTCAAGCACGATATACGCAAGGTCGACGAAGTAGGGAGGATACTCAACCGCTACTACATCGACCGTAAGACAGTGGTCAAAGTCGTGCTGTCCGACGAGGGTCCTGAGGCGCTGCTCGGAGATAGGGAAGAGGAGGAGGGCGCGTGACACCCTCTTTAATACCTATTACTAATTCTATTTGATGACTGAGGCCAAGATACCTGTCCTTGAGTCAAAGTTTGTGAGAGGGGGCTCACGCCTGTTCATAGGTGTAGGGGCCATATTAACCCATCTATTCCCTTTCATGCGTGATGCCATCGATCAGTCCGGCGTCAGGGACCAGTATGACATAACAACCCGTGAGTACCTGGCGGTCTGCTTCTTCATGTCCACTTTCATCCTCATAGGATTGGGCGGCATACTCTCCTTCATACTCGTGTCCGGGGGGGCTGCAAACCCGGAGTTCGGCCCGGCGATAGGCGTTGTCGTATCCGGCGTGTTCTTCGTTTACATGCTCGGCTACCCTAAGAGCATCGTGAACAAGAGGGTGAAGTACCTGGAGCGCAACCTCCTCTTCGCCCTTAGGAGCCTCCTGATACAGATAAGGTCCGGCGTGCCGATATTCAACGGCATAGCATCCATCGCGTTGGGCAACTATGGCCCGATAACCGACGAGTTCAAGGTAGTCGTCGAGAAGGTGAACGCGGGCCAGCCGGTGGTGGACGTGCTGGAGAAGCTTGCCGTCCGGAATCCGAGCATATACTTCAGGCGTGCCATGTGGCAGGTAGTCAACAGCATGAAGTCCGGGAGCGACCTGGGCCAGAACCTCGAAGACGTCATAAAATCCCTCTCAAAGGAGCAGCTGGTGGAGATAAGGAAGTACAAGAGCATATTGAACCCGCTTGCGATGATGTACATGATGGTCGCGGTCATAGTCCCCTCCCTGGGAATAACCATGCTGATAGTTTTGTCTAGCTTCCCGGGCATGGACGCGTTGGGGAATGAGATGACATTCTACGGCCTTCTGGTGTTCGTGGTTTTCATGCAGTTCATATTCCTGGGTTTGATAAAGTCTCGGAGGCCGAACCTCATAGGTGGTTAGATCATGTCTTTCATAACGTTGCTCGCGAGGATAATGCCCAAGCCGGTAAGGGAGAGGTACAGGGACCAGCTCAGGTTCTCCACTGTTAAGACGGACCCTGACAAGTTCATAGGCTTTGCCATCACCCTCGGCGTCGTCCTGGCCTTCGCGTCGACCCTGCTGCTGAGCACCCGCATGGAACTCCCCCCACTGGCCGCTTTCACCGGCTCTTTCATCGTATTCGAGTTCCTCACATACATTTGGCTGAGTCTTAACGTGTCCGCCAAGGCAGGCAAGGTCGATGACGTCCTACCCGATGCGCTGCAGCTGATGTCCTCCAACATAAGGGCGGGGCTCACGACGGACAAGGCGTTGATACTGGCTGCCCGGCCCGAGTTCGGGGCTTTGGAGGAGGAGATAAGGCGGGTTGGTAAGGAGACCATGGCTGGGCGGCCTCTCGTGGATGCGATCTCCCGGATGACTTTACACATAAGGTCGACCAACCTTGAGCGGACGGTGGAGCTGATCGTCCACAGCCTCAAGTCTGGAGGCCAGCTTGCAGACCTCCTCGATCAGACGGCGGAGGACCTCCGAGACCAGCAGATA
This sequence comes from Candidatus Altarchaeales archaeon, assembly GCA_014727915.1. Classification (GTDB taxonomy): domain Archaea; phylum Altiarchaeota; class Altiarchaeia; order IMC4; family SCGC-AAA252-I15; genus WJMO01. Next base: position 32,653 of record WJMO01000007.1, on the reverse strand, counting down.
GTCCAGAAGGAGATAAGCGCCAGCGTCCTCATGTATGTCCTGTTCATCTTCATCGCCATAGCTTTGGGCGCTCCCGCGCTGTTCGCCATGTCGTCTTTCCTGGTCGAGCTTCTGACCCAGAACATGCAGATGATCGCGGACGAGCTTCCCAAGGACTTTGACGGGATGTCCGGCGCGCCCATAAAGACAACTGGCATGAGCATCGAGCCCGAGTTCATAAGGAACTACTCATACATTTCCATTATAATATCCTGTTTCTTCGGGAGCATGATAATGGGGTTGATATTGAAGGGTGAGGAGAAGGAGGGTTTCAAGTACCTTCCTGTGCTGTTGTTGGTGGCGATAGGGCTTTTCTATTTAGCGTCCAAGATCTTGAGGATCACGATGGGCGAGATGATGCCCGGCTGAGCGTGGTTAGACATGAGATGCAAGAGAGAGGAGAACGCGGCCAACTGCAATTGTTCGTACCCCTGCGATAAGAAGGGATTGTGCTGTGAGTGCGTCAGCTACCACCGCGCGAGGAACGAGTTGCCCGCCTGCTATTTCCTGGATGATGTCGAGCGGACGTATGACCGCAGCCTCAGGAAGTTCATGGAAACAAAAGGAATTTAAATTATTTAAATAAAATTATTAATTATTTATAATAATCATCTATTATTATGAAGGTCTTTTTTGGTGCTGCCTTGCAGGGGGCCAGGGACAGGAGTGAGCGAGCAGGCTTCAACGCAGCTCTGATATCGGCTATCAGGGACGGCGGCCATGAGGTTGTAACCGAGCACACCACCGGCAGGACCAAAGAGGAGGCCGCCAGTCTGCTGGAGGAATCGATAGGCCCGCTCCCACCACCGGGGCTGGAAAGGACCAGGTATGTCCGAGAACGGATGATAGGCCTCGTGGAAGGCAGCATATCAGCTGCCGTATTCGAGGTGTCCATACCCAGCCTTGGCACGGGCATCGAACTCGCCCACGCCTACCTCCGCCCCAGGATGGGCTTGCCTGAGGTCCCGGTGCTCGCAATCTACCAGAGGGGCTACTGGCCTAACAATCTATCCTCCATGGTAAGAGGCATAGACAGTGAGAAGATGTCCCACTTCACACTGGAGGAATATGGGGGCCTTGAAGACGCGAGGAGGGTCATTGGATGGTTCCTCGCCGAAAAAATCTAGTCTGGGCCTATTCTGGCATCCATGACCTTCGGGCCTTCATCATCGCGGACTTTATCCCCATCTTAAGCATGTAAGCTGTTGTGAAGTCTCCGCTGAGTCCTTTTTTGAAGTCCTGGTTGCTCATCTCCGCCATGCGGCGGGCTATGAAGTCCAGCTTACGGTCGTCGTCGGTGTATCTTCTCATCTTCTGCTGGAGCATGTAGGCGATACGATACTTCTTATGGTATTTCCCCGCCCACTCCCTGCTGTAACCCTCCAGGATTGCGTTGTCGCCCTCTTCCAATGCCTTAATGATCCATCTCGCGGCCATCCTCGCGCTGTCCATGACGAACCTTATGCCCTCTCCGACGAGCGGGTTGCCCTGGAGCACGCAGTCCCCGACTGCCACAACGTTCCTTTCCGTGAACTTCCTCAGCGGCTCTCCCGTAGTGAAAACCGCCACGTTCTCCTCCAATGGCTTGTGCTCGCAACGTTCAGAAACCCTCCCCATCTCCCACATGCCGTCGAGGCATTCCCTGACTTTCGGGTAGTATTCTGGGTTGAGGCTCCCGTATCCCACTATTGCTTTATCGTCTCCTGTGGGGAATATCCACCCGTATCCGCCTCTTAGGTTGCTTCCCACGAACAGGTCTGCGGTGTGGGGTTCGGTCTTCAGGGGGACGAGGTACTCTGCCCCTACTGCCGCGTCCGTTCTCGCAGGCTTCAAGCCAACATGTCTCCCGATGATGCAGCTGTTCCCCGAGCAGTCAACGTAGGTTTTCCCGGCGACCTCAACGTCTTCACCGTCCCTGCATACAGCCATTTGTTCGATACCTCTCTTACCAAACTTGCAGCTCCTGAACCAGGTCCTGTACATGACTTCGAGGTTCTCGTTTTCCCTGCTCTCCTCCTCCAGGAATTCGAGCAGCTTCCGCCGGTCTATGATGTACCCTATGCCCTCTTTGATGGCTTCTTCGTTCCTGGATATGAATCGTGTCTTATACACGGGGTGCAGGACCTCATCGGGCAACCCCCATTCGACCGGGTCTATGAAGCTGCCTGACGTGTTATATCGGACGTCGCCGGCATCCCTCTTCCGGTCTATCAGCAGGACTTTCAGCTCTGAACCTGCGAGTTCGCGTGTGAGGCAGAGCCCTGCCGGGCCCGCGCCCACCACCACAACATCGTATCCTTCCATGGGATAACATATATGTCGCAGTAAAAAAACTCCCGTGTCCCCGGGTAACAGTCTTGGTCAAGGTGCTGCGGTGGTGGTTGTCGGAGCCACTGTGGTCGTAGTCGGCGCGGAGGTTGTCGTGGTGGGTGCTGCGGTGGTGGTTGTCGGCGCGGAGGTTGTCGTGGTGGGTGCTGCGGTGGTGGTCGTTGTCTGGGTCGTGTCTGTCGTCGTGGTCGTTGTGCTTCCCTCGTATAGGCAGCAGCATCTGTCTCCGTTGGGGCATCTGTCAACGTCCACTTCCACGTCTCCGCTGCTGCACACGCTGTTGGTGCAGTAGTATCTCTGGTATCCTGCCCGGTCGCACTCGTAGTCGCAGTCGTCAGCGTAGAGTCTGACGCACCTGCCGTCCACGCAGTCCTCGTATTCCTCGCACCTGTCCACAACCACGCTCCTTATCCTGCCCACGCACTGGGAGTACTCTGTGCCGGGGTTCCGGCACCTGTATGTGGTGGTGTAGTTGTATATGCTGTTCACCTTGCACTTCAGCTCCGAAACTATTCCGCCGCAGTCCAACGGTGAACCGCACCTTTTACCGCCTAAAGTGGTCGTGGTAGTCGTGGTGGTCGTTGAGGTGGTTGTTGTGCCAGTCGTGGTGGTGGTGCTATGGGTGGTCGTTGACGTCGTTGTGTCTGTAGTGGTTGACGTGGTAGTGGTTGATGTGGTTGTCGTGGTCGTTGTCGGCAGCAGGGCGAATACCCTTTCAAGAGCTCTCTCGGCGTGTTCCATGAACCTCTGGGATGGCAGCAAAAGCAGGAACACCAGCACCGCCATCATGACGAACACGAGGAACACCATTATGAGCTCTTCCTTCCCGACCATGTGAACATATTAAGAACTGGATATTATAGTTTAACATAGGTGGTGTCTCTAATGCTCAGGGAGCGTGATAAACCCGTGTATTCTGTCCGGGAGATTATTCGTGAGGGCCTTGAAGACGATAATATGAAGGCTCTCCCGTTCTTCAGGGAGATGCGGAGTAGAACAGGTCTTGAGCGGATGTGGGCTTCATATGAGATCTTCAGGGGCGTACGGCAGCTCAGAGAATCGGGCGGGCTGGACCAGTTCGAGCATAAGGCGCTGAGAAGCCTCTCCTCGCTGAGCGATCGTATGAACCCTGAAACGTTCGAATATGACGAGTACTTCCTGCCTGAGGTGGTTGTGGCGGTGGTCCGCCACGCACCAGGCGGCGAGGAGTTCCTCAAAGGCCTGCACCGTGGCAGGTCCATGGAGGAGTTCATGGCCTTGCCGGACCGGAAGCCGGTGGAGGGTGCTCCCCGCTACCATCCTATTGAAGGAAGATGCCCCTACGGGGAGTGCACGATGGCGGAGCGTGAAGGTCACACAACGGCTGAATGGCACTGGGCTTCCCGTGAAATATCGGACGCTTCCCGGAAGGCGGCGGCTAACATGAAAGACCCCGGGTTGAACGATATCGAACGCAGGGCGTTGGGGGAGGTTAGTCAGTTGTTGGAGTTGAGTCCCAACTCGGTTCCAGATGCGGTCGTTGCAGTATTACGTCACGTACCAGGCGGTAAAGAATATCTAAGGCAGCTGCAGGCTGGCAGAAGCATGGAGGACTACAGGAATAGATTCCTTAAAAAATAGACTTTTATTATCTCTTGCCTACCTTCTTTGTGACTACCACTTTGACGCTGGTTCCGCCCAGGTCCTCTATCACTACGTCCCCTATGTTCACGGGAGCTTTGACTCTGGCCTTACGTATCTCCTTCATGTAGTTGAGGATGTTGGCTTTGGGCACTGTCCCGTCGGTCTTAACGGACGCGACCGGCAGCTCGCCGCCCGACACCTTCACGCTGGATGTTATGGTCCTCTCCGGGGCGGTCACCTCCTTCACGGCGTAGTCGTGGCCCCTCTGGCACCTGTTGCCCTCTATCTCCAGCTTGTCCTCTGTTCCTGACACCTTTATCGTGCACCCCTGGGGGCAGACTATGCATATCAGCTCCCTGTCAATCTTCGACATACACTCTCATCTCCTTCGCTGCCTTTGCTTCTTCCTCTGTTATCTTAACCCTTATCATCTCGGCGGGCAGCATCTTCACATGGTATTCCCGCTTCACCTCACGCTCCCCGTCCTTGACTATGAGGTTCTTGTTCGAGTAGGGATTCCGCACCCTCAGTGAAAGCGTGACCTCCTCCTCTCCGGAGTATCTTTGGGGCACCACCTGGAGGACCCCGTCGCCCGCCGCGGTCTTTCGGGATGAGCCCAAGGTCTTGCCTTCTTTAACGTATTCCACCGCGTGTTTGGCTGCGTTCTCCCCCTCCAACGCGGCCCAGTCCACCAGGTCGTGGACTTGGAGGGAGTTCCCGGCAGAGTAGAGGCCTTCGACGCTGGTCTGGTTGGCTTCGTTCACCACAGGACCCCTCGTCCGCGGATCCATCTCCGCGCCCGCTTTCTCCGCCAGCTCGTTCTCTGGTATCAGGCCAACGGACAACAGCAGGGTGTCGCATTGGAACTCCTTCTCCGTCCCCTCTATGGGCTGGAATTTGTCATCCACTTCAGCGATGGTCAACCCCTCCAGACGCTTGTTACCCCGTATCTCGGTCACAGTGTGCTTCAGATACAATGGTATGCCGTAGTCTTCCAGGCATTGGACTATGTTCCTCTGCAGCCCGCTGGAGTAGGGCATTATCTCCACGACCGCCAGCACATCCGCGCCTTCCAACGTCATCCTCCGGGCCATTATCAAACCGATGTCCCCCGACCCGAGTATCACCACCTTCTTGCCAACCATGTAGCCGAGGAGGTTTATGATGTTCTGGGCGCTTCCCGCCGTGTACACGCCGGCTGGGCGGGAGCCGGGGATCCTTATCATCTCCCGCGTCCGCTCCCTGCACCCCGTTGTCACTATGATGGCGTTGGCCTTGATGTCAAAAAGGCCTTTCGGGCTCTGGACCGTGAGCACCTTATCCGGTGTGAGGTCCACCACGGTCGAGTCCAGCATGCACTCTACGCCCAGTTCCCCGATCCTGTCTATGTATTTCTGGGCGAACTCCGGGCCTGTGTAAGCCTTCTTGAAGATCTCCACTCCGAAGCCGTCGTGTATGCACTGGTTCAGTATGCCTCCGAGACGCTCACCCCGTTCTATTAGTATTATGTCGTCTGCTCCCAGCTCCTTGGCCTTCGCGGCCGCTGCCAGCCCGGCAGGCCCGCCCCCTATAACCACAAGGTCGGCTTCCTTCATCGCATCCTCACATCGCATATCCTGGACTCGGCCCCCTTTAGAGTGGCCTCCACGCCCTGCCCGTATATTTCGTCGATTATCTGTAGTATCCTTGGCAGGCAGAATCCGCCCTGGCACCTGCCCATCCCCGCCCTGGTCCGGATCCTCAAACCCTTCAGCGTGCGCACGCCCAGGGGGTTCTCCAGTGCATCTCGGATTTCTCTCTTGGTGACTTCCTCGCACCTGCAGACTATGACCCCATAGTCCGGGTCTTCCCTGATGAGCTTTCTCTTCTCTTCCTTGGATAGTTCGCTGAACCTGGCCCTTGCCTTCCTTCGCGGGTTGAAGTCCGGGTTCTCCTCGAGCTTCTCATGGCCTTGGATGATCTCCCTAACCTTCTCGGCCAGCACCGGCGCGGCTGTCAGCCCTGGAGATTCTATCCCCAGCAGCTGTATGAACCCCTCCGGTTCGTCTTCTACCACGAAGTCTCCCTTGTTGGCCGACCCCGGCTCGATTATCTTGCTCCTCAAACCAGAGTACTCGTGTATGATGTCCTTGTACTCTATCTCGGGGACGAGGGCTACTGCGCCCTCGTAGAGTTCCTTCATCCTCCCGGCAGTGGATGCCACATCGTCCTTGCAGGCTATGTACTCTGCGCTGGGGCCTATGAGTATGTTGCCTGCTATCGTGGGCGTCAGGTGGACTCCGATGCCTCCTGTCTTCTCCGGCGGCATGGGGTATATCATCCCTCTTATCAGTCCTCCGACCTTCTTGTCCAGTATGAAGTATTCGCCCCGGCATGGGTTCACCTTGTGCTTGTTGTAGCCTACCATGGCAGCCAGCTTGTCAGCGTATACGCCGGCGCTGTTCACCACATACTTTGCGTGATAGTCCCCGCAGGCGGTCTTCACAACATAGCCTCCTTCTCTCTCTTCCACGTCAGCCACTTCGGTGTTGAAGTCGAAGTCGACGCCGTTCACGGCGGCGTTCTCGGCCAATGCGATCACGTACTCGTGGGGGTCTATTATGGCCCCGGTGGGCGCGAGCAATGCGACCTTCCCCCTGACGTGGGGTTCCGCTTTCTTCAGCTCATCTTCCTCTATGATCCTCAGCCCTTCCGCGCCTGCTGCCGTCCCCGCTTCAAGAAGCTTCTCAAGCTTCTCCCTGTCTTTTTCGGTCTCGCCGACGGTGTAGGTTCCTATGGGCTTGAAGGGCACCTCAAGCTCCTCTGCTATCTCCTCCCTGAAGCGCCTGTTGCCTTCAACGCAGTATAGTGCTTTCTTCGACATTTTGGGCTCTTTGAACCCTGAGTGCAGGACTCCGCTGTTGGCTCCCGACGCTCCCTCGGCGACATCGGATTCCTTCTCTAAGACCACCACCTTCAGCCTGTACCTTGCCAGCTCTCTTGCGACCGAGCAGCCGACGACCCCCGCACCTACTATGGCAACATCGTATCTTCCGCCTCCCATAGGACAACCTCATCGGAAAAACTTCATTATATTCACTATTCCCCGAATAAAAATGGGGCGAGTTTGTTTTTAAGCAAGTACTCAGATTCTTATGTAAACAATTTTGAGGTGAATTCTGTATGGCTAAAGCACCAATCGGAAAAAGGGTTATCGCATACATAATAGACATGGTACTGGTATGGGTATTATGTGCCGTCTTGTTCGTGGTGGCCATGGCCCTGTCTTTTGCTGCCGCGATGATAGATCAGAGCCTGGCTATGATCGTGGGTTTCCTGATGGTACCCGTCTACTTCATAGTCTGCTTCGGTTACGCTCTTCTCAAGGACGGTATGAAGGGTGGCAGGAGCATAGGCAAGAAGGTCATGAAGCTGAAGGTCGTCAAGGGCGCCATAACGCCTTGTTCCTACAAGGACAGCCTGATAAGGAACATAACATTCGTGATACCTGTCCTTAACCTGGTAGAGCTTGTAATGCCCTTCGTAGACGCTGAAGGTCTCAGGTTCGGCGATAAAATCGCCAAGACGCAGGTTGTAGAGGAGTAAGGATCCTCTACTCGACCCTTTTTATTCTTTTCATTCCGTATAGTATTCAACAGGTCATATTGTTCTATAAGGCAGAATGAAGACTAAAAAGAGGGTTGCGGTCCAAGAGCAAGAAACTGCTTCTGGCCAGTCCCCGGATGTTGAATTGAAGTCTGAGGAAGGCCCAAGGTTTGGTAGGCGGGATTTTTTCAGGCGTGCTGCCGGGGGGGTTGCAGCCGCTGCTATTGCCGGGTCTGCGTCGACCGCTGCAGCTGACGAGTTCATGTTCGTTGACGAGTTCACCTTCGAAAAGAGGACTGTTAGGGGGACTATAGTGGGTAGTGGTGATTTCCTCGGCAAGCCAGTACAGTATGTGGGTCAACCTGACGGGACAGTCGTTCCGATACCTCCTGAGCGGATAAGGGCGGTCGAGCCGGATTGGGAGGTTTTGTCGTCTAAGCATGCTGTTAGGGTTCCGCCTTCAGGCATGCAGTTCAGGAAACCCGATGCTCCTATGCCTGTTCAGATGCCCGAGGCTTCGATAATCAGGGTGACCGGGGAGGGCGAATTCGAGGTTCCTGCTGGGTGTGTCATAGGCAACCAGCACTTCAAACCACTTAACCTATCTGCAGTGCCCGCTGGCTCCATTATTCGCAGGTTTGACGGTCGGATGGAGAAGCCTGATGCTCCTGAAGATGTTATGCTCCAGCATGGGGAGTCTGTCACAATACCCAATGACTATAATGCTAAATTGGCTCCTGGAGCTGCTGTCGTATTCCCTGAATTGAAGGCCACCCGGTTGAATCCGGGGTGGGTTGCGGTGTTGCCTCCGAGGCATGCCGGCCTTGTTTATAATCTTCCTGCTGGCACGGAGGTTGCGAGCCTCGGATATCAAAACATCCTCTTCACCGGCGTATGGGATCTTGAGGGCAGCAGGTCAAAGATTTTCTTGAGGTCCTCAGGCGACCACATAGTCGGAGAATATGGCCGTTCTATGGGCGATGGCAAGGGTGACAGTATATCGGATGGTGTTGTCCTGCCTGGCGATAAGCCAGGAGAGAAAGTTTTAAGGTTCAAAACCCGCTCAAAATCCGGTCTTGAGGGTGTTGGAGAGCTTTTGATGGATGCGGCCGGCGAATCCACGGTCCACCGGTGGAGGCAGGCTTCCGACCCGCCTGGTACTTGGTCTAGTGTGTCCAAGGCAATACGGGAGTAACTGGGGGTTAAACCAATAATAGAATTTTTATTTCATCATGAGAATAGGTAACCATGGGTAGGCTGATATCTGTTGTAGTGCCAGCATACAATGAAGGCGAAAACCTGGAGGAGATGCTTGTTTCTATCGTGGGTCAAGACTATCCCCATAAGGAGATCATAGTCGTTGACAACAACTCGAAGGATGATACGGTCGAAATAGCCAGGAAATTCGCCGATGTGGTCTTGAACGAGGACCGGCAGGGCGCGAGCTTCGCACGATACCGTGGGTTTTTGGCTGCCAGGGGGGAGATAATAGCTTCGGCTGACGCTGACACGATATATCCCCGCGCGTGGCTTTCCAAGATAGACCGCTACCTCCAGGGGGATGTTGTCGGCGTCTACGGTTCGCTTGACAGCAACCACACCGTCACGAACAAGCTCTACCACTCTTTTGCGGCGTTGAACAAGGCCATCGGATTCCCCCAGTGTGCGGGCTCCAACCTCGCTTTCAAGACCAAATACCTGGATGGCTTCAGGGCTCGTTATCCGATCGGCGAGGACATAATGCTCGCGAAGCACTTGCAGAAGAAGGGTCCTGTCGTCTACAAGCCCGAGATCCAGGTTCAGGTCAGCGACAGGCGTCTGCGGCAGTCCACTTTGAAGACTTTCTACCAGTATGGGCTCAACTACTGTTCCCTGATGTTCTTCGACAAACCATACGGGAAGTTGGACGTGGTCAGGTAGACCTCTCAGTGTCCTCCTCGTAGTCCTCCTGTGAGAGCCTGCCCTCCTCCAATATCACTATGTCAGTGAGGGCGGTTATCTTATGCCATGTCCCTGCTGATATCTCTATCCTGGTGGGCTCGTCCAGTTTGCGTGCGCAGTCTTCCCCGTCCTCCCGCCAGGCGAAGACGATCTCACCGTCTAGCAGGTGCATGACCTCCGGGTTCTTCTCCCTAGTCTTACCTGGGTGGCTGTGGTCGCCGCTGACACTGCCCTCCAAACGCTTCGTTATCAGGAAACTCATGTACTCGCCCGTATCGAGGGCGTAGTTGCTGCCCCTTTCACTGTCGTAGATCCTCTCCAACGGCGTGAACTTCACCTTCATAGGTTTTAACCTTGGGGTTTTATGTTAAAGACTGTTACTTCCGGCCGGGCTAGGAATCTCACCCTTGGCATGTGACCTCCTTCCATTCCAATTCCACGGTTCACATACAATGTGGTCTCACCGACATTGTACTCTCCCGACTCGTATTTTTTCCCGTGTTTGGCGAGCGTGATTATCGCCCCGTAGAATGGCATCGCCACCTGTCCGCCGTGGGTGTGCCCGGCCAGGTACAGGTCCACGTTCAACCCCTGAAGGCCTTCAACCAGGTCTGGGGTGTGGTAGAGTAATATGCTATACTCGTCATCTCCAACGTCATCCAATATGTCATATGCCATGTCTCCCCTGTCATATCCAACTCCTGTGATTTGGATTTTCTCACCGTCCTTCACCACGTCTATGCCCTCCCCATCCAATACTCGGAAGCTGGTGTCTTCAAAGAGTGTTGTTTTGTCGAAGTACCACACGTCCCAGTTCCCGTAGACGGCGTACTTCCCGCTCTTGGCCTTCAGCCTGTTCAATCCCTCCCTGCATGTTGGCAGGGCGTCCTCGGTGTTCAGCATGTCGCCTGTGAACACGATAACGTCCGGCTCCAACGGGTTTATCAATTCCCCCAGCCGGTATTCGTTCCTGACCTTCACGTCGCAGTGCAGGTCCGAGATCTGTACCACCCTGAAACCCGCGTTATCGAGCTTGTGCGTCCTCAACTCGACGGTGTTGACTTCTATCCAGCAGGGTTCGATGAAAAACGCGTAGAATCCGAGCGATATGGCTGCTAAAAACCCTCCTAAGAGCACTAGCATGCCTCTCCCTGGCCTGGCAGGTCTTCTTAAAAAAGACACTCTCAGCAGAAAACCCCTTATACCTCGCATGATATCCGATTCATTTATCAACTTCTATGATTATATTATGGGTATGCGCTTGTTTTTCATAGCGTTTTTTGTTCTATTGTGCGGTTGCATGGGAGAATCCCCTGAGGAGCAGGCACAGCAGGTTGATGTCAAAATGAAGGAGATCGTAGTCTTTGAGACGAGCAAGGGAGTTATTGAGATTGAGTTGGACAGGGAGAATGCGCCGGTTACGGTGGAGAATTTCGTATCCTATGTGGAGTCAGGACACTATGACGGCACGGTATTCCACCGGATAATCGACGATTTCATGATACAGGGCGGGGGCTTCACAGCCGATGGCGTTCAGAAACCGACCAACCCCCCGATAGTGTTGGAGTCCAAGAACGGCTTGAAGAACACCATAGGCACCATCGCGATGGCTCGCACCAGCGACCCTAACACTGCGACATGCCAGTTCTTCATAAACGTAAAAGACAATCCAATGCTAGACTATGCTCCTGGCAACCCCGGCTACGCGGTGTTCGGCGAGGTAGTCTCCGGCATGGACGTTGTCGGCAAGATAAAGTCAGCCCCCACGACTAGGAAGGGGCCGCACGGGAACTGGCCCACTGAGAACATAGTGGTCGAGAAGGCCTACATGAAAAAGCAGTAATATAGGGTTTAGTCCGCTCCCATCACCACCTTCCAGGCTCCGTGCACTACATAGGCGAATCCTATGATGGTTATGCCGCATCTCCCTATCCAGTTGTTTATCAGGAAGCTCACTATGTCCCTGACCCCGGTCATCCCTGATACGGCTCCCACGAGGGCGGTGTACACGACGCTCAATCCCACAGTGACGTATATGGCGCCCCTTATCCGCTCGGCCAACGCGTAGGCTGGCCTGCTCCTCTTGTCCAGCCTCTTCTTGGTCTTCTTATGGCCTTTACGGCCCTTCTTGAGCAGGTGATCTGTGAAGTCCTCGAAGTATTCCAGCATGTCCTCCGCCAGGTCGTCGAAGTAGGAGCCCATAAGATAAAATAATGTTAGTCCGGGTATAAAATATCCTCATATGAGCACATCCACCAGCTCTTTCGCGGACCTGGCGAGCGCGTTATAGCCGTCCAAACCGTCGACTTTCCTCCCTGTGCCAGAATCGCAGAAGGAGAACTCGTCGTCTTCGGCGAGCAGGTACTCGTAGTTCACGGTCAGCTCCTCCCCGGATTTTATGTCCCTCTTCGCGAACAACATCCCGAGGTGGTATAGGAGGTTGGGGTCGAAGGAGTGATTGAGGTATTCCTCGTCTTCTATGATGCCCTTGTGGAGGAACTGGTCCGAGACCCATCTGGCGCCCGTCCTTATGACGAGCTCGCTGCCTTTCCTCTGCCCCTCATGGTATTCGCCCTCGGTCATTGCCTTGACACCCACCCCTAGATTGCCCACTACCTGCCCCTTAGCGATGTCCTCCAGTGTGAAGACCCCCTCGTCTGCTATTCTTGAAGCCCTGACTTCGGCCTTGATGAAAAACATCTTTTTACTCTATCCTCTCTTTCGCGAATTCGGGCAGTACAAAAGATGACCTGTGGATTTCCGGGTTGTAGTACCTCAACCCAGATATGCCGATGCTCTCAGGAGGTTTGGGCCCGTGCCTTTTCGAGCAATAGGAGAATCCGATGTGGCCGGACGGATACGTTGGGATGAGGCAGAAGTAGTAACTGTAGATTGGGAAGATCCTCCTGTTGAACCCTGCCATCTTCTTGATCAATTCGAGGTCGTAGAACATGCTCTCAGACTGGGTTACTGCGATTCCATCATCCGTCAGGCTATCATGCAAGTGCTGGTAGAACTCCTCCTTGAAAAGTGGCTCCCCAGGCCCCACCGGGTCGGTGGAGTCGACGATAATGACGTCGTAACCCCCTTTCCCCTCTTTTATGTGCTCTGACGCGTCCTCCACTATCACGTTCACCCGGGGGTCATCGTATCCGCAGGCGACATCTGGGAAGTGCTTCTTGGATACTTCAATGACCTTCTCGTCTATCTCGCAAACGTCTATCCTCTCGACTCCAGGGTGTTTGGCCGATTCCCTTGCCGCGCCTCCGTCTCCGCCCCCGATTATAAGCACTGACCTCGGGTCTGGGTGAGAGAAAAGAGGCACGTGCGCTATCATCTCATGGTATGCGAACTCGTCGAATTCCGTGAGCATTACTATCCCGTCCAGCAGCAGCACCTTGCCGAAGACCCTGGTCTCAAAAACCTGGATGTGCTGGTATTCCGTCTTGAAGTCTTCCAGAACGCATGTCGCCTCCAATGCTATGGTCCTACCCCTTGAGAGGTCCCTTGCGTCGACGACGTATCCTTCCAAGCTCATTTTCTTATGAGGGTGTTCACACTGACCTCCCCGGCTTCGAAGAAGTCCTTTGTGAATTCAGCTGCAGCGTAGGGGTCGTATAGCTTGCATGAGAAGATGTCTATGTAGGCGTTGTTGGACATGTTCGCGAAATGCCCTGAGATAAGCGACGTCTCGATGAGCTGCACCAGCGAAAACCCCTCGACCCTCTCATCCTCTCCGAAGTGGACCACCATCGGTTCGCCGTAGGCTTTCATGCCGATCTCATCGCAGAGCCTCCTTGAGTATTCGACTATCCTGTCCCGGTCCCTGATGTAGTCTGGATTGCATCCTCTAAGGTCCAGGCTCAGCAGCAGCCCCCATCCCCCTGCCCTGTTGAACTCCTCTCTTATCCTCTTGAATCTATAGTCGCTCATCTTCTCAAATGGTGGGCTTGTGCCTTATCTTCTCAACGGGCAGGTCCAGCATGCCCCTGTTGAGCTGTATTACCGAGATGTTCTTCGCCTTCAACTCCTTCCTCAGGTAGTTCAGCGCCTTCTTGGACTTTATCTTATCCCCGCAGGTGAATATGTCTAGGGCGCAGTATCCGTACTCTGGCCAGGTATGTATCGAAAAATGAGATTCAGCTATGACGATGACGCCGCTCACACCGTGCGGGCTGAACTTGTGGAATACCGGCTTCACTATCGTTGCCCCGCTCAACTCAACGGACTCCACGAGCTTGTCCTCTATCAAGCGCTCGTCGTTGATTATGGAATTGTCACATCCATAGAACTCTATCAGAATATGCTCGCCTAAGGACTTCATCTTTTTTTCTCAGTAGACAAGACCAGACATGCAGAAAACCCGCTTTCTCCCCACATCAAACAAAAAAATACCACGCGTAAACCTAGCCTTTTGGGATGAAGCCTAATTCAGGCTTCATGTCGCCTCCACGACATTAAAGTTAGGAAATAATATATGCGAAAATGATTTAAAAATGAAATAAAACCCGTTTTCTCAGAGTCTCCGCCCCATACTCCCACCACAGTTATAATGTTTTACTTCCTTTTTTATAGTATGGCTTCGCCGACGAGGCTCAGGCCTTCAACGGATGGGATCCCTGTGCCTGTTGTCCACGATATGACCCCTCATCTATCTGATATCCAGGTCTTCGACGAGAGGGGCCTCATCTTCCCCCCGGAGCTTCGGCTTCCTGAGATACCCTCCGAGCGTATAGAAGTCGGTAGCAGTTACTTGCGGCCTGGAACCCAGAGAAAAGGGGACATGATCGTGTTCAGCACCTATGGCATCCCAGGGAGCGATCTGCGGGAGGCGGACAGGACCCGGCACCTGGGGGTTTGCGTGGGGGTTGATGGCGGGAGGCCCAATACAGTGCAGGTACTGTCCACTCATGTTCGCAGGCATAAGTCCAAAGTATTCGCCAAAACCGGCTCTCCAGCCCTAGTTGAGGCTGACGCGGACCTTACCCGCCTTGCTAGCATAAAGGGCATGGGGGGCGTTGCAGAGCTCTTTGACCTCGATCACATACACGAGTCTCCAGAATCGTATTTCGCCCCTCCCGGAATGTACCTGTGGGACCCCTGGTTCTTCCCGCATGACGGTGAGGTTCATGCTTTCTTCTTGCAGCTTCCCAGGACCCGGTCTTTCATACCTGCCGAGCGGGACTTCCACGGTGTTGAGATAGGGCATGCGGTATCGGCGGACCTGAGGAAGTGGGCGTATGACTCAGGGGGAGTGAAGCCGGGTGCCCCCGGCCAGTGGGATGACGCGTCAATCTGGGACGGTAACGTGATATCCGACGATGGTGTGTTCCACATGCTCTACACTGGTGTTCGATCCCATGACCTGAGCCAGAGGATCGGCCATGCAACATCCAAGGACCTCATCCACTGGAGGAAGGACCCTGAAAACCCGGTCTTAACCCCTGACGGTGGTGTGATGGCCTTGAGGGAAGGCCGGAATGTGCTAGGTCAGCCTCCATGCTTCCGGGATCCTTTCCTATTCAAAGACGAAGCAGGAAACCACCACCTGCTACTGTCCGAGAAGGTCGACCCACTGGGTGTCTATGACGGGTACATCGGCCACTACACGTCAACCGACCTTAAGCGATGGAAAAAACTAGACCCTCTCATACCCCCCGGCAGGTATGACGTCTTGGAAGAGCCGCAGATGGTGTCCCATGCTGGCAGGAACTACCTTTTCTTCTCCACCAACGCCAACTCTTACAGCCCCGGCTGGAGGCGGCAGCTTGGAGCAGCTTACACTGGCATGCACTGCTACGTAGGCGACGAACTCGAGGGAACATACCGTCCCGTTAACGGCAACGGCCTCGTACTGTCGCTGAGGAAGCTCTTCTACGGGGGCAAGGTTATATCACAGGAGGACGGGAGACTAACGGGCATGGGGTGGCTGGCATGGGACGATAGAAACACCCCGATAGGCAGGATGAGCCCCCCGTTCGCCATGAAGATATACGGGGATAACGTATGGTGCGAGCCTATGAAGGGCTGAATGTGAAACCTGCAGTTTACCCTCTTTATTTCCAGATAATGCGAATATATTATCATGCCCGAGAAGGCGCGACGGATTTACCCCCGTATAAGCATGGTGGTGAACCCATATGATGCGGATCTTCAGGCTTATGACCCCTCCAAGATGCGGGGCGGGGAGGACTTCCGGCTCATAGAGGACCAGGGCGACAGGGTCGTCCCATTGGACCCCACGGGAGTCGAGATACTCGACTGGAGGATAAGCATACCCCAGGGTGTTCGGAAGGGCGACGGGACTTCGATCGGGGATGCGAGGATACGCATTCCAGAATACCGGGGTAGGACGGTTGACTTCGCAGTGGACGTGATCACAGGCGCACTGACTACCAAGCCGGAGTATGCCATGCGTGAAAAGCTCACATCCACCATAGGCGATCCCACACTCTCCCTGCGTGACACAGTGAGGCATACCATCTCCGGGCTATCGGGGATGACCCATGTCAGCGATGTTGGCATAGCTTTGATCACGGAAGACCCGATCACGCTTGACGGCGGAACCATACAATACTATCACATGCGGGGCGGCAAGCTATTCCGCCCCACGCGGGAGCTATCCGGCGAGTCGGAGATAGTCAAGTCCATCCTGACCGGTTCCGAAGCCGTGAACGTCAAACCCGTTGAACAGGACCTTGTGGTTGTCGGGGATGACGTGCGGAAGATGGCGGTGGTGCCGTTGAACATCCTGCCCGCCGACGGTGACAAGAACATAATAGGGTGTGTCATGCTGTTGAACAGGAGCACTCGCAACATCGGAGAGAGCGACCTGGAGAACGTAGGCGTAGTCGCGGGCCCCATAGCAGTTGAGATACACAAGAAAAGCCGCCTGGCAGAAGACCCTATATCGGGCGCGATGGACCGGAGGAGTTTCGAAGCCAGGTCCCGCGAGCATCTCACCTCGAACCTTGAAAGCCCAGAGTCCGTTATACTGGCAGTCAGCGACCTGGACGGTTTCAAAGACCATGTCGTTTCCCCCTTCGGACACGTTGCCGCCTCGTCTGTGATCCGCCAGTTCGTAAGACTGTCAAAGAAGGTCCTTGGAGAAGACGGCATAATGGGGGCCTACGGCGGCGACGAGTTCACGTTCATCATGTGGGACGGGGCTGTGAACTCTTTATCGCGGCTTTCCGGCATAAAGGACGCTGTTGAGAGTCACAGGTTCACAGTCGCACTGCCTGCGGATAAGAAGGACCTTATCGTCCGAGGAGATGACGTTTCCCTGCTCAGGGTCCGGGATGGACATAACAGGATAATGGTGACGGAAGACACTACAGTCCAGGAGTCTGGAAGCAACATAATACTCGGCCTGCCCCCCGGAACCGTTACTGTCACCGTAGGGGCGGCCAGCATGCTGGAGTCAGAGGACCTGGGGGTTGACCCCATGAGGATATACCATGAGCTGATAGGCATCGGCCTTGACCGCCTTAACGGTTCGAAGCATTCCGGCAAAAGGAACAGGGTAGTATACGGAGGGCCCTAGACGCTTAGTCTGCGTTTTCTCTCTCACGGAACTCGAAGAGCTTCACAGCAACCGGTCTCATGTAAACCTGCACGTCCGGTGGGAACTGCTCATCTGGCCTGTCCCTCACCCGCGAACCGCTTAAGGTGGTGAAAACCTCGTCTTCACCTCCGGCCCTCTTCACGGCCACGGCTGCCACGTCGTCGTCGAGTGGGTTCTTGCCCCTGAAATAGCACAATCTCCTCCTGGTCATATGTTATGATACTGACTCAGACAAAAAATATTACATATTCATGTTTTTCCCCCAATTACTTGAAAAATTTAAGAAAAAAATTATATGGCATATTTATATCTTCGGTCAAAATATGTTGTGGGCCAAAGTGAAAATACTGCATGTGATCGACTATTATTTCCCGCATGAGGGTGGCGCGGAGAGATACTGCAAACTACTAGCTCTCCAGCATGTTAAGGACGGCCATAAGGTCACCATACTCACGTCCGACATCGCCTCCAAGAAGGATAAGATAATACGCCATGAGGTGACCCCCGAGGGCATCGAGATCTACCGTATGAACTCCCGGATGCTTCCGAGCAGGATGCCCTACATACACGGCCTGGAGGAGAAGATAAGGGAGTTCTCAGACTATGATCTGGTCCACGCGCACACTCCCTACCCCACACTGGCATGGCAGGTCACCGAAGCATTGAGGGACATGAACATCCCCCTGGTCACCACCCACCACTGCGACTACACGCGTGACAAGGAGTTCGACGACAAGTACCGGGAGTTCGCCAGGGTTGCGAGCAAGGTCTTCGTCAGGGAGCTGTTCAAGATGTCCGACAGGATCATCATGAGCACGAGGGCCTACGCTGAGACGTCAGAGGAGATGCAGGGCTTCCACAGGAAACTCCGCGTGATACCCATGTGCTCGACCCTGCCTGAGAAGCCGGGCAAGGTGGAGAAGGAGAACTACATTCTGTTCGTCGGACGGCTCATCTGGTACAAGGGAGTCGACCACCTGGTGAACGCGTTCTCGATAATCCACAAGAAGCACCCGCACATGCGTTTGAAGATCGTGGGCCGCGGCCCGTTCCTGGATAAGATAAAGAGGATCGGCCGTAAGAGGCTGTTGAAATACGAGGATTTCATCGAGGAGTACCTCAAAGACGAGGAGCTCACGGAAACCTATAAGAAGGCGAAGGTGTTCGTCCTGCCCGCCTACACCCGCAGGGAGTCCTTTGGCATAGTCCTGGTGGAGGCGATGTCACATGGGACTCCAGTTGTGGTGTATAACATACCCGGCCCCAACGAGCTGGTCTCGAAATCCGGCGGGGGCCTGATAGCCGATGTCGAGGACCCCTTCGACCTGGCTGACAAGATACTACAGCTCATAGAGAACGAGGAACTTTATGATCAATGCCGTGAGAAGGGGATCAAGTACGTTCACCGGAACCTGACACCCGACGTGATCGCCCGGAAGACGATGAAGGTGTACAACAGCGCCATAAACTCTCATCGTAAAAAACGCAAGAAACACGGCAAATGAGAAATGCACTTCCAAACCTGAAGAAAGAGATTGCAGCCTCAAAAGGACGTCATCTCGTGCTCGTGCTCGACTTCGACGGCACCTTGACGCGCGTCCGCCGCAGGTTCGAGGATGTTCGGCTATCCAAGTCCATGGAACGCTCCCTTTGCAGTCTCTCAAAGCTTAAGGACGTTAGGGTGGTCATACTAACTGGGCGTACCAGGCCTTTCATGCGCAAGACCTTCAACGTCCCGGGGGTAGAGGTCATAGCTGAAAGGGGCGTCTTCCTGACGAGAGAGTACAGGCGGAACAAGTCCAGTATAACCCTCATGCTAGGGAAGATGAACTCGCTCCTCGCCCCGTTGACCCGGAAATACGGGGCCAGGGTCGAGAAGAAGGAGGCCAGCACCGTGTTCCACGTGCGTAACGTGGCTTCCGCCCTGAAGGACGCAGCCCTTCAAGAAGCTGTTGAGAAGGCCATGTCGGTAAGGGGCGTGGGCAGGCTGTTCACCCCCGTCTATGGGCGGATGACCGTGGAGTTCCAGCCCAAGGGGCTCCCCGACAAGGGGGAGGCCATGGAAGAGATAATAAAACGCTATGGGAGCGAGAACATGTACGTCTACATAGGCGATGACGAGGCGGACGAGCCCGCATTCAAGGCGGTGAAAAAACGGGGTTTCGGCGTTCTGGTGCGGTCGAAGGAGAAGGACTACATTAATACGAAGGCTAAATACTATCTTAAGGGGTTGGCTGAGGTCAGGAACCTCCTTGGCCTAGTTTACGCGCTGAAGAAAAATGAAGGTCGTGGATAAGCCTTGGGGCCGGGAGATATGGTTCGCGGTGGAGGACGAGTACGTCGGCAAGATCATAGAGGTTAAGAAGGGGGAGCGCCTGAGCCTGCAGTTCCACGAGGAAAAGAAGGAGACCATGTACCTGCTGGAGGGCAGGATGGCCTTGACCTTCGGAGACGAGGAACTCGAACTCGCTGAGGGCGAGTCCATCACCATAAAACCCGGGGTCAAACACAGGATAAACGCCCTATCGGACGTTAAAGTGGTCGAAGTCAGCACACCCCAGGTCGAGGATGTCATACGCCTAGAAGACGACTACGGTAGGACAGGTTAAAACTATACTGTCACCTGGAGTAGGCTTGGATCACGTACTGTGAGACCATCCGGTGGGTGTGGAAGAAGCTCCCGTTCAACGCTATGTTCTGGACCATCATCTCCTCCCATTTCCTCCTGTTGCCGTAGTATGTTGGTAGTATGTCCCCTTCCAGTTTGGTGTAGAGGTCGTCGGCGTCCTCTTCGTCGGCGGTCTCCTCCCTCGTGGGAGAGCCTATGCTGTATCCTGTGTAGTCTTTCACGTATCCTTCGAGCCACCAGCCGTCGAGGACGGAGAAGTTTATGACGCCGTTCAACGCCGCTTTCATCCCCGACGTTCCGGAAGCTTCCATGGGTTTCTTCGGGGTGTTGAGCCACAGGTCCGCGCCGGCGACCAACAGTTTGGCGGTGAATATCTCATAGTTTTTCATGTAAACCACCTTTATCTTGTCCTCCACCTCCTTGAAGTGCTTGAAGACCTTCCTTATCAGCTGCTTGCCGCCTTCGTCCTGTGGGTGGGCTTTCCCCCCGTATATCACCTGCAACTTCCCCTCTCTGGACACGATGTCCTTAAGGCGCTGTGTGTCTTGGAATAGGAGGTCGGCTCTCTTGTATGTTGCCGCCCGCCTGGCGAAGCCCATTGTGAGGGCGTCATATTCGAATCCGCTCTTGTAGTGGTGGTTTATGAAGTCTATCAGCTCCTTTTTGGCCTTATGGTGTGCGCCGCAGAGCTTCTTCTTGGGTATGCGCAGAGCGTTTCTTAGTGTGTAGGGGTCAGTCCGCCACTGGGGTATGTATCTGTCGAAGACTTTCGCCATGTGCTCGGACACCCAGGTGTTGGGGTGCACTCCGTTGGTTATGGCGTTTATGTCGTAGTGGGGGAACATCCTCTTGGTAACTTCCCCGTGCATCTTGCCCACGGCGTTTATGAAACCCGAATGGTATAGTGCCAGGTATGTCATGTTAAGGAGGTTCCTCTCGTCCACTATGTTGTCGTGTTTTAGGGATTCAACGTCGAACATCTCCCCTAGGACCGCCTTAGCGAGTTCCAGGTCGAACGTGTCATGTCCGGCTGCGATCGGGGTGTGGGTGGTGAATACGCAGAGCCTCCGCACCCTCTCCAGGTCGCCTTCGTAACGGTCCATCAGCTCCAAGGTCAGCAGCGCAGAATGGCCTTCGTTCATATGGTAGGATCCGAGGTTGTCGTGGTCCAGGACCTGGAGCAGCCTCGCCCCGCCCACTCCCAATATGGCTTCCTGCATCAGCCGGTATCTCAAGTCGCCGCCGTACAATTGGCTGGTGAGGCCGCGGTCTAACATGTTGTTGGCTTCCAGGTTCGTGTCCAGGAATATCACAGGCACCACATCACCTGCCACGCCCTCAACCGGTTTAACCCAGCCCTGAACGATTATGTCCCGTCCCTCCAGGTTAACGGTGACCTTCTCGGGTATGGGCTGCAGTTGACTCTTGAAATCCCAGTCTACGGGGGCTTCCCTCTGGTTCCCGTCTTTTTCTAGGTCCTGGTAGAAATATCCCTTCTCATTGAGCAATGTGACGGCCACCGCTGGGTACTTGAGGTCTGCGAACGTCTTGACCGTGTCACCCGCCAATATCCCCAACCCGCCTGAGTAGGTGGGTATCTCGGGCTCGAGGCCCATCTCTATCGTGAAATAAGCCACCCTACGCTGCTGGGGCTTGAACCTACGATAGCCTTTCATCCAAGAGAATTCAAAATACAAAGTTAAATACGCGAGAAAACCCCTTTAATATACCTTGTAAACCATTTCTGTTTCCATGGCTTTGGGAAACGCTATCTTGTCTGGGTAATCCTCGGCTAGGCTTTTGTGTAGCATGGCTCGTGGTCTACGGTCTCTCTCTGCTCTATGTTCCTCACCAGCTCCAGTTTCGTGCTGCACTGGAAGGTGTGGTCTGCGATGTAGTCGCAGGCGCTATCCTCATATCTCCCGTCAGTTGTTTTACCCCAGAATCCATTCCAAAGGTCTGAGACAAGGCCTCCGATGTCCTTGAAGAAACCGATAAAACCCGGTCGGGGCCCGGGTCGGGTGTAGTTCTCCCATCCTTCTAGGACGTAGGTTTTCTTGTAGCCTATCGTCTGCCATTGGGTGTCTAACAGCATCCACTCGCCCCCAGGGCAGTCCTCTGTCGGCGGGGGTTCCGCAACACCGATCCGGGAGTGGTATGGCCGACCGCCCTTCACGAAGAACGGGTATGTTGTGGTCGTCGGGTTCGTTGTGGCAGCGGCCTCGCTGGCTGCTGTCCCACCCTCTCCTGCACGGTCCTCCCCGCCTCCCTTGAGTTTCCCCAGGGCTCCCTTAACCGCCTCTTT
The DNA here is from genome assembly GCA_014727915.1 of Candidatus Altarchaeales archaeon. Lineage (GTDB taxonomy): Archaea > Altiarchaeota > Altiarchaeia > IMC4 > SCGC-AAA252-I15 > WJMO01. Next base: position 10,636 of record WJMO01000007.1, on the reverse strand, counting down.
GATGCCGCCCGCTTTCTCGCTCATGCTCTTAGGGTGCTTTTCATAGCACTTGTCAACGCACTCGCCCTCGGTCGGTATCTGCCCTCGGAAGCACCCGTATGCCTTGCAGATGCAGGGTCCGTTGGACAGCTCCTTGCATGAGGGGGACCAGCCGGCGTCCTCGGTGTCATAGCTGCAGGAGAACTGCCCCCCAGGGGGGGCCAAGCAAGCGCACAGGCAGTTCTGCCGTTCACTACCCTCTCCGGATGCTGCGGAAGCCACGCAGAACAATGCCAACATTAAAGCCAACACCCTAATATTCACTCCGAAAAACCCCCGATGAACTAATATACCCCGGCAAGATTAAAAAAACACAAAACACTCAGCAACGCCCACCCCCCCAACACAATAGCGCCGGGAAGCAAACCTTCCCCAGCGTTCGAAACCTGCTCATATGAATGATGGCCCGAGAAGTCATATGATGTTGTAACAGTGGTGTATCACGCCCCGGCCAAAACTACCAACAGACGACCAAGAAAGAGAGCCATCATCGATTGAAATATCAGCCCCTAAATTCGGTCGGATGGTTCGACGCCCCGGCCGAAACCACCAACAGGAGACCAAGAACAAGGGCCAACAGCATACTTGGGCTATATCTGGGGCTCGATGACTATACTTTGAAAGGCGATTTCCCCATCAAGAGGCTAGGTTGCACCAGAACAAACAGATGGCTAACCAGAACAAACAGTTCCTTATTGACTCAGTATGTAAATTGACTTATGCTTCCATTCCTAACTCATAAAGTATATCATAAAATTCTTTTGCCTGGGTTATAATCAATTCTGAATACTTATCCCATTCTGGGTTTGCTCCAATCAACTTATTAAACTGTTGAGTGAGCGTCTCACAAGTAAAATTCTTAAAATCAGTGAAATTCTTTATTTCCAATGCACTTTTTAACCTTTGTTCTTGATTCAGGATCGCTTTTTTAATGTCTTTCGGGAAATCTTCTAAAAATATTTCAATACTTGTTTTCGTTACGAATTCTTGAAGTTTTACTCTGTTGTCAATTAATGGTTTTATCTTCTCAATTTCAATCTCTCGAATAATTGAATTTACAAATTGAGGAGTAAAGGAGTATCTTGTTTTATAGCCTACAATAAAATCCTCTTCCACAGCTTTGAATATGAGATAACTACATTTAAACCCTTCATTTGTTCTCCATTTTTCATATATTTTATAGTCTGTACCAGGATATTTTTCTCTTGTATAGTTCCCAATCTTCTCCCAAACTTTTTCCACTTCTTTTAGTAAGAATTCTTCCAACCGTTGCAAAGACCTTAGACTTCTTGGCAAATTTTTTCTAAAAATAATAAAAAGGTTATGTTGCCCGAATACTCTAACAAATCCAATTTTTGTTAAAATAGTGATTAATGGCTGTGATTCCCCCTTATATGATTCTCTTAGATTTTCCGGTACTCCCTCACCATAGGTATGTATCAGAAAAACTTCCCTGTTTTTAAGAGATTGAAATATCTTTTTAAGATCATACTCTCTTATCAAACCCTCCTTCATTAACCTTGTAATAATTATTTCCTTACGTTTGTATTTCTCTTCCCGTATCTTTGTCGCTTGGTGTATCTCATCAATTTGTGTGATAGTTTTTTTAGGGATGGGATTCTCTTGGAAATACCAAGTAATGAAGAGTAATATTTGGATAAAATTAGCTGCAATTGAGATGAAAAACATGAGTGTATTGTTATTTTGAAAAAATAGAATAGAAACTACTACAAGGGCTATTACACTTACTCCGACGATTATCTTGAGGATTTTCTCTTGCATCGTTCAATATATCCTTCTCCACCTTTTTAACATCATATAATGTGCTTAGGGGAGAGCTGCCCCTCCTATAAAATATATGCACATATTATAGAGTATATCTCTTTCGTTTGGTTTTTGATTTGTCAATTGGGATTATGGGTTGTTGATACAAATAGGAACTATTTGTATATGGCTCTGTTTTTGGTTTTGGGAGTGGTTGGGGCTTTGTTTTTGGTTCTGGCTGTGGTTCAGGCTTGAAATATTCGGCGATAAGATTTTGAATTTTAGTCCGGGTGAATGTCGGCCCATAACCTTGGTAGTGTTTCAAATCCTGGCTTTTAGCGACAACTATAAACCATCCATCATACTTTTTCAATATCTTAAGCTTTCTCTCCATCTGTCCATAGTTCTTTTTTGTGGCTTCAACCTCAACGGCTATTCTACGGCCGTCAAGTGAGGTAAACTCCACATCCGGGCCCCTTGTAAGATGGTATTTCACCTCATCAGTATACCGTTTAATCTCCTCGAATATTAGGTGCCATAGGATAAAATGGCGATTTGACTCGCCAGTCGTATTCTTCACGAGATAGGCTATTCCCCTGCCCTGGGAGAACGCAGGATCCCTAACCTCCCTATAACCCGTTTTCAAAAGCAAATCAACAAAATAATCCCGCAACTCTCTTTTAACAAAAACCTGACGATTACTGTCAATACGACTAGGCTTATCAGCCCCACAAGTACACTTAAACTCCCTCATAAACAAAAATATTAACGGAAAACGACTTGTCGATATAGGTCGATAATACGTGAAGAGAAATGCAAATCAAAAAACCATTTACGCTTCATCGACACGTTCTATAACGTATTGCATCAATTAATTAATCTATTACTTCGACGTATCTCTTTAATTCTTTTTCATTATCCTCTTTGCTTTTTGGCGTGTATCCAATTTTTTCGCATACATCTCTTATCTTTACAATGAATTTATCAAATTCTGTTTCATTCATTGCTACTTCGCCTTTAATAATTTCACTGTTATGCCAGGTCTGATTGATATTTAATGGTTGCTGAGGTTGATGTCCAACATCTCCAGGTATATTGAAAATTTTATGGTCTATTTTGGTAATCCAACCTGCGCCCACTTCGGTTACTGCATACCACGATTTTGACATCTCATCACTTGTTACATAGATTACCCAAATTTTTTCAGTAGAATAACTTTCCACGAAGAAATCCTTTAAATATTCAAAAAGGTCGGAACCTTCAGGGGAACGACAGTTTTCATTTTCTGAGCTTGTGTATATGATGTCTACGTCAGGGACATTATTGTAAATTAACATCTTACATATGACGTCAGCAAGGACCTTATCCCCTGAACTATGACATATCAATACTTTCTTTTTTTGCGTATCGACTTTTCTCTTGATTCCCATGAGAGGTTTGGCTTCATTTAATTCGTCATGTATCATTTGAACTACTTCGGTTGGTAGTTTGTCCTTTATTGCCGTTTCAATACCCTTAACTACCTTATCCGTAGCAACATTGGTATATTTATCCACTCTATTTCTAAGCTCTTCTTCATCTTTTTTCTCCTTTTCTTGTTGCTCTTTCTTCTTTTGTTGTTCGCGTAAATCTACATAAGCGTTTCTCAGATTAATTATTTCCGGGATGAGGTCGTCTCTAACATAATTTATGACTGTCCGATATCTCTCATCATCCGATTTATATCCCTGTCTGTTACTTAATGCTATATCTGGGAGTTCGGTCTCCTCTAAAAGATCGACATGTAATTGTCCGACTATGTAAACCTCTATTAGCTTATTCTTCCCTGCAATCGGTAGAATGTTATATTCCCCAAGTTTACCGTTGGCAAGAAGGGAAATAAAATTGTCTGGGAAATCAGTATTATCCGATTTTCTTCCTTTAGTAGTCCTATACGCTCCAATCCAGCCATTAATCCTTAATTCATACTCTTTTTCCTCACCACCTCTTGTCTTCAATTTCAAGGGGAATTTTTTTTCATCACGTTTAATGAGTAACTTTTTTTTCTGTTCGTTAGAAACGCCCTCTATCTGACAATCGAAATAATTTGCTAGGTTGTGAAATTCCTCTCCCATCAAGATGACGGCCCCTAAATCTTCAATCATCTCTTTGTCAAATTGTTCGATAGTTATGTCCTCGGTCTGGGTTTTAATATGGATTGTAAAATCAGATTCTAAGTATGGGAAAATTTTTAAAAGATTTCTTTTTATGGCTTTTGCTGTTCTATGGAGGCCGTATTCTGGATTCGTCATAATGATTGAAGTGCCGTTTTCTTCTATATGGCGAAATGAAATATCAGATTCATCAATTGGTTGTAATAGGTGGTCACTATCAACATGACGGGATAGAATGAATCCCGATTTCTCCCCGTCTTTAACAGTCATTACGTAAACATTTTCAGATACGGAAAGCGCTGATAATTTCCCAATACCTTTACGTCCTATACGTTTACGCCGATTATCTTTAGTATAAACATCATCCTCCGTGGTCCTAGTCTCTACTGCTACGGCGAGATATTTATTGATGTCACCCTCCTCGTAAGACATGCCTATTCCATCGTCTTCTACAATTAACTTATCCTCCTCTTGGATGATGTACACATTGTCTGCATTGGCATCATAAGCATTTGCAATTAGTTCTGCGAGAACATAATAAATGTTTGTATACAGGTTTGGACCTAAGAGTTCCAAAATACGCGGATCAATATTTATTCGGTATTCCTTTTTCTTTTTTTCAGCCATTGTATTTCATAACATGATCCTTTATCGATATTGCGATTATTTCCCCCAATTTTGGGGGCACTGCATTTCCTATTTGTCTAGCGATATATCTAATAAAAAATTTACTATTTGGGTCAATAAATTCATAATCTTCGGGAAATGACTGTAGTATCGCTGCTTCTCGTAAAGATATAGCCCTATTCTGCTCTGGGTGACCGAACCGGCCGTTTCCATATCCATTGCATTGAGTGGTTATTGTAGGAGAGGGTTCATCCCAATTCATTCGGCCATATACGCTCCGATACGATTTCCCAGTTTCCTTCTTATGACAATCAGCGATGAGAGATTCATCCCAATCCTTCCATCCACCACCTTCGGGAGTTTGTACAATTCGTTGTTTATTCTTCTCGGAAAGTACGCTTGCTATATGAAGAGGGTCATCCTTACTTCTTTCCCCATCCTTTATCTTAGGGAGATGTGAAATGGCATCTCTTACTGTCACATACTCTTCATGGGTTGGTGGTGTTAATTCAATCTCACCCAAACGTGAAGCTAATAAAACCAACCTCTTTCGATTTTGAGGGATTCCATAATCCGGACAAAAGACAATATCCCATTTTACATTATATTTATGTTTTTCTAGAGTCGAAACAAAATCCTTGAATACTTGATGTCTTGTTATATGCGGTACGTTTTCCATTGAAATAATATCTGGTTTTACGTCTTTGACCAAACGAGAGAAATGATTAAGTAAATGCCACTTGGGGTCCTTCTTACCCTTCTTTTTAGCCTTCTTTTTAGTATATGATGAAAATGGTTGACACGGGGCACAGCCAATCAATACCTTAACCGAACCATTGGGGTACAACTTTTTTAACTCCGAACTTGAGATTTCCTCAATGGACTTATTTATGAACTTAGATTTGTTGTTTTTCTCAAACGCATATTGACAGGAGGAGTCGGAGTCTATTCCAGCGACTACTGATATCTTTTGCCTCACGAATCCATGGGAAATACCGCCTACACCACAAAACAGATCTACCGCAGTTAGTTTACCCGACATTTTTCATCGATTTTTTTATTTATTTTGTTGATAACCTTTTGGGGATTCTTAAGTATGTCGTCATCCCAAAACCTCAACACACTCCAACCATCGCGTCTAAGCTTACGATTCGTTCTTTTATCCCGAGCTTTATTCGCCCTAAGTTTCTCCACCCAGAACTTCCGATTCCTATTAAAGGCTTCACCACTAACCTCTTTTTCTCTTCGACCATGCCAAAAGGAACTATCACAAAATAATACTATCTTCGATCCCGAAACTTGGAAGTCTGGATGCCCATAAACATTGGGTTGATAAATATACTTGATCTTCTCCTTTTTTAAAATTTTCTCCATTGCTTTTTCCAGCTTGCTTCCCTGTCTTTTCACCCGACTCATCCTCTCAGAAACATCGGGAGAAGGAGGTTTAATGGGAGAATTAATCCCTCTCATAAAATCCACCGATTTATCCATTAATTATTGAAATGTGGATTTTAAATTCGGAAGAATCAAAAAGATAGGGTTCGAATCCGGCTGGTCAAAAAAATCAAGGTTTTTATAGGTGTGTGTCTCACGTGTGTACGTGGATTTTTGCAGTATCGACAAGTGGTTTGACCGCCTATATACTCTTGTGGAAGAGGAGATTGAGGACCTATTGGAGAGGGCTTTGCCGGAGCATATAAGGCTGTTTAGGCGGCTTTTGAGAGACTATGGACTCTCCTGGGGGCAGGCATGCAGGATTCTGAGGGAAAATGGACGCTAACTCGATATACCGGGGTAAATACACCATGGAGTTCGAAAAGAACCGGTTCAATCAAAACCCTAGAATTAGCCAGAAAAACAAGGATGCCATAAACGAATTCATAAACAGGATGGCCTCAGAAGGCATAGGGAAAATGCGCATCCGCAAATACTACGGCATGTACGGTAAACTCATGCGACTAACGGACTACAAATTCGACTTCTTGGACGCCACCGAAAAGGACCTGAGGGAGCTGGTGACAAAGATCAACTTCTGCGACTCAGCCGCTGAAACCAAAAAAGACCTTAAGGTAGCGGTAAAGAAGTTTTACAAGGTAATGAACGGGGGCAAACTCCCTGAAAAAGTTGAGTTCATAAAATGCACGGTCAAACGGAGGGATAAGAAACTCCCGGAACAACTTCTAGCAGTAACGGAGGTCACTCAACTTATCCGGGCGTGCAAGTTTGACCGCGACAGGGCCATAATATCTCTGCTCTACTATGGCGGATTGAGAGTCGGAGAACTTGGTGGGCTTCGGATTAAGGACATAGTATTTGAGGAAAACGGGGTCCGGGTCCACGTACAAAAAGGCAAGACGGGAGCCAGAAGCATACTCGTCTTGGAGCCGGAACAGAATTTGAGAGTCTGGATCAGAAATCATCCCTACGGTGATGACATTGAATCGCCGCTATGGATAGATTTTCAGTACAAGAAACCCATACGATACGACGCAATACGGCTGATGATAAAGAGAATAGCCAAACAAGCGGGAATACCGCTAAACAAATGCTACCCCCACAATTTCCGGCACAGCCGGGCGACAGAGCTGGCAAAAATAATGACTGAAAGCCAACTATGCGCATTCTTCGGGTGGGTTATGGGTTCGGACATGGCGGCAACCTACGTCCACCTGAGCGGCCGGGACATAGACGACGTGATATTGGGGATGAACGGCATCAAACCCCCGGAACCAATGGAAACCAGGGAACCACGGAAATGCGGCAAATGCAATAAAGTCAATCCACCAGACGGCTGGTTCTGCAACCGGTGCGCAACGCCCCTAATCCCAGAAGCCCTCGGAACAATTGAACAAGAAGAACAAGAAGCCAGAAAATTCTTCGTAGAACTGTACAAAAACCGGGAATTCAGAGGATGGCTGGAAACGAAATTCAGGGGGGCTTTAGTTGGCCCCTAAATTCGATCACTTGGTTCTACGCCCCGGCCGGAATTCGAATCCGGGTCGCGAGATCGACAGTCTCGCATGATAGTCCGCTACACTACCGGGGCATTTTTTATAAATAGTTTGGATTTTTTTTTAAATTATTGTGGTTTTTGTTTGTTTTGTTTTTGCTGGGTCTTAGATATACTGCTTTTGGCTTTAAATAATCGGTTTCTAATATTCTGGTGTGGGAATTCGCCGTTTTCAGACCCCCAAAACCCCGATTGAACAATGTACAATACTTATATATGTGTGTCTTGCACATAATATACTAAGGTGACAGTCAGAGTGGCTAAGCGGTCCTCGGCTACGAGGCAGGCAAAGGGTGCAAAACGCTCCGGTGACGAGCTCATGAGATTTGGTGAGACGGTGGAGGATAATCCCTTCCTGGAGGCTGGAGCCTCCGCTGCAGCCATGCAGTCTGGATACGATTCTACCGCGGCGAAGGCATGGACAGACCAGGACCGCCGCGGGATAAAAGCGGATTTCCTCAGGCCTTCAACCGGGGGGAAGAGGAGCGGATCTGGCGCGGGACCGTCTGCGGGAGGTGCCCTGGCGGCCGCGACCGGCGCAGCTGCGGTGGCCACAGTAGCCTCGATGGACTCTGATGAGAAGGCCACGAGAAGAGGATTCCTAAAGCGGATGGCGGGCGTCTTTGGATTGGGCGCGGCTGCAACAGCGGCTTCTTCCCCGTCCGAAGCCCGGGCGGACGACCTGGAATTCAGAGAGGCCACATCCCACGTCGACAAGGGCAGCGTGATAGGCGTCAAAGAGGACGTTACCGACATCCAACTCCCAAAGTGCACGGTATTCAGGCGGGAGTTGCGCGGTGATGGGAATGTTAGGACTCATGTGGCTGAATGGGGTGGCGGTGAGGTCTCCAACCTCAAACGCGGCGACGTTATCCGGCTGCGGGAGTCAGGCGATGTAACAGACTCGCCCGACCTCAGGATAGTGCAACTTAGGGATTACATGCCGCGCGGCGGCATAAAGATATCCGGTGTCGGCCAGTATGACGGCCAGGAGCTCGGAGAGCTAGCCCTCTCTATGAGCGGCGCCGAAGGGGCGGTGGGCATGGGATGGGTACATCCCATTGATGAGAACGGCTACGTAGATGAGGACAGACAAATCGCCTTCAGGATCACTAGGGGGGTGTTGGATGAGAGATCAGGGAGGTTCCGCGGCGTCTACAGCATACCAATGCCTGCCGGAAAACCATGTTCTGGTGGCATGCAGATGTGGCTGAGGGAGGACGGGACCTACGAGGTCGCATTCGCAAAGGAAGGTTATGGAGACGAGACCGGGAGGTTCCTGACAGTGTCATACTATGGACTGGGCAAAAGACAGGCTACCACACCCGACATGCCGGAAGAAAGACCACGGCCCGGGGCAGGCCCGGGAGCACCCATAGCTCCAGAACCCCGTATGGACGGCGCAAGCATCCGAAGAGACTTCTAAAAAAAAGAAAATTTCCCGTCTTCCGGATTTGAACCGGAGGTCTGCCGCTGTCTGCTAATTTATCACGCGACTGCGCCACCCTGGTTTTGGGTGGTAACCAACTACAGGCGGCCGCGTTAAACCAGACTACGCTAAGACGGGAATCCGTAGAGAAAATATACGGAAAAAAGCTTTAAATATGTGGAACTACTGTTTTTTCCGCTTCTTCAGCATCTCTGGCAGCTGCAGTTCGGTTTCTTCCAGGTCTTTTGTCATGTCCACAGTGGAAGTCCTGTTCTTACCCTCCAAATCCCCTTCCCACCCAAGCTGGTCTCTGAGGAACCTGCCCATCATAGGATGTGTTCGCATTGTCAAAACCTTCAAACCCAAACCCCTAAAAACCGCTTCGGCAGAGTATAACATCATGCTCACAGCCATCCTCCTATCTTCCCTGGTCTCCTCCGTCCTCTCAGCTTTTACGTGAACTGTGTCAAAGTCTGTGACACGCTTACCGCTACGCACAGTGCCTACTATCTGGCCGATATCCTCTCCCGCGCAAGATCCCAAAACGAAGAAATGGCCCATTTCAATCCCTTTAGGCTCAATTACCTTTACCTTTGCTTCTAAATCACCCAATGAGACCTTATGCCATTCCCCTTCCTTGTCGACTTTAACCTCGGATTTGCTCATATTCGGTAAAATAATAGAAAACACAACCATAATAGCAGAACATACATTAATTTATTAAATAAAACATGTTATTTAATTTAACAATTAATTTTAAAATTAAATATACTTTCATATTTAAATAAAAAACGATATATTTATATATTAATTAAACCTATATTTTGTCCGTATCCTTGGAGGTAAGGGGAGATGAACGCATACACCAACCTGAACACACTACCCGCCCCAGTGGTGAACCTATTCTTCGCCATAGGCCTACTTTCAGCCCTAGCCTTCAGAGCCCTGATACTGCTCCAAAACGCAGACCCGACCATAATACGGATTGTCTGGTACACGGGCGCAATAGGATACCTGACATTCTTCATATACCGGTACACGATAACCAAAAAAAGACGCGAAATAAGCCGAAAACACCGGCTCATGGAAAAGATAGAAGAAAACAAACTAGACCCGGAAGACCGGCAGGCCCTCCACTACATAGTCCAAAGCCTAAACAAAAGCAAAGAAATCTACAACTACCTGGCGGTAGCCCTACTATCCATAGCAGCAATCGGCCTAGACCTGACCCTAAACCAAATATAAACCCGAAAAACCTAAAACTGAGTCCATAAACACGTTCAGTGTCATTGAGGCGAAGCCGAAGATGGCACAATCGTAAACGGATTTCCGTTTGCCGAAGCAAACGCAAGCCTACGGCTTGCTAGCTTCGACTTGTTCGCGAGACACACACCTCACGGACAACATAAACATACGCAAGCCGAAGTAGCTCAGATTGGTTAGAGCGCCAGACTCATAAGCGAGCCCCTTTCTTTTCAAAAAAAGAAAGGTGCTTCACCCCCAAAGAAAACGAAATCTTTGGAATCAAGGCGCTGGCCCTTCAAAACGGCTAGGAGCTTCAGGATAACAGCTGAGTTATCTGGAAGTCGCGTGTTCAAGTCACGCCTTCGGCAT
>WJMO01000006.1 GCA_014727915.1 Candidatus Altarchaeales archaeon | reverse complement strand
TCGTCGCAGCAAGCACAACAACGCCTTCACGCCGCTCGAAACCATCCATCTCCGTCAGGAACTGGTTGATCAAACGACGCTCCGCACCACCCTGACTAGAACTGCGCTGACCAGCAACCGCATCAACCTCGTCGAAGAATATGACGGCCGGCACGTTCCGGGACGCCCGCTCGAATATGCTGTGCAGCCTCTTCTCAGTCACGCCCTCCTCGGGGGAGAGCAGGTCGGTCATCTTGACGTTGAAGAACGAGGCCTCGCACTCGCCGGCGGTGGCGCGGGCGATGTACGTCTTGCCGCAGCCCGGGGGGCCGTATAGCATGAGCCCGCCTCCGAGGGTGCGGCCGTACTCGTTGGAGAGCTCGGGGTGCTTCAACGGGTAGACGATCTTGTTCTTGATCTCCTCCTTAACTTCAGTCAATCCCCCCACGTTCTCGAACTTCAGGTCGGGGGACTGTACCATCTCTATGCCCCCTGCCCTCTTGAACACGTAGTCTGAGAGCTCGGGGAAGAGCTCGGACTCTCCGCTCTCCCGCATCTGCTTCTCGGCGAGCCTAAGCCATGGCACCAGCGTGGACTCCCGCGAGTTCAATATGCTCATGAAGTCCATCATCGAAATGGCCCGCTTCTCGGCTCCGTGCACCGACTCGCTCCACGGTATCTTCGCGGCCTCATCGCAGATCGCGGTTATGTCAGAGGATGAGTAGTTCTCCGTGAGCTCCACCAGGCGCTCAAAGTCCACGCTATCATCCAACGGCCTGCCCTTGGTGTGTATCTTGAACAGCACCATCCTCGCCTCCGCGTCGGGCGGGGGTATGAATATCTGGGTGGTGAACCTGCCAGCCCTACGGAGGGCGGGGTCCATGTCCCAGGGGGCGTTGGTGGAGCCCACTATCAGGACGTTCTCGTTGGTGGTGCCGACGCCCTCCATGTTTGTGAGGAACTGGTTGACCAGCCGCCTGTCCGCGCCCGTCTTGGAAGACTTGCGGCTGCCCGCCAAAGCGTCTATCTCGTCGAAGAACAGTATGGCCGGGGAGCCGGCCCGGGCCTCGTTGAAGGAATCGTCGAGCTTCTTGGCTCCCGCCTCGGGGTCGTCTCCTATGATGTCCTGGACGCTGGCGCTGAAGAAGTTAACACCCGCCTCCCCAACAGTTGCCCGCATGATGTACGTTTTACCGCAGCCCGGGGGGCCGTAGAAGAGGACTCCGCCCCCTCCTTTGGTGCCGAAGTCCTTGGAAAGCTCTGGGTGGGCGATGGGGTAGATGATGGCCTCCTTTATCTTCTCCTTGACTTCCTCCATGCCCGCGACATTCGAGAAGTTTATCACAACGTCCTCGATGGGGATGGCGTTGAGCCCATGGCCTTTCGTGCCCAACATCACGGTCTTAAGCTTCTTGGGCGCGACGTACTTCTTGGGTTGCATGCCCGTCAAACAGGGTATGTAGCGTATCTCGGAGGTCTGCTTGCCCTCCCACTGGTAGAAGCATTCGATGTATGGGAGGTAGACTATACGCTCGACACCCAGGCTGCAGTTGAACATGGTGCCCAGGATGTACATGAGCTTCTCGGGGGCGTGGGCGATCTTCTCCAGCTCGACCTCGTCCTCGACCACGTCCGACATCTGAAGCCGGGCGGATAGGTCGTAGCTGCTCTTCACGAAACGGGGAGTGGGCAGGGTCGCCTTCACCTTATAGAGCGGGGTGACCCGTTGCATTTCGAAGATGTCCTTGAGAACCGACTTGAAGTCGGATTCCCTGTCCTCTGGCCTGTAGATGTCCGCCCATTTCCTGCCCTGAAGCTCCTTGGCGCCGTTCTGCTTCGGAACGTCCAACTGCAGGAAGTTGACGGTGCCATGGTCCACGAGGTAGCCCAGGGTCTGTAGCGCGAGAGGGGATAGCGTGGCAACGTCCAAAAGAAGGTCTATTCGCTCGATCTCCGCCTCATGCGGCTTTACGAACGTCGACTTAGCCATGTCCCCGACACCCTTGCTGCCGAATACGTATATGCACGCGTCCTTCAAGCCTATGTGAAAGTGGTTCTCCATGCCGTGGACGAGGGTGCCCTTCCCGTCCATGTCCCTCTTGATGGCGTATAGTATGACCAGGGGTGCGTACTTGTGCTCGACATTGATCTTCACCTTCGAGCCGTGCTGCCTCTCAAGCTCTCTTGCCCTGGCTTTGAACCTGGCCAACGCCGCGTCCTCGCCCTCCCTAGATATCAGGTAGGCCTTGGTCTCTATCCTGTTTATCCTCATCTAAAACCATTTAACAATTTGCGTTAATCAGTTAAATGCCCTCGACCGCGATATTTAACGGGAGTGGGTCAATAGCTAGCATACCTTTTGACATGGAAGCTAAGAACATCGTATTTTCGGGCTTTTTGGTCGGTTTGGCGGTGGGGGTCATAGCGGCAGTCCCTGTTATAAGGCTTTGCAACGTCTGCTGCCTTTGGATATTTTTCGGGGGATTCCTCGCAGCCTACGTCTACGGGCGGGGAAGGGCCGTCGAGTACGTTGACTGCGCGGCAGTAGGTGTCGTCTTCGGGCTGACGTATGGAGTCGTTTCCAACTCCTCCCTGTTGGTTGTGGGTTTGATCCTAGACGCGCTGAACCTGAGCCATATAGGGTCGGGGAGCTTCGGTTTGGCGGGCTCCGCCCTTAAAGCGATAATCCGGGTCTTCTTGGGGATAGTCCTGGGGGCTTCCGGTTCGGTCGTGTACGCGGCGACCAGCTTCCAGAAAACGGCCAAACCTGTTGAAGCCAAAGCCCCCAAACTCGGCAGATGAGGGTTGTTTTCATTATTTATAACAGGGAGTTGAATAGATAGCAAGTAGAGGTGTGTTTTTATGGAAGTAAAGAACATGATCGTTCCCGGACTTGGGGTTGGCGTTGCAGTGGGTTTTATCATGGGTGTCGTGGGTGCAATACCCATACTCGGATTCTGCAACATACTATGTTGCCTTTGGACTGCATGCGGAGGATTCCTCGCAGCCTACATCTACGGCAGGAAAGCCATGAGCGTTGAGCCGGCAGAAGGCGCAGTAGTGGGAGCAATATTCGGGGTTGGATACAGCATCGTGTACACTGTGATGAACTTCCTGACCACGATGGCCTTCAACATGTTAGGGACCGGGATGGCAATGGCCCAGGGAAGCGGGGCAGGCAATGCGATGGCATCGCTCGGGATCGGAGTGGCAGGCGGGATAATAGGGGCGATAATAGGATTCTTCCTGAACCTGTTCATAGGCGTTGTCTTCGGCGCCGTGGGCGGGGCAGTATACGCGGCCGCCATGGGGAAGAAGTGAGCCTTCCCCTCCCAAAATTTTTTTTATTATGAGAGCTTTCTACTTTCTTTTCCTGACCGCGTGCGCTTTCGTCCTATTGCTAATTTTCGCGGCTCCGTACCTGGCAATCACGGGACATGAGAACATCTCAGAGTTGATACATGTCATGTTCGGGGAGTCATGCCATCAGCTGCCGGAACGGAGTTTCTTCGTATACGGTGAGAAGATGCCCGTGTGCGCCAGGTGCTTCGGCATCTACGCGGGGTTGTTCACAGGCACACTGCTTTATCCAGTTTGTGGGCGTGAGGGCGTTCCAGACAGTAGGCTATTGCTTGCTGCGCTGGCGCCGCTGGCGTTGGACGGCATAACACAGCTGACAGGGCTGAGGGAGAGCAACAACCTGTTGAGGCTGGGTACGGGCCTCATATTCGGCGCTATAATCCCATACTACATAATTCCCGCCTTGGAACCGTTACTGAAGGGTTTTAAGGGTTTTATTAACAGGCGTTGATTATAGATTTAGGCCAGTGAGGTGGTAAATATGGGTGACGCAGAAACCGAGAAACAGGATATGAAAGAGGAGGACAGAAATACTAAAACAGACGGGAAGGAGGTAACGAATGTTGAGGCTCCTGTAAACGATGAGATGGGGGCTGTGAATGTTGAAACCCCCAAGACTAAAGATTCAAAGGATGATAACATAATAGCGGCCCTAGCACACGGGCTAGTGATAGTCCTTCCCGTGATAGCGCCGTTCATCATATGGCTGGTCTACAAGGACAGGAGCAGGTACATCAGATTCCAGTCGATGCAGGCGCTCGTATATCAGGCCCTAGTCAACATCGCGTTTGTGGTGCTCTGGTTCATCGCCGTTATACTGTCGTTCGTGCTGATCGGGTTGATAATAATACCAGTGATACTGGTAGTTTACTTCGCGGCTGTAGTGTACGGGCTATACGGAGCATACAAGACATTCCAGGGGGAGGACTTCAGATACCCCTATGTGGGGGATATGGTGGAGAAGAACTGCTAGACCCGTTCCACCCTCACCCTCTCTATTTTCCCGCCGCGGTCTGCCAATGATGTTGAGATTATGTTGCAGGCCACGTCCACGGCATGCTGGTCGTTGCCTGTCAAGTCCAGGAACAGGTTGCGGGTGTTAGGTGTCAAGCGGGTGAGCTCCCCGTTTATTATGGGGGGGAATGAGAGGACGTTATCCCTGCTGTCGACGAACAGGGGGTATTTGCTCTTGCCCTCCAATGTCCACGCATAGTCCCTGCCCTTCGGGTGCTTCTCTAGTATCTCCGACAAGGTCATCTCCTCGTCCATGTCCAGGGCCACGAAGGAAACAGAGTCCGGGTCGACTGCCTTGTAGGTGAACGGGGGTTCCACCTTGTCCAGGTCGTGCACTCCGATGGCGACCTTCAAGCGGTTCCGGCCGTGGGTTAGGTGAAGCTTCTCCTGCATGTCCATGACAGACTTTACCGTGTAATCGTCGAGGTCGACGCCCAACACCAGCCCAGTGGACACTGCCGGGCGGACGGCATCCACTGAAGGGTCGACGTACAATGTTACATCCGAGTCGACTGCTGAATATTCCGGCATTCCCGGCTCTGCTCCCAAGAATCCCCTAAGGGCCCGGGCGAATCCTTCCACGCTGAGAAGGTCCGGGCGGTTGGGGAAGACCTCTAACACTATCTTCTCCTCGTCCAATCTCTCCATGTCGACTCCTAGCATGGGGATCCTCTCCCTGAGCTCTTCCAAGTCGTATGGGCAACCCATGAGGTGGGAGAGGTCACCCATGTCGAATTCCACAGACGGCATTGCCTATATCTATTCACCCAGGCCTATTTTAAGACCGATTGTTAATTCTTAAAATAAACGATGGAGGGGTATAAATGCATATTTTGATCGTTGGAGGAGGCACGATGGGAAGGTGCATCGCAGCTGCGCTGCCAGAGCATGAGATCACACTTATAGAGAAGAACCAGGACAAATGCGACAGGATAATGGGAGAGCTCAACATCAACGTCGTGAACGGCGACGCGAGCAAGCTTTACATACTGAAGAAGGCGAACTTCGACAGCGCGGACGCGGTTATGGCAGTCACGAACAACGACGACGTGAACCTGTTCATAAGCCTGCTGGCGATTAAGCGAGGCAAACAGGCGGTTGCGCGGGTCCACGAGCCAGAGTACATACCCATATTCAACGAGCTGGGCATCGAGAACATAGTGTCCCCGGAGCAGAGGGCCGCGATGGACATAGCCAAGAAGCTAGTTTGGGAGTAGGAACTAAGGGATTAGGACGCCGGTTTTTAACATGATATACCTCGACTGGGAAGACATAAAAGTAGCCTTGAAGGACCTTTCAGGGATACTCCAGGTTCTGGCGATCGTGATGCTGGTGCCGGTGATAGCCACCCTCATATACACCCCATCAGCCGATCCATTCGGGATACTGGAGGATGCGTCCGCGTTCATCATACCCAGCATAATACTGTACCTGATGCACAAGGCCATAAGAGCTTATGTCAAGACGAAACAGGACACCAGGACCAAACATGCGATGCTGACAGTCGTGCTGGTTTGGATGATAATAGCGTTGGTTGGGGCGCTGCCGTTCATGATAAGGGGCGTTCTCGACCCGGTTGACAGCTTCTTCGAATCGATGAGCGGATGGGCAACCACCGGGATGACCATGATTGAGCACCCCGAGGTCATAGACCGTGACATAATATTCTACAGGAGCTGGACCCATGAGATAGGCGGCGTCGGCATAATCGCCCTGGGCCTTATAGTCCTGATACAGTCGGGGAACGTCGCCATGGACTACTACAGCAGCGAAGTAGGCGGTCAGAAGATAAAGCCAGGGATAAAGAGCACCGTTTTGGAGACGTGGAAGATATACCTGCTTTACACACTGGCAGGGATAGTACTGCTCTACATTTTCGGTATGACGCCCTTCGACGCCGTCAACCATGCGTTCGCGGCCATAGCGACCGGAGGATTCTCAACCCACACGGACAGCATCGGATACTACGACAGCGTCTTCATAGAAGTGGTGATAATGTTCCTCATGCTGGCGGGAGCCATAAGCTTCCTAGTCCACTATAAGATATTCAACGGGGATGTTAAAGCCTTCTTCAGGAACGTGGAGGCCAAGTACATGCTCATCCTAGTAGTGATAGTTGCGTTCATATGCTTCTGGAGCCTCATAGGGACGGACACCGTCGGAGTCGACACCCTATCGCCGTCGGATGTCCTTCGGAAGAGCGTTTTCCAGACTGTATCGGCAATATCCTGCACCGGATTCGGAACATCTAACGTTGGCGACTGGCCTGAGCTGCCCCAGACCCTGATAATGATACTGATGTACATAGGAGGTTTCTACGGGTCCACTGCGGGAGGGATAAAGCTCCTTAGGTTCGCGGTGATAATAAAGGCGGTGATTTTCACGGTCAAGAGGATGCTCCTGCCACGGCACGCCATCGTATCGCTCAGGATGGGAGGGAAAACAGTATCCCAGACGGAGCTCCTATACGTCCTGGGGCTGTCGATGGTCTACCTGGTAGTTGCAATAGTGGGGGCGATATTGATAATGGCCTTGGGTTACACGGGATATGAGAGCATATCTACCAGTCTGAGCGCCATGGGAAACGTGGGCATAGTCTATATCCAGGGTAGCAGATGGTATGACATGCACGACTTCGGCAAGGTCGTCATAGCCCTTCTCATGTGGATCGGTAGACTGGAGATATTCCCCATACTGATGCTGCTAGCCCCGCTCTACAACAAGAGCGGAAAGCCGAAAAAAGAGGATTAACCTCGTCTAATCCCTTTTTTAACACTGTTTTAGCCTGTTCCTTATGGTTGGGGACAGTTAATATGTCAATGTAGAAATTAAATCGGTGTTGGTGATGGAGGCTGTTATAAACCCGGCTGCGGCGCTGAACCTACTATACTATTACATAACCCAGCCGCCGAAGCCTAACGGATGGAGGTTAATGATGCCATGAGGTGCCCAAGGTGCGGGACCCCCCTGCCCCTGGTCCTTAAGCCAGATCTAGGGTGGGTTTACATGTACAGTGAAGTATACACTATGGGAGAATGGGAGTACAGCATAGAGCGGTACATATGCCCGGACTGCGACTGCGAAGGGGGGAGGGCAGAGGACACAGAACTCTGGTGGTTCTGAAAAAAAGAGGACATTTTTTAACATCCAAGGACAAGAGTTATCTATGAACTTTGCGAGGGTGGTGCTGCTAGTGTTCCTGACCGGGGCGCTCACAGTCTACGTGCCGCTATTGATGCAGATGTTCAGCGACACCTTCGAATCCGTGATGTTCTGGGACATGATGAAGAGCCTCCCAGACACCGTCCAGATATTCATGCTATTCAGCATGTTCATCGGATTGGCTGTGATAGCCCACAGCTTCTACCAGATAACGGAGTACGTAATCGAGTATCTCCTTCCGGAGACGGAGTTCCAGCCGCTCGTAAAGACCGAGATCTGAGTTTCTGGGTTGTTCTATGTCAGGTGTATTCGGTTATCCTGCGCTGTTTAAGTATCTCGCTCTTTTCCGCGTACTTGCCCACTGGGATTGTCAGGCGGGTGTTGATGTCCTCCAGGGCCTGGTGTAATGTCGCATGATTTGTCGGCCTGGACTCCATAGCCTTCCGCACGTTCTCCCGGACCTCCCAGACGCCAACCGGCATTATGTAGCTGTCGTATATCTCCCTGAATACGATCGCACGGGCCTGCCGGCGCATCGCATGGAGCGCCTCCAATACTGCGAACCTGCCGGCATAGTATCCTCCGCCCTCGTTGTAGGCGTATTCCCACCTTCCACCGTGACCCTCATGTTCCTGGACTATCGTGTGCTCCGACTGGCCGATCGTCCAGAGGGTCTGGGGAGACCATGCCTCGAACTGCTCGAACTCCCATGCTCCGGGGATCAACAGTATCTCGAAGTGGTTCTCCAGGTAGGTGTTCTCGTAAACCTGGAAATCGTTCACGCACGGGTAGTCGCGTATGCGCTTCATCAGCTCCTTCCCCAGCATGTCATCTACGGCTGTTATGCTCCACCGTGTCGGGACCATCTTACGGTCGTCTTCGATGCCTAGGGAGCCCGAGGCGAGGACGTTTGTGAGATAGTATACGTCAAAGTTCTTGTCGAAAAGATTTCTGACCTGGTCCACAGACCTCAGCTCATCAGAGACGACATAGTCAACCTTCCGGGGGATCACCGGGTTCTCCGTTACATGGAACCTGCGGACATCGCCTGACGCGCCCATAGGCTGGCTAACCGGAGAGAATGACATGCTGAAATGGGGCTTTCTCTTATAGTGGGTTTCAACGTCAACGGGCCGGACAGATAATGCGAGCTCCCTCATCTTCTCAGTGAAGCGGGTTCTGTCCGAGACCGGCCGCTTCTGCTTGCCCCTGACCATCAGCGAACGCATCCGTATTATATCGTCGAATCCCAAACCGTACCACGACCCTGGATTGTCGAGGCGCTCAGCCTCCTCATCCAAGGAGGTCATAGGGCCCACATATACGTTGGGGTAGTCCTTCCAACCCACGAACACTGAGGGTGAAGGCCCGAACATCTCCTCCTTGAGCCGGTCTTGGACTGGGTTCTGAAGGTCCATCTTCCGAAGTAGCGGGCAGTGGTCGTGGCCGCAGAGAAGCCTGCCCCCCTTGCACTTCAAGCACATCTCCCTGCTCATCGGCCGGGATTCTCCCATGCTCTTGAACACCCCGCATCTAGGGTTCTCCCAGCTCTGGTGTCTAGGCGGTTTTGCCATCTCCATATCTCATTATGGTCTTCTTCTGCCTCGCCGAGACCTCAACCCCCCTTCCCCGGGTGTCATATCGGTATTCGTCAACGTAAGCCTGGCGTTGGGAGCGATTCCACGTGCGAGTGTTCTGCAGGTGCCCAGTGTCCCGGCTCCAAACAGCCACCCTCGGGCTCTTGCAGCTGCCGCACTTGCCGGTTATCGCGGCCTGTACGTGACCGCATTTGCTGCAGACCGTAAGGTCACGGGAGAACGTGAAGTACTTGACATCCTTCCTGGAAAGCGTCTTATTGACCATCTTCAGAACGTCATCAGCATGCAATTCACCATCGCAAAGCCTTATGTGAGTGAGGGTCCTGCCATTCACTATGCAGTTCATCCTGCCCTCAACCCTAAGCTTCTCCGAAAGCCTGCGACTGCTCACATAATGGGTCTTCGAATAGTAAGGGTTCCTCTCAGCCCTTACCAGCGCCCTGTCACCGTACCTGCCAAGGTCCAGTTCGGCGAAGCGGGTGTAGCATATGCCCTTCGGCGCGCCGGTAAGTATGAAATCGAGTTCGCTCTCCTCCCTGAAGGTGTCTACCGACCGCATCATCGACTTAAGCACAGAGGATGCATATGAGGATCCCGCCTTTGACTTTATGTCCTCGTTGGTCTCGTTCTTCACAAACTCTGAGAGGCCGGAGTATGAGATCACGTAAAGCTGCTTCTGCGGGTTGTAGTACCTCAACCCCGCAGCCTTCTGCTTTAGGAAAGGTAGCAGGTTATGCTGGAGGTTCCTCGACACAACCTTCTTCTTCAACAACAGGACTTCAAAGGCCTTCTTCATCCTGTTGTCGATGACGGTCATGGGATCCCGCGGGACATACGCGGCCTGGGGAAGGTTCAAAGTCACATGCTGGATTGTGCCCCTGCGGTTGCCGAAGAACTGCCTGCCAGAGTTCAGGAAATAGGGCAGTCCGAACTTGGCTGTCAGCTCGGCAGCCTTGTGCATCATGTCATCACCAGGCTTGCCCACAACATTAACCTTCACCTTCGGGTATATGAAAGGCTTCCCCAGGGCGTCACCTTCCAGGCTCACATCCAACGCGGCCTTGAATATCATCTCCGCCTCGTCCTCGTAGTCCCCGTATGTGAGGCCCTTCTTCGTTCGGCCACCAGGCTGCACGGCCAGCACATCCCTCAAGTACCGGGGGACTGAGGTGTTGAAGGACAGGGCAGCGTATATTGCCTGGCCTCCCTTTCCGACCGATGTCTGCGAGATCTCATAGAAGAGCATCTGCACAAGCTGCTTGACGTCTTTGTAGGGCAGCCCCGACACGTAGGGTGCCATGACATTGTTGAAGTCCTCGATGTACTGTTCCCTGCTGCACTCCGTCTGACCGGCTATCAAAACCTTCAACGCATGCATCAAAGCAGATGTCGGGTGCTTCGCGGGCCCCGCGACCGCAGTATACTCTCCAGTACCGTCAGCCTTCAAACCTCGGCGCAGGAAGAACCTCAAGTCATGGGAGAATATCGTCGGTCTCAGAGGATAGTAGTTGAGGTCGTGTATGTGGATCTGGCCGCATATGTGAGCGTCAGCCAAGTCAACGGGTAGAACGTTTATGAGAGCGTACTCGCGAGCTATCTGGTCGCTCATCAGCTTGTGAACCGCCTCGGGGCTGTACTGGGCGATGTCCCTCGACCCGGACTCCAAAAGACGCTTAACATCGTAGACCGGCATCCCCAAACGGGTGTACCTTGCCCGCACGGACTCCATCCCATGCTCCAAAAGCTTGACATTGACTATCTCCCTTATCAGGGGAGCCGTCACATAGTTAAGCCGCATGCGGCCAAGCTCCTTCTCGACCTGCTTCGCGATCTTCTTCGCAAAGCTCTGGTCGACACGTGTCTCCTCAGAAAGGGAGTTTATTATCTTCTCTATCTCGAAGTTGTCCAGTGAAGTGCTGGAAGTGCGGACCTGCATGTTGGAACGGTAGACGTATCGCTCGGCAAAGTCGGGGTTGATCTTCTTGAGTTTTATGTAGACGCGCATCCGTATCTCGTCGGTTGTCATTCCATCGTAGCCTTCGCCCCTGACCTCGGATGCAATCTGTGTCGCGAGCTTTAGCGGAGCCCCCGCTGCCATGGCTGTTTGTATCACCTTGTTGCGGTCGTAGCGAACCAGCTTATTATTGCTCTTAAGAACCTTCATACATCATCCCAAGAAGTCGAGTGGAATAGTATTGAATTAGAGGCGTAAAAATGTAGTCTGTAGTCTTGTAAAAATATCTGCTATTTATGTGCTGGAATGGTAAATCTTCTTCAAGATGAGGGTTACGTATGCAGTTGTGGTTCTGACCACAATACTAGTCTGCGGCTGCGTCAGCAAACCCGCCAGAGTAGATGAGTCTTCGACCACAACCACATTAAGAGTATTGAATGAGGACTATGTTTGGAGGATAAAAGTCCAAAACAGCACAAATAACCAGGGAAAAATAAGTCACGGAGAAGTAAGTCATGGTGTGGATGGGTCTGTAGATGGTTTAAACATGAATTTTGGGTCTGAGGGCGCGAGTCAAACCCCTGCGACTTCTGCACCCACTTCAACCACTTTGGACTCCCGGATCAAGACCTTCGAAGACCGGGGGGGCAGTGTGTGCAGGGTTGATGGTAAGCCTATCATAAGGATGTACAGCAAGAACTCCTGCCACAACTGCGAATGGAGCGCGCCCATATTCGACAGGGTAGCCAGCGAATACATGGAAAAAGGGCTCATCAAGGCCCATCACTGGGTTTTTGACGTCGAGGACGACACCCTGACAGAGCGCATGGAGAGGAGCATGCCTGACGGTGAATACGAGGTGTTCTATGAGGGGAATGAAATAAGGACCGTGCCATACTTCAGCTTCGGATGCAGGTTCACACGTGTGGGTAATGGTTACCAGGTACGTGACGACAAAGAAAAAGAAGAGGAAGAGTACAGGGCGCTGATAGAACAGATGATCTCGGGTTAGGGTAAGGTGGGGGGATCGGATCACCCCAACCCCCCCATAGGTGGTTCACATCTTTTTTTAGGCTGATATGGTAATCAGCCAACCTCTCTCAGGAAACAGATGAGGTGTTTTCCTAATACAATGCAAACATAGTATATAAAGCCCACGGTTTCGTAAGGGAAATTAGTTTTATTCGATAGGTGCCAAATGGTTATCATGCGCTCGCTGATGGTCGTTTTTTTGATGTTGCTCGCATGTGGTTGCCTCGACGTGGACAAGAGACACTATGATAGGGCAGTCGAGGAGATGGACGCTGGCATATGCGAGAACATCAAACTTGACTACCGGAGGGACGACTGCATGCTGGAGGTTGCGAAAACCGCCAACATATCGTCATTATGCGGTAGAATCCTTGACGAGGACAAGAGGAGCGAGTGCAACATCCACATGGCCGGCGCACTAGGAGACAGCACAGCCTGCGAGGGAGTTAACATAGAGTGGATGAGGGAAAAGTGCTACCGTGAGCTCGCAGGAGCATTGAACGACTCCATAATCTGCAACAGCATGGAAGACGTGAAGCAGAAGGACCAGTGCCTGATGAAGGTCTCGGAGAGCTCCCACGACCCTGCCGGATGCAAGGAAGTCAATGACGGTGAACTGAGAGACCTGTGTTACAGGCAGGTCGCCGAGATAAGGGTTGACGCGGAAGTATGCAGTCATGTGGTTGACGACTACCAGGAGTACGTCTGCGTCTGGAGGATAGTGAAAAGAACAAACCAGTCGGGACTATGCAATGCCATATCCAACAAGACATACGTGAGCGCCTGCAATTCGGGGGCCAGCAAGATAACATACGACATAAGCGGGTGCAGGGACGTTGAAGCCGAGGATACTGCAATGAGCTGCTTCAGGTGGTTCGCATTGACCTTCAACGACTCGAGCAGGTGCGGCGCAGCATTAAGGCAGAACGTGACGGACGAATGCTACAGGTCATACGCGCTTATTACGAACGAAACCAGCTTATGCGACCGGATAGAGGACATCGGGCTTGCAGACGACTGCCGTGAGAAGCTGGCGGTGAGGCTGGGGCTTTCAAGCCTGTGCGAGAAGGTCGTGAACTCGGACCACAGGAACATGTGCCTCGTGAAGACGACAAGGGACACAAGCCTATGCGAGCGTATAGAAGACCCCATATTGAAGAGGCTCTGCGCTTAAAATAGGATAATACAGAATATTCTCATTGATGCTGGAGTACGTTCTGCTGGCGTTGATAGGATGCCTGCTGGGGGTGGTGACAGGATTGACGCCTGGACTGCACGTCAACACCGTCTGCCTGATCGGGTTGGGAATGTACTCCTCTATGGGGTTGGACGCGATAGGGTTCGGCACGGCAATGGTAGCTATGAGCCTCACCCACACGTTCCTTGACTTTATACCCTCCATTTTCCTCGGAGTCCCGGAGGAAGAGACTGCGCTGAGCGTGCTCCCAGCACACAAGCTTGTGCTTAAGGGGAGGGCGATGGATGCGGTGAAGCTGACAGCATACGGAAGCATATTAGGCCTGGTCTTCGGCCTGGCAATGCTGGTGCCGGCGCTTTACATCATACCCATAGTTTACAACAGCATAAGGGGATTCGTCATATACATTGTGATGGCAGCCGCAGCATATCTAATACTCAGAGAGAGAAAAACGAGGGGCAAGATATGGGCGGTAATCATTATGGCAATGTCTGGTGTGTTGGGGGTCATTGCATTGAACATGGACAGCATATCATCGACTTATGTTCTTTTCCCGGTGTTCGCAGGGCTGTTCGGATTGAGCGGGCTGATCTACTCCATAAAAAACGAGCCTCAGACGATACCCCAGCAGGAACACTCAAGAGCAAAGATTGACCGGAACATATTGGGCAGCGGACTTTTAGGTGCAATAGGAGGAGCAGTAGTGGGAGTGCTCCCAGCCATGAGCCCGTCACAGGTTGGGGTGATAATGTCCAGCATCTTCGGAACCAACACGCAAAACTTCCTAGTGTCAGTCAGCGCGATAAACACCAGCGACGCAATATACTCACTCGTATCACTTTACACAATACAGAACCCGAGAAGCGGGGTTGCTGTCATGCTTGACAGGATAATAGAATTGGACATGAACACCCTTATCCTGTTCACCGGCGTGTTCGCGCTTTCAGGTTCCATAGCAACAGTCATGCACATTGCAATAGGAAGAAGAGCAGCCAGGGGATTCAACGTCTTGAACTACCGGCTGCTCTCATCCGCGGTGCTCGTATTCGTGCTGGCACTGGTGTACACCTTCACAGGCATCATGGGATTATTGGTGGCGATGGCATCAACCGCAATAGGGCTTCTGCCCATACTAGCAGGAGTCAGCAGAACACATCTGATGGGGGTTTTAATAGTTCCAACAGCCATGTATTTCCTAGGAATATAAGTCCCGGAAGTGAGTCAAAAGTAAGTCAAAGCCGGGACTTGCTGCTGAAATACTCGCAAACATCCTTTTTTTGAGGTCTTACGGATGGTGGTGGGAATCGCTTCCTTGAGACCATCATCCTGAATTTCTTGCAATAGCATTTACCATAGAGCATATTAGTATAACCTGCGTAGATGCAGTCAGGACAGTGCTGGTCGAAACCAATCCTCATCAGAAAGAAAATCGGCTTATATGCTTAAATACCAGCAGCTAGGTCCAGGAAAACAGGCCGGCTAAGATGGCGTCTGGACTCTGGAGGCACGTCATAGAATCCTGTTGAAATATCTCGGGCCCTTATCAGGCGCTTTTTAGTTGACTTTGAACCGCACAACCTGCACTTGACCTGGTCGCCCCTTCCAGCAGAGGTCATCTTTTTACCACAGCAGGAGGGAGAGTCACCAGAAAAAACATCTTTCAAACGCCTTATTTCAATCTTTTCCATGTTGACGGTCTTCAGATAGCGTCCGATACCACCATATACGTCAAGTAAGTCACCGGGAGTCAGGTGACTTACAATCTTCCGGAAGGGTCCTGTGGGCTTGTAGGCGGCGCAATCGATGGATCCCGTATCGTCTGTGAGCGTGAATACGACATGGCCGCCCGGGTGTGACTTAGGTTTTGATGACACTTCCCCGGAGACCATAACACAATCGTAGGGTTTTACGTCTGCTATCTTCTTCTTTCTTATGTGGGCGTCTGTGGCCTGGTTGGTCTCAAATACCTGTATGCGCTCTAGGGGCTCACCCGCATGTACCATGTCCCATCCTGAAAGCACATCCTCAGAAGTCAGGCCCCTTATGCCACAGAAGACTGGATCTTGCCCCCTGGGGGTTATGATGACCTTCTCTCTTTTTTGGTCCAGGGAGTCGAATACCCGGGGATAAAGTGTATCATGCATTTTTATGACAGACTCTTTCTTTATCTTCTTGGGTTTGCCGTAGTTGAGTCTGTTTCGGTAGGCTATGAGCTCATATGTGTGGCCGCCGGTGAAGCCTATTGCCGCCATGGCACCGATGACTCCCCTGCCGTTCTTGAACTTGTGGACTGTGGCGCCCGATTTTTCCGCGGTCTTTTCAGCATCCTCCACGGACACTATCTCTGAAACCGCGCGATCATAGAACCTTCTTATTTCTGCCGGGACTTCCTCACAGTCCAGGAATACCGCTCCGGGGTTGGTCATGGGATCTGACATCATCGCGTGTTTCTTGATTTCAGAGAGTACTATGTCTTCAGCATCTGGGTCGTCCGTGCGGAAGGCGACCGCCCCGTTGCCCCGGGTCTTGTAGGGTATGTTAGGGTTAAGCCTAACCAGCCGTGGAAGCCCTATGATGTTTATCCTGTGGCATATGCGCGCTGCCAGGTATGTTGTGCACATTCCTTTCCGGGAGTCGGTATCGTCGAATGCAACGTACATGTTGTTAGAATAGGTGAGATACACCTAAAAAAGGCAGGTATTAGAGGGTATTGGGAAGTCAGAAGACATGAAAAAACCATAGCAGAAGTATGTCATAGAAGTAAGTCATATTTATTTTCATGACTTATTCTTATGACTTATTTTATGGTGTGTTTTTAGTGTCGAAAGGTTTTTATTGGTTTAAGTCAAAGTAGTTTTAAGCCTAGCCCAAAAGTTAAGTCATATGACTTAGATTGCAATATGGAACGTGAAGAATACTATAAAAAGTTCGGTTGGAGAAAGAGCCCGTTCATCAAATCGACCTCGCTTGACATACCAATAATAGAACGCATAGAAGAATACGAAGAAGTGTGCGAGTGCATCGGTGGATGGGACAGGATAATGGTAGTCACCGCCCCGATAGGATACGGAAAAACAACATTCATGAACCAGCTCTCCATAAAGAAGCCGCGGGGAGTAAAGTATGTCGTGCCCTTCAACGCCTACGAGCCTGTCGAAGAAGTTATGGAGAAGGTAAGGGCAGAACTACCATTTGTTAAGAGGATCTTTTCAAAGACCGACCGAACAGGATTCGGCGAGATGCTGCAGTCCAAGCTAGGCGATGACAAGATGTTGCTCGTGTTTGATGAAGCCCAAGACTACGAGAACGATCTGTTCAAATGGCTCCGGATACTAAACGACAGAACAGACAATATATTTATGATATTTTTGGGTTTAAGGGGGCTTGAAGACAGAATAACTGCTGAAACGAGTTTTAGGGATAGGAAGTCAAAATCCATCGGCCTAAGGGCCTTCGAGACTGAAGACCTTGTAGAGATGATAAGACAGAGGATAGCATGGGCTGGGGGAAAGACAATCAAGCCATTCACCGAGCTGGGCCTTGTGCGTCTGTGCGAGTCATGCAAGCATGTGCCAAGACAGCTGCTGGAGAACGGCCAGAGGTTGATAGAAGAGTCCGCGCGTGAGGATGTGGAAGAGATAGACGAGGAATTCGTGGAGAGCACACTCGGAAGGATAAAGCCAGAGACTGTTGAGAAGATGGAGGCAGAAGAGGATAGGGTTGTGGAGGCCCCAGTGGAAAGGGGCGGATTCATGCAGGACCTCTCACCAACACAGCAGGAGATAGTACAGATGCTGTTGGACCACGAATCGCTCAGCATAGCAGAGATAAGCGAGCAATTAAACAAGGACATACGGAGCGTGGGCTCACTCATAAGGAAGCTAAGGGGATTGAACAAGAAAGAGGTAGAACGCAAGCCGAACATACCATATCCCGTGGTGGTCAGAAAAGGCAAAGAGGTGCGTTTAGGGCGTTTGCAGTACGTTTTCAGCCTTTCCGACAATTCAAGGCGATTGCTTGGCAGCAGATGAGCCATTCCATCAGGATAGGTAGTGAAAACGTCCTGCAGCCAACTCTCACATGCCCGACAAATTTATATCTTATTTATATTTCTGAAGAGATATATAATATATCCTGAGATTATCTGGTGATGAGTTTTGGCTAAGAAGGTTTTGGTTACGCTGACGGACGAACAGTATGAGAACCTGAAAAAATCAACAGCACTAGGAGAGACGGACGCAGAGAAACTGAGAAACGCATTCCTCATATATGACAACCTTAAAGACCTATTAGAGGTCATAAAGAAGCTTAGAGAGTAAGTCACGATTATAAGTCAAGGAATTCCTCCGAGGGCTCAGATCGCCGGGTTATCTCACCGGCCACATTCTCCAACATTAGCAGGCCCGCCTCGTCCAGGCTCTTGGACCTGGCCAACACCCACATCATCTTCACATAGGCGACCTCGGGGAGCATGTCCTCACAGTATATGACACCCCGGGACGAAACCTCGCGCAGGTTGCTGTAAACGTAGGGGTTAACCCGGCCGAAAAGGCACTGGGTTGTCATCGCGACAAGAACCCCCGAACCCACTAGTTCCTCTATACCAGGTATCAGGGACGTACCTTCCAGGGTAGTCGGAACATGACCCAGCGCGGTTCCCTCTATCACAACCCCTTTAACGCCCTTTTCAAGGTGGAATCGGAGTATATCGGGGTCCATGCCAGGATAGGCTTTGACTAGCGCGACCCTCTCCTCAAGCTTTGAATCCGCCTTCACCTTAGACTCTGACCTCCCCGGCAAGCCAGCTGATATGAACTCCACCCCTCCGCCTGCTGATATCCTCGCTGCAGGCTGTGCGTTGACCGACTTGAACGCGTCCCTCCGGGTGGTGTGCATCTTCCTAACCTTGACCCCTTGGTGGGCGATGCAATAGTTGTCTGACATGCTGCCGTGCATCACAAGATAAACCCCAGACACGTCAGAAGCCGCATATGAAACCGAGCAGAGCAGGTTCAGGAAAGAGTCCGCAGAACCACGGTCCGTGGACCTCTGAGAACCTGTGAAGACGACCGGCTTAGAAAGGCCACTGAGAAGGAATGACATGGCAGCGGTAGAGTAGTGCATTGTATCAGTGCCGTGAGTGACGACAACACCATCCGAACCCCTGTTCAATTCCTTCGCAACTGCCTTGGCCATCTCAACCCATAGTTTGGGATTCATGTCCTCACTCATCACATTCATAACCGAAGCAGTTCGGAGATTCGCCAACCCCGTCAACTCAGGCATGGACTCCATGAGGTCCTCCGCCGTGAAGGACGCGTAGACACCTCCGGTATGGTAGTCCACCTTCGAGGCTATAGTCCCACCAGTCGACAGGATGGAAACGGTCGGCTTTGACGCGTCAGTTGCTATTTTCGCCTTTTTGCCATTCTGCTTAGGAGGCCTTTTCTCCAGCAATTTTACGGATTCTATCCCAGATTCGGGTATGCCGATATTATAGCCGCTGTCCAACTTCAACGTCACATTGCCTGCCTCGGAGATCTCGGGGCGCGGCATAAGTGTGCCGACATATGTTTTGACGCCTGTTTTGACCTCTACCCTGTCCCCTGGTTCTGCCGCAACCATCCTCTGAACTCCTCGGTTAATTCATCGTCAAAACCGATTAAATACACAGTGAACTCCGGTCCGAAATCGAGTATTGACTCGACCATCGCCCTGGACGCCACAGACTTGGACAAACCCCCGACGCCGCATCCCATGCCAGGAAAGGCAACCGATTCCACGCCAAGCTCGGAGGCCTTCCTCAGAGCGGCATCGGTCGCTGAATTCACGTTCTCAGGGCCTATGATCTCCCCCGGCAATTCCATGGTGGGAGCATGTATGACATGCTTGCATGGCAGTTTGCCGGCGGACGTCTCAACCGCGGAACCGACAGGTATGGGGGCTGAAGCCACAGCCTCCGCCTCTATGATGTCTCCCCCTGCCTTTTTTATGGCATACGCCACGCCACCGCCCATCCACCCTCCGGAGTTGGCTGGGTTGACTATGGCACCAGCCTCCTTGAGCGTGATATCGCCCTTCTCAACCACTATTTCAGCCATTATATTATTCTTATAGGTGATTTGCTTATTATTAGACCATGGTTAAGAAATGCAGCAGCTGCGGAAAGGAGGTCATGTTCAAATACGCCGAATTCTCGTGCCCACAGTGCAGCGGCGAGAAGATCGTCAGATGCGAGAGTTGCAGGTCTCTGGCAAGCAACTACAGCTGCAGCAAATGCGGATTCAAAGGTCCTTGAAGATGAGGGCCCTCAGAACAGACCCATCAGATCCGGATGAGGAGGTTGTGGACGCGGCCGTCAATGCTCTGGAGAAGTCAGGAGTTATCATATACCCAACAGACACCGTATATGGTGTTGGATGCCTGCTGAACGAGGAATCTGTCAGGCGAGTCTATGAGCTCAAAGGCAGAGACTTCAAGAACCCGTTGAGTGTCGCCTTCTCCGACATTGAGCAAGTTAGGCACTACACTGTTCTGGATGGTGTTTCGGAGGGGGAGATATTGAAGGGCGGATGGTCTGCTATGAGTTACATACTGGAGAAGAGAGGCATCCCCGACTATGTTACTGCCGGGTTGAGGACCGTCGCGGTCAGAGTGCCGGAGAGCAGGTTATGCCGGATGATCGCCTCAAGGGCTGGACCTATTGTTTCGACCAGCGCGAACCCCAGCGGCAGCCCGGCGCCCGCCTCGGTCGAGGAGATAGACAGATCATTGATCGAAGGGGTTGAGCTTGTGCTGGACGGGGGAAGATGCAGGATAGGGAGGCCGTCCAAGATAATCGACCTGACAGAGTGCGGGAGGGTCGTCAGAGACTAGGCCTTGCAGGTTCCGGTCTGTATGTCATATGCTATGCAGGATGAGTCGCATTCCCTCTTAGGGTCTAGTTTGCACTTCATTATCATAATTATATGTGCTGTGGCGGTTATAACCTTAGCACGTCAAGGCTGAAGTCTATGGAAGGTACTGAGTGAGTCAGCCTACCGACCGATATCCAGTCCACCCCCGCCCGGCCGTAGTGCCTTATGTTCCGTAGGCTAACGCCGCCGGATGCCTCAATCACCACCTTGCCACGCAGGCCATTTTTTTTAAGGCGGGCCACTACCTTCCTTATGTTCCTGGGGGTCATGTTATCCAGCATTATGATGTCCGCGCCGTTCTCGGCGGCAGTGACAGCATCCCTGAGCGACGAGACTTCAACCTCTACTTTGGCCTTTCCCCTGGATTTGCGAGCCGCTGCAAGCGCGGCTTTGACATCGTTGCCGAAGAGCCTTAGGTGGTTGTCCTTTATCAGTATCATGTCGTACAAGCCCATCCGATGGGGCAGGCCGCCCCCCAACACGACCGCGGTCTTTTCGAAGTACCGCATTCCGGGGGTTGTCTTCCTGGTTGCGACGACCTTTGCCTTGGAGCCTGACTTCTTCAACGATTCTACGTACTGGCGGGTCAATGTCGTAACGCCGCTCATCCGCGAGAGTACGTTCAAGGCCGTGCGCTCGGTGGTCAGTATGTCCCTCGACCTGCCTTTGAGTGTCATTATCTTCTGGCGCCTCCGTATGCGCCCGCCATCGCGGACGTGTGACCTCACATTCACACCATGATTTCTGAATAGAAGCTCAAGCTCGCGTATGCCGGAAACGTATCCTGAGTTGTGGGACTTGATAATTGCATCCACTTCCTGGTTGGGTGTGAAATCCGATGTAACGTCCCCGGAGCCCACATCCTCGCGTAGGAATCTCTCAAGCACAGAAGTCAAAACCCTATCGTCCATTGTTTAGGGAGGATCCTGTTATTTTTTTTGGACAGGCGGCGCCTTTTGCACTAGGACTATGTCGCCCACTTCAGCGACTTCATCATAGCTGATGCTCTCCTCCTGGATGATCCGCCTAACGTCTTCGCCCATCACTTCACCGCCCCTGAGGGACGACAAACACAGTTGCATGACCTCTCCCTTGTCAAGGTTCAAAATGACATCCTTCACCTCGCCTATGTACTGGGCTTTGGTGGTGTAGATGTCCATCCCATATAATTCTGAAAGTCGCTTACTCATCGTAACCACGGAGGTTTAGGTATTAATATGATGCGGGGCTTAAAAATGCTGTTAGAAGACGGGGGGAGGGGGGTCAGTTCGGGTATTGTGGGTTTTCTGCAGTTATGGGGAGGTGCTTGGGAGATGGTAGGTTTGGGGGTTGTATTCCAGGGGGTTTTAGGGCCGTCAGTTTTTTGATTTTATAGAGGAGGATACATAGTTTTACTTATATGGCTGCGCCTTTGGACCCTGAAACGGTTTTTTTCATGTTGGTGGCTGCTGTAATGGTGGTTTTCTCCATCAAGTCCATCGTCATAATCCGGCCGTTCGAGCGGGGTGTTGTGGAGCGTTTCGGCAGATATAACCGCACGTTAGGGGCTGGTTTGAGCATCATACTCCCTTTCATTGAGGTCGTGTACAGGGTGGACATGCGGGAAGCGCTGATAGACGTGCCATCGCAGGATGTGATCACCAAGGACAACGTCAACATCTCCGTGGACGCTGTCATCTACTTCAAGGTCACGGACCCGTTCAGGGTCATGTATAATGTGGCCATGTTCGAGGATGCCATCAGCAAATTGGCCCAGACAAACCTGAGGAACATCATCGGCGACCTCAAC
This sequence comes from Candidatus Altarchaeales archaeon, assembly GCA_014727915.1. GTDB lineage: Archaea > Altiarchaeota > Altiarchaeia > IMC4 > SCGC-AAA252-I15 > WJMO01. The sequence goes on along the minus strand of WJMO01000006.1, from coordinate 514,758 downwards.
CTGGATTCGACCTTGGCCAGCAGGGAGAAGATAAACACCGAATTGAGGAAGACCTTGGATGAGATCACGGACCGGTGGGGTGTCCGGGTCACCCGAGTTGAGATACAGGACATCGAGCCGCCCAGGGATATCGTGGACGCGATGAGCAGGCAGATGAAGGCTGAGCGCACCAAGAGGGCGGCCATATTGGAGGCGGAGGGCATAAAGGAGAGCGAGATATTGAAGGCGGAGGGTAAGAAGTTCTCGGAGATACTCGCAGCAGAGGGGGAAGCCACTGCCATCGCTACCGTCGCTGACGCGGAGAAGAAGAAGAAGGTCCTGATAAGCGAGGGGGAGGCCAGGGCCATAAGCAAGGTGTTCGACGCTATACACAAGGGCCGGGCTACGAAGGACATACTCATGATAAAGTATCTGGAGGCTTTGGAGAAGATGGCGGACGGGAAGGCCACCAAGATATTCATGCCCGTGGAGACGAGTGGGGTGTTGAGCGGAGCGGCCGCTTTGGGGGAGATGCTCAAAGGAGAGGGGGGGATACCAGGAATGCTCGGGGAGGGCGGTAAGAAGGGAAAGAAGAAATCCCCTGAAGAGGTAGGGGAAGGCTCTGGGGAGGAGTAGGTTTCTGTGGGTGGCTTGATATGCCGCGGTTTCTTTTGGTTTTTTTGAGGGTTACCTACCATCAGTTAGGCACTACATGCTTTTTGGCCCGGGTGAACAAGACAGGTTAGGTACCACATATTATTTATGATAAATTATAAATTATTGATAAATTATCCATAATTATTTATAATATTATTTATGAATTGTTTTGGTGTTGTCTCCTTTATTTTGTCTGTTTGCGTATATGAGTCTATGGTAGCTCCGAGGGAGAGGCACAGCAATGACATCTCTCTGAACCAGGACCTCATGGGACCGGGCCAGGGCGGGATGGGGTGTGTGGATTCTGAGACAATCATAGGGATATTCAACGCGCCGGCAACGCAACGTGAGGTCTGCAAGTGCGTCTCAGACCCGGGCAAGGTCGACCTGGTGCGGAACACCTGCAGGAGGACCATCACCAACCTTGGAATGGTTACGGACAACAGGGGTGTGCAGGAGTTCATATACTCATTCTCGCCACCGGAGAACAGGATAAGACCTCAGATGCCCGGGGTGACACGCGAGGCCTGGAGTTGGCTGGTTCATTGTTTGCTACCGAGCTTGTGAACGCGAGCCCGCAGAAGGTGTTTGTCGCTGACTTGAGGAACACCGATGACGGAGAGGGAAAGAACTGGGGGCTGATAGGGGGTCGGTTTACTGCCTGACAAGGAGGCGATTGTTATCGGAAGACCGTCCTACCATGGGAAACACCGTCAGGGGCCTAATGTCATGTTCGTCAAGGACGAGGAGAGGGCCTTGGAATTCGTGGAAAGCAGAAGGCACGGTTTGAAATGAGATTCGGGGGATATGAGCGGGTAGTGGAATGGCGAACCAGGGCTCAAAATATTACGCCAGTAAAGGCAAGAAAGATGTGATGTGTGCCGAAGTTATGCTTTCGGCACCATCTTAATGGCCTGCACAGGACATGATGTCACGCAGGCGCCGCATTCTATGCATGCGTCCTTGTTCTTCACGACTGACTTCTTGCCCTTGTCGGTGTCCTGCATCTCATACACGTTTGGGTTTGCAGGGCACACGCTTACGCACGCTCCGCACCCAATACACTTCTCCGCATCGATTTCTGTCGGCATCTTAGCTACCTCGTCGAAACTAGTTTAAATAAATACACGATAATATAAAAAAGCTGTGATGGACGTCTACTTGGACCATGGGGCGAGCACGCCAGTGGACCGCCGGGTTTTGGACGCTATGAGGCCTTATTTCACGGAATACTATGCGAACGCTTCTAGCCTGCATAGCGGGGGGGCGGAGGCCGCGAACGCACTGGCGGAAAGCAGGAAGACGCTCGCGGATTCCATAAACGCGAAGGCGGAGGAGATAGTATTCACCTCGGGCGGGAGCGAATCGGACAATCTCGCGGTCAAGGGGGTCGCATACGGGCTGAGGGACAGTGGAAGACACATCATAACGACGGGGATAGAGCATCCTGCGGTTTTGGAGACCTGCAGAGGGCTGGAGAGGGAGGGTTTCAATGTAACGTATCTCCCCGTTGACGAGGAAGGTTTTACAGACCCAAATGTGCTATCCGAATCCATAAAGGACGACACTATCCTCGTGTCCATAATACACGGGAACAACGAGATAGGCACCATACAGGACCTGCGGGCGTTGGGGGAGGTATGCGGCGATCAGGATGTCGTTTTTCACAGTGACGCGGTGCAATCCCACACTAAGACAGAAGTTGACGTGGTCAAGCAGGGGTTGGGCCTTGCTTCGTTCTCAGCCCATAAGATACACGGGCCCAAGGGTGTGGGCGCTCTTTATGTGCGGGAGGACCTGAAGGGTTCTTTGAGGCGGCAAATTGACGGCGGCGGCCATGAGTATCATCTGCGGGCCGGGACAGAGAATGTGCCGGGCGTAGTAGGCTACGGTAAGGCCGTTTCTCTCGCGAGAAAGAGCCACGTAAAGCATATGGTAAGGTTGCGGAACAAGCTAGCCGACTCCCTGTTGGAGCTGCCTGACACTATGTTGAACGGGCCGCGTGGTGATCGTAGGCTGTGCAATAACGTGAACGTTTCGTTCAAGCACATTGAGGGAGAGTCGATACTGTTGGGGTTGGATGCGAAGGGCATTTCCGTGTCCACGGGTTCCGCTTGCAGCAGCAAGAGCCTGACACCCAGCCATGTGCTGGCTGCTATAGGCCGGAGGCCGGAGGATTCCCATGGCAGCATTAGGTTCACCCTCGGCCGGGATAACACATGGGAGGAGATAGACTATGTAATCGTGTCTGTTGGTGAAGTGGTGGAAAGGTTAAGGTGGATGAGCCCCTTTGTCGGATGACGCGGATGACGTTTGTTGTCCGCTATCTTGTGGTGGTGTTAGTGACAGTTGCGGGTGGTCTTAGTTGTTAGTAAGTGGTGGTTGGTGGCAGATAGTAGTAAGTGGCAGATAATGATAGGTAGTAGTGGTAGCTATTGACAGATAGATAGTAGTAATAGATAATAATAATAATAGATAGTAGTGATAGATAGTGATGGCTAGTAGTTGGGGGTAGATAGTAGTGAAAGTTAGTGGTGTGTAGTAGTAGTGGCGGTAGTAAGGAATAGGTAGTAGTAAGTGGTAGTAATAGTTGGGTAGTAGTAAGTGGTTAGTAGTGGTGCTATTTTTTAGATGTTAGTGGTAATATCAGTTAGTGTTAGTGGTTTATTGGGTGGTTAGTGGTGGTTGTGTGTTGTCCTCCTGTTAGTATTGGATGTTGTTTGTGGTGTTGACGCGTGTTCTACCACTTGCCTTTTTCGCTCTTTTTGACCGCTTCGATTATCTCGACTTCGGTGGCTGAGCCCGCGCCCCAAAGCTTGGATATTTCAACGGCTTTCTCCTGGAATTCCAGGTCTTCTTCGATGTGGTATCTGCCGTAGGCGCTGTGGGATTTTATCCTCTCCAACAGTTCAAGGACGTTGACTCGGGTGTCAACGCAGCCATCACGGTCCAACACAACACCTTGGACTGGAAGCCCGTAGGAGGCCATCTTGGCGGTTCCCTCGTTCACTTCCATGTGGCACCCGACCCCCAATATAGCCTTGGGACGGTATTTCTTGACCATCCGCTTTATAAGCGAACTGCCCGGGGCTATGAAAACCCTAGTGCCAAGCCGCTCAGCCTCATCCTTTATGGCTCCAATCCCGCATCGCCCGCACCCCATGCACTTTATGCCCTCAGGAGTCAATGGAGCAGGGCATTTGGGGTTTCTAAGGCACTGGGGCAGGAATATGGCCCGGTCCTTGTAGGGCGTCTTGTTGTAGGACCGGGTGTAAAGCAGGTTCCGGACCTCTATCACCAGGTTGCTCACCACATCCTCCTCTATACCGAACATCCATAGCATGTAGCGGACGGGAGCCTCCAGTATGTTCAATATGAACAAGGTTACGCGCGGGACGATTATCTGTCGCGTCTTCAGGAATATGAGGGCTGAAGCGACCCCAACAACAGTTAACAAAATACCCATCACTCCGGCAAAAAGCATGAAAGCCCCCAAAACCAACGCCAACCCCGCTAATATGCTGAAAAGGTCCATCTGAGTATATGATAGCTGAGGGAAGGCATATAAATGGCGGGAGAAACGCCTAGCAGGCAGGGGTGTGTCAGTAGTCTATCCCATGCCGCACCCTAACACCCTTCATGAAAGGGTGTTTTATTCGCTTCATCTCTGTGACGTAGTCCGCATCGTCTATGACGTCCTTGGGGGCGTGCCGGCCAGTTAGTATGAGCTCGACATTGGACTTACGCCCCCTTATCAGCTTCACCACCTTCGAAACCGAAGTTAGCTTCCTGCTTACCGCGTTGTTTATCTCGTCCAATATCACAACATCGTATTTCCCAGACTTCACTATCTTCTCAGCCAGCTCCAACCCCTCGCTGACTTTCTCCCGCTCTTCACGCCGGCTTAGGAAGCAGTCCTTGCAGTTGCCGCACTCCATCGTCCCCTTTTTCATCTCCTCGCTGTAGGGACATGGTTTCCCGAACTGTTTGATGGTGAAGTTCGGTAGGAACTCCTTTGAGGCGAGGTATTCCCCGGAATGCCCTCCGCCCTTGAGGAACTGTATCATGTACACCTTCAGCCCATGCCCCAGTGCGCGGGTGGCCAAACCAACGGACGCGCTGGTCTTTCCCTTACCCTCACCTGTGTACACGTGAACCAGTCCTTTCCTCTTGCGCTTTCTCATCTTGATCTCAGACGCTGCAGACAGAGTAACCGCAGCCGTGGCATTTGCTGCATCCTTCCTCAAAGGAGAGTTTGCCCCCGCACTCGGGGCATGCGCTCTCCACTCCACCGGGGGATTTCTTAACGGACTCTATGTTCAAGACCTGGTTGCTCCTGCTTCCGTCTCGGTATATGGTGACTCCCTTGCACCCGAGACGGTATGCGAGCATGTACACTTCCTCGACGTCGCTTGTGGTGGCGTGATTCGGGAAGTTCACAGTCTTGGATACTGCGTTGTCCGTGTGCTCCTGGAAAGCAGCCTGCATCCTGGCATGCCATTCGGGCGTGATGTCATGGGCCGTGACGAAAACCCTCCGCACATCATCTGGTATCTCGTCTATGTCCTGTATGGTGCCCCTCTTCGCGATCTTTCGCATAAGGTCGTCGTTGTAGAATCCCCTCTCACGGGCCACCCTCTCGAATATTGGGTTCACCTCTATCATCTCGGTGTTGTCCAGTATGTTCCGTATGAAAGATATGGCGAACAACGGCTCTATGCCCCCTGAGCTGTTGGCTATGATACTGATGGTTCCTGTCGGGGCGATGGTCGTGGTGGTGGCGTTCCTGAGCATCTTATAGCCCCTCTCCTTCCAGGTGCTCTTCTTGAAGTTCGGGAAGCTGCCCCTCTTCTCAGCCAACGCAACGGAAGCCTTCTTCGACTCCTCGTCTATGAACTTCATGACTTCCCGTGCCGCCTCAACGCCCTCCCCGCTGTTATAGGCTATTCCCATCTCAAGCAGCATGTCCGCGAAGCCCATCACGCCCAATCCGATCTTCCGGTTTGACTTCACCATCTTTGTTATCTTATCCAGTGGGAACTTGCTCATGTCAATGACATTGTCCAGGAAGTGGACGGCCGTGTGAACAACCCTCCTCAATCGCCGGTAGTTGATCTTCCCGTTGTCGACCATCTTGGCCAGGTTAACGCTTCCCAGATTGCACGCCTCATAGGGCAGGAGCGGCTGTTCCCCGCAGGGGTTGGTTGATTCCATCTCCCCTATAGAAGGGGTGGGATTGTCCCGGTTTATCCGGTCAAGGAAGATTATGCCCGGCTCCCCGTTCTTCCAGGCCATCGTGACTATGAGGTCGAAGACGGTGCGCGCGCTTATCTTGTTCACGACCTCCTTTGTCCTGGGGTTTATGAGCTCGTACTCTTGGTTGTGCTCTACCGCCTTCATGAATTCGCCTGTCAGGCCCACGGATATGTTGAAGTTGTTGAGGACCTCCTCCTTCTCCTTCGCTGTTATGAAGTCCAGTATGTCCGGGTGGTCCACCCTCAGTATGGCCATGTTAGCCCCCCTCCTCGTTCCTCCCTGTTTGATGACTTCGGTGGCTGCATTGAAGACGTTCATGAAGGACAGGGGGCCGCTGGCAACCCCGCTGGTAGACGCGACTATGTCGCCTTTGGGCCTGAGCCTGGAGAAGCTGAAGCCGGTCCCCCCGCCGCTTTGGTGTATGAGGGCGGTGTTCTTTATGGCTTCGAATATGCTGTCCATGGTGTCCTCGACTGGCAGGACGAAGCATGCTGAAAGCTGCTGCAGCTGGCGGCCCGCGTTCATCATCGTGGGGCTGTTAGGGACGAACTCCAATGAGGCCATGACGTTGTAGAACTCCCGCGCGGTCTTCCTCACGTCCGCTTTCTTGTCGTAAACCTTGTCAGCCTCGGCTATGTTGTTGGCGACCCGGTGGAACATCTGCTTAGGAGTCTCCTCCACGACGCCGTTGTCGTCCTTTATCAGATACCTCTTCTCCAGAACCTTGACAGCGTTCAATGAGAGTTTGATGTCGTCGTCAACGCCCATCATCGACTTGGCCTCCCGTATCCTCTTTCGCTCGTCCCTGTAACGTATGTATGCTTTAGCTACTTCCGGGTCAGCCTCGTCTATGAGAACGTTCTCCACAGCGTCCTGGACCTCCTCGACCGTGGGCGTCTTGCCCCGATACTTCCTGTTCAGGTATTTGACGACCTTGGCCGCGAGCTTCCTGGCTTCCTCTCCGTCATTGTCTTCAACGGCCTCTATGGCCTTCTCTATCGCGTCTACTATCTTCTGCTTGTTGAACTTGACTGTCCGCCCGTCTCTCTTTTTGACCTTAGAAACCATCCCAACCACACCTCACAGAGTCTGGGTTTAGGTATCTGAATACTAGAATAAATAACGGGCCCGGCCTAGTCGGCGGGCTCGACCTTCTTCACGCCTTCGACTTCCTTCTTCAGTACCTGTTCTATCCCGTGCTGGAGCGTCATCTGGCTCATCGGGCACCCGTGGCAGGCTCCCTTGAGCCGGACCTTAACGACGCCCTCGTCGTCCACTGACACGAACTCCACGTCCCCCCCGTCTGCCTGCAGCATGGGCCTGACCTTCTCCAAAGCCTTCTTAACCTCGTCTTCCATCTTGGATTATCCTTATCAATATGTCATAGGCTTATTTAAGGTGCCTGGTTACCTCGTGGTGGTCTGGTGTCGCGTCTGCCTTTACTGTTGTGTTCCGGGCCCTGCCAGATTGCTCATCTGCAATAGGGTCATGTTCCTCTCTCTTGGATGGTCGAGGAACCAGCCTATGAATGGTAGGTGTCCTGCTCCAACTATGAACGAGCAGGCGATGTTCTCACGGCCGGTCTTTGCCTCCGCTATCGATGCTATGCTGTGTGCCTGTTCCGCGCTTCTTGCTATGAGGTCGTTCCACTCATATCTCAGCTGGTTGCCGCTCATGGCCTCCCGTGTTTCGTAGAACCGGCTGACTGAATTCCACATTCCCTCTTGGAGGTTCCGTCTGCCGCCGTACCTACCCCCTCGGGTGAATGTCTCCGCCAGAGGGTGGCCCGTCTCCGCTGCGAAATCCATGATTGTGGCGCCGATCAGCTTGAGCCCGAACTGTGCTGTCATCTCCGGGCTCAATAAGGGCATAATCTCCTTGGACATGTCCAGCGGCGCCGTTCTCCCCTCCACCCCATAGAATAGGGGGAAGCCATGTTCGTGGCCGTCAGCATCCATTAGAACCCTCCGACTGGCGTCGGTGACCTGTTCAGTCACGAAATGCCTTTTTCCATGGGATGTGCCCACGATCCGGCATTCGACAGGGCCCTTCGACGTGCTCAGGTTCCTGTCCATGACAGGCAGCTTAACTGTTCCTCCAGAGTGGGGTAAGTCGCGTTCACCTACCTCGACCGCAAGGACTTCCTCCAATGGGGGCACAAAATAGCTGTCCCTTATCTCCTCGGGGCTGAACCCTAGCCGTGACATCATCCTCCCTAGCCTAGCGTCGAAATCTGGGGTGTTAGCGTCTCGGAATATGACAGACATTAGATAGACGGCCATCTGCTTCTCGACAGGTCCCAAGCCCATAAGCTCTGAGAACATCGGTTGCTCCTGGCTTGGAGGGTGCGCGCCCTCCCTCTCGACCCCCATGTTAGCTCTATTGGGGGTTTATTGGTTATTACCTGTGCACTATGGCCGTTCATCTGATCGCGGCCGTTATCAGGGGCAGCGCGAGGGTGGCGTCGCAGTGGACTGTGACTGTGCTGCCCGTCTCTTTTATCTTGCCCCAGCTTTTCGCCTCTCGTGGTTGTGCGCCGCTTAGGCTGCCGTCATACTCGGCAGCGGTTGTGACGTACACTGCATAGTCCAGGCCGCCGCGCATTAGGTTGGCGCCGATGAGGTGGTGTTTGCTGATCCCCCCTCCAAGGACTATCCCCCCAGTCTTCTTTGCATTGAACACAATGTCCCCCAGTCTTTCGAGGTCTGCTGCCGGGTTCATTATGAAGTCTTTGTGGTCTTGGCGGTAGAAGTAGAGGTGCATTCCGATTGCGGAGTCTACCATCCCTGGGCAGAATACAGGAACTGCCTTACGGTTGCACGCGTTCAGGAAGCTGCCTTTCGGCAGCTGGGAGCCCATGAATTCGTTGAGCTCGGATGGCGCGAACACGTCCTGCATCCTGTTGAATGCCTTGAAGTACCCCCCAATCTTCCTCTCCAATAGCAGGTATCTGTTGTTCGGGACCAGTATGTTGCCTATTCGGTTCACTCCTTTCTTGTGGAGTTTAACGTCGTCGAGGTAGTAGTCGCCGAGCAGGTATGGTTTGTGGCTCTTGATTATGTCGTGGTCTATGCTTCCTCCGGTTGTTATTACAGCATCCACTAGTCCCTCCTCTATCATCTGGGTGAATATGCCCCGGAGTCCGGAGGCCATCATGTTGGCGGTGAACGTCAGGAATACCGTGCACTTCTCCTTACGCATCTTCTTTATCAGCTCCGCGGCGTCTGACACCCAACTACCCTGAAAACCTGTAGTGCCTAACTTTCTCGTTAGTGACTTGGCGGTCTCGCCCCTTTCGACCTTCAGGTCCTCTATCCTTTCCATCAGATTATGATTGTCCCTTGCCTGTTAAAGAATACAACAAAACCTGTAGTGCCTAACCGTGCTTTTCAGGCTCCTCTTGTCTCCTGGTATATGGTTGCACCGCAGTGTTTGCAGTGCACTGCATCTGGGTCGTGGCGGGTGAGCCCGCAGTTCCGGCAGATTATGTTCCTCTTCCCGCCGGCCGCGATTAGCTGCCGTATGAGGCTGCCGAGCTGCCAGGGTATGAATATGATGCCCGAGACTATTATGAACAGGGTGATCAACCGCCCTCCCTCTGTGAGGGGAACGATGTCCCCGAACCCCACGGTTGTCAATGTGACCACCGAGAAGTAAACCGCGTCAGTGAAAGTGTTCAACTCGCTGTTAACTTCGACCTCAGCTATCAGTATGAGGCTGGCGCTCACGAACACGATAGTGGAGAATGTGAAGAGTATCCTTGCCGCGATTAGCCCGGTTTCCGTTATGCTCCCGAAGAAGAAGTGTCGGTTCTCGAGGAACCTCAGCAGCCGGAATATCCTGAAGGCCCGGAATACGCGGAGGAACTGTAGGCTGGTGAACGCCAGGAACACGGGCATTATCGCCACCAAGTCGATGATGGAGTATACGTTCAACGAATGACGGACCCGGTCTTCAGCAGACCAGAGTCTGAGCAGGTACTCTGCGGTGAACGCCAGGCCGATGATGACCTCTACCGTCGAGAGCATGGAGAGCGTATCCGCATCCAATGGGTAGTTCTGGGCTGCGTAGACGGCGCAGGCAAGGAATATGAGAGTCAACACCACTATGTCGACGGCCTTGCCCATGGGCGTCTCCAAATCCTCGAACCAGAACCTAACACGCTCCCTAATGGACATTTTGAATACTGCGGTGTTTTCTTTAGTTTCCTATCTTTATGTTCCCTGTAATCTTCTTGAGAGTTGCTATGACGGACAATGCTGCCAGGTATGATGTCTTCGGGTTGTCAGGCGAAGGGAGGTTTGTCGTTTTGGCGGTGACCTCCCCGAACGGCCCAGTTGCACATATCTCATGGGTGTTCCGCTCGGCGTCTGGGTCGCATACTATCCTCACATTTGCTGTTCTCCCCGACGCGAGCGACGCTACAGCAGACACGTTTATGTTCTTCGGGAACAGGCGCGCCGCCTCCACAGCCGACCCCTCGAAGACAACAGTAGGCTCTGCCAGTCGCTCGACATCCACTCCTCTCTGCTTTAGATATGCAACTCCCCTCAAACCCCCTGGTGGTTTGGTGGTTGTCAGTGTCACTGCATCAACACCCACAACCGCGCCAGACAGCATACCGTCGACGCCTGCGAGGGCTCCGCTTGGAAGGTATATGCTGGCTGAGCTCTCCTTAGAAGCTGAGTATACCTTATCCCTCACATCATCGTCCAGCAGGGCCCCGACGCTCATTATCAGAACGTCCCTCTCCGCCTTCAACGCCGCGGGCATATGCTCTCTGACCGCTTCCTGGCTGGCGGCCTCTATTATGAAGTCACTGTTTTCAATAAGCTCTCCGATGGACTCGCATATCCTCGGCGGGTCCTTGAACCGCTGGGCGAGCTCTTCAGCAGCTTCTGCCCTTACGTCGTACACGCAGGACAGTGTCCTTGGTATCTCCCCGGAAACGAAGGCCTGGGCGACGGCCGAACCCATAGCGCCGCACCCCAACAACCCGAATCTTGTCATTGTCTGCACTCCGACGGTCTGGATTTTCTCTTTTTCCAAGCTCCCGGACCCGGGGGCGTTATCGCCTTTCATGCCCTAACGACCGGAGCCTGTGGTGGTCCGCTACCCGCCTCTATCTTCTATTTTGTCCTGGTTTGTTTATTAATGGCCCCCACCATCCATACTGCCAGGGCCTTGAACGAGTCTGCGATGTCATCCAATGATTGCGCATCCCTCATCCTGGCCAATATCCGCTTTGGATTCAGGTAGAACCGCTTGCCCTCCTCGTAGATTAACGCGTTAACTTCTTCGAGACTCAAGCCTTCCGGGAGATAGTATGGTATTCCACCCTCCCCTCGCATGTACCTAACCCAAGCGTCCGAACCTGTCTTTCCCTCTTCAACAGCCGCTTTCATCAACCACGTGTTTGGGTAGATTATCGTGGGCGAATACAGGACCTCATCAGCCCCCAAACCGTTCACGAAATCGAAGGTTCTATGAACGTCCTCCAATGTTTCGCCCGGAAAGCCTAGCATAGCATAAGCCCTTGTTCTGATCCCCGCATCCCTGCAGGATTTGAACGCATTCTGGTACCTGCTGTCCGGCACTTTCTTCCCCATCCTATACCTTATCCGCTCGACTCCTGTTTCAACACCGAAGCTTATATGCCGGCATTCATTATCCGCCAGATGCTCCAGTATCCCGCCGTCCACTAGGTCGGCCCGGGTAGTGCATGACCATCCCATCCCATACTCGCCCATCACCTCCGCAACCCCCCTCGCGTAGGGCCGGTCCAATGTGAATATGTCGTCTGTGAAGTCAACAGACCTCGTATTGAAGGAGGCGAGATGCTCGATCTCGCCCCTGACATTCGCAATACTCCTCTTCCGGTACTGTGTCCCTGATATGCCGCAGTAGCCGCAGTTGAAGGGGCAGCCCCTTGAGGCGGCCACCGGAGTGAACCTGTAACTCCCCCCGTTGAAGAGGTGCCGGGCGGGGTATGGGAGACAGTCCAAGTCCCCTATCAAACCAGACTCTATGATGTTGTTTCTCCCTGCGTTTTCCCTCCTGCTAACACAGTAGTCTCTGAACGCGTATTCCGACTCTCCCGTGAAGTACAAGTCAGCCCCAAGGCAGGTCGAAGCCCCGGGATCTGCCGTTACATGCGGGCCACCAGCAGCCACGCGAATAGTGGAAGTGAGCCCCCCCTCCCTGAGTTCGGATATTAGCTTATAGGCGTATCTCAGACCCGGGCTCGTAATGGTCAAACCGACGATATCCGGCTTTAATTCGCCTATGGACTCTGCCATCCCCTCCGGGGAGGATTCTCTGATGTTGCAGTCTACCACCGATACTTCAAACCCTGACGCCTCCAACACAGATGCTAAATACCCCACGCCCAAGGGTATGGAGGTGTAATGGAGTCCCTGCCGCATCAATGGCTTCTCATACGGGGGGTATACGAGCAATATTCTGCGGTTGCCCTCAGCGCTCACGTAAGTCACCCGTAGCTCCTGTCCGCGGAATCATGGTCCAAGACTATGGACTTGTCCTTCTCCAAACCGCTCCAGACGCTCCCATACCTCTCCTGAAGCTGGTGTTCGATTGACTTGGACTCCTTAAGGCTCCGCTCAACATGCCGATACTCAATGTACTCGCTATCCTCCAACACCGCCAGGTCCCCCGCCATCCGGACGACACCCCCCAGGTCCCTGAGCCTCAAGGTCAGCGAGTTCTTAGCGTTGTCAACCCCCTGAGCGCGAACCTTAGCCTCCTCGATGATGGCTTTAACAACCTCCGGGGAAGCGTGAGGTATCCTGCCGTCAGTGGCTATCTCCTGCGCCACAAACTGCAGTATCCTATCCCTGTTCTCTGGTGTGTCAGGCATGGTAGTCTCCAAGAGAATCTCATAACCGTTACCTATGATGCGCGACCTCAGCGGCGGAAGGATCTTGGACACGTCCACTATGTTGCAGGCTCCGACGAAAAGGAAGTCGCAGGGCACGTCCTTGACTTTCACGGAAGCCCCCGCGCTCTGGGGGTTCCTGCCCGTTATTGGGAACTTCTTCTCCTGCATGGCGGTCAAGATGAAGTTCTGCAGGTGCTCCAGGTGGGGCAGTTCATCTATGAACAGGACCCCCTCATGGGCTTCGTGTATAGCGCCCGCCACGACCCTTAGATATGCGGGTGTTCCGATCTCCGGGTGGCTGCCGTAGGGGTCGTGGCGGACATCCCCCAACAGCTCCGTCTCAGTAGCCCCGCTCATGTGCACGAAGTTCTTCCGCTCCAACGGGACTATGACATGGCGCTTATCCCTCTCGTTCAACTGCCTTATCTCCTCCAAAGCCTTCTGGTCCAGGACCCGCACCTTCCCCTCGCTGGTCCTCTGGTATACCACGACCTCTTCCGAACCCCCGTATCCTATCCTAGACGTCTGCACCTCCTTCTCAGGCTTAACAGGGCCGACTTCGAACACGTCAGTGAGCATCTTGTTCACAGGGTTCTCCTGCCTGCTCTTGACCATCCTGCTGTACTTGTTGGACCCGCAGCGGGGGCAGGTTAGGAACTCCACCCCGCTCAATGAGCCGCAGCTCCCACACCTGAACCCAAGCCGTTCAGCAACGAAGGAAGGGACTTCCATGGGGCTTACGACACGCCCCGTAGCCAACCCCTCCTTCTGGCTCCTGCTGCTTATCTCGTCCTTCCGCATGACCTCGACGACAGGCCTGTTTGGGGCCTTGGGATTGTGCAATACGCTTATCTGCTGCTGGGGAGGGGTCAGATGCTTGGCCAACGCCTGAGCGAGCATGCTCTTTCCCACACCCGGCGGCCCTACGAGCAACAGGTTCCTCCTCTGCCGTATGGCAACATGTATCTTCTCGATGGCGTTATCCTGGCCTATGACCCGGGCTATCGGGTCGCTGGGCACAACCACGTCAGCAGTAGACTCTATATCATCCAATATCATGTTACCGTATAGACAATACGGCCACGGGTTAAAATAAGCGAGGATGGGCGTGCGCTTAAAAACCGCGCACACCGCATTAGGAGCAGATTTTCCTCTAACCGGCTGCAGCCTTCTCAGTAAGCAAGCTTATGTTATGCTTGTTCTTTATGTCGGCTGCAGTGTTCACGCCGATCAAGACCTTGACCCCGCTGCCATGTGCGCTGTCCACAAGACGCTGGGTTATTATCCCATCCAACACGACATACGCCGGCTGCACCTTCCCCAGGGTGCTTATCAGGTCCTTGATCTCTATCTCGGTTATCATCTTCTTATCCGCACCGTAGAGTCGAGCGCTTAGCTTTCCCTTCACCTTCGACAGCTCGGGCAAAAGGCTCTCCCCGTCCGCGGCCGCTCCGTTCTTCCGGCCCCTGCCGTTTTTGGCCTGGTCTGTGGTGACCTTCTTCCTCAAGGCCATGATGACCTCCTTCTTGCCCAGGTCCTCCACTTCCTTCCCGGACGGTGCTTTGGCGACGAAGTCTATGTCCGCCACCTGCCGCAGCTCGTTCAATATTATGTCCCCGCCACGGTCCCCGTCGACGAAGGCTATGCTTGTCTTGCTCTTGCTCAGCTCCGAGATCGCCCGGGGGATGTTCGTCCCGCCTATTGCCACAGCGTTCTTGATCCCGCATTTGAGCAGGTTCAGGACGTCAGCCCGGCCCTCGACCAATATCACAGAGTCACTGTCCTCCACTGCCGGCCCAGCCGACAAGCCCCTGTAGGTCGTTATCTCCGATAACTGCACCGACTTCCGGACCTCATCCACCAACTCCATGCTCTCGGGTATCTCATCCTGCATAAGCTTCTTAAGGATTATCTTGGCCCTGTCGACCATGGACTTCCTCTTGCTGGTCCGCGCGTCAACGACGTTAGTCACCTTGATGTTCGCATTGCAGGGTCCGACCCTGTCCACCATCTCTATAGTGGCGGCTATGATCGAGGTCTCGACCATGTCCAGGCTGGAGGGCACTAGAATCTTGCCTTGGCTCTTCCCAGACTTCGTCTTTATGTCGACTTCTATCCTTCCTATCCTACCCGTCTTCTGCAGGTCCCTCAGCTCCAATTCTTCCCCGAGTAGACCCTCGGACTGCCCGAATAATGCTCCTACCACGTCCGGCTTCTCCACGACGCCGTCGATGGTTATGTCTGCGTATATGTTGTATTTTACCGTATCAGCTGGTGCTTTAGCCATACTTATCACCTCTAAAGTTTCTCAACTCCTACAAGCCAGAAAAAGCGTTACAACAAACGTCTGATTTAACCTGCGTGCAGATTATGAAAGTGATGTTTGTGAATTTGAATTCCTGACTTGCGAATTCAATTGCCTATTTTTACGCATTCATGGCTTATAAAAGCCAATCACACCGTCTGCCCCCGTCCAAGAGCCTCTAAACAGGCGTAAAAGCCGTCTTCATCGCGTTTTCCAGTTTTTACCGTCTTCTTCCTTGACCTTTGCCCGCCCACGATTTCGCAGGGGCCGAAGAACTCCTTCAAAAGCTGGACGACGGCCTTGTTAGCCTTGCCCTTATCCGCCGGCGCGCGTGTCCTGACCCTTATCACACCCTCCTCAAGGGAAACACCCTCTTCCCTTGCTGACGGCGTGACCCTGACCTCGAATATGACGCCGGAGTCTGAGATCCTCAGCGAAGGCTTCTTCACCTTACACTGAGTTGGCCCTTATGACCTCGTCCAACACCCTCAGGAATAGCTGCTGCTGTTCCTCGTTCAAGGGCACCCTGCCTCCTTCCTCGATGCGCAGGTCATTGTTGTCTGCAACGACCACCAGCGCGCGGGAAACAGGCACGCCAAAGACCTTCTGTAATTCAGCGTTATCGTTCAAGTCACTAATTATGTTGTCCAACACATCCATGAATATCCCCACCCTGTCCGGGTTCACACCCGCGGGAGGCTGCTGTCCTTCACCCATGTTTTTTCACCTCAAATTTTTTTTTTCGACTCTGAATAAGAGATACAATATATTGAGACCACACCTATTAAAAATGAAATAAAACACCCCCCAAATACCAGGTTACCAGTTCTTTGAGTTTGTCTTCTTTGACTGCTTCTTTTATCTCCCTGGCTATCCTCTTGCCCATGTCGGAGTTAGCCGACGACAAAGGTGTGTTTCGGGGCTTACGCCCCTCAAGCACCCGGTTCAGGTTACCAGTTCTTTGAGTTTGTCTTCTTTGACTGCTTCTTTTATCTCCCTGGCTATCCTCTTGCCCATGTACATCGGTTCATTGTACATCAGGTATGTGTATGGGCTGCTCCCTATCAGGGCGTTGCAGCCGGCCACGATCCTAGAGGATATCTCGAAGGCTATTATCTCCAGATCCTCCTTTATGATGGCTTCAAGGCAGAAGGCGCCTATAAGCCCTGGAGGGGCGAGTTTCTCGCTTTCCTTCACGATCTTCTCGCCGATGTCGAATATCTCATCCAAAAGCGATTCTCTCAGCACCATGGGGAAGTTGCCCACGATGCTGAATGTTGGGCTTATCTCCTGCCCTATCTGCTCTGGCACCGGTATCCTGAAGACGCCGTCCACACTCGACTCATACCTCTTATCCACGCCGAGGAACTCAGTCTCATCCCTCAACGGGCTGTGGAAGTAGTGGGGGTAGGCGTTCACGCCGATTATGTACTCTTGTATATAGGGGTTCTTGGCCTCCTCCTTGGTTATGAGATTCTTCTTGAGCATAAGCTTCATCTTCTTCTTGAAGGCTGCCTCGCTGTCCACCACAAAGTAGCCCTTCCCACCTTTCGCCCCTGGAAATTTGACGAAAGCCAGTTCCTCGATGTCCTTGGCGGACTCGAATATCTTCGGGACCTTCAAACCCGCGGACCTCATCCAATCGTGCTGTTTGACCCGTGAGGTCTCCACCTCCAACAGCGTGCGGTTGCCCATTATGGGCACTCTGAACTCGTCCATCCTAGCCTGGTCTATGTAGGCGTTGAAGGAACCGTGGGGTATTACGATGCTGTTCAATTCCCTGAGCTTCTCCTGCACTTCCTCGGAGGCGGTGTCGTTCATGTCGTCTATCATGATGTAATCGTCCACCAGCCCGAACCGGTTGTATGTCTTCTCCCTTCCTTTCTTGCAGATGCACACGGTCTTGAAACCCTCCTCCCTCGCTCCCTTGAAGATGTTCAATGCGCTATGGCTGCCGATGGTGGCTACGGAGACGCTGCTGTGATCGTAATCGTCGAGAATCCGGTGTACTTCAGCTACAGCAACCATTAAAGCATTATAGAAAACGAGCTATAAAAGCCTTTCAGTCCCCATCCAGTAACCTGCGCGGCGAGAACCTCTTTCTCCGCGCCTCAGCCATCCTCGCGTGCAGGTCTCCGTCGAGTTTGTCCACTGTGATATACGGCACTATCGGGTCATATTTCAAACCCGCGTCCTTGCTGATCCTGTAGTATAGGTATGCGAAGAACATGGGCTGCCACGTTCCCCCGAGGTCGCAGTCCGCCCCCTGCCGGTTAGGATCATGACATACTCTTTTCACCAGGGTCCTGGCTTCTCGCCTGCTCATGCCCTCCATACCAGATAGCCTGCCTTCAATGTCCTCGTAGCCCTTACTGTTCTGGCTTCCCGGCGGTATCCTGGCCCGCTCACGGGCAGCCTTCAAATAGGCGTCATACTCCTTCCGGGTGATCATGTGCTCTGCAGGGTCCTCTGCCAGTTCCACAGGAATATTAGCCCCCTCTACGGTTGCAGGATCCGCGGTTGCTATGCTCATAATATAAAATTTAGGAATCAGACAAATATAATAATTCAAAACCTGAATATTCCTTTCGGCAGGGGTTTGGCCTTCTCCTCCACCAAATATACTGCACCGTGCCTTCCAGGATCATATACGGGCGAATCCTGGACCCTCCTTAGCTTCACACCCAGTAATCCTGCTACTTCCTCGAACTCATGAGGCAGCGTGATATACTCGTTTTGCAGGTGGAGTGGCTGGTCGTCAAACATGTTCCTGGGCATTTTTGTGGGGTGGTAGTCGTGGCCCAAAACATGTATCCTCCCCTCTCCCGCCCTGACGACCCTCAATTGTTCCTTGATCATGTTCCTCCTCTTCAACGGGTCAGGCTCGTATGAGATCGTTGACAGGCTCTGCAGCTTGTCCACAGAGTCCGACCTTATTGGCAGATAATAGGGGTTGACACAGGCGAATCTCACGTTATCCAGCAGCGGCGCATTATCAGTTATCTCATCCTGGCATCTTTCAACGTGCATCCTCATGCCTCCTAGGGCGTCTTGTCCGTATCGGTGATAGTCCCATACCTTATCAGCCAGTGGATGCCCCATTTTCACGGCCCTTGACAGCATGTTCGCCAGACGTATCATCTTCTTAGGATTGTCCAGGCCATAAGATTCCCTGACCCCTGCCCCAGACGTCCCTCCCCTGCAGCCCGCGTATATCGCGTGCTCTCCAATAGCGCAACCAACGTCCATGAAAACATCGGTGTCTCGGAGGTCAAGCGGTTGAAGCACCATCTGCGGCGGCCATACGGTACCGGCCCAGTAACTCCACATCCCCTCTATATCTGGCACAAGCTCTGCCGGGACCGACTCGTTTCTCTTCTGGAAAGCGGAGAACCTGATGCTGCCCATACTGTTATTCTTTCGAATCAAAACCTTAAATCCGAGCTAGTCGGTTAAGGTCAGGTTACTATCTCATTCACCCGGTCCTGCTCCACAGCCTCCCTTATGAGTTGGGCGGTGCGTCGGCCGGTGCTCATCTCCTTCCTCCACAGCGCGTTCCCGTAGGGGTGGCCGACCGCCACGTGAACGTTCGTCCCCCCTCCGATTCTCGGGGCGACATCGTAGATGTAGTAGTTGAGGTCCTTGTCCACGCAGGTCTGCAGGCAGAAAGCCCCTATGATACCTGGCTTGTAGTGTTCCTTGCTGGCTTCCACGAACTTCTCAGCCAGGTCAAAGGCATTTTCTAAGAGCGACTCTCGCAGTGTTGCGCTGTTGTGGCCGCAGACGGTCATCTCAGGTATCTCCTGCTTCGTGCCCACCAGCTCCATCTGCTGGGCTGCGGGCAGCCGCACATGCCCGTCCAGTGAGGACTCGAACCTCCAATCAACGCCCAAGAGCTCGATCTTAGGCAACTCATCCTCCAAGGGGTTGTAGAAGAAGTCCAGGTTGAAGACGGGGCCGATGATGTACCGCTCGATTCGCGCATGCTCCAGCGCATCAGCTGTTATAACCCCGTCTTTTATCAGCTGGGCGGATTTTTCTTCGTATTCCTCTTGGCTCTTGCAGGTGAAGAAACCCCTCTCCAACCTTTTTTGTTTGTGATGTAGTTTAACAATGCAAAGGTCGTCAATGGCCTCTGGGTTGTCAATCTTCTCCGGGAACGGCAGCCCCGCCTTTTCGAGAAGCCAATAGTAGTCCTGCTGCTCACCCCGTTCCTCGCTCCTCAGCATGTTCCTCGAACCCACCATGGGCACCCTGAAGTCATCCTCGATGGTCTTGAGGTCAATGTATGACGTGAAGGAACGGTTGGGTATGAAAAGCACGTTATCCTCCTTCATCCTCTCCTGCTCCTTTTCGGATACCATCTCCCTGAACTTGCCGTAGACCCTGGCCTCGTCGACCACTCCACGCACCAGGTTACCCTCGCCGTCACGCCGGGCTTTGAAGTATTCTGCGTAGGTCTTCTCCCGTCCCTTCTGGCAGTAGAGCACCGTCCGGAACCCCTCAGCTACCGCGCCCTCAGCCACATCCAACGCGCTGTGGGATGCTAGAACCCCGACCTTAACATCTTCCCCGTCGTATCCTCCAACAACCTCTTCAATGCTCTTCCTCCCGATCATCGTTTAATCAATCGCCTCGCTTCTATATTAGCTTGCACTTGAACTTGACGCACTGTACCTCCCGGTCCGGCTCCCCGCAGTCATCCACCATGCACTTGATTTCCTCTCCGCACTCATCTTCCCTCCATCTCTCCTGGAGCTCAAGCCCTTCCTTGTTTATAGCCCTCCACCTGCACTTCCTTTGCATGCAGCACGCGTTTATCGGATATTCTGTTACTGTGCAGTCGCTGTCGTTGGAGCATTCTAGCAGGTTCTGCTCCATAGCATACTGGTCCTCTATTATCTCAATCTGCTCGAGTATCTCCCCGGCCCTGGGGCTGTCAGGGCTCAAATCCAGATACCTGGTCCACGCATCCACTGCGCCCTGGTGGTCGCCGGTCCTGTACAGGCTCACTCCCATGTTGAAGTAAGCGTTAGCGTACTCGGGGTCAGCGGCGACTATGAGCTTGTACTGTTGGCTGGCCTCTCCGAACCTCTCCTCTGCCATCAGCGCCCCCGCCAGGTTGAAACGCGCCTTAAGATATCCTGGCTCCAACTTCAGAGCCTTGATATAATCCTCCTTGGCGCTTTCACCGTATCCCATCATCGCATATGCATAGCCCCTGTTGTTCAAGGCCTTCACATTCTCGGCGTCTTCCTTTAAAACCTTCCCGAACTCCTCCACCGCGCCCTTATAGTCGCCTTTGCTCAGTAGTATGTTGCCTATGTCATAGTGGAGTTCCACATTGTCTGGGAGGAGCCTCTTGGCGTCGTTGAGCAACTCCAAAGCGGCGTCTTTGTCCTCTCCCATACGGTATTCCGCAAGGCGAAGGTAATAGGCCGCCTTTATGTACCTGGTCATGAAGTCCTCGTAGGTGGTCTGGTTCCAAACTCCCCGGTAGTCGTATAGGTTCCAATAATCCTCTGAGGGGCCTTCTTCACCCTCTGCCACGACCTTATACACTAAACCCGCCTGCTCCAGATCGTACCCTGGAAGGTCAACATCGGATTTGGTCGTATAATATACCGGCCTGCCCTCCTGGACCACCTCATACTCGACCCTGTCCCGGGCTTCCCCGTGCTCATCCTCATCTAGGAATATGAAGTCTTTCCCGTATAGTCTGTGGCTTAGGAAACCCGTGCGCTCGTACAAGGTCACATCCGGCCTAACTCCCTCGACAAGCAGAAGATAATTCAAAGGCAGCACGGTATTATCACCCTCCGCGAAGACAACACCCCCTTCGTCCACGGACCTCAATATGTTCATCGCATAATCGTATGCTATGAGATTATCGGACCGGTCGCTTATGTAATGGTTGGAGGCGAACACTATCAGGACTACAACCGCCACCGCGACCGCCTCAAAGGCATTGTCCTTTCCCCTCTTGAAACTTTTGAAGACGTCCCGGAATCCATAACCTGACCAGACGCCCAAGGCCATTATGCTGGGGATGCAGAATGTGGTGATCCGAAGCGAAACATCGTTTATGAAGAGGGCGTAGATGAGGTCGGCGCCAACCATAAGGCCAGTGAACCGGAGGTATGTCCTGTTCTTGCCGCCGTGGTTGTATAGGCCAGCCAACACAAGCGCACCCGCAAGGGAGAACTGCCTGAAATAATGATACAACAAACCGAAGAAACGCTCGAAAACACCCTCTTTGCTCAATGTTAGAGTGTAGGTCTGCCGGTGTATGCTCCCCGTGACATGCCTTATGAAACCCGCCGCGCCCCTGGGGTCACCCCAGCTGTAAACCCTGTTGCCAGCCCGCAATGGAATGTATAGATACAAGAGGAGCGGCGCCACAAGGAAGGCCTTGACCTCCGCTCCTATCTTCATAAACGCCTTCCTATTGCCCTCATACAACAGGTACGCGAATGCGGGCGCGTAAAACACCAGGGATATGTGGTTTGTCAAACCCAGCCCAAAGGCGAAGGCGATGTATCTAAGCAGAGTCTTATCCCGCTTCTCCCTGAACCTTACGGCCAGCCAGATCAGCAGGGAAACGAAGAAACCGTTCAAGGCGTAGACCTCCGCGACAGTGGCCTGGTCCCAAATCGCGTGGGAGAAGGCCACCATCAACCCAGACCCCACACCCGCCAACCTGGACTTAGTGAAAGAAATCGTGGTTAGGCAGATGAAAACCGCAGCCAAAGCGCTGAACACCGCGCTCATCAGATTATACCTGTAGGCCACCGTCCCAACCGGGATGAGCGAGAACACCTTGCCCAACAGCATATAAAGGGGGTACCCTGTGGGGTGTGCCACGCCAAGATTATACGAGGCTGTTATCATGTCCCCGCTGTCCCCCCCATACACGGTGGGAGCCAAGGTCATCAGATAGCCCATCATCGACACTGCGAAGACAGCGGCGGCTGAAGACTTCAAGTCAGCGGATTTCATCGTAACTCATAAGAAACAACAGAATTAAAAGCGGTCAGAAGCCCTGGTCTTTGTTGAATATGTTCCTGCCCCTCTTGATATTCTCTATGTCAACGGCGCTCCTCACGTCATCCCCATCGTGGAACTCCCGATTGACATGCAGGGCCAACTCCTGGGGTGTGTACTTCAACTGGTTGACGAAGACAAACCTCAACTCAGGGTAGGTCCACATCCTATCCGCCATTATGACAAGAACTTAGGCAAACAAAGGTTAAATACCGGTGACAGGATATCCATGAACGCCCTACTCCCACCGCTTCAGGAAGGGATATTTCTCCTCCAAGCTACCTGCCGTTTCTCCTGCGAAGTTGCTATTGGATACGTCAACGCAGAAATCATGCAAGTCCCCCCTGCTTTGACTGCATAGGCTAGGATCGTCTTTAACTGCTGCCACACCACCAAGGCATGCGGCAACTCCAATCGGATCATCTATCTGCTTGCAGAGGCTGGCATCCGTTGAAATCCCACCCCCTGCCTTGTAGCACATGATGTCATTGAGTGTATGCCCGTCTAGGCAGTCCAACCTGGGGCCCCCACTGGGAGAGGCTACCGTAGCTGCCGCATAATCCGTTGGTGCATCCCAATCATCATAGTCATAGTCTCCATAGTCAGATCCCCCACTGCAGCAGCAGAGACACCCAGAGGCTAACATCACCAAACCCAGGATTAAACCTATTTTCATGACATTATCTAATGCAATATTCAATATAAAAAAATATTTAATGGGATTTCTGTATTGTGGGTGTTGATGGCAGAATCTGGGTTTTTTATTCACTTCCTCAAATCATTCTATATGCTGAAACATTCCAATCTCGCCATCCTCGCACTCCTCATCCTTTCACCACCGGCGGTCGCCGAACTAACCTTCCCTGACCATGTGCCAGCATTAGACCTGACCATGGTTGAGGAAAGCCTGAACAGCAGATCCTATGCTTCAACAGACGATAGGATCGTCGCCATCTTCGAGAAACAACATATGAGCAGCTCGGAATGGACTGACCTAAAAAAAGGCTATGAACAGGGAAATGTGGGAAAGGCCACATACTCTGGCCACACTCTATATTACATATGTGAAATGGCGGGCTCCGACGAGGAACAGTGTTTTTTCGACTTCTACTCTGATGGCGTCTACTACACACTTGATGTGAGCATATTAAACCCGGAAAAGGACGAGACAAAAACCGCAGCATTTGAAATCATAAACGAAGCGAAATACCCCGCCCGAAAACCATCATCAACTGTTCCCTCTCCCGATAGACCAGCCGATACTGCGTGTGTTTGCATGCCAGTGCTAACTCTTCTGTTGTCAGCTGCCTCGGTTATTGTGGCAAGAGCATTCTAGCACACCTGACTCGGGTCTTTATTCCCTGCGCCAGCTGGGTCGGTTTTTTCCAACGGAAAAAAAGTGTGTTTCGGCCTCAAGCAAACACTCACCCAATTATTATCCTGTATCGGGCCTGATGGGACGCTCAAAAGCCTGCGGATTTTGGCGCGCCGGAAACCTTCGGTTTCCGAGCGTTCGAACCCCTGGTCTAATCTAATTTGATGCGGGCCTGATGCCTGACCACCCCACCAGTACGTACTCCCTTTTTTGCGTCCTTGTGAGCGTTATTTGAGCATTTCCTTTTCAGCCTTCCGTAATGTATCTATTATCTCGGGGGCGAAGTAGATTGCTGGCTTTTTGACCTTTGATTGCTTCAGGATGCCTTCTTTCTCAAGCTGTGTTATCGCCTTCTTTGCCGTCGGAAGATGGACGTCCAGCTCCCTTGCAAGCTCGGTCATATACACGAATGGGTTGCCTGTGAAAAGCAGCCTCAAAGCCTTTAATGTGGTCGCTGTGACCCTC
Organism: Candidatus Altarchaeales archaeon; assembly: GCA_014727915.1. GTDB lineage: Archaea > Altiarchaeota > Altiarchaeia > IMC4 > SCGC-AAA252-I15 > WJMO01. The sequence goes on along the minus strand of WJMO01000006.1, from coordinate 490,779 downwards.
TTTTTCTCAAGACGTTCCTGATAGCTGGTATGCAACCCTTCTATCTTGTTTGAAAGCTCTATAGACCTTTGCGATTGCTCTATAATGCCCTTCAAAAAGAATCTAAGCCATCCGTCGAAGTCGCTTTGCTGGCTGGTCCTCAACAACCTCGCCCAGTATTCGTCCCTGTGCTTTTGGAAATAGAAGCTCAAAAACAGGATCGGGCTGTGGAGGCATCCTGCCTGGCCGAGGTAGAGGGAGTTGATGATTCTCCCGACCCTCCCATTTCCGTCTTCGAACGGGTGTATCGCCTCGAACTGATAGTGTATCAATGCCGTCTTTATGAGCGGCGGGATGTCATCGTCTTTCAGGATGAATCCTTGCATATCCTTTAGCAGGGGCTCCAGTTTAATTGGATCTGGTGGGACATATGTCGCAAGCTCTATCGGCGAGTTCATGGGGGCTATCCAGTTCTGTTTCGTCCTGACATGGCCGGGAACCCCCTTTGTGCGCTCGCTTCCCGCTACAAGGGTCTTATGAAGTGATTTGACGAAGGGGAGGTCGATTTTTTGTCCGCCAATGACCCTCTCAAAGCCTGCCATCATCGTTTTGATGTAGTTGTTGACCTCGATATAGTCCGGGTCGTGTTCCCCTTTCTTTTCTGCCTCCAGCTTGTAGTAGTCCGTTAAAGTTGTCTGAGTCCCCTCGATTCTTGAGCTCGCGACAGCCTCGAGCCGTATGTAGGGCGCGACGAGGAAGTCAATGTTCGGGTCGCTTTGACTACACCGGTCCAGGGAACCAAGCATCCTGTCAGCCTTTGAAAGAAGGCTCACTATCTCCGAAGAGTATAGTCCCTCAATATCCCGGATTATCCTGTTTGGGATGAATGTAAGGTCTCCATCGGAATTCTTTGAAAACCTGCCATTTGGGGCTGGAAAATCACTCCTTTTCATAATATATCTTTTACAATATATAATTTTTCTCGATATCTATAATATAGATTATTGCAATATATAGTCACTATAAGTTAGTCTGGAACAACTATTAGACAAAAATAGAACCTTTTTTGAAGCCTAAATATCCCCATAACATTTATTGTCTTTGCATATTATTCCTTCACTGAACTTTTCGTAGTAGTATCCTCCGTCACAATCCTCAGGACTTGAACACGTTGTATTGACTAATGCACACCTATGGTTCAGACATTTTGGGATTGCAAAACAGGACCAATGGAAGGATAGCACCCCAGTAGTTCCTGTAAAAAGAGTATCTGACAATCTCTTATCGGTCCAATACTCCTTGAATTTTTTATTCATGGGTATTGATGTCCCACCGGCCGTACATCCATTCCTATATGCTTCAATACTTATGCAGTCATCATCAGTCATGCAATATTTCAGCTCAGTTTCTGTGAAAATATCCTCCGGGAATCCCGGGTTATCTCTGGAATATGACTCGACATAGGGGTGGAAGATGACCTTTTGCATGTCATCTTTTCGTCCTCCGACAACCATTATCTTCCCGAAACTCCTATCCTCATCTATACTCACATCCAACTGCTTCAGGAAAGCTATGAACTCCTTTGATATATTCCTGCTTTTCTCACGACGTAATGCGTAGACCTTTAATTTTTCGTCCACCGAGGAGTTTAGGTCGTACTCATATCCGCTAAAATCTCTAAGTTGGATGAATGTCCCGTATTCATCCCCCCACGACCCGAAGTTCTCATCCCAATTTATGAAGTCTGATGCATTGATATTCCCTATCCCCCACTGACATATTGCATTAAGATCTTCACATCGTATACCCAGTTCCTTTTTCCAGTTATTCGCATATGCAGGATTTTCACAGTTTCCACGAATATCCTGTTGACTGCAAATCATTGTATTGTTAATCTCAGTCGTGCATTTATTATCGTTACAAACTGGATTTGAGAAACATGATGAATGCTGCGACATGACTCCTGCAAACACCATCCCTCTACGTTCTTCATTTAGTTGCTTGTTCCACCCCTCTTGGAAATCCTTATTGATGGCTATATTTATGCCACCAGCATTACAACTACCAATATTTGGGACTAAGATACAGTCATCATCATTTTGGCATTTGATTATAGAACTGTTTGAGTCGAATTTGTCAGTATACATGTGGATTAGTTCAGAATAATCAGTCCCAATCTTCAAAGTTGTCGTGGTGGATTGAGTTGATGAAGTGGTTTTTTTGAATACACTATCTTTGTGTGTTTTACACATGTTATTTTCACAAGTGCATGTCACAACAGGGTTACATACTACTTCTGGACAGGGTTTCCCTTTACAGTTTTCATAATAGTACTGGCTGGCATATACTGAACCCGTACATTTTTTAGGACAACAACATCCGAGAGGGCTGCAATCTCGATCGGTTTCACAATAATTGTCTGGCTTTGATTCTTCTGTTTTGTCATATCCTCCCATACAGCCTGAGAAAATGAGGATAAGGACTATCAGACAACATAAGCGCATATTAGGGATTAAAATGATGGAAATAAAACCCCTTAACCCCAACATAAAAAATTCTTGTGGGCCTGATGGGATTCGAACCCATGATCTACAGCTATCCCCGAACCCTTCCTCACCACCCTATTTTTTTCTTTGGGGGTGAAGCACCTTTCTTTTTTTAAAAGAAAGGGGCTCGTAGAAGGCTGTCGCCTTATCCGCTAGGCTACAGGCCCGTGAATGTGCTTCCTTCTATGTTTTCTATTTTGGGCTGTCGCCTTAGGCTAGACTGCTGTTGCAGTTTCGTCTGCGCGAACGCATGTGAGCAGCATCCGCTAGGCTACAGGCCCAGAAACAGCTTATAGTAGTAGGGAGGATGGCAATATAAGGCTTGTCTTTGTTTGAATTATACCTGTTTTCCTTTTAATAGTTCATATAATTGTTTAAACTATTGTGAAATCCGGTTTTGTCCTGTTTTTATTATAATATGGGTCCCATATATTGTATCCTCATGGACGTTTCGTTTTACAGGAGTTTGGCGGAGGTTGACCCCCGGGTTTTGGAGGCTATAGGGGCGGAGGAGAGGCGGCAGGAGGGCATAAACCTCATAGCCTCGGAGAGCCTCACATCGCAGGCGGTGCGCGAGGCATGCTCTTCCGTGATGACCAACAAGTACGCTGAAGGTTATCCTCATAAGCGATACTATGGGGGTTGTGAGAACGTCGATTTGGTTGAGGACCTGGCCATAGAAAGGGCCAAGAAGGTATTCGGCGCTGATCATGTTAACGTGCAGCCCCACAGCGGCACCCAGGCCAACCTTGCCGTGTATCTTGCGGCGTTGAAGCCAGGGGACAAGATACTGTCCATGGAGCTGAGCCACGGCGGCCACCTCAGTCACGGCTACAAAATAAACGAGTCCGGGAAAATCTACAAGGGGGAGTTCTACACCGTCAGCAAGGAGACGGGTGTGATAGAATATGATGAGGTGCTCGCCCGGGCCCGGGAGGTGAAGCCCCAGATCATCGTCTGCGGATACAGCGCCTACCCGAGGACTGTGCCTTTCAAGGAGTTCCGGGAGATTGCCGACGACGTCGGCGCGTTGCTGTTGGCGGACATCGCTCACATCGCAGGATTGGTTGCTGCGGGAGTTCATCCGTCGCCTGTGAGATATGCGGACTATATCACTACCACAACCCATAAGACGCTGATGGGCCCCCGGGGCGCGATGATAATGTGCCGGGAAGAGCATGCGAAGGACGTTGACCGTGCGGTTTTCCCCGGGTGTCAGGGCGGGCCGTTCATGCACATAATCGCTGCGAAGGCCGTTTGCTTCAAGGAGAACATGACAAGTGAGAGGAAGAAGGTGATGGAGCAGGTGGTGAAGAACAGCAAGGCAATGGCCTCAACACTCTCTGATAATGGTTTCGACTTGGTGTCGGGCGGGACGGACAACCATCTCATTCTGGCGGACCTTTCGAACAAGGGACTCACTGGGAAGCTGGCTGAGGAGTCGTTGGGCGCGGCAGGCATAACCTTGAACAAGAACACCGTACCCTACGACAATGAGAAGCCGTTCGTCACCTCTGGGATAAGGGTTGGCACCCCTTCGGTCACTGTCAGGGGTATGGGCGAGTCTGAGATGAACTTGATCGGCTCCTGGATAAGCGAAGTGTTATCGGACCCCTCGAGCGAGAAGGTAAGGGATAAGGTGAAGGCGGAGGTTGGCAGCCTCTGCAGTAAGTTTCCGGTCTACAAATGACTGTAATCTTGGATGGCAAGGCGGTCTCGGCCAGGGTAAGGGCCGAGCTGAAGGAGAAAGCCTCTAAACTTGGCGTTAAACCAGGTCTTGCAACTGTCCTCGTCGGCGGTGACCCTGCTTCTAGGATGTATGTCGGCATGAAGGACCGGGCCTGCCGGGAAGCTGGTTTTCATTCTGTCCGCAGAGACCTATCCGAGGATGTGTCCGAGGAAGAGCTGTTGTCTGTGATTGATGGGTTGAACAAAGACAAGGAAGTCCATGGCATCCTCGTGCAGCTCCCGCTACCTGACAACATCAACGTAAACCGTGTGTTAGCCGCGGTGTCGCACTCGAAGGACGTTGACGGCTTCCACCCCCGGAGCATGGGGGAGCTTATGGCCGGTGATGAGCGCATGGTAGCAGCCACCCCAAAGGGCGTGATAAGATTATTGGACGAGTATGAGATTCCTGTTGAGGGCAGGGAGGTTGTGATAGTCAACCATAGTACTGTGGTGGGGAAGCCGTTGGCCATGCTGTTCCTCAACCGGTTCGCTACCGTGACAGTCTGCCATGTGAAGACAGAAGACCTAGGGTTTCACACGAGGCGTGCTGACATACTCGTGCCTGCGACGGGAGTCCCGCACCTGATCAAGGAGGACATGGTGAAGGAGGGCGCGGTCGTCGTTGACGTGGGGGTGGCGAAAAAAGATAGCGAAACCGTCGGCGACGTGGATTTTGAGAAAGTCAAAGACAAATGCTCGTACATAAGCCCCGTCCCAGGCGGCGCGGGCCCGATGACCATAGCCATGCTTTTGGAGAACACATTAAAGGCTGCGCAAGCGGTCGAGTAGTTTTATACTGGTTAGTCCTTAGTTTTTTACTGGTGTTTTAGGTTGAAGGCTGCGACTGCGTTGTTCAGCGTGTATGACAAGGACGGTGTTGTGGATTTTGCCAGGGGCCTTCATGAGCTCGGGGTGAAGCTGATATCGTCCGGTGGCACGGCTAAGGTGTTGTCTGATGCTGGCCTGCCTGTCGTAAGGGTGTCTGATGTCACCGAGTCCCCTGAGATGCTGGACGGGCGGGTCAAGACCTTGCATCCTAAGATCCACGCGGGCATCCTGGCGCGGAGGGATAGCGGGGAGCACATGCGCCAGTTGAAGGAGCAGGTCATCGAGCCCATAGACCTGGTGGTGGTGAACCTATACCCCTTCGAGCAGACCATTCTAAAGGAGGATGTAACCTTGGATGATGCGTTGGAGATGATAGACGTAGGTGGCCCGACTCTCGTCCGCGCAGCTGCCAAGAACCACAAGCATGTGACAGTCGTCACCGACCCCTCCGACTACGGGCTCGTATTGGAGGAGATGCGAAAGTCCGGGGGCGTCTCGGGGGAGACGAGGAATGCGTTGGCTGTCAAGGCGTTCAGCCACACCGCAAGATACGATTCGACGATAAGCAGGTACTTGAGTCAGGAGTACGAGCCCGGCAGTTTCCCACAGCATTTCAGCATAAACCTTGAGAAAGCATACGACCTCCGCTATGGGGAGAACCCCCATCAGATGGCCGCGTACTACTATGACAACGCCGGGGAAGGAATAGTCTCCAAGACCCGCCTCGTCGCGGGGGGCAAGCACCTATCATTCAACAACCTCATAGACGTCAACAGCGCATTGGAGCTGGTGAAGGAGTTCGACCGCCCTGCAGCCGTTATCGTGAAGCATTTGAACCCCTCTGGTGTGGGTGTGGCTGATAACATCTCCAAAGCATACGAGCTCGCTCACAGCGCGGACCCCACTAGCGCGTTCGGGTGCATCGTGGCGTTGAACCGCCAGCCGGATGCGAAGACCGCTGAGGACATCACCTCCACGTTCGTCGAGCTGGTTGCCGCTCCCGCATACTCTGAGGAGGTGTTGGAGACATTGAAAAGGAAGAAGAACATGCGCGTGTTGGAGGTGGGGCAGATAAGGAAGGCCAACAAGAACGCATTGGACGTCCGCAGGGTCGTTGGCGGATTACTGCTGCAGACGACCGACTTGAAGGATTTAGTGAAATCAGACCTTAAGGCCGTCGGCAAGCGAAAGCCCACAGACGACGAGGTAGAGGCCATGCTGTTCGCTTGGAAGGTGTGCAAGCACACCAAGTCCAATTCCATAATCCTCTCAAACAGTGACCGGACCGTTGGCGTGGGGGCCGGCCAGATGAGCCGGGTTGACGCGGTGAAGATCGCCGCAATGAAGGCGGGGGATTTGGCCAAGGGCTCGGTGATGGCGTCGGACGCCTTCTTCCCCTTCCGTGACGGCATCGACGAGGCTGCGAAAGCCGGCGTCACCGCGGTCATACAGCCGGGGGGCAGCATACGGGACGAGGAGGTCATCAAGGCCGCGGACGAGCATGGGATGGCCATGGTCTTCACCGGCGTGCGCTGCTTCCTCCACTAAGTCTTTTTATCGTTGTATTCCCATAGCTATTCTGGGGTTCTCTAAAGTGTGATGGATGCGCGCCCACACGGTGGGCTCGCGGGTAATTCTGTGGTTGGTGATGTGATAATAAAAAAATAGTGTGCTTTGACACATGAAAAACGGCGTCAACTGCCAGGGGAACCCCAACAACCTAACCTGACAATCTTGTTAGGCTGGCATCTCAAAATGGGGTTCGATGAGTATCCCCAGCTTTCTGAGGTAGTTGGGGTCCAAAGTCCTTAGGTTGTTCTGGTCTTCGCTCATCCCGGCTATGTCCTCGAAGGGTATGAAGCTTGCCCCCCGCTTGCGGGGGTCTATCAGTAACGGGTCTTCGCCCGCCTCATAAGTCACAGTGGTCACCCCCGACCTGCCGGCTCTTATAGTCTCGGCTTCCACCCTGCCGGTGACCTCTCCCAGGGCCCGGTCGGCGGGTACGGTCTCTCCGGTGCGCGCCTCGTATTTTATCTCTGCATAATTGTTTTTCGGCACGTCCGTTAGGCTGCTGTTCATCACCGCGTGCACGAACTGGGGTCCGAAGTCAACTTTGGGGTGTTCCCAGACGTCCAGTTTGGGCTTCATCACTTGTTCGAAGAATTTCTTGGCCATCTCCGGGTTTTCACCCATTATCCTCTTGACGTTCTCGTCCTCTATCAGGTCTTCCAAATCGTTTCTGGACACCTTTTCGATGACGATTTCTTCAGTGAGCCTTCCCTCCTCCCTCTCCCTGGTGAGCCTTTCGAATTCGGAGATCAGTTCCGTGAACATGAAGCCTTCGGATACTGCGACTCCGACGAACTTGTCCCTGACTTCCCCTCCCTGCCCGTCTATGCTACCCTCGTTGTAGATTTTGTTAATCGAGGCTGCGAAGTAGGGTATTGACACCGGATACTCGGGCACCAATCCTATCGTCCGCGGTCCGAGGCTGTCCATCTTGTTCTCCATGTCCGCCGTCAATATGCCGTCCTCCCGCATATTCTCCCTGTATTCCATGTCGTTCCTTATGGCTCCCAGGACGGTCCATCCCGCTCCGCGTCCGAAGAAGAACCCCACCGTGCCGCGTCCTGCTCCGGCTGCGCTCTGCATCTCGTCCAGGAAGTGCCGGCGCATAACATACGCGGTTGTTGGGAATCCCAGCATCAGTGAGTTGGCGATTGTCCCGTCGTTTAAATTTATTGCCAGGTCGTTGTCCATGCTCTTCGGCGTCACTCCTATGACAATCTGGCTTGCCCCCTCTGCCTGCGCCTTCAGGTACAAGTTCATGAAGTTCTGTGTGTGGTCTCCGCCCCCGTTCCCGAATACTACGCCCACGTATCGCACGTTGGTGAAGAGGTTTTCAGCAGCCTCTATGTCCTCTGGATTTTCGGAGTCGAATCTGACCTTTGTGCGTGACATTCCAAGGGTGGAGCCTCCCGTGCGGCTCATCCTCTCGGTGGTTGCCGGGTCGTTTAACACGGTAAGCTGTCTTGCGAACTCCTCTGTTGTCTTCACCCCTGCCTGGAAGCCCTGCCATGCTCCTAGGACGACGTGTGTGCTGCTCAGTTCCCGTGTGACCTCCGCGTTGTTGACTCCGATGCTCGACCCTTCCCCCCCGCTTGTGAACACGATCGCCAGTTTGCTCTTGTCCCCGAAAAGTCCGCCGGTGTAGATATCATATGGTGTTGTTATGGTGATCTCCCCCCGGTCCATGCTATCCTTCATCCGGACTAGTTCGGCTGCTCTTTCAGGGCTTTCGTCCCTGGCGTCTAATCTGTTGCTGCCGACGACGTAGCCTATGCCCCCGCGGGTCATGACCACCGGGCCTTCAACATGTTTCCCATCCCTCCTGAAGGGCACGTCGGGGTTCCTTAATACGACTATCTGCTCGTCCACGGGGTGTGCTATGATCCTGGGCAGATCCCCGTCAAATCCTATTCTCTCAACCCTCCTCGTAGCAGCCATATACTATCTAATGGAAAGCATAGTTATTATGTTTTCTTTTTAAGCGTTCATCCCTTGTTTCTTATTCAAATATGAAATCTGATATTGAGATAGCGCATTCGGTTGATCTGAGGCCTGTCGAGGAGGTTGCGGGAGATTTGGGCCTGGAACCCGATGATCTCATGGCATATGGCAAGTTCAAGGCCAAGCTGCCTGTTAAGCTCTTGGAGCGGCTGAAGAAGAACAGGGACGGTAAGCTGGTGCTAGTTACTTCGATGACTCCCACACCCCCGGGTGAGGGGAAGACAACCACAACCGTCGGCTTGACCCAGGCGCTTCGGAAGAAGGACGTTAACGCGGTTTTGTGCATAAGGGAGCCGTCCCTCGGCCCTGTTATGGGCATCAAGGGCGGTGCGGCCGGCGGCGGGTACAGTCAGGTGCTTCCCATGGAGGACATCAACCTGTACTTCACAGGCGACATACCCGCGGTTTCCGCGGCCAACAACCTGTTGTCCGCGGTCGTGGACAATCACATATTCCAGGGTAACGAGCTCAACATCAACCCCAACCGTGTCAGATGGCATCGAGTCACGGACATGAACGACCGGAGCCTCCGCCGCATATTCGTCGGTTTGGCCGACTCTTCTGGCCTGGCTCGGGAGGACAGGTATGACATCACCGCCGCCAGCGAGGTCATGGCCGTGTTGTGCCTGTCTGAGAGCTACCATGACCTGAGGGAGCGGCTTGCCAGGATGGTCGTTGGTTATACGTTCTTCGGCGACCCTGTCACCGTCGAGCAGTTGAAGGTCCAGGGTGCCATGGCCGCCCTTTTGCGTGACGCGTTCAACCCCAACCTGGTGCAGACCATGGAGGGCGGGCCTGCCATAATCCATGGCGGTCCGTTCGCTAACATCGCCCACGGGTGCAACAGCGTGGTGGCGACGAAGATGGCGTTGAAGCTGGCGGATGTTGTCGTGACCGAGGCCGGGTTCGGCGCGGACCTGGGCGCTGAGAAGTTCTTCGACATCAAGTGCCGGCAGGCGGGTTTGAAGCCTGACGCGGTCGTCCTGGTGGCGACGGTGAGGGCGTTGAAGCACCATGGCGGATGCAGCGAATATGAAATGGAGGATTTGCTGGCGTTGGAGAAGGGATGGCCTAACCTGGAGAAGCAGATAGAGAACGTGTTGAAGTTCAATGTGCCCTTGGTTGTTGCAGTCAACCGGTTTGCCACTGACACGGACGCTGAGGTCGACTTTGTGCTGGGGAGGTGCAGGGACAAGAAGGTCGACTGCGCGCTGTCGGAGGTGCATTCCATGGGGGGCGACGGCGGTTTGGAGCTGGCTGAGGCAGTGCTTAAGGCGTCCAAGTCAAAGTCAGATTTCAGGTTCCTCTATGATCCTGGCAAGCCCATTAGGGAGAAGATCGAGGCCATATCCCGGGAGATATACGGGGCTGACGGCGTGACATACACTGAGAGGGCGTTGAATGAGATCCGGGAGCTGGAGGCCCAGGGCCTGGACAAGCTCCCGGTTTGCATGAGCAAGACCCAGAAGAGCCTCAGCGACGACTCAACATTGCTGGGGAGGCCGGACGGCTTCAAGATAACGGTCAAGAAGATACATTTGTCGGCTGGCGCCGGTTTCATCGTGGTGTTGACTGGGAAGGTTATGACCATGCCCGGGTTGCCCAGGAGGCCTGCGGCCGAAGTGATAGACATCGACGACGACGGTGTGATAAGCGGTTTGTTCTGATGGACTACTCGGGTGCGTTGTCTTATCTTCGCGGTTTTGAGCGGCTTGGCTACCGTTTCAGATTGGAGAACACCCGCGATCTCTTGGATTCTTTGGGGTTCGGTTTCGACGGTGAGATAGTCCATATAGCGGGCACCAATGGGAAGGGTAGCTGTGCCTGTGTGTTGGATTCCATACTCCGCATGTCGGGCAGGAAGGTTGGGTTCTACACTTCACCCGAGTTGATCGACTTCACGGAGCGTGTTCGCGTGGATGGTGTGCAGATCGACAGGGAGAGGTTCGCGGAATTGGCAGGGCGGTTGAAGCCACATATTGATTCTATGGGCTCCAAGCCCACTTTCTTCGAGGCCACCACAGCGTTGGCGTTGAAGCATTTCGCCGACGAGCGCGTGGATGTCATTATCTTGGAGGTTGGGATGGGCGGCAGGTTGGACTCGACCAATGCGGTGGAGTCGAAGCTCCAGGTGATAACGAACGTCGAGATCGACCACACCAGCTATCTAGGCTCGACAGTCGGCGAGATCGCCGTCGAGAAAGCAGGGATAATCCACGGCGGGTCGGTGGTTGTGACCGCTGCGTCCGGGGAGGCATTGGACATAATATCTTCCGCGGCGGCTGAGCGGGGTTCAAGGGTTGTTAAGGTCGGGGGGGATGTAGTCCTATGTGATGTCGAGTCCTCCCTTGATGGTGTTTCGTTCAAGATGAAGACCGGCCGGGAATCCTATGTGCTGAGGTCTCCCATGCGCGGAGGCTTCCAGGCGTTGAATATTGCCTGCGCGGTCTCAGCAGCAGAAGAGTTAGGCACTACGCGTGGTGACATTCTGTCAGCGGTCCCGAAGGCCTATTGGCCCGGCAGGCTGGACCTGGTCCGGGAAAACCCGAGGGTAATAGTTGACTCAGCACATAACGCGGCGGGTATGCGTGAGTCCCTGGCTTTCATAAGGTCCCTGGATTACGATAGGCTGGTCGTGGTGGCGGGTTTCATGTCCGACAAGGAATACAAGCCCATGATAGGGCTTCTTTCAGAGGCTGACGTGCTCATCGCCACCAGAGCCGATTTGAAGAGGGCTCTTGGGGCGTGCGAAATCCTCAAGCACGCGGACGGCGTCCCGGTTGAGCGCGTGTCCGACGCGGTCGACCACGCATTGTCCATTGCATCCGAGGACGACCTAGTGCTCATCACTGGCTCCATCTACGTTGCTGGAGAGGCCATAAGGAAGTGGAGGGACAGGATCGACCTCTAACGGCACCTGCACCGTCCGCCCTGGCTCAGTCCGCCGGTTATGTACTGGCATCTGGTGTTCTCGCTTATGCAGCATCCCCGTTCGCAGCTGCTGGGGTTGGGGTATTCTATCTCATAGCATTCTATGGTGCACGGAAGCGTGGTCGAAGATGTGCTCGACGTGGTCGTGGAAGTTGTTGTGGTCGTGGAATCCGTAGTGGTTGTTGTAGTGGAGGATGTTGTGGTAGTTGAAGTTGCGGTGGTTGATGTTGTGGTCTGTCTTATCTCTATGACCACGTCGTCTCCGACCTCGATGACATCGCCTTCCTGGGGTTCCGCCGTATCGACCGTCTCCGCCACCTCTACAGTTGTTGTGGTAGTCTCGACCACCGATTCCACGACTCTCCCCTGGTCAGAGCCCACGTCCACGACCTTCACAGGCTCTTCTGAAGCTCCTGTCATGCACCCGCAGGCCAGCAGGGCGAGCGCCAGGACGGCCAGTAACCTCATACATACACATTATAAAACTCAACATATAATATTCTCGTATGGCCCTAATCGGCGTCCTGGCCTCCGGCGGGGGTAGCAACCTGCAGTCCATCATAGACAATGTGGAGTCTGGGTGGATACCCGACTCCCAGGTGGTCGTCGTAGTATCCGACAAGAAGGACGCCTACGCGTTGGAGCGGGCTGAGAGCCACGGAATTGAATCCCTTCACCTGGACCCCAGCGGATATGTTTCGCGGGAGGACTACGACAAGGAAGTTGTGAAAGAGCTGGGGAAGCGCGATGTTGACCTGGTTCTCCTAGCTGGTTACATGCGGATAATAACCCCCTATTTTGTAAGGGCTTTCAAGGACAGGCTTATGAACATCCATCCCGCGCTGTTGCCGTCTTTTCCGGGGGTGCATGGCCAGCAGCAGGCATTCGACTACGGTGTCAAGGTCTCAGGCTGCACCGTACACTTCGTCGACGAGGAAGTCGACCACGGTCCCATAATCGTACAGGCGGCTGTTCCCGTGCTCGAAGGCGACGACGTCAACAGTCTTGCCGGCAGGATATTGGAGCAGGAGCATCTCATCTACCCCCAGGCGGTGAAATGGTACGTTGAGGGCAGGCTAACCGTTGAAGGCCGGAGGGTCCGGGTCAGAGGAGTTGAACAAGCAGGGAGAGGCCTAAGGGTATTGTGATATTGTCATCCCAGAAGCTGAACAGTTCTATTACGGAAGCTACTGCTGCCATTATGAGCGCGTGGGTTGGGTCAACTAGCAGGGATGCTGCCAGCCATGCGCTGAAGAAGAAACCCAGCGTGCCCTCCATGCTCTTGTCTAATATCCTTATCCTCCCATATTTCCTCCCTACGAGGTTGCTGAAGGCGTCTCCAACGCTCAAAACGAGTATGGTTGCGACCGCATACTCTGTCTCCAAGAGGACTATTGGGAATATTATCCCGTATCCGTAGAATATGGCGCCTTTGAAGGGGAAGTTGTCTATGTCCTTCCGACGCTCAAAATGGTATAATAAGTGGTTTGCCACCTTCAAATCCGGTGTTAGCTTTGGGACCGCGTGCAATATGAAAAGCGATAATACCAGCGGCACAAGTATCCAAAGCCCGTATACGGGCTTTAGGGCGTATACGAGGCCTCCAATGACCGATCCGTTGAATAGATGGACCATCTGCCGCTTAAATTCTAGCCTGTCCTCATCCATAGACGACACCAGACCAATATATAGACTTTATTTATTATAATATCAGCTAATCATATAGTGGGCTGGTTGCGGGGGAGTGTTTTAGACCATGGATTTGATGTATTCCATATTAACGTTGACCGTATGGTTCCTGTCCACTTACTTCATAGCATTGGTGTTGTTGATCATGCTTGAGAAGCGTGAGGACCTGAAATCATATGGGGAACCAGATGATAGCCTGCCCTTTGTAAGCGTTGTAGTTCCGGCTCTAAACGAGGAAAAAGGGGTTCTACCGGCCCTTCAGTCGCTTTATGACATGGACTATCCATGGGGCAGGTATGAGGTTATAGTCGTTAACGACGGAAGCACCGATCGGACTTCTGATTTCATAAGAGACTTCATCTCCTCCCACAAAGAAATGCGGGCGGTTTTCATAGACCGGAGCGAAAACCATGGGAAGGCGTTCTCCCTGAACGAGGGCATTGAAGCAGCCAAGGGGGATTATGTTGCTACGATGGACTCTGACAGCGTGGTCAAAAGTGACATATTGAAGAAGACCGTTGGCATGTTCCGGGACGAGGGCGTCGGGGCTGTGACGGTCCGCGTTCACGTTAGCGAGCCCAGGAACCTTTTGGAGAGGATAGTCGACATAGAATACGTGGTCGGCCTCTCGCTCTCGCTCAAGATACTCTCCTACCTGAATGCCATGCATGTAACCCCCGGGCCGTTCAGCATCTACCGGAAGTCCATGCTCTTGGAGATTGGCGGCTTCGACGAGCACAACATAGTGGAGGACATGGAGATAGCCTTTAGGATACACAAGGCAGGCTACAGGATAGAGAACACCCTCCACACAGGCGTCTACACAATCGTGCCTTCCACCTTGAACGGTTTGTACAGGCAGAGGAAGAGGTGGTACAGCGGATCCCTCATAACCCTGCTGCAGCATAAGGACACCATGTTCAACCGGGCTCTCGGCTGCTTCGGCGTCTTCTTCCTGCCCCTCAACTACCTGACCATAACATTGGGCCTGCTGATGGGCGTATACTCGGCCGGGCTATTGGCCAACAACATATTCCAGCATGTGAAACACCTGATCCTGACGAACTTCGAGCTGCTCCCATTTGACATATTGGACTTCGACCTGTTGACGGTTAGCATATTCCACTTTCTCATGCTGTCTTCCATGCTGTCAATCGCTTTGATGACCAAGGCCAGCATGAGCGTGATGCACAGGAGGCTCAGGGAGAACATATCGGGCTTCATAGGGTTCATCTTCTTCTTCCTACTCTACCAGTTCTTCTGGCTCAGCTCCTTTTACTCTGTCCTCGCGGGGAGGAAGGTAAAATGGAGGTGAGCAGGTGGATATTCGCCAAAGCCCTTGTCTTGACGGTCTTTGTCCTTGTGGTGATATACTCGATCAACGTCTACATCAACGAGAAGCGGGAGGCCAACCTGGAGTCGAGGATGGAGGCCACCATCGACACGCTGGAGGAGATGGAGGCGTTGACGCAGCTTATGCGCATGTTCGGAGAGAACGCCACCTGCGTCACTTTGAAGTCCCAGCTTGAGTTGTTGGACCAGAACATCTGGAGGCTAGGCGACAAGATCGAGCTCTACAAGCGGCTGACGGAAGAGTACATGACAGACCCCTACTACCTGAAGCAGAAGAGGAGGTTCAACCGCCAGGAAGTGCTGTACCTGTCGCTTCTCACCCAGGTACGGGACAAATGCGACATAGACCAGACGGTCATACTCTACTTCTACCGGCGCGGCGAGGACTGCAAGCAATGCGACGACCAGGCCTACGTCCTAGACCACCTGAACAAGAGGATAGACGAGGAGCTTGCCATATTCAGCTTCGACTCGGACTTGAACGTGTCCTCGGTAAACGTTCTGGCTGAAGTGTACGGCGTGGGCGAGCACCCGTGCACGGTGATAGAGGGGAACACCTACTGCGGCCTCAGGGACAAGGACGAGATAGAGCGGCTATTGTGCGAGAACTCTCCCAACGTCTCCATATGCAACTGACTAAAAAATGATAGACGAGATACTCCTCGCGACCTTCGTAATCTCCATCTTCACCTTCGTGTTCTGGACCGTCCTCGGCTTCATGCCAGAGCGCAGGCACAAGCTGAAAAATCACCCCCACATATCTGTTGTTGTTCCCGCACACGACGAGGAGAGCGTTATCGAGGAAACGGTCAGGAGCATATTGGACTCAGACTACCCTGGCAGGGTGGAGGTGGTGGTCGTCGATGACGGCTCAAAGGATCGCACAGGCGATATAGTGTCCAAGATGGCCTCCGAGGATGAGAGGCTGCGCCTGATCGAAACAGACCATCTGGGGAAGGCATTGGCCGTCAACCGCGGAGTTGAGGAGTGTTCCGGCGAGATAGTGGCTTTCCTCGATGCCGACTCCCAGCTGGCGGGGGACGCGCTGTCGAACCTGGCCGCTCCCTTCTCAGACCCCAAGGTAGGAGCGGTCTCGGGGATAATAAGGGTGGTGATAAACCGCAACCCACTTGTATGGTTCCAGGACTTCGAGTACATACTCAGCTCCATGTGGAGGTACATATTCGACAAGCTCGGATGCACTTATGTCCTGCCGGGGTTCGCCGCGTTCAGGCGGGAGGCTCTGGTGAATGTAGGGCTCTTCTGCACTGATACGCTGTCGGAGGACTTCGACATCGGTTTGAAGCTGCACAAGGCAGGGTGGAGGCTTGTCATGTCCAAGGCGGTAATGTATACCAACGTGCCCCAGACAGTCGGCGGTCTCGCAAGGCAGAGGTTCAGGTGGGGGCGGGGCACAGTCCAGGTCATAAGAAAGCACTGGGATATGGTTTTGAACCCACGATACGGGTTCATAGGATTGTACGGCCTTCCCAACCAGATATACTTCTTCGTCCAATCCTTCTTCATACTTCCCATAACCTTCTATCAGATATTTGGGGGGTACATGAGGTGGTACGTGGCCCACGGCAACTACCTGTCGCTCACCGTGTTACAGTACTTTTTCGCGTCCTTCTCCATGTACGGAACCCTGCAGTTCATATACAACACGTTATCTGGGGTGTGGCCGATGACACCCATATTCCCCTATTTCATTGTATCCTACATACTTAACATGCTCTACAACTTCCTCTCGGTTGAGAGGATCGGACGGTTGAACCTGCGCATACTATTGGTGATATTCTTCCTCTTCCCCTACTACCTACTAACACTCGTCTACTTCGTCTTACCCTTCCTGTTGGAGGTGCTACCATGGACTCGGATGGGCGGGCACATAAACATCTGGGAGAAGAACCGCTGACCTAACCGCACATCAAAGGAAGGAGCGGGCACAGCTCGGCGTCGTATCCCCTATTGTCGAGCAATTCCATCATCGAACCGTCAACATCCTCTTGTGGGGCGCACCTGCCGATTTCCCCCAAGATGACATAGGAGTACGTCTCATCGATCGTAGGCAGGCCGCCCATGAAATCCACGTCGTGCATGTACTCTGGCTCGCTCTCTGGCCCGTACTTGTACAGTATTATCCTCTTGCCCTCCCCTATCTCAGCCCGCACTTCAACACGTTCCGGGTAGGTCTCCGCCCTGACTCCCAGGTAGTTCAGCTGCGGCCACATGTTGGACATTACCATGCAATCGCCGCGAACAGCCTCTGCCCCTTCATAGAAGCCTGGCCACAGTCCGATGCTCTCAAAGGTCAGAGTACCCATCGAGAAGTTCAGCAGAACAATGGAGGCGAGCACCAGTTCCCTCCCGACACTTGGCTCAAGCCTCTTCAATGCGACGGCGGTGAAATATGCCGCCGGCAGGGAGAGGTTGAACAGGTGTCTTATCTCCTTCACAGGGATCCTCCAGTATGAGATCAGTGCCAGTATCATGAAGGCGAGCACCAGCCCCTCATAGCCTGGCAGCCTCCGCCTTAAACACGCACACAAACCATAGGCCATGAACGGCAGATACGCTCCTATGACGCCTGCCACATGCCATAGGCTGAATTCGGTGGCGTATTGTCTCCGGTATACCATGTTGAAGAACATCGAATCCCCCACCGAGTACAGTGGATGGCCTTTCAGGGCCTTGTTGTACGCCATCCACGGCGTGAAAACCAATACCAATACGGCAAGGCAGAGTATAACGTCCTTCACGTTCCTCTTGTACGCTAGCAGGACAAGATACGACACCGTCGTGTATCTCGCGAGAACTCCCAAACCGAAGAAAACACACGACCTCCACGTCTTCAGATACGTTAAGGCCAGCATGAGCAAGGACAGGGTCAGCAGCTCCGTGCCTGCTAGCAGCCCCCAATTCAACACATACGGGCTTAACATCAGCGCATAGAAAATGTTCCCGTCCAACCCCGCCTTTCCGGCGAACTTCACCGAAGCCACAGCGAACAACATGGAAGCCAACACTATGTACAGATACTCCCCTAACCTGTATCCTGCAAAGCTCAATGTGAAAAGGAGGAACGGCATGAGCGGCGCCCTCAACCACTCCATATAATGACCGCCCCCGAACATGTAACGTGCGTTCAACACGTAAACGGAGAAATCCCATGATAAACCGATCATGTGCTGGTAGAGGAAGAATGCGGTTGAAATGGAGAAGAGGAATATGGTCCGTCGCCGATCATGAAAAAACCCGCAAACCATACATCCAACATATTAGACTGCCCTAAAATTAAACATCCCTGCAATGAATAAAAGGGCCGTTCAACCACCTCATCCCCGTCCTTATTTACCCCTTCTTCTTAATCTAAAACCTACAACATGGCCTTTGACAAGCTACGGGACGGACTTCAGGGGGCGATCAACAACCTGAAGAAGGCGGTGGTGGTGGACAAGAAGACCATCAAAGCCTACCTCAAGGACATACAGAAGGCCCTCATATCTGCGGACGTAAACGTCAAACTGGTCCTAGAACTTTCCAAGAAGATCGAGGACCGGGGGCTGCTCGAGAAGCCCCCCGGCACGCTGACCCGCAAGGAGAACCTCATAAAGATAACCTACGACGAGCTCACCAACCTACTCGGCACTGGAGGGGAGGTCGAGCTCTCAGACGGCATGAAGGTGATGTTGGTCGGGGTCCAGGGAAGCGGAAAGACCACCACCGCGGCCAAGCTCGCCAAACACTACAAGAAGAAGGGGTTGAACTCGAAGCTCATATGCGCAGACACCTTCCGCCCCGCAGCCTACGACCAGCTCAAACAACTAGCCGAAGAATCCCAAACCCCCTTCTACGGCGACAACAAAGAGAAGGACACGCTGAAGATAATACAGTCAGGGCTGAGGGAGTTCAAGAACCAGGGCCTCATAATAGTCGACAGCGAAGGCCGCCACAAGCTCGACAAGGACCTAATGTCCCAGATCAACAGGATACACAGGGAGATAGAACCCGACCGGACCTTCCTCGTGTTGGACGGCACCATAGGGCAGTCGGCTGGCGAGCAGGCCAAGGCCTTCAACGAATCCTGCAATATAGACGGGGTCATCATATCCAAACTGGACGGCAGCGCCAAAGGCGGAGGTTCGCTGGCGGCATGCGCCGAAACAAGCAGCCCCGTATACTTCATCGGAGTCGGAGAGCACATAGAGGACCTGGAAGTATTTGACCCCAAACGGTTCGTTAGCAAACTCCTGGGATTCGGCGACATGGAAGGGCTACTCGAGAAAGCAAAGGAAGTCGACCTGGACGAGGAATCCGCTAAGAGGATGCTATCCGGAAAGTTCACCCTCACGGACGTCTACCAGCAGATAGAGCAGATGCAGGGCATGGGAAGCATGGACAAGATAATGGAGATGCTACCATTCGGCGCTAAGATACCCAAAGAGCTCGTGGGAATGCAGGAAGAGAAGATAAAAAAGTTCAAGTACATAATGGACTCCATGACCTGGGCCGAGAAAGAAGACCCCTCAATAATCAAAAAAGACCGCATAGAACGGATTGCAGCAGGCTCCGGCACAGACCCGTCAGAAGTCCGCGAACTACTCACATACTACAAGCGCATGAAGAAGATGATGAAAGGAAGCGGTGGCGGCCGCAAGATGAAACAACTCATGAAACAGATGGGGATGTAAGATGGAAGAAGCCCGGAAACACTGCGTCTTCATAGCCTCCAACAACCCTAACATACCACCCGAGATACTCGAAGCTTCAAAGACTGCTGGCGGCCATCCCGGCATCTTCTCCGAACCGCCCGTAAAATCCTATCCCAGCCTGGAGGTTGCAAAAGCAGAGCTGGGAGTGGCTGAAATCGCTGACTATCAAGCATACTCTGCGCAGGCTGTCACGCTCGGCATACCCCCACATCCGCTTGGGGACAACTCTAACGCATACTTCGGAGTTGACGGCAGACTACGCTCGATCGTATTCCTGGAGAACCGCCATGGGGTCATAACACCCGAGACCGCCTGCGTACTCCATCACTGCCAGAAGGACGCCATAATCCACCAGATACAATCCGGGGGAATACAGGCTTCAGGCCAGCGTTTCATAGCTGACGAGGCCTTGAAGGAAATGCTACTAGGTTATGGGAACACAGTTAAACTGGGAGGTCCCCTGATGATAAGGGACATGGCATTGGGCGAGGTGAGCGATGATGGGCTGCCCAGGCTAAAACATGAATTGGAAGCGTCTTTTGTTCACGTCATCCGGCCAGCAACGGAGACTGAGTTCCTCACCCGCGGTTCCCCTGTACACGCGGACATGCCATTGGAGCAGATATATTCGATCGCAGCCGACTGGAGGGCCAGGGGCGAGGCCGGACCCGAGATCGGCCTACTCAAAATCACCAAGAAAGTGCGCAACTCGGAGATAGCAGCCACTATAGTCGCCCACCCTCTCGCATTCGACCCCGGATCATACGATGAACCCTTCAAAATAGATGAGGAAAAGCTTGGAGCAGACATGAACAGGTTCCAGCAGATGCTAGCAAAGGCCTTCCCCGAACGCAAGATCCTGGTTGCCAGGACCCCAGAAGAACTCGCAGGCCACTATCGCAGGTTCTGGATACACATCTAACAGTCCTAACAGTCAGTCAACGCACAGGCCGTCCTCTTCAGGGTTCCTGTACGCTTCCTTTCGGTTGAACTCGCTGACCTCCCCGTTCCTTCTCACAAGATACTCTACCATAAAGTATGGATGTGGTCCGCAGCCGCACACCTGCTTCTTGTACAGCCTGACCTTGTATAGCCCCCCAGCTTCTTCGACATTAGTCGGCGGTATTTCCTCCATGACCTTCACATACCCCTCCGGCAGACCCACTTCGAACATCGGCTCCCCTCCGCTGTGCGCTATTGCAAAACCCAGGGCTTCACCCCTGCTCCCCACGGGAGCGAACAAGGACCTGAACTCCTCCCGATCGTCCACCAGCTCCAACCTGTCCTCCAACTTGACAAGGTACTTCACCGCAGTCGGCATCCTACATCCCATCCAATGGAGCGCCTCATCCCTGCCAATACCCGGGTTTTGGACATGGGCTTCTAGCATCTGATATCCTGGGCTTAATCCTCCGAGATAGTCGGAGGCGCGAGTGAACTCTGAGACGTCAAAGTCGTCTTCGAAGCCGACAGCAAAACAATCCACATAGCTCCCCCGGTCCACGCAACCATAGCCTTCGAAAGCGCTAATGTCAACTGTAAGGTACTCAAGCGGCATCTCATGGGCTGTCGGCGTAGTCTGCACAGTCTCCGGAGTGGAGGTTGTCGTGGCAGTCCCGATGTCGTCGGAAGTGCACCCGCACAACAGCATAGTCGCCAGCATAACATAAGCCGCCCTCATGGTATCAATTTGAGGATTCAAATCTAAAAAAACACAATCACATATAACCTCTAGAAGATGCGCCGGAGAGTACGCGTGTTCAAAGGCGAGGCGGGAGTCCTCGCATGCGACGACACATACCTATGGGACATCATGCCCGCCCTCTCGAATCGCGAGCAAAAGAGGGTCCAAAAACTCGCAGCACAGAATGAATCCGCTGACAGCATGGTATTCTGCGGCGACCTCACAGTACAATCAGACAAGGACCGCTTCTACCGGCACATAATCCTCCAGGAGATAAAATCCAAGTCGGAAGCCCAAAGGGAGCTCGGCAGGGTAATAGTCGAACTGGAAGGCAATACCCTGGAATCGGCAGATGACGAGATGCTGTTGAACGAGGCGAGAAAGAGGAAGCTGATACAAAACCGTCCCTAAACCACCTTCATGCTTTTTAATGGAGTCTGCGTATGTATTACTTAAGCCTGTTATCGCACCCCACTGGGTCCGGCGGGTCCATTTGGCTCGCCGGATCCCCAGTAGGGTCGAACCCAAGGTGATACCATCAGCGGACTATTCGACCTAACCCTGTATATCCTCGCACTGATAAACCCCATAAGCAAAGTCTTCATCTTCTCCGTCCTGCTCAAGGACAACCACTACAGAGACATACGTTTGATCGCGATAAAGTCAACGTTGATCGCCATGGCAATGCTCCTGGCATCAGCGGCGGTGGGGAACCTGATACTCCACAACGTATTCCACGTTGACATCTACAGCCTGAAGATTGCCGGGGGCCTGGTCCTGTTCTACTTCGGATTCCAGGCCTTGACAAAGGGGGTTTTCTTCGAGGTCGGCGAGCAGGAGTCCCTTGAAGAACTGTCCATAGTGCCCTTGGCCTCGCCCATGATAGCCGGCCCCGCCACCATAACGGCTGTGATATCATTCTCCCCAGAGTACGGCTTCGCATTGACGGCCGCTGCAATGTCCCTGGCAGTTCTGATTAACCTATCAGTAATGCTATGCTCGAGGATAATAGGATCTTTCCTTGTGAACCATAACATGATGGGCGCTCTCATACGCATCACAGGTCTTATAGTAGCCACCATAGCAGTCCAGATGACGCTCGCCGGCGTCCAAACATTCCTAAAAACCATCTGAAAACCCTGGAAAACCTTTTTTCGGCGATCGCCGAAACAAAGGATAACAGGTTTATATGCGCTCTGGCTAATCCTTTACAATGAAATCCTCAATCGTGTTACTGGCAGTTTTAGCACTGTTATCCGGGTGTATCTCACCTTCTGGTGGTGTCACCACCACGACACTCTCAGAGTTCGCCATGTGTAGGTCCCCATCCGACTGTGATGGCCGCCCCCACATACAATGCACCGGTGGTTGGAGCTGTGTTGCCGGAGAATGCGCCTGGGAATGTGAGGTGACAGAGCAGACACTGCCCCCGATACCTGACATGCCCCTGGATTCAGAATCTAAGGATTTGACCGGCAAATCCAATATGGAGTCGATGTTCCTAAAGCACTACACATCCACCGAAGCAAAAGTCAACCCCCGGGTTCCCGACTATGACTTGCCGTTGAAGGCATCCTCCATATCGAACTATGCTGATGTAAGCTCGAAGGTGGGCCTCTCATACTCTGAAGCACACCTGCTAGAATACGGTTTCGCGACCGTGGAGAATCCATTCAACCCTGCGGAGGAGGACATTACCAACGTATACGACCGGCTTAAGGACGATGAGATTCCCGTGTTCATAACCGCTGATTCCCTCCTGCACATGTACCACATACAATTCGACGAGACCCTCCGGATAATCGAGGAGCGCGAGTTCTACGACAGCATATGGAACGTCTCCATGGACCTTCTGACCGAGAACATAGTGGGTTACGGCTCCTCTACTGGGGAGCTGAAGGAAGCCTACCGGAGGAACGTTGCCTTCCTGTCCGTTGGGTTGGAGCTGCTCAAGCCAAGGAACGGCCAGTACTGCGTTAGGAAAGACCACGAGTGTATCTACTCGGGGGGGAAGTTCACAGAGGACGAACGCATGAGCCACATGTTCAACCCGCCAGATTACGTTTCCGATGATGTTGAGGCAGAGCTTTCTTTGATAGAAGCCCACGCAGGATTCGCCAGGTCCCAGGTATTCAAATACAAGGAGGACTATAGCCAGTACCTGCCGCGCGGCCACTACACTCGGAGCGAGAAGCTGAGGAACTACTTCAAGGCGTTGATGTGGTACGGTAGGATGAGCTTCCTGTTGCGGGAGAGTGACATCATCTCCGAGGAGGACTCGAGGATACAGACCCTTCAGGCCTCGTTGCTCGCCGACCAGATGAAAAGAGACGATGAGACCAGGGCCTTGTGGGACCGCATCTACGGGGTGACAGCCTTCTATGTTGGCTTCAGCGACGACCTCGGCCCCTACGAGTACATGGGAGCGTTGGATGCTGTCGCCGGAGGCTATGACTACTGCAAGTCCAACTGCTCCGATGATGAGATGTGCTATAGCTCACGGCAGTGCAGCCCCACACCAGAGGGTGTGGACTGCGGGCCTCAGACCGGCGACCTGCGATGCCACAGGAGATGCAGGGCAGACTTTGAATGCCTGTCGGGCCAGGAGTGCCGTGAGGTCGACATCTTCCAGGGTGACGTGAAGGAAACGGTCAAACTCTGCTTTGGCGGCGTGTTCAGACCCTCCGACTTCGACGAAGACCTCCTATGGAGCCTCAGGGAGGAGCTGGCAGGTTACCCAAGCCCCAAAATATATGGCGGCACGGGCTTGTGCGAGGTATCGCCGGGTTCTAGGGAGGATGTGCTAGAATGCCTCGAGTCGACTAAGGGATTCCGGCTGATGGGCCAGCGTTTCATACCCGACAGCTACATGTTCCAGAACCTTGTAGGCGCTGGTAGAGCCGGGTTCTACACCGGCGGAGCACCCACTCCCTTCACATACGGATTCACTGACGGAGGTTCCACGCGGGTGTTCCCCCGGGGCTTGGACGTCATGGCATTGCTGGGCTCCGCGAGGGCGGCTGAGCTGTTGGACGAGCTTAACGACACCATGTACACCCGCTACGACGAATCATACCAGAACCTCTCCGCCGAGTTCAACAGCTTCACCGAGGAGGACTGGAACAGGAACCTGTACTGGAGCTGGCTGTATTCGCTTAAGCCGTTGCTCAAAGAGTATGGGAGCGGATATCCGACGTTCATGCAATCTGACGAATGGGAGGAGAAGGAGTTGAACACAGCATTGGCCTCCTGGACGGAACTCCGCCACGACACAATACTGTATGCGAAGCAGAGTTACACCATGAAATTGACCGGGATGCCAGTCGAACCGGAGGAGAAGCCGGTCGTCGGCTACGTAGAACCCGTGCCCGAATTCTACGCCCGCCTCCTTTCGCTGACGAGGATGACCAACTCCGGCTTGGACGAGATGGGAGTGTTGGGCGAAGCCTCCAAGAGGCGGCTCACCAAACTAGATACGATACTTTCAAGGCTTGTAGATATCTCAGATAGGGAGTTGGAGAATAGGGAGCTCTCAGACGAGGATTACGAGTTCATCAAGGACTTCGGGGATGAATTGAACGCCGTCATCTCCGAGGTCGACGACAAGGCCAAGAAGACCACCCTAGTGGCGGACGTGCACACAGACACCAATTCCATGATGGTGTTGGAGGAGGGTGTCGGCTACGTGGACTTGGTGATTGTCGCCTACAAGGTCCCGGACGGCCGCGTAATACTCGGTGCAGGCCCGGTCTTCACATACTACGAGTTCAAGCACCCCATGGCTGACAGGCTGACGGACGAGAAATGGCGTCAGATGCTCCAGGACAACCCGCCAGTTAAGCCGGAGTGGATGCATGATGAGTGACAAGATAACCTTGGACCGGGAGACGTTCAAGGTGTTGGCTGCGGACACACGCATAGAGATACTTAAGAAGCTTTCGCTTCATAAGCTCACCCTTTCGGACATAGCCGAGCAGATGGGCATGCGGCCTTCGACAATAAAGGAGCACCTCGACCGTCTGGTGGAGGCAGGACTGATAGAGGCCGAGGACAGGGGGACCAAGTGGAAGTACTATCATCTAACCCCCAAGGGAAAGGGGATAGTCAGCCCAAACGAGACAAAGGTGTGGATACTCCTCGGGACCTCCTTGCTGGCATTGGCCGGCAGCGCGATGTCCATCTTCACGAAGTTAACCTATGGGAACATGTTGAAGTCTGTGCCAGCACCAGCTGATGAGATGGCGATGGGCGGGCCTGGAATGATACAAGCCGCGAAGACTGTCGTCTATAACGAGACGGTGTCGCCTCTGTTGGAGGGCGCTGGTGAAGGGTCGCGCATGATGAAATACTCCGCACCATCCAATCTGCCGGATGATTCGGTCAATGCCACGTTTGACTCTGTCCAGGAGGCAGCTGGGACCGCCTCTAATGCGTTGGACAGTATCACAGAAACCACTACCACTGTGGCATCCACTATTGTGGATCGTGTTTCAGAGTCGGTGTCTACAACACTCGCTCCCATGTTGTATCATCAACCAGACTCTGCTGGCGTGCAGTCGATTCCCTTCCCGACCGTTGAGGTCGTTGTCCTGATAGCCTCCGTGCTGGCGGTCGGTTTCTGCACGGGCTACCTACTAAAGAAAAGGATAAAGTTGAAATAATTTAATATAATCGGCTATTTGTCACAATATTTTAAAATGGATGCTGTGCGCCGCGGGGAGGTTTCGATCCTGTCCTCCTGCCTTTTCTTTGCGCTGGCGGCATTGTTGATAAAGCTAGCATCCTCGTCCTTCTCTGGACTGTTCATAGCGTTCTTCAGGTTCTCACTCGGGGCCGTCCTCTCAATGTTAGCACTGAAGGCGTTCCACCGGGACTTCAGAGCATATGATCTGAAGCACCTCACATTGAGGGCGGTGTTCGGAGTCTCAGCCATGGTCTCCTACTACCATGCCATCCAGTTCACTAGCAGCGGCCGCGCCACGCTACTCAACCTAACCTACCCCATATTCGTCGCATTCTATGGATTCCTATTCTTCAAGGAGGCGATAACCCGGCGTAATGTTTTCAGCATACTGCTCTGCGTCATAGGGGTTTTGACAGTCTTCTATGACGGAACATACTACCCGCTGTTCGGGAACTTTCTTGGGCTGGCCTCGGGCGCTCTTTCAGGGTTTGCGGTGCACTACATAAGGAAGTCGAGGGAGCGAAACAACCCCGTCATCGTATACTTGGCTCCCTGCCTCCTAGGATTGCTAGCTTGCTCTCCTTCCATCGGGGAGTCCGCCAACCTGGAATTATCCGGGGTCCTATTGCTATCTTCTGTCGCGGTCCTAACCTTCCTCGGCCAGCTCAATCTAACATACGGCTACCGGTACGTCCAACCCACCCGGGGGAGTGTCATATCCTTCTTCACGATACCCTTGGCAATCCTCTTCAGCTTGTTCATAGGGGAGGAGATGACCCTACGCTTCTTCATCGGAACGGCATTGATAATGCTAGGCTTATTCATCAACAGAAAATGACACCATGTCCCCTACCTTAACGTCCTCCTCTAACCCGGCCTTTCCCAGCTCGATCACGTATCTTGCGGGAGACCGCGGCTTGTGCAGCCTCCAGGTGCAGGGCTTCAACGGGTTGAACGGCCTCACGCCCTTTTCCAAGTCCACTACCTCCATCTGACCGTTCACCCATACCACGTCTATGGGGTATAGCATGTACATCATGTGTATGGTCGAGTCCAGTATGGACTCCCTCCGGCATTCCAGTATGATATCCTTCCTCCCGCTCAGCATAAGACCCCTGAAACGCCCGAGGAAAGAGCTCCTAAGCTCCGCCTCCTCGGATATCACTGTCCCGCGCGTCTCGTCCACTACTCTCATCTCTCCCATTTAATATTGTACTCCCTTCTATCTTTTATGTCTTTGATATGCGTGCCGTTGATGGATGAATCTTTGGATTCTCAGGTTAAATCAGCGGAGGGCCTGGAATGCGACCTGGTGGAGGCTAGATTGGACTTCCTCAGCGGAAGCCCCGACCTAAGAATGCTCTCCAACCTCAAGCAGCCCCTCATGGTTACTTGCATGCCCGCTTGGGAGGGGGGGAGGTTCAAGGGCTCTGAAGAGGACCGCTTTGGCCTTCTCAGGGCTTCACTGGAGCACGCTGACTATGTGACGGTGGAGTTGAGAGCGGAGGAGAAGCTGCGCAACCAGCTAATAGAGGAGGTGAAGTCTGCCGGAGTCAAGGTGGTCATCGCATTCCACGACTTCGAGAAGACACCCCCCTCAGACGAGATAATAGCCCTTTTGAAGGAGGAGGAGTCCGCGGGCGCTGACATAGCTAAGGTGGCTTTCAAGCCCGAGACCAGAGCCGACGTCGTGGAAGTCCTCCGGGCGCAGGCTTCCTCCGGGCTGAAGATACCTGTGATAGCGCTCAGCATGGGGGAGCTCGGAGGTCTGACCCGCGTTGTAGGTCCCCTGCTGGGAGGATTCATTACGTTCGCTGCGGTGTCCCATGAGAAGAGAACCGCTCCCGGACAGTACACATTGGATGAGATGAAAGCTCTCAAGGAGATCCTCTGGAAATGAAAATAGTGGAGCCTGACTTCGAACGGATGGAACGCTGCGGAATACCTGAGATAGTCTACGGGCAGGGAAAGTCAAAGGAACAGCTATTGAGCATAGCCGAGACTTTCCTCGAGAGGGCAGGCAGGGTCATAGTGACCAAGGTCAACCCGGAAAAGGCGAAGCCCCTGCTAGAGAGGTTCACCGACCGTGACTCCGAATACAACGAGGACTCCGGCGTACTGGTCTTGAAGAAAAGAGGATTCAAGGTAGAGGCCAGGGGCAAGGCGGGGATAATAACCGCTGGCACATCCGACATAGGCGTCGCAGAGGAGGCGAGGACAATACTCGAGGAGCTTGGATGCGAATCAATAACCGCATATGATGTGGGCGTAGCCGGCGTTCACCGGGTATACCCAGCCCTTGAGAAGATGACGGAAGCACAGGTCCTGATAGTGGTCGCCGGGATGGAGGGAGCCCTCCCCTCAGTGGTGTCTGGCCTGGTTGACGTCCCGGTAATAGGTGTTCCCACGTCTGTCGGCTACGGCGTCGGAAGGGGTGGTAGGGTGGCGTTGAACGCGATGCTGACCTCATGCACTCCCGTCGCAGTGGTTAACATAGACAACGGATACGGCGCTGCCGTACTTGCATACCAGATAATAAGATGAATTCAGACGATGTTGTAGGCCTGTTGAAGGGTTTGAGGTTCGAGGAGGCCTTGAAGGCCATGGAATCGGTGGAGGACAAGAAGCAGCTCGCCTCCAAGCTAACGGAGTTCGCCGGCACCCTGAACTACCTGAAGGGGTACCCAGACCTCACGGAGTCCCTGCTTAAGCTGTCCCTCCTCTACGACTACGAAAACCCCCTCACACACTATAACATCGGCGTCCTCTACACTAACCCCCCAGAGTTGATCGAGGACGAGAAACGGGTTGATAAGGCTGAGAGGGCGTTCAAATATGCGATTAAGCTGGATCCTGAATTCCACGAGGCCCGCCATAACCTGGCGTTATTGTACTATTTCACCGGCCGATTCGACCAGGCTTGGGAGGAGTACGGCCGCATAATAGAGTCTGCGGGCGATGACATACGGTTCAGGCGCCTGGGCATGATGCTCCTTGACGAGGAAAGATGATCTACTTGGACTGCGGGTCTGGCATCGCCGGCGACATGTTCGTGGGCGCGTTGATCGACGCCGGCGCAGATCACGCTAGGATAGGGAAGGCGTTGAAGGGCGTTGCAAAGACTTCAGCCTCAAATGTCTCCCGCGCTGGAGTTAAAGCGGTCAAATTTCACGTTCAATTCGAGCCAGATTCCCGGAGGTACTATGACCTGGCGAGGACGGTCAGGAGTTTGAAGCTGAAACCACGCGTTCGCAGGTTCGCCCTCCGGGTCCTTAAGGTGTTGGGGGAGGCGGAGTCCAGAGCCCATGGTATAACGCTCCGAAGGGTTCACCTGCACGAGGCAGTTGACTGCGTCGTGGACTCCGTTGCAGCTGCCGTCGCGTTGGACGACCTGGGATGGATTGACATGGACTTCACCTCTTCGATTGTTTCCTGCGGCTTCAACGCCCCTGCGACAATGGGGATAATATCCGAATATGGCATACCTGTCCGCCATGTCTCCGACCGTGAATTGGTCACCCCTACGGGAGCCGCCATACTGGCAGCCTTGAACCCCGACTACAGGGACATGGATTGCTCCCCGTCGGGGTTTGGCGCTGGTTCGATGCGGTTGAAACGGCCTAACGTTCTTGGAGTTGCTGAGAGCAGGGAACTGGTGATACTGGAGTCCAACATAGACGACTGCACCCCCGAGCAGATCTCCTACTCCATGTCCTCACTGATGAAAGCCGGTGCCTTGGACGTTCATACGATACCTTGCGTGATGAAGAAGGGCAGGATAGGATTCCTTGTGAGGGTGCTGTCAGACCGTCCAGGGGAACACGCCTCTAAGATCATGTCAGAGACAGGCTCCTTGGGAGTTCGCGTGCACCCCCTGGAGTACAGGTATGAGCTTCCAAGGTCTTCAAGGACCTTCAAGTTGAGGTTCGGCCGCGGATATGAGGAGGTTACTGTGAAGTTCACACCCAATGGTTTCAAGCCGGAATATGACGATCTTAAGAGGGTGGCTGAAGCCCATGGCATATCGTTCAAGGAGGCGGGGGATAGGGTAAATTGGAAGGTGAGAAAGAGGCTGGGGTGAGCGAGTGGGTTGAGCTGCAGGCCGCTAGGCTAAGGTACCTGGACCTGAACATGCACAGGATAGCCTCCAAGCCTAGGAACACCAGCGAATCCTACACTGCATTCGATGTGCTGATGAACATGTACATGCGGCTTGCCAAGCTGATAGACGCCGCGCAGAACACGTCTTGCACCATACGCTGTGGTGCCCTATGCTGTCACTTCCCCCCAAATGAGATAACGGTCCAGATGGACTTGCCTTCCATATCCGGTATAGAGCGCCTCCTGAAGTCTTCAGGCCGGGACTTCAAAAACTATATTGCAGAGCGCCGGTTCAAGGGCCTTCCCGACAAGCTGATGAGGGCCCTTCCCCGGGAACTATTCGTGTTCGAACGGGATGGTGTGGAGAAATTCTACGAGGTGCGTGCCACAGGGCCTGAGATATCCTCAGAGAAATTCTATAACCTGCCGCTTAGGTGGGATGGCACAAGGCTTTGGATAACCCGCAGGTCCGTCGCATGCGCCTTCCTGGACGGGGACCGGTGCTCGTTGTATCTTAAGGGCATACGCCCTATCTGCTGTTCGGATTTCATGTGCTCGATGGCGGTCTCCCTCCAGCTGACCAAATACCTGGGTTACCTGGATGAATCCCAGCTTTCTGGCATGTCCCTACCGGAGCTCAAGCGCGTTTCCGACAGGCTCTTCCTTCTATACGGAAGCGAGGAGCTGAAGGATTTGGAGATGGAATTGCACAGTAAGTCGATAGCCTTCGTGGACTCGTACCTACGGGGTGACCTGGACGGCAGAATAGAGGACTTCAACAGATCATATGGGGAATACCTATCCTGCAGGAGGAAGCTGTTCGAGGAGGCGCTCAACCCTGACTTTCTAGCCTCTCTAAGACGGCTTTTCTCATGACTTCGACGGGTGGGCCCTGTCCAAGCCATATCCTGAGGGATTCAGCCCCCTGGTGTACCAGCATACCAACGCCGTTAACTGCTTTCTCGCAGCGTTGCCTCGCGTATCTCAGCAGCTTGGTCTCCAACGGGTTGTATACTATGTCCACGACCGTCAGTGCTGGGTGCAGGATGTCGGGTGGCACGGGCATCCGGTCTATCTTGGGGTGCATGCCTACTGGTGTTGCGTTGACTAGCACGTCAACGTTCTTTATCGTGTCCTTTATCCCATCCACCTTCACTGGTTCCACCCTCACCCCAACCTTCTCCATCACGTCCTCGGCCAGCCGGGCGCATTTCATCTCGTCCACGTCGAAGTTGTAGACCCTGTGCTTTTCCATCGCCAGCTTGAAAACGATCCCCCTTCCCGCTCCGCCGCTGCCCAGCACTAGGAACGTGCTTTCCTCCAACTCGACCTCCGCCTCCTCCAGGCATTTCATGAAACCCAGGACGTCAGTGTTATGGCCTATCTTCCTGTTCCCGGAGAACTCCACGGTGTTTACCGAACCTATGAAGTCAGCTTCCGGGCTGACTTCGTCCAGGTGTTCGATGACGGCCGTCTTCAACGGTATGGTCACGTTCAAACCCCTGAATTTGGCGTGTTCCATGAAAAGCTCGAGTTCTGCTTCCTCAACGTCGAAAAGCCCGTATACGTATTCCAATCCCATCTCTTCGAAGGCTGCCTCGTGCATCACCTTGCTCATGCTGTGCTCGACGGGATGGCCTATCAGTCCGAAATCGCTCATCGTATAATATTCTCCAAAGTGGTTTATAATAGGCTGGCCAAATAGGGCAGTGCTATGAACGTCCCTATGGTGCTGCCTATGTTCGCGAACACAACTATCAAAACCACCCTTGTGACCCTGTTCTTCCAGTATTCTCTCGTGTCCAGCTTGACAAGCTGTTTGAAGTCGACTACCCTGGGCTTTCTCATCTTCAGCTCCACGTATCCTGCCACCCACCCTGCTGCCATCGCAGGGTTCAGGGATGTGAAGGGTGCTGCCAGGAAGGCTGACACCACAGTCAGAGGGTGTGCCAGCGCCAGCGCCGCTCCGAGGGCGGACAGTGTCCCGTTTATGAGGAACCACCTGAATATCATGTCCAGGGTCATGGCGCTCCCGTGTTGTATGTAACCCCATATGATGAGTATTATGAAGGCTGCGGGGACCCCGTATGCTATCAGGTTTATCTTCTTCCTGCTCACCCCGCCTATCTCGACCCCTTCCATGCTGTGCGTGTATGTTACGACGCCTCCCGTCTCGTTGAATCTGTTAAGCCATCTTTTCACGCCTTCCATGTGTCCCGCTCCTATCACGGCCACTATCCTCCTCCCTTCAGCCGAGTATATCCTGTGGGCGATGTGCTGGTCCCTCTCATCCACCAGGACCCTCTTTATGGAGGGTGTTTCCACTGCGAGCTCTTCCATGAGCTCGGTGAGGACGTCCTTCTCCTTCATCTTCTCTATGAGCTCCTCGTTTATCTCCTCACCCTCTATGAAGCCTCCGACTATGCCGTAGAGAAGCCTTATCTTCTCCTTCGCTGACATGAGGTCCATGGCCCGCTTCAGCGTCACTCGCACGTCCCGGTCGGCCAGCACGACTTTGATGTCCTCCTCTTCTGCTACTTCCACGGCCTTCATCATCTCAGCTCCCGGTTTAACCCCGACTTCCTCCCCTATCTTCCGCTGGAAGTTGGACAGCAGCAGCTGCATCAGGAACAGGTACACCCTCCCGGAGGACAGGACCTCGGTGATCTCTGTCTCGTCCCATTTGCGCTCTTCCTTCAGTGCCTGGTATCTCTGCTCGCACAGTTCCACCGCCACAGCGTCCGGCCTGTATTTTCTTATGGATTCTTCAACCGATTTCACGCTCTCGTCGCTGACGTGGGCGGTGCCTACAATGTATACGGTCTTGTCTCCCAGGACTAGTTCTTCGACGGGCATCTTCTAGCTGCACTTGACTGCGAAACCCCTCATCTGGGTTAGGACTGCGGGCCTTCCTGTGACGACTTCCACCGCTCCCGTCTTTGGGCAAAGGAGCTTCGGGCATTCCCCGAATGTTGGGTTGCCTTCCGTGTATGTCCCGTAGAAGCATTCCATCATCTGTATCTCCTCAGGCTCCAGCATGCCAATGTCCACCAGCGTCACATCGACGCCCTTCTGGTATGAAGCGGTCCTCGCCTCGTCGGTGTATTTGCTCCCGCATCCCCTGCTGTATAGGAAGAAGAAGTGGTCTGGGTTGTATCCCGCGTTCTTGACGCAGTTGTATGTGGCCTTCAGGGTGCTAGGGGGCATTGTGGCGAGCGGCACGGTCAACTCCGTAGGCTGTGTTGATGATGTGGTGGCTATGGTCGTCTGGGGAGGGTTCGTAGATGGCGGAAGGGTCTCCGGCGGCAGTGTAGGCGGCGACGGCACTGTGGTGTCCACGGTCTCGTCCCCGTCGCAGACGCTGTTACCGTTGGCGTCCAGGCAGCATCCTGTCCCGTATTCCATGTAGGGTGGGTCGCATTCTACCGTGTCTCCCCCTCCCAGTCCTCCGCAGCATATGCACCCGCTTAAGAGCATCATACCCGCCAAAGCCAGTATCCACCTCATTGTAGCTCCTTGATTATTGTTACTGTGTCTCTGTCTTTAAGTACATGGGTTATCCCGCACCGTTGCTCGTCGTGTTTCACGCTATCCCCCGAGACGATCGCGTACCTGAACTTCTCCACGAAATCCTTATGCATTTTCTCGCATAAATCCTTAACTGTGGCCCCCTTCTTGAGTATCATCGGCTCCTTGTAGTCTGCCTTACCCCCCTGCGGCTTCATGTAAACCCTTATGAAGTCCAGTTTTTTGAACATGAGGTCCTTAAGCTCCTCCAGGTTGCTCCCGTCCTCGGCTGATATGGGCAGGTATCCTCTGGGCAGCCGGGCGCCTGGTTTGGTGTCTATCTTGTTGACCACCACTATGGATGGAACATATACCCTGTTCCCCAGTATTGCGTCGTTCAGTTGGTCTTCGTTTATGTCCTCCCTGATGAGCACGTCAGCGTTGTGTATTCCATGGACGCCGAGTATGGATTTTATTGTCTGCTCGTCCAATCTCCTGACCTTCCGGGTCTTGGTTATCTTGATGCCTCCCCGGTCTCTCCTCTTGAGGGTTATGTCGGGTTCTTCCTTGTCCAGCCTGACTCCTATGTCCTCGAGCTCGTTCTTTATCTCCTCCCCGGACGCTATCCGGTTCACGTCCAACACTATCAGGCACAGGTCCGCGTTCCTAACCATCGAAAGAACCTCACGACCCCGTCCTTTCCCGCCTGCGGCTCCGGTTATCAGCCCCGGCAGGTCGAGCAATTGGATGTTCACGCCCTCGTAGCTCATCATCCCGGGTATCACCTCCAATGTGGTGAACTCGTAGGCCCCCACCCTGCTCTGGGCGTTGGTGAGCCTGTTCAAGAGGGTGGACTTTCCCACCGACGGCAGCCCCACGAACACGACGGTCGCGTGACCTGTCTTCCGGACCCCGAATCCAAGGCCTTTTCCCTTGCTCTTCTTGCGTGTTTCGACCTTCTCCTTCAGCTGGGCGAGCTTGGCTTTCAGCTTCCCTATGTGGTGCTGTGTGGCCTTGTTGTATTTGGTGTTGGCTATTTCCTCTTCTATCTCGCGTATCTGGTCCTCTAATTCCATAATTACAGGTTTATTATATGCCAGGGAATGTTATATACGATATGGCTTTCTTCAAGGGCAGACTACCAACAATATTGCTTTTGGCCGTGTTTTCCGCCGTCCTATGGCACCTGCTGGAAGCTTTCACCTACCGTTATCTCATATCCGCCATCCCGGCTTTATTCGCGGTACAGGTGACCTTGAGCGACGTATTGGAGGATATTCTCGTGTCCAAAGTGGGGTATAGGACCCGGTGGTTCACACTGCTAATAGCCCCTGGGACCATCCTGCACGAGCTATGTCACTTGTTCGCAGCGCTTATCACCGGCTGCACCGTGACGAAGGTGTCGTTGTTCAAGCCCAACCCACGCACCGGCGTCGTCGGGTTCGTATCATACACCCAGCGCCGGGACAAGTGGATCGTTTTCCGGGAGTTCATTGTGGGTTTCGCTCCCTTCTTCGGCTGCGGGCTGATGCTCTTCCTCTTCAACCTCCTGAACGGCGGCACGCTCTTGGACCTGGTGAATCCAGATCCCATAGGGAATTCTGGCGATGCACTTGCCCTATCATCCTCCATCATCTCATTGATGGTTGACTCTGCTTCACGGTTGGATTTCACCCAGCCTGTTGTGTTCCTATTCATCTATCTGCAGTTCTGCTTTGCAGTTGGGGCCG
Source organism: Candidatus Altarchaeales archaeon (assembly GCA_014727915.1). Lineage (GTDB taxonomy): Archaea > Altiarchaeota > Altiarchaeia > IMC4 > SCGC-AAA252-I15 > WJMO01. The sequence goes on along the minus strand of WJMO01000006.1, from coordinate 455,731 downwards.
CCCCCAGCAGCGTTGACTTCAGAGGATCATTTGGCTCACTCTCTAAGAACCTGTTCAGTGCGGTGTTCTTCCTTGCGTTCCTGGCGGCGCTGGTGTTCACATCCCAGGGTTACTTCCCAGTCGAACAGGTTCAAGGCCAGCTCGCATCATATGTTGCAATAGCGTTGAAGTTCACGGTAATAGTGCTGTTACTGTCCACTTCGCTCCTCCTAATAGCAATACCACTCGCCTTCGTCGCAATCAAGCTATCGGAGATAAAGGGCATAGCCAAGACGATACCTGTAACATCATCTCTGCTAGCATATCAGCTCCTGCTGGAAACCAGGGGCATAAGGTTGGCTGCCCTGGCAGCAGCTGCAGTGCTTCTGATAGCGTACCTGATATTCAAACCCCGGAAGACGAGACTAGCAAAACAGACCTAACTGACTACTCCAAGAGCAATAAATGATAATCCAACCGATATGATCATTATGGAACCTATCGTGTGTATTCTGCCTGCTAAATCTCCTTTGAATATTGGAATGGGCGTTGACTCCATCTTGTCAAGGAAATGTTTCTTTATCAGAAAATTCCCGCTGCCAGCAACAACAAGCATGAATCCTATTATCAGCAAAACAGGGTTCATTTTATTTTTCCGCTTCCTCCGGGCAGGTGCCGTTGTATCTCTTCCAAGTCTCCGCCTCCGAGCCTGCTGCGGACTTGTTTGGCGAGGGCTCCCTGCTTAACATCACCAACGCCGACGGTTACATAGTTGTCTGTCCGGGATTTCACGGCCTCCGCCGGCCCTCCGATGACATTATCATCCAATAGTCCTACCGCCACTTCCAGGGGTGTGTTCTTGTGCCAGGTCTTCTCCCCGTATATCATGAAAGCCCCCTTGGGGAGGTATTCGCCGCTTGGAGGTGTTTTGCTCACCTGGTCGGGGTTCACCTGGTAGACGTCGCAGCTGCCCATCCCCCGGCTCCAGGCCTTGCTGTAGGATGCGGCAGCGGTCGCAGCCTCTGTTATCGTCCTCTCAGGCACTTCGCCTCCCCTCTCGTTCTTGACGACGATGAAGGGCGCGCCCTGGACGTTGGCGTGGAAGACCAAGTCGTTTGCTTCAAGGTGCTTTTTCACGAGTATGTCGTTGGTGGTCGCATCCCTCCCTCCTAGCACGAGGAGGCCGTCGCTGCTCCTGAACCACCGGAACTTCTCATACCACCTGCGCTCTACCTTCCTCCTCATCCTGGGCTCTTCCGGCGCGTCTTCGACCACGTTCTCCAGTTTCTTTTTGGTGTCGGCTATGGCCTTCTCCATACCTGGTAGCTTCCTCTTGTACTTCTTGGACCTGCTGTAGTGTTCTGTCGCGTTCTCTGGAACGGTCTTCCTCAGGTCAAACTCTATCTTCATCCTTTTTCATGTCCTCCAAAAGCTGCTGGTCCCTTTCAGTGTTCACCTGCAGGGGCAGGCCGTCGTAGTCGCAGTCCTGGCACGTGTACACTCCCATTATGGGCCCGAACCGTTTCAGCCAGTTTTTATTGTGTTTCAGGCCTGATATGTTCCTGCTCCCGCATGCGGGGCAGACCAGCAATCCATCAGGCACGAACTCGTCCTCGGGGGTGAATAGTATCCTCTGAAGAAGCCTGTATACTAACATCAACGCAAGCAACGTTATCCCTATCCACCCGAATCCGTCTATGTAGTCCATATTATCCCTGTCTTCTCCTGCCTTCCGGCGTGTATGATTTCAGGGTGATGGTCGCCCCTCCCCTCCCATCCAACGTCCACCGCTCCTCTGTTATCACGTCTTCCTTTAATGTTTCCGTCGATTGTGGTCTCTGCTCTCCCTTTCTATTGTGCCTGAACCTTACCATGCTGTCCCCATCCCGGTGGTAGACCGGTCCTTGCTTAACACGCTCTGCGAAATCAGGGTTGAGGTCACCAGCGTCCCATATGCGTTCTACTTCCTCGCTGGCTATGTCGCATATCTTCTCCAGGTTCCTCCCCGTTCTGGGCCGGTTCAGGTACACGCTCAATCCAACACCTGATCCTCCAACTTCCTGGCGTGGTATTGCAACATAAGCTGCCGGGCACCTGTAGAAGATGGTGTTCGTCACCATGGCGTCGGCTTTCCTGCCCTCCTCCACGTTCAACTCTACCCTATCCCGTTCGAATCCCATAAGCCCGAACATGCCGTCACCTGGGAGGCTGCCATCTCTCTTCCGGACTTCGTCTGCGAGGTAGAGTAGCGCGTCCTCTCCCCGGCCGCAGATGTTACCCACCAGGCTGGTGCAGTTGATCATACGGTATACTGTCTCCGGCATATGTTAAAACTTGGGGAAACACGAGAATTAAAACAAATAGAAAATTTTTATAAATTATTTGAAGAAAAACCCAAATAGTTTTTACTCGTCTTTTTTCTCGGGTTCGGCTGGCTTTTCTTCTGGGGGATCGGGTTTCTCGTCGGCATCCGGGGACTCATCTTTCTTTTCCTCGGCTGGCTTATCCTCCTTTTTATCCTCTGCCAGAGCTTCCTCTTTCTTTTCCTCAGCCGCTGTCTCTTTCTCTTCTGCCGGAGCGTCCTCCTTCTTCCCGTCAACTGGAGCTTCTTCTTTCTTTCCGTCGAAGGCCTCCGGGGGCAGTGCGCTCCTCAATGCTTTGGCGTGGGCGTCCGCCTTACCGAGGAAGAGCTCGATGGTGTCCTTGTTGATTATCTCCGCGTTCACCATAAGGTTCCTGGCGTTGCAGACGGCTTCGGTCAGCAGCACCTCGACCACGTGCTTGTTGAATATCCTCGCGTGGTAGCTGAGGTTGAACGCCTTCCTGTGGGCGTCCTGGAATCTGGCGAGCGTCTCAGCTTCGTCGATGTGCAGGACGTCACCGGAGTATACCGTTCCGTCCTCGTGGGCGGCGTTAAGTTTGAGCATGATCTCCATGGGCTCGATGCCGAGCCTCGCGAGCACGGTCGCGACCTTCTCGTTAACGGGATCACCCCCATTTACGAGAAGAGAATCCTCGGTCACCATGATCTTCCCGCCTTGTATCTTGGCTTTCACTCCCGCGCCCTGGAGGTCTCCGATCACCGGCCCCGCAGGCAGTCCAGTGTCACCCTCGGGGACTGTTAGGTCGTATGGTGCGATGTTCCCCGGCTTTGCTGGGGCTTTTGATCTGTTGCTGTAAAGCAGCTTCTCAAGCTGGAACGGGTTGAGGTCCGACAATATAAGCCCTGAGGGGCCTTTAAGATACTCTTCCAGGCCCTTCACACCCGCCTTCTCCAGGGCCCTCTTCAATATGGTGCTCCTTGAGACTATGATGTCCGCGTCCCCTTTGAGCTTCTTCCTCATGTCCTGCATCTGCTTTGATGGAACGCCGCTGATCTTGACTACTCCCACTACCTTGCGGGATTTTATCCTCTTGGCCGCCTCCTTTACCATGTCCTTCTTCCAGGGGGCTACCATATCTGCACCGCCTCCCCCATGGTCGTCTTCACATATACCGAGGAAATATGGTCGACGTGTATCACACGCTCTACTGCCGTGTAAACGGCCATTATGTTTTCCGCAAGGTCGTCCGGGGTCATGTCCTCCGTTCCCACGGGAACCTGGACGTTAGGCATCTTCTTGGTCTTTACCCTGACGGTGTTCTTGACCTTCTCCATGGCATCGTCGATGTTCGCGTTGGGCGGTACCGGCTGGGGCATCTTGCCCCTCGGGCCCAACACGATGCCCCAGGACTTACCGATGGTTGCCATCAGGTCCGGCTGGGCTATGAAACTGTAGCATCTGCCCGCGAACTTCCTCATCTCTCTCTTGTCTTTCGCGTATTCCTCCAGTTCGGATTTGCTGAGTACGTGCTTGCTCACCTTCTTGGCGCGCACGTTCATGTCGCCGTCGGCGAAGACACCCACTTCAACGTCCTTCCCCCTTCCCCTTGGCAGTTGGACGTTTAGGTTCAGCTTGTGCTCTCCTTCGACGTTGACGTCGGAGAAGTTGAATATCACCTCAACTGACTGTTTGAACTTTCGCTCTGTCCTCTTGGACAGTGCGTCCTCGATCTTGGGTTTTATCTGATCCTTCTCCATGGTTTGCTCCCTCCCAGCCAGATAGAGCCGGCTGGTGAAACGGGCTTAAAACACTACGTAATACTCCTTTAAAAATTATCCCTTCTTTTCCCCCTTCTCTGGGGCTTTATCGTCCTTTTCCTTACCTTCTTCCGGGGTTTCCCCCTCCTTCGTCTCCCCTTCTTCCTCTGCTGGTTTCTCCTCGGGTTTCCTCTCTTCCATGCCCACGATCTTTACCTTCTCCTCCTCGTGGTGTGTTAGTGCTGGTAGCTTGTCGGTCTTGCCTGAGATGTAGTCGTCCAGCTTGCCCTCCTTCAAGGCGGCTGTCATCTCCTTAGGGGTCAAACCGTTTATTGTGATGTTGAGGCTCTGGCAGGTGCCTACGATCTCCAACACAGCCCCTTTCAGGCTGTTGGCTAGTATGCTGCCCTGCTTGCCCTTGGCCACTTCCAGGACCTGGTCGAAGCTCAGGTCGCCGGTCGCGTCCTTTGATCCGCTTCCCTTCTCAGCGCCCAGTGCCTTTAGCAGTAGGGCTGACGTTGGCGGGCTGCCTATCTTGACCTCGAACTCCTTGGTGCTGGGGTCCACTATGACCTCCACAGGGACTTTCATGCCCTTGAACGATTCCGTGGCCTTGTTGATCTCTTCGACCACCTTCTGGGCGTTTACTCCCATGGGGCCCAGTGCTGGGCCTAGCGGCGGTCCTGCGGTGGCGGCTCCGCCGTCGACCAGTATCTTGACTGTCTCCTTCTTAGTCATCCTTCTCCCTCACCAACACTTTGATGTCGTCTCCGCTCACTATCACCGGTATGGGGACGGCGGCTTCGATCAACTCTACCGTTATCTCGTTCTTGTCCTTGTCTATCCTGGCGACCCTGGCCTTCTCACCCTTGAACGGGCCGGCTATCAGCTCTATCAGGTCTCCGCGAGACACCTCAGAGACTATCGAAGTCGGAGTCAGTGTTTTCTCCAGGTCTTCGATGGGTATTATCCCGGCGCTCTCCAGGTTGCCCTTCTCCTTCAATAGCAGACCCCTTGTCTTAGGAACCTCTCTCGCGAGGTCGTCCACTACGCCCGGGCTGTTCGCCTCCACCAGAACATATCCTTTAAGTCCGGTGGTGTATAGTACGCTGTATATGGCGCCTCCCTCGGCCTTTATCATGTCTCTCTTGTTGTTGGCCTCCCGGTATAGGAGCTCGGCTACCACGCGCTCCTGGCCGGCGGTCGCCTTCACAGCGTATATCTTCGGGTTCTCGCTCATTTTAGTCGAATAATACCCTGAAAATCAGGAATATTATGAATCCTACGAATCCTGTCAAGAGTATGCCTGCCGCGCATATCTTGCTGCTCTCGTTGAACTCAGAGGACTTGGGTTTCCTCGTTAGCCTCAGTATCCTCCGTGTCTCGCTGATGGCCTTAGCTATCATACTCTGACTCCAACTATAAGGAAGTAAGGGTATAAAAACCTCCCTAAAACGCTCATACCGCGTTTCAGAGGCTCTTTAACCCTATGTCTGCGCCTCCCTTGCCCTCATGCCGTTCGACCTTGTCCTCAAGCTCCTCCTCGTAGCCTGGGACGCTGACTCCCGACAGAATAAGCAGCGTCTTTATGACGTTCCTCTCGAGGCCTTCCTCGATCTGGGCCCCCCATATTATCTCTGCGTCGGGGCTTATCCTCTCAGAGACTATCCTCACGATCTCCTCGGACTCCTCCAGTGTCATGTCCCTCGAGCCTATGATGTTTATCAGCGCTCCCACGGCGTTGCTTATGTCCGTGTCCAGCAGCGGCGATGTCAGCGCCTTCTCGACGGACTCCCTGCTCCTCGCCTCCATTGACGTGTCCTTTGATGAGGCGCCCAAGCCTATCATCGCTGTCCCGCCGTCCTTCATGATTGCGCGGACGTCCGCGAAGTCCAGGTTGACCAGTCCTGGCTTGGTGACCATCTCCGTTATTCCCTTGACGCTGTTGCTCAACAGCTCGTCCGCGACCTTGAAAGCGGCGTTCAACGGCAGGTTGGGTGCTATGTCCAAGAGCCGGTCGTTGGGTATGACTATCACTGTGTCCGCGTATTTCCTCAGCTTCTTAAGGCCTTTAAGCGCGTTTTCTGCTCTAACATGCCCTTCCACGCTGAACGGGAGTGTAACGATCGCTATTGTAAGTGCCTGCAGTTCCTTGGCGATTTCAGCGACTACCGGGGCGCTGCCTGTTCCGGTGCCTCCGCCCAGGCCGCAGGTCACGAAAACAAGGTCCGCGCCCTGCAATGCGCTTGATATCTTGTCAACATCTGCTTCAGCGCACTGTTCCCCTATCTCCGGGTCGTTGCCTGCTCCCACACCGCCTGTCACGCTGGTGCCTATGAGTATCTTGCTGGGGGCCTTTGAGTACAGTAGGTGCAGTGCGTCAGTGTTTACTGTTATGACTTCGCCGCCTTCCACGCCCATGTCCAACAGCCTGTCTATGGTGTTGCAGCCTGCTCCTCCGCAGCCCACAACCTTTATTGAAGTCTTGATCCCTTCGACTATCCTCCGCAGCTCTTCATCGCTGTCGGAGCCTCTGCCCTGGGGACCTTGTCTGCTTGTACTTTCACTGCCTCCCGCATTCGCCTTGTTAATCGCTTCCTGGACTATCGAATCCATCAGTTACACCCCACTTACGTAGTAAAAAACAAACGTAAACGTCTATTACTATTGAAACCATACCTTAAAAAACATAGCTTCAGCAGCCCTTTTCCGCGAGCTCCTTTATCCTCTTAAGGTTCTCTTTGGCGTGCGCCTCTATGGATGACAGTATTTCCTCGTTCTTCTCCGGCCTGAACAGGTGCCTGAACCTTCCCTGGAGCTTCAGGTATTCTTCCACTGGTTTGAGGTTCTCCGGGTTCTGGGGCATGTTCAGAACGTGCTTCCCGTCTATTATCTCGAACAATGGTGTTGCCCCGGTTTCCACTCCTAGTTTGGCGATTGTGATGCTCTTGGCTGGGTCGGTCCTCCAACCCGGCACGCAGGGGCTGTATATGTTGACGAACGTCGGCCCCTTCGTCTCCAACGCGGTCTTCACCTTCCTAACGAGGTCTGCGTGGTATCCGACCGACGCGGTCGCCACATAAGGCGACCCGTGAGCCGCGATTATGCTTACCAGGTCCTTCTTCTGCTCTTCCTTCCCCGGTATGACCTTCCCTGCCGGGGACGTGGTGGTTGACGCCCCGTATGGTGTCGCCCCGCTACGCTGTATCCCCGTGTTCATGTAGGCTTCGTTGTCTGTGCAAATGTATGTTATGTTGTGGCCTCTCTCGAAGGCGCCTGAGAGTCCTCTGAATCCGATGTCGTAGGTTCCTCCGTCGCCTCCCAAGACCATGACGTTCACGTCCTCTTTGCCGAGCACCTTTAATGCTCTCTCGACCCCTGATGCTATTGAGGCGTTGTTCTCGAAGGCTCCGTGGACCCATGGGACCTCCCATGCGGTCTCAGGGTAGGGTGTGGACACCACTTCCATGCAGCCTGTGCACTGGACCACGACCGTGTTCTCGCCCGCCACCTTCATGGCCAGCCTCAGGGCCAGTGCCTCCCCGCATCCTGCGCATGCCCTGTGCCCGCGGGCGAAATACTCCTTCTCGTCCAATCCTAGTATGGCCATCTTAGAACATCCACTCCTCCCTTTTTCCTTCGCCTTTCATTGTCATGTCTATGATCTTCTCGACATGGTCGAGCCGCACGTCCTTCCCGCCCAAGCCCACGATGAAGTTCCTCAGTTCAGGCCTTTCCTCGCACTCGTATAGGGCGGAGGATATCTCATGGTACAATGGGCCTCCAAGACCCGGAGAAAGTGCCTTCTCGACTACGGCGACCTTGCCCGCACCCTTGAGCTTTTCCTTCAGCAGTTCGGCCGGGAACGGCCTGTAGGTTATGAGCTTCAACAAACCCGCCTTGACTCCTTTCTCCCTTAGCTCGTCTATGACGACCTTTATGGTGCCGCATACGGATCCCATGGCGACTAACACCACGTCCGCGTCTTCCATCCTGTGCTCTTCCACGTGGTAGTATTCCTTGGGTCTTGAGTTCTCGATGGTGCAGGGGAATTTCTTGCTGTAATCCTTCATGACCTCTTCGATGACGTCGAGCGAACCGTCGATTGCCTTGCATAGTTCGCTCCTGAACTCCATATAGTGGCTTGGAAATCCGATGGGCCCCTGCGTCAATGGCTCCTTCGGGTCCAACACCGCATGAACCGGCTTGTACTTTGGCAGGAACGAGTCCACGTCCTTCTTGTCGTGTATGTCCGCTGCCTCGTAAACGTGCGATAGTGTGAATCCGTCCATGCACACCATCGACGGAAGCAGTACCCTCGGGTCTTCGCTTATCCTGTGCTGCATGATGGTCATGTCATAGGCTTCCTGCGCGGTCTCAACGTACAACTGTATCCACCCGGTGTCCCTCTCTGATATGCTGTCTTGGTGGTCGTTCCATATGTTGATGGGCGCGCTCAAAGCCCTGTTCACGACGCTCATGCACACTGGCAATCTCATGCCCGAGACTATGAACAGTACCTCGTGCATCAACGCCAGCCCCTGGGAGGAAGTTGACGTGTAGGCCCGGGTCCCAGCGGCTGAAGCTCCGAGGCAGGCTGATATGGCGCTGAACTCGCTCTCAACCCGTATGTACTCTGATTTTATCTCGCCGTTGGCGACGAACTCGCTGATCCGCTCGACAATGTGCGTCTGCGGGGTTATAGGGTAGGCTGCTATTACGTCGGGTTCGATGGCTTTCACAGCCTCTGACACGGCATGGCTTGCCTCCATCACGTCCTTCATTTCTCCTCCACCGAAACTTTTCCAAAAGTTTCATCAAAATGGGCGGCGCGCGCTTCGCTTAGCCACCCTGACATGCCTGTGAAGTTGACGGTCATTTCTCTTCCACCACCATCTCGATGCATTTGACGGGGCACACGTCCGCGCATATCCCGCACCCTTTGCAGTAGTCTTCAACATAGTCGTATTTGCCGTCGTCCGATTTCATCCGCGAGGCGTCCGGGCAGTACACCCAGCATATGCCGCAGGCGGTGCATTTCTCATGGTCCGTAACAGGACGCAGTGCCCTCCATCCGCCGGTTTTGTTCTTCTGGGTGCTCCCGTCGCTGGGTAGCACGCAACCGGTTGTGACCTCCACGTCCCCGACCTTCTTCTTGCCTATGTCGACCATCTTATTTTTTCGATTGATTGTAAACCTCTTCCACGAGTTTCTTGTTCTTCTCCGCCAGCGACCCTGAGAAGTGCTCGTCTACGCCAGCGAACAGCCCTTCAAGCGATACTAAACCGGTGAATCCCCCGAATGCTCCGAGCATGGCGGTGTTCACGATGTCCCTGCCTAGCATGTCCAGTGCGAGTTTGGAAACGTCCAGTGTCTTCACGTTCAAACCTTTCAGCCCAAGGTCTTCCGGGCTCTGGTTGGTGTTGACTATGACCATGCCGCCCTCTTTCAAACCGGCGGTTATGTCAACGGCACCGAACAGTGTGCTGTCCAAGACGACCAGGTAATTGGGCTCGTATACCTGGCTCTTCCTCCTGATGAAATCCTCAGAAATCCTGGTGAACGCCTCCACGGGGGCGCCGCGCCGCTCCACTCCGAACTTGGGGAACGCCTGAGTGTACTTGCCGTCCTTGAAAGCCCCGACGGCTAGTATCATGGCGGCTGTGACGGCTCCCTGGCCGCCCCGCCCGTGAAAGCGTATCTCCTCCATCGTGGGTTTTAGATTATGAAAACGAGCTTAAAAAAGAGTTAGTGTCAAAGACGCCACTTACCAGCCCTTTTTAAACTACCTCTGCATTATAATAAAACCCATTTGATCTCAAGATGGATGCTGTTATCGTTAACTATAGGCGTGGTCGGAGGACCCAGAACACGAATCAGATGATACTCCAGCCCAAAGACAGCAAAAGCAAGGACGATGCTGAGAAGCTGGTGGGCAAGACCGTTGAGTGGACCACCTCCTCCGGGAAGAAGATGGCGGGGAAAGTGAGCAAACCCCACGGCAGCAAGGGCGCGGTCCTCGCCCAGTTCAACCCCGGCCTTCCAGGGCAGGCAGTCGGCACCAAAGCAGAGATAAAATAAACTTCTACCGCGGTTTTTGCGGAGGCCTTCCCCTCCTATCAGGTCCTACGTTCAGGTTGTAGATTAGCGTCACCTGGTCGCCTATGTCGTCCTCCCTTGTCATGCCCTTCTGGCTACCCCCAAGCCGATATATCTCCCTGAATCCAAGAACATCGGTGAGAAATTCCGTTCGTTCATCCCCCCCGGGGCTTTCTTCACTGTATCTGCAGACTATGGCTGGCTTCCTCTCGGTGCCGGCCCATATCTTCTTTGCCCTGCTATCGCAGACGTTAGCCAACCTCTTTAACGCGGCCCTTGAAAGGGTGGCTTTGTCTTCGTCAAGATCTTTGAGGCCGTTCGGTAGGGTGACTTCCATGTCCCATGTGTTCGGCTGTTGGCTGCCCTCCCAACCGCTTCCCCTCCTCAACTTTATGCTTCCCGCGAACATCACAGGCACCTCAACAGGGCTTTCGTCCTTCCTGTCGACCAACAACCTGTATGGGCCGCCCTCTTCCTCGGCTATCGGATACCTGACTGCATCCCTCATTGTGAACACATAAGCCGGTGACTCCCCACTACTCCCCTCTTTGTCGACTCGCATCCTCAACGCAACCCTGCTCTTTCCAATCCCGAAAACCCACTCCCGGCCGACGATCGCCTCCCCATCCATTATGGGCCCCATGTCCTCGACCTTTCCTTCCCTCAACTCCTCAATCAAGCGCAGCGCATCATCACTGTGCCCCCCTGTTCGCCGGTCCCAAAACTCCAACTGACGAGCCACGTTAAAATATCCGAATGACAAACTTTTATACCAAACAAACCTACAAATAACACTCCAGCCAATTCACAAATCGCCGCTGTAGCTCAGACTGGGAGAGCACTCGGCTGAAGCGCAAAAACTCGAATGCGTAGAAACCGAGGTGTCGCGAGTTCAAATCTCGCCGGCGGCAAACGGCTCGCTCCGTTTACACGCGCAGCGAGTACAGTGGGGTCTAAAGACCCCACCGAACGCACTACCAACAATGAAGAAAATCAAGGACTATACAACTGCTGATAGAATTAATAATCTTGAAATAACCCTGATTGCTGCTGTTTTCTTTTTAGGAATTCCTAATACTATTGTTTATTTCAAAAATATCACACCGGTTCTAATAATACTTTTATCAGTATTTTTTCTTTCATCATTAGCCCTAATTAATGGAAGTACCATCATAGGTTAATTTTATAGGAAAACAGTTAGACAATAGTCAAAAACGTTTGGGCTTCTATATCGGCGGATTAATTGGTGGAGGTATTGTTTTTGTTGATAAAAACAGAAGATTATTCGTTGGAATAGTGTATCTCATTTTTTCCCCATTGATATTAAACCTGTTTTACCCACGTTTTTGGGAGTTATTGGGTGTTATTTTAACTGCGGTGATCTTTTTGTTGTTTCCCTTTGTTTATGATTTTCTGATTGAAAATCCGAAAAAGTAATTAGTTATTCGTTAGATAATGCATTCTGTGCCATCGTAGATGGCACATTTCGTTTCGGGGGTCAGGAAGAACTTGAAACTGGGGGGCGGTAGCCTCGCGGTTTAGGCCGGCGGCAAAAAACCATTTTTTCCCTGTCAGAGTTTCTTGCTCATCTTGTATACTGTGCTGCAGCATTTGTCTTTGAATTTTCTCGGATGCTTGTATCCTATCCTTTTGTAGAATCCGACGGCGTTCACTGCCGCGCTCAAGCGCATCCTCTTCACACCTCTCTTTCGCGCAACTTCCTCAATCTTCTCCATCAGCTTCCTTCCCACGCCCATGTTATGGTATCGTGGGTGCACGAATAATGTGCCGATGTGATTGTCTTCTGCCAACGTCACAGTCCCGACTATTTTTTCTCCGTCGACCGCGACGTAGAAGATCCTCTCCTCCGAGTACTCCTTCATCTTGCCTGGTGTCATGGTCTTGCATAGTCTTTCGATGACGCTCCTACTGTAGTATCTACTATTGACTTCCCTCTGGGTCTTCCGTATCATGTCAGAAGCCTTCCTCGCGTCCCCATCCCTGAACCGCCTTACCCTGACCGTCATCGAACCCCAAAATCAAAGCCTGAAAAACCAAAATACCCAAAAACCACTTAAAAGGCGCGTTTAACCACGATTATCGCCCTTCCGTGTCTTGGGGGTTTGGCTGTTGAATACTGTGTTTATCTTTATTTATTCCAATCCACTAACTGAGATGAGGTATCTGGTCCTGTCCTTCCTGGTATTGTTGTCGGGGTGCCTGTGCTGCTGCTACCAGCCAGAACCAAAAGTGCACTCTGTCACCTTCTATGGCAACGAGTCAACAACCACCATAGAAACTCCAAGAGAACGGGACAACTTCGAGATAGTAGTGTCTACTTCAACATCAATGGACACTCTCCGCAGGCCGGTGTCGCACGCTACCACTTCAACAACACAACCTGGTGTGGCGACTTCGAAGTCCTCAGCTGAAGTTAAGCCTTCATCTTCCACGAGTGCGCTTGACGAAGATGTTCATGTTCCACTAATGCCCGACCTCCTATCAGCCACCACCTCAGCAGGTATGGTATGCGTCGACTCCGACGGAGCTGAAGGCCTCATCAACACTGACATCAAGGGATGGGTTGATTTTGAGGGCATCCAATACTACGACTACTGTGTCGGTGACAGGATATACGAGTACTACTGTGATGACGGGTTCATAAAGGTGATAGATATCATATGCGGGGGAGGTTGCAGCGGCGGAGCATGCGGAGGCGATTCTCTAGCCTCCACAACCACAAAATAACCCCATGACTTATTTTTTATGACTTATTTACTATATCTTATAACTTATTTTTCTTCTCTGTGGGGTACGATGGCTGCTAAAAAAGCGAAAAAAGCCAAGAAGAGCCGTAAGAAGGCTAAAAAGAAGGCAAAGAAAAAGACGGCAGGCAAGTCCAAGAAGGCTCCTGAAAACCCTGTCTCCGATGGTGAAACCCCTCTGGAGAGTAAATCCTCCGAGATTAGGTTGAAAAAGAAGCAGTTGAAGAAGCAACTGCTTGCGTTGGAGGTTGAAGAGAAGAAGGTGCAGGCCAAGTCCTTCGCAGATGAAGCTTCAACTTGGGCCAGGTCAAGCGTTGATGAGATCAAACACTCCGACCCATATCGCAGACTCTCCCGGATGCCAGAGCCGTTGAAGTACTCTCTGATCTTCATATTCCTTTTGCTGGTTACAGTGTTTGGCGGGATGTTCCTCATATCCATCGTCCTAGCTTTGACCCACAGCCAACCGGAGGCGGTCGTGGTTGAATCCAACTCGACAATAGAAGAGAGTCAGATGATCGAGACATCAACTACAGTGTCAACAACTTCAACAACTTCAACCTCGACAACGTCAACGACCGACTCTACGACGACTCTCCCACAGATTGTTTGTGCGCCGCCTTACATGAGATTCGGCCTGGGGTGCTGCCTTGACTTGAACAACAACACCATCTGCGACCAGGACGAGGCGGACGAGTCGACTACCACCACATTGGCGGATTACATCCGCTGCAACGACGACGGCGACTGCGGGTCCATAAGGACAGAGTATGAGTGCAGGGAAAATGACCTTTTCAGGGTTACTATCTCCCATTTCTGCAAAAACCCGGAAACAAGGGCTTCAAGCTGTGAAACCAACGTTGTGGAGGAGCTGGTGGAGCCCTGCGGTCCCATGCAACAGTGCTTCATCTCACGTGATGGGGAGGGCAAGTGCCAGAACAAGTACACGCGCAACAACTTCATAGAATAAAAAACTATTTTTTCGGCTTCCGGTAGGGCATTCCCCTTATCAGCTTCTTCATCCTAGCCTCAGTTACCAGCATCTCGTCTCCGAGCTTTATGTAAAGTCCTTTCATCACCTGCCCGACTTCCACGCATGGGCACTTGTTCCTGGCTGCCACTGACACCACCTTGTCCACTTCCTTTTTGGGGACGCTTATCATGTAAGTGCCCATGTACCTAGTCGGGCTCGCGTATGGCACTGCCGTTATCTTGAATCCCCGCTTGCTCTTCACCAGCATCTCAGCCAGGTTCCCGAACCACCCTCCCCGGCTCGCGTCCTTGACCGCATGGATATCCACCGCTTCATCGTAGAGTTCGAGCATTGTCTTGTACTTGACCTTCGCCCGGTACACCCTCTCCCCAAGGGTGCCGTCCATAACATGGCCTACCATGACTATCTTGTCCCCTATCCTGCAGCCGCAGTCGGCCAATGGCTCCCGGATGAGCTTGCCAACTACGACGAAGCTTATGCACGGCTTCAGGTCGTTCTCCATCTGGGTGTTCCCGCCGATGATGGGAACGCCGATTCCGTTGGCCTGCTTCTTCAGGTCCTCAGAAACCTCAACCGCCTCTTTTATGCTGTCCACCTGCATGGCATTGAACGCGTAAAGTGGCCTTGCGCCCATGCCGATGATATCGGTTATACTGTGGAGTAAACCGGTTTTCCGCCCGGTTTTCAAGGGGTAGGGGCCTTCCATGTTGTACACGAGGTCTCCGACCACGGCTCCGTCGTCGCCCTGCTGTATCCCATACCTGAGGCCCTCCACCTTCTCGTCCTGGTGCCAGAAGGTCCTCCGGATCGGCGACGTCTCCAGCATATGATCGATGCTCCTCTTGATCTCGTCCTTCATCTTATCATAACATAACTTCAAATGGCGGTCAGGTCGCCCATCACTCATCGTCGGAGTTTGCCGACGACAAACGGCGCATCCCGCGTTCACGGGACGCACCTGTGAAGTGCTTGTGACCTTTTTTTGGCGGTCAGGTCGCCCATCACTCATCATATGTCAGAGGTTGTTCGCGTCATCACACCGCCGTTTATGATTAGCGACGCATTCCTTTAATAGCTTCATTTTATTATCTATACTGATGTTGCACTGGAGCGACGATGTTGTCAGCCTGCTGGAAGAGCGGGGCGGGGAGCATGTCATAGCCACCGGCACTTCCATATCTGGGCGTCCTCAGATCGGTAATGCAAGCGATGTCATCCGCGGGGACTGCATACGGAAGGCTGCGTTGGAGTCGGGTCTCAAGGCGGAGTTGATCTGGATAAGCGACGACAGCGACCCCTTCCGGAAGGTGCCCGCTGGAATGGAAGGATTAGATGATTATCTTGGGTTCCCCGTCAAGGACCTCCCCGACCTGGACGGATGCCACAGTAACTTCGTCGACCACTTCGCCCAACCCTTTATACAGGACTTGTCAGAGTTCGGCGTAAAACCTAAAGTCCACTCTGGCACCGACCTCTATAGGAACGGGGAGTTGGTGGAGGAGATCAGAACAGCGTTTGAGAAGAGGGTTGAAATCAGGGATATATTGAACAGATTCCGGCGTGATCCCCTGCCAGAGGATTATCTGCCCTGGACTCCCATATGCGAGAAATGCGGGAAGATAAGCACCACAAAAGTCTTTGGAGTCGATGGGTTAAAGGCGGATTACGAGTGCGTTTCAACCGGTGTGTCCGGCGGCGAAGTCGAGGGATGCGGCCACAAGGGCGTCAGCGACGCCTCCAAGGGCATGGGTAAGCTGCCGTGGAGGGTTGAGTGGGCTGCCCGGTGGAGGCGGTTCAAGGTAACCTGCGAACCCTTCGGCAAAGACCATGCTGCCGCAGGGGGCTCGTATGAGACCAGCAAGATAATATCGGAGGAGGTGTTCGACTGGACGCCCCCCGTCCCCCTGGTATATGAGTTCTTCACCTTGAACGGCGAGAAGATATCCAGCTCGAAGGGTAACGTCATAACCTTGGCTGACTGGCTGGTGATAGCCGAGCCGGAGGTGCTTAAGTACTTCATGTACAAGCGGCTCATGAAGCAGCGGGACATTAACCTATCCCTGCTATCCAACCTCACAGACGAGTACGACGAGGCCGAGCGGATATACCACAAGAGACAGGAAGGTGATATGGGTCTGGCGAGGATGTACGACCTCGCTCAAGTGGGCGAACCCAAGTATCTTAATGTT
This sequence comes from Candidatus Altarchaeales archaeon, assembly GCA_014727915.1. Taxonomy (GTDB): domain Archaea; phylum Altiarchaeota; class Altiarchaeia; order IMC4; family SCGC-AAA252-I15; genus WJMO01. Next base: position 439,624 of record WJMO01000006.1, on the reverse strand, counting down.
CCCTTCACCCTATGCGCGGTTCTAGCTCAAGTGGCGTTCGAAGGCGAGTACTCCTCCAAGGCGGAGTCTATGGGATACGCTGGATTCGACGTTGAAAGGCTTAATAGGCGTGTTAGGTTGGCTGGCAACTGGGTTCAAAAATACGGCCCCGATCATCTGCGCTTCACGTTGAACTCGGAGGGAGAGGCTGGTAGGGAGAGGGACAGCCTATCTGACTCCGAGCGAAAGTGCCTGGAGGAGATTGTGGGTCTTCTGGATGGTGATTGGAGCTCGGAGGAATTCCACAAGAAAATATACGAGGTCGCCAGGTCCAACGGTGTTAAGCCGCCTAAACTGTTCAAGGCAATATACAGGGTGCTCATCGGAAATGACCGGGGCCCCAAGGCTGCGGCTTTCATGCTCAGCCTGGGCAGAGAGCACATCGTAGCCCGCTTTAGAGGCGGTTGATTTTTAACCCCCACTTCCATATACCTAACAATTTCAGGGGTGATGCAGTTGTTTGAAGCGGTAATAAACGATACCAAATCCTGGCGTAACAGCATTGAGGCCATCGCTGCGCTTATCGACGAGGGAACCTTCCAGGTGGACTCCTCAGGGATAAAGCTGAGGGCGATGGACCCAAGCCAGATAGCCCTGGTCGACTTCGAGATCCCGTCGAAGGCGTTCGAGAAGTTCAAGTGCGAAAATCCCATATCCTTGGGTGTTGACTTCTCTGAGCTCAGCAAGATCACCAAACGCTCCAAGCCCGAGGACAAGATAGAGCTTAAGCTCGCCGAGAACAGGCTCAAGATGGTCTTTAAGGGCGAGACGAGGAGGCAGTTCACCACCGCAATAATCGACTCCACAGGCAACCCCCCGAAGGAGCCGAAGATAGAGTTCACAGCTGACGTTAAGATAGCCCCGAACATGATCAAGGACGCGCTGAAGGATGCGGAGCTCATCAGCAACCACGTTGCCCTGAAGCTGGAAAAGGGATTCAACATCAAGAGCGACGGAGACACGGGCTCCGCCGATATCGAGTTCCCGGAGGACAAGCTGCTGAGCATAAGCGTGAAGTCCCCGGCCCGCTCAGTATATTCCCTCGACTACCTGAACAACATCCTCAAGTCTGCTGAGATACCGAGTGTCGTGATGATCAGCCTGAAGACCGACGCACCCCTCAAGGTGGAGTACAGCATAGGAGACGGGCGTGTCATATACTACCTTGCCCCTAGGATAGAGTCCGTATGATGGATGACCGTCTGAGAAAGGGATTCACTCTCATAGCCGTGGTATTGGCTCCCCACGTCCTGCTAGGGTTTTACGCGTTATATGATGGTGGGTTCTACGTTTACGGGCTTACAGCACCTGAAAGATACGCGGTACATGCCATTTCAGGTTCTGAGACTCGCATATCCCTGTCAGGCGCCTCCAAGCATGTTTCTTCGGACATATGCGTGAAAAGATGTCAGAAATGCCCTCTCGAATGCTATCCAGTAGACATCCTTCTGGTGGAATGCGGCGGACAATGTTCTCTGAAGACTGTTGGGGGGGATGTTCTATCTTCCGAAGGCGTTCCGCTGCCTATTGTGATGAAGAAGGGTTTGGTCTTTGAGGATGCGGTATTCAGGTGCTACGACCTCCAATGCGGCTTTGACATAAGAATGGATGAAAACCGGACGTACTCGAGCTTCCTACCAGAGGAGATACCAGTCAGCTGGTAATTATATTTATTGCTGACGATATTTGAACATGGACTATGGTCTTATGCTGAAAGACCTTGAGAGCTTCTACATACTCTTGGAGGAGGAGCGGCCCAGCATGTTCAACCTGCTAACACTCGCATTCTTCTTCTCTCTTTCTCTCGGAATTCTTCACGGAGTCAACTCTTACGTCCTAGGGTACAGCAAGTTCAACTACCTCGTGGATGTGGCGGTGCTCTCGATGCAGGGCCAGGGGTACTCCCTCGAAGACATTGGCGTGGTGCTCTGGGGTTTCGAAGCTGACATACTCAACTCGAGCATTGACATGGGATTGTTCACCTTCGCAGGGAAGCTTTCCGAGACGCTCGCCATATCATCCATACTCTATCTTATCATGCGGCTGCTGGGTTCTAGCATCAATTTCATAAAGGTACTTCAGGTGATGGTCTCGCTGCTCATAATACCCGTTGTTGTTTTCGCATTCCCGGTCTTGTTAAACGTGGTCTCCTACCACTACATAGGGAACATATCGCTTTTGAACACGGTGGTAACTAGCGCATTCGGGTGGGTGATATACTATGTCACGGTGGGTGAGAGGCTCAAGTTCATAGGGGCATTGGATGGTAGGCGGGCTAGGATGTCAGTCGCTCCCCTATCAGTTATGGTCGCGTTGAATATCATATGGCCGGTCTGGTGGATATACTTCCACCTGTTCGCGGTAAACAATGCAGTGGAGGTCATGTTCAACTCGTTCGGCATATAATATGAAAAAGATACTCTTATCAGTGTTCGCCTTCAGCTTACTGCTGACATTGGGCGAACTCTACTATGTGGAGTCGAGCCCCCTCCTAGGCGAGGGCAACCTAGACCAGATGGTCTCCAAGGGGACCATGAAGTTCAGGGACCCCATATACGATTACCTGATATCGGGAACCTACAAAGCCTACTATGCCAACAGGCCCAGGGCTGCCGACCCCTACGCCGGGCTTTACAAGCTGACTCTCGTGGGTTGGTGGAACACCGACTCGGTCAAGATGGGCATAAACCTATGGGATACGGGCGTATTCTCCGCATGTGATGGCAGGAACCTCTCCAGGAGCGAGTACCTCAGGATATGGCACAGGTACAGGCCTGCCGCAGTGGCCTCGCAGTTCTTCCCGGTCGAGAAATCACCATTCCCCGAGACCACTCACCTCTTCAAGACCCGGTGGGCTGGCATGCGGGGTAAGAGCCTGCTGCTGAGCTCGCTGAACTGGATAACCTTGACTGACATGGCAGGGGGCAACTCCCTGTACCTCTTCGAGGACAAGTGCAGCGAATACAACAACTTGGAGCATCACATGCTCGTTGCCGATATAGCGAAGACCTACTCTGTCTTCCTGGCCCGCACATCTTTTGTAGAGAGTGTCTTGGACGGTGAGAGCCCTTGGGAGGGGATACTGTACCTTGCATATTACCCCCAGTACAACAAGACGTTTCTCTTGCTGTATAACATACCCGAGAATAAGCTTTGGGGCAGCAGGATAGCAGTGGACGGCTCTGTAAAGGGAAAATACGTGATATACCCCTTCATAATAGTCGACGGCCACATACCTGAGGGTGACCATACGCTCTCGCTTGCAACCTCCGAGGACTCATACTACCTCGACTTCTCATATTCGGAATCTGATCTTCTGGTCTCCTGGATGTCCTCCAAGATGCAGGATGGCAGCCTTACCCTGGCAGTCTCAAACGCGGACAAGGATGTTTTGGTCAAGGACGTTAAGGTTTTCATAGATGGCAGGTCTCACACTCAGGTCGCTGACTCGAGAATGGAACCCTACTCCCTCGAAGAGTTCGATTTCGACCTGGCGGACGAGGTCTTCCCCGGTGTTGCCTACGAGTTCGACGTAATGGTCTCCTATGAGTCTGAAGGCATGGGCAAGTGGCTTAACAAGACTATGATCCTGCTTGCGAACTAGGGTTTCAGATTGTCTGCTATGCTCTTGAATAGTTTGAGCCCGTCCCCGCCAACGTAGCATCTTCTTGTCCACTCGGCCTGCTGTATGGATTCCATCACCCTCTCTGGGTGGGGCATCATGCCAAGCACGTTCCCCTTTGGGTTGCATATGCCTGCGATGTCCGCCAGCGACCCGTTGGGGTTCCAGGGGACTATCCCCTCAGCCGGCCTTCCGTCCGGGCGGCAGTAGGTGAAAACTATCTGTCCGTTCTTCTCTAGCATTCCGAGCATCTCATCGTCCCTATCACCGAATGTGAGCCTGCCCTCTGCATGTGCGACGGGCACCTGCATTATTTCGCCCACGCCGATGCCTTCTGTTATCCTGCACGCGTTCTCATGTTTTAGGTATGTCGGCCTGCACTGGAACCTGCCGTTCGCGTTTATGGTTAGAACTCCCTCCGCCTTTTCGCTGATGCCGTTGACGCCCGGCAGGATCCCCGACTCTACCAGGACCTGGAACCCATTGCAGACGCCGACTATGATTTTTTCATCGTCGATGAACTCCTGTAGTTCGTCTCCGAGCGTGCTCTTCATCCTCGCTCCGAATATGGCTCCCGCCCGTATGTAGTCGCCGGCGCTCCAGCCTCCGGGGATGAACAGGACGTCATAGTCGGAAAGAGTCCTATGCCTCTCTCTACTGCAGTCTTTTGTCAGCTGCTTCAGGTGGACCTTCTCGGTTTCGAAGCCGACCTTCTCGAATGCTTTGCTGCCTTCGTCCTCGCAGTTGGTCCCCTCTATCACCAGGATGGCCGCTTTCATTCCGGCACCTCCCGCTCAATTGCAGACGACCAAACGCCCCTCACATCATCCAAATTCAAAACTATTTCAACTTTTCTATCAATTATTTTGATTTTTTTATCATCTTTTGTGGTTCCTATCTTCACACACTCAACGGTCTTCTCGAACTCCTTCCTGTCCTCGTCCGCGACTTCCACCAGCCACCGCCCGTTGGATTCGCTGAACAGCTTGAAGTCTGATCTCAGCTCTCCTAAGGGTGTGATGTCGGCTTCTACTCCCATTTCTCCTCCGAGGCACATCTCTGCGAGCGCGATGAACAACCCGCCCTCCGAGGGATCGTGGCAGCTCTTCACCAGCTCCTTCTCCATGGCCTTCAACAACCCATTCACCTTCTCTTTGGTCTTCTCTGGCTCCACTGTTGGCACGCACCCGCCGTCCAAACCCATCATCCTGTAATACTGTGACCCCCTCATCTCCTTTCTGGTCTCCCCAACCAGGTATATGTTGTTGCCCGACCCTTTCAAGTCGGAGGTGACGCATTTCCGCACGTCCTCGACTATCCCGACGCCCAATAGGGTTGGGGTGGGTGCGATGGGTCCGGTGGGTCCTTCGTTGTATAGGCTGACGTTCCCCGACACGAACGGTATCCCGAAGGCATTCGCTACGAAGTAGAGGCCTTCGGCCGCGGCCGCGAACTCCCCAAGCCGGTCTTCCTTCTCCGGGTTCCCGAAGTTGAGGCAGTCGGCCATGGAATGGGGCGCGCTGTTGACTGCCACAAGGTTCCTTATCGCCTCCTCAACCGCCGACGCGGAGCCCCAGTAGGGGTCTGCCCTGCATAGGAAGGGGTTCACGTCCGATGTTATGGACAGTCCCCGGTATGATTCGTCCAACGGCTTAATGACCGCCGCGTCCCCGTGGGTTTGCCTGTTCACGATGCCCTGCATGGGCTTCAATATGGTGTTGGCGCGGACCTCATGGTCGTACCTCCTGATAACCGATTCCCTGCTGCCGACGTTCTCCAGGTTCAGCAGGTCCAGGCATGCCTTCTCCAGGTCGGGCATCTTGAAATCTGTTTCGTCTATGCAGGCGGGAGCCTTCTTATAGGGGCGGGTGTAGCAAACGCCTTTTATCAGGAATTCCAGGTCCATGTCCAACACCTTAACCCCCCCGTGGGTGGCTTTGATCCTCGTTGATTCGTCTACTTCCCCGACCACCGCGGCTGGGACGTCCCAGAAGTCGAATATCTCCAATACCTTGTCCACGTCCTCCGGTTTGACCGAGACCATCATCCTCTCCTGGCTTTCCGACACCCATATCTCCCATGGCTTCACGCCCGGCTCCTTCAATGCTATCCTGTCCAGGTCTATGGTGGCTCCCAATCCGGCTGCGTGGGCCATCTCCGCCGACACGCAGCTCAGTCCGCCGCCGCCGAAGTCCTTCATACCAGTCAGCAGTTTCTTCCGGTTGGCTTCTAGGCAGGCGTGCATCAGCGGCTCCTTCATGATCGCATATCCCAGCTGTACTGCAGGGCGTGACTCTGATTCGCTGCTCTCGTCCAGTTCCGCGCTTGCGAATGTTACCCCGTGTATGCCGTCCCTCCCTGTCTTCCCACCTGCCAGTATGAGCTTGTCGCCCGCGCCTCCGGCGTAGCTGTGTATTATCTCGTCCTTCGGCACTATGCCGATGCACCCGACGTTCACCAGGCAATTGCTTACGTAGCTCTCGTCGAAGCATACCATGCCTGCGACCGTAGGTATGCCCACGCGGTTCCCGTAGTCTGCGATGCCTGACACGACGCCGTGGAAGAGGTACTTGGGGTGTTTCGTCCCCGCTGGCAGCTTCTTATCGTCGTAGTCGAGCGGCCCGAAGAACAATGGGTCTATCAACGCGATGGGCTGGGCGCCCATGCAGACGACATCCCTCAATATGCCGCCGACTCCCGTGGCTGCGCCGCCGTAGGGATCCAAGGCGGACGGGTGATTATGTGATTCCAATGCTACCACGTAGGCGTGGTCTTCGTCGAAGTCTACGACGCCCGCGTCCTCGCTTATGACGCAGATGTTCTGGGGTGCCTCGATGTTGAACACGGTCTCCTTGAGTATGGGTTTGCTGCTCTTGTAGCAGCAGTGTTCGCTCCAGCTCTGGGCGATGGCCTCCAACTCTATGTCCGTGGGGTTCCGGCCCTCTTTTTTGAAGTGGGTTTGGACCATCACCATCTCGTCGTCGGACAATCCGATGTTCCGCTCCCTGCTTATGGTCTCCAGCTCCTCCTTTGACGCCTCCAGTATCTCAACTTCATAAACGTCGTCTGTGAGCTTCTTGTACAATCATACCACCTTGACGCTGTAATCCTGTATCACAGGGTTGGCCAGGAGCTTTTCACAGGCCTGCTTCATCGTCTTCAACGCCTTCTCCTCGCTGTCAGCCTTCAACATCACCTTGTAGACCTTCACCGTCTCGACCTTGTCCACATTGAAGCCCAGGAGTCCAAGGCTCTTCTGCACGGTCTCTCCTTCAGCGTCCAACACCCCGTGCTTCAGTTCAACCCTCACTTCAACCGTGTAGTCCATCGCCTAAACCTCAAGGTTTATCATATAGAAAAAGAGGTATTAAATCACCTGCCAAGGCCTCATTTTTCAACATATTATAAAACCTTGCCTATTTCTTAAATGACATGGACGAGGCTTCGGTCCTAGAGGGGCTTAGGTCATCTGATCCTTATGTGCGCGTGGCGGCATGCAGGGATGCGGAAAAACACGCTGAACAGGCTAGGTTGCCCCTGCCTGTTTTGCAGGGTTTGATTGCCTTGCGTTTTGACGCGACACCAGTCGATGAATACCCCCCCACCCATATTCCACCCGGAGAAATTCTTGCCGAGATTCCTTACAGCGATCGCGGGAAACTGACGCAGGTTAGAGAGCATGCCCTTAACGCGACCCATAATGCAGGCCGTGGAAACGGCAAGAAAGGCATGATTGATAGAATAGCAGAAGAAGGCGGAATTTCCGTAGAGGATGTTAACTCTGATCTGAGGGCTCAATGCGGGAGAGATGACACGCTATTCCTCGACTACCGGGGCATACACCAGGTGGCTGCCGGCAGGGGTGTGCAGTTGAGGGATGTTTACGCCCGGGACTTCCCCGAGGACACGGTCCTGCGTCCCATGGTGGAGCTGTTGAGGGATAAGGACTATTGGTTCCGCAGGTACGGGGTGGCGTTTTTCATGTACATGGCTGGCAAGCGGGAGCTCCCGGAACCTTATCTTAGGCATGTTGCAAGCCTCATGGGCTGTTCAACTGGTGAGGGGGGCGTATGCCAGGGAGGGCTTTCAAACGGCATTCCCATGAGGGGCGACCCTGATGTGGAGGTTAACAGGCTGGCTGGGGAGGCGTTGGCTGACGCTGCCGAGATACAGGCTTTCCCGGAGGATGTAGTCCGAAGGCTTCACCTTATATCCCAGGAGGGGACGAGACATTCAAGTAATGCCTCCTCACGGGCTTTGATAAACCTGAGCGACAAGCAGGAACTGCCGGTTGAGGCCATCCAGGATTTTGGAGCTGACTTATCCCATCAGGATGATTTCATGAGGAAATCCAGCCTGGAACGTCTTTCCAGGATATGTGGGCGCCAGCGTTTTCCAACGGAGATGCAGGAGCAGCTGGCGTTCACCCTCAACGACGAGAGCGGGGAGAACAGGGAACTTGCTGGACAGGTGATACGCGGCCAGTTGAAAAAGGACCCGCAGGGTATGAGGCAGGCGCTCGAATCTGCTGGCGGGTCGTGGCGTGCTGACGGAAAAACAGATTTGGTAGCTACAGTCGATGAACTGCTTGCTGCCGGGCCTCCTACAACCCGGATGGAACTAAAACCCGATGGCGGTGGCCAACCCAAGAACAGGCTGAAACCGCATTAGCGAACGGTTCAGATTTTCCCCCTGATTTTGGCGTCGTATACTAGGTCTTCGAGTTTGTTGAGGTTCCATTTGATCTGGTCGCTTTTACGCCGGGCTTCCCCTCCTTCGAAGTCGAGGGAGAGTATCGCCCCGTATATTTCCGAGACCACGTCCCGCAGCCATGTTGCGCGGTCGTAGTTCTCTTTTACCATGTCGTCAACGGCCTTTCGTACGAGTTCCCCGGTGAGGTCTGACAATCCCATCAGGTAGAGCTCCGTGTCCGCGTTCAACTGCTTTCTGGTGGGCAGCCGCTTGCTGGTCATGACCTCATGGTATGTGACCGCTTCCACGTACTCTTGGACTGCGATGCTGTAGCTGTGCTGTCCCCGGAGCTTCTCTGTCTTCGCCATCTCATCCAGTTTTTTACGCATCTCTTCTATCTCTGCGGCCTTGTCCTTTGCAGTCTCCATGTCACCCCGGTGGATGCTGTAGATGAGCTCCTTGCTCTTCTTAACAACGTCTCGGCTGGCCTTGGTCTGCTCTATCTTGTCGTTTGACAGCCTGCTGAGGTCGTCTCTTATGGACTCCAGCTCCTTCTCGTCTATCATCTTCCCTTATTCATGTCATGCGCATGTTAAATACGTTGCCCGGCTTGTTTTCAAGCATTAATATACCGTTTCACTTAGTATAACTTGTCTTTGAGATTAGGTGAAATAACATGGTATCAGTTGTCGTTGGCGGGCATTACGGAGACGAGGGAAAGGGTAAGATGGTTTCGTACCTGGCTTTGAAAGACAAGCCAGCATACATAGGAAGGGCTGGGGTCGGCCCTAACGCAGGCCACACGGTATACAAGGACGGGAAGAAATACGGGCTGAGGATGATAACCTGCGGTTTCGTCAACCCAAACTCACACCTCCTGATAGGTGCTGGAGTACTAGTCGACATACAGCGTTTCCTTGAGGAGGTTGAGATGACCGGCGTGGGGGACAGGATAAAGGTGGACAGGCGGTGCGCTGTCATCGAGCAGGAGCACAAGGACGCGGACCATTCAGCGAACAGCAAGAAGATAGGCACCACCGGGTCCGGCTGCGGTCCCGCGAACGCGGCCCGGGTCAACAGGGTAGCCAGGCAGGCGAAGGACTTCAAGGAACTGGAAGGCTACATTGCTGACGTGCCGCAGTTGATTAACGATGCCATAGACGGCGGAGAGGACGTGCTCATAGAGGCGAGCCAGGGCTTCGGGCTCAGCCTATACTACGGGAACTACCCTTATGTTACGAGCAAGGACACCTCCGCCTCAACGGCGGCGGCGGACATGGGCGTTGGCCCAACCCGTGTCAACGACGTCTACGTTATATTCAAGGCGTATATGAGCCGGGTCGGCGAGGACCCGTACATACACTACCTCACGGACGAGGAGGTGGAGAAGAGCAGCATGTGGACTGCGTTGTTGGAGCGTGCGAAAGCAGAGGGTCATGAGGGCACAACCAACGAGATGCTCGCCAAGCACCTTGGGGAGGTGGGGACCGTGACCGGCAGGCCCAGGAAGATAGGCTCCTTCGACTATGACCTGGCACGCTACAGTTCCCGGGTAAATGGCGCAACGCAGATATGCATCACATGCTTGGACAAGCTGTTCCCCGAGTGCTCTGGTGTTAAGGATTATGACAGGCTCTCCGAGGATGCGATATCCCATGTTGGGGGCATCGAGGAGAAGCTTGGAGTCAAGGCAACATTGATTTCAACGGGACCTGATGTCTTTGACGTGGTTGACTTTAGGGATGGACGCGAGTAAGGAGCTTGAAGAGGAGAGGATCAGGCGTATCAAGCTGGAGGAGGAGCTTTCAGCATGGCATCAGTCCGCAATCGACAGGCTCACCCCCGAGCAGCTGGCCATGACCGTCCAAGCCCAGCAGATGGAGTCTCTCACATTCCACCTGTTGAAGTGCAGGCAGCAGATAACCGAATTGCAGAAGAAGCTCAGCGAAAAGGAGAGGAAGATCGAGTCGGCTGAAGCCAAGGCCAAGGCGTTGGAGCGTAAGCTGAAGAAGCGAGAGAGAGATTTCAGGGAATTCAAGGAGGAGTCCGCTTCGTTGGAGGGGGGATTGGGAGGCCAGAGGTTCGGGGTCGGTGGGCTCCCCTCCGACGACGAGCTTGACAGCCTGTTGGAGTCGACGATATCAGAGTCCCACCCCCCGAAGAGGGATAAGCCCCGGAACAATGTGAAGGATTTCATACAGCTGATCCAGCGAATGGGGCGGATAAAATTGTATGATGCCTCCCTGCTATTGGATGTCAGCCAGGAGACAATAGTAAAATGGGCTGAAGGCCTTGAGAAAAAGGGCTATGTGAGGGTTGAGGGCGCAAGGGAGAAGACGTTGGTCGCCTCCGACAAGCTGCTTAAGAAAAGATGAGATACGATGTTGCTGTGGTGGGCAACGGACCCGCGGGTTGCATAGCAGCCGAGCGTGGTTGCTCGGCCAATGAGGTCGCGTTGGTGGGCACAGGCATAAGGCGGATGCAGTGCGCTGGGCTGATAAGCAAATCAGGTTTGGAGAGGATTGATGCCAGCCCGGGGGATACGGTTCTGAACAAGGTCCGGGGCGCACGCATGTACTCTCCAGGCAAAGTCGAGGTTGAGATAGACGGGCGACGAACCAAAGCCTACGCCTTGGACAGGCCCGGGTTTGACATGCGATTGCAGGACAAGGCGCTGAAAGCCGGTGCCACCTATGTTGAGGACTGGGTGTCTTCTTTGAACGGTGGTGTGAACCTGAGGTTTGGAGGAGAGTTGAAGGCCGACCGGATAGTGCTGGCGACAGGCACTGACTACACCCTGCACCGACAGCGCGGCGTTGAAATGCCCCGTGACTTCCTCATCGGAGGGCAGTATGAGATGAAGGTGGACTGCGACCCTGACTTTGTGGAGCTCCACTTCACAGTTCCTGACTTCTTCGCATGGGTGATACCTGCGGGGGATGTCGCCAGGGTGGGTTTGTGCGTGAAGTCCAATCCACGGCCTTACCTGGATGATTTCGTGAAACGCCTGAAGTCGGCTGGTAGGGTGCGGTCTGACAGTAGGCATTCAGAGTCTTTTGGCATAATACCCATCCACGAACCTTCCCTGCGAACACAGTATGACAACATCGTAACGGTCGGGGATGCTGCAGGCCAAGTAAAGGCCTCCACGGGCGGTGGTGTGGTTTTTGGCGGTATTTCAGCGGCCTACTCGTGCAGACCCGACTATGAGGCGTGTTGGAGGCGTGAACTGGGCGGAGAGTTGAGGTTGCATCTGATGATACACAGGATGCTCTGCAGGATGTCTGACGACACGAAGGACCGCATGTTCAGGGCTGCTAGGGAGGGCACTGCTTCCCTTGAGTCCGGGGGTGACATGGACTTAGCTTCCAAGACGTTGTCAGCACTCATGAAAAACCCCCGTTTCCTGTTCAAAGCCCTCTTTAACATGCCCCACCTCCTGGCGGACATGATTTAAGGTTTTATTTTAAGCTGTTGTTATCTCTATACATGGAGGCATTTCAGATAATATGGGTGTCGGCTTTTCTTGTGCTGCTTGTGTTCGTTCCAGGCTTGGCTGTGACCCTGGCGTTGTTCCCAAAGAAGCGCGGCCTAACATGGTCTGAGAGGCTTGGACTGAGCCTCATATTCGGCCTGGCTCCTCAGTTACTCCTCTATTTCCTCACGAAAAACCTAGGCATGCCCATAAACACCCTCACATCATCCCTTGCCATAGCATTCGTAACCCTGGCAGGCATTGCCGTCTGGAAGAAGAGGCGCTAGCCCAGTGCTTCTCCCAGGTGTCCTGGCTCTGACACTACCAATACCTCTCCTCTGATCTTATCTACGTTCTCCAGGTCTATGTCCCTGCACCTTATGCTAACTTCGCTCCCGTCAACAGCCTTTCCCTTAACTTCCTCGGCCGAGTCTGTAGGCAACACTATTATCTCCAATCCCATCTTAAGGCCCTGTGAGACGATGTTGGAAACCAGGCTGTCGGCGATGCCGTTCGCTATCTTGGCAGCCGTGTTGGCTGTGCAAGGGGCTACAACCACTTTCCCGTACTGGCGCAGCCTCCTTATTATTGGCGCTGAACTGCCCTGGTCTTTCTCATGGACTATCTCACAGCCCAGATTCCTTATCCTCTCCATTAGACCGTACATTGCAGTGACTTCCATCCCTGCCTGGGAGAATACTAATGTAATGTCATTTAATCCTTCGATATATTCGACACACTCTTCCAGATGGTATTCTCCTCCTGTTATGCACCATAGCAGCTTCATGTTATCTACTTTTTATGGGGGAGGCTAAATATTAAACGATGGACTTTGACTCCATTATAGGGCGGGCCCTTCCGTATGTCGCCATCGCTGTGCTGTTGCTTGCCCTCTCATATGCTTATCTATCTGGCCCCTCTCTGAAGTTCGAGGCGCTGGCTCTCGGGTTCGGGGTGGTGGCGGGCATAGTGTCAGCATACTACATATACCTCTCCATAAGCCAGGAGAAGACGCTGGAACTCCACGAGGAAGAGGAGATAATCCTCCGTTCCGCGTCTCCCAGCTCACACTTCGTTATCGTTAGCATCGGCGAGAAGGACTTTCCCTTCTCACCCACCAAGGCGATAATCTACCTGACAAACCTGGGTTTGATGGCTGAGACGTCCAACAGCGGGGAGGCTTCGTTGTTCATACCCTTGGACAGGATATCAGAGTTCGCGATCCACCAGAACGGTCTGAGGGTAAGGTACATGGACGTCAACCTACAGTTCGCGGAGGTCATGTTGTACGTTGACAATCCGGTTGCTTGGCTGGAGAAGCTGGCTGAAGTGCTGAATGAGAGGGCTGCTAATTTATAGGATTAAAACCTATTTCTTCTCCTATGTCCAATGAGACGCTCAGTCCAGAGTTTGAGAAGGCGCTACGTGAGTTCTCCTCGGAGCTTTCGGAAAACGACGACTACTTCGTTTTGAGCCACCATGACGCCGATGGCATAACAAGCTGCTCTGTCACCGTGGACCTTTTGCGTTCCCTCGGTAAGAACGTGGACTACGCGTGCATGAAGCAGATAGACTCCGTCACTGTGGAGAAGATTAGGGAATACGACGGCAGCACCCTCGTGCTCACGGACTTTGGCAGCGGCCATCATTCTCTCCTGGCTGAACACGGCGTAAAGGACTATTTTGTAATAGACCATCATCCCCCTGAGATGGAATATTCCCGCCAGATAAATCCCCACTACTTCGGCTACGACGGCGGTGGGGAGGTGAGCGGCGCTGGCATGGCCTATTTCGTCGCCAAATCCCTCGGCAGGACTGCCATGGCGGCTGTTGCGGTGGTGGGTGCGGTCGGGGACATGCAGGACAGTAACGGAGCGCTCGAGTCGATAAACAGGCTAATACTGGGTGACGCCGTGGATGCAGGGCTTATGGGGGTCGAGAATGACATTCGCATGTTCGGCCGTCAGTCCCGGAGCCTGACGCAGATGATAGCTTACTCCTCCGATCCTGTCATACCGGGTTTGACGGGGAACCAGCAGGCGTGCGCCCAGTTCATAGAGTCGCTCGGCATCCCCTTGCGGGACAACGGAGACTACCGCTCATATGTCGAGCTTTCGCAGGCCGAGCGTGAGAAGCTGACCAGTGCACTGTACATGAAATTGGTGGACTTGAACACTCCGGACTTCATAATACACGGCATGTTCGGCGAGGTCTACACTCTCGTGAGGGAGGAGTTCAAGTCCGAGCTGAGGGACTCCAAGGAGTTCGCGACCGTGTTGAACGCATGCGGCCGCCAGGAACAGCCAGACTTGGGAGTGAAAGTATGCCTTGGCGACAGGGGGAGCCAGTGGAAGAAGGCGCAGGGAATGCTTGAAAGGCACAGGAAACTCCTGAGGGAGGGCATCGAATGGCTCTCCGAAAATGGCACTGAGGACATGTCCAACCTACGGTACTTCGACGCCGGCGGGGTCATAAAGGAGTCGATCATCGGTGTTGTCGCTGGGATGGCCTATGGCGCGCGTATCATACCTCCTGGTAAGCCCATACTCGCGTTCGCGGAGGACCGTGACGACCCGGGCTTCCTCAAGGTTTCTGCGAGGGCCAACTGGGGGCTGGTGAGGCGCGGCCTACACCTAGGGAATGCCATGCGCGAATGCAGTCGGAAGCTCGGCGGAGAAGGAGGCGGCCACGACATCGCAGCCGGGGCAAGAGTCCCAAGAGAAAAACTAAAAGAATTCCTGAATATCGTGGACACACTGTTCGGCGAACAGGTGAAATAGGAACAGCCTCATTTGAAACCTGCTTCGCCTAGTATATTCCTCAACTCCTCTGTCTCTTCCGGTATGGCCGTGAACGGGTTTTGTGGAACGCCTTCAAGGCTGAAGACGCCCTTGTATCCTGTCTTCTTCAGCGCCTTCAGAGCGTCTGTGAAGTCCAGGTCTCCTCTGCCGATCGGGAGGTGGAGGTGTTCTAGGCCTTTGAAGTCGCTGATGTGCACATGCCTTATCCTATCACCCAGCATGCCGATGTAGTCTCCTATATCCTCCTCCTGCACCAGTGCGTGGGCCAGGTCCAATGTGATGTGGATGCTCTCCAAACCCTCCAGCACATCCAACACTTCACCGCTGGTCCTGCAATACATGTGCTCGTCTACCAGGTTCTCCAGGCACAACAATGCATTGTATTCTTCGGCTTTTTTGTCCAGCCGTTTCAGGCTCTCCTTCAAAATCTCCAATCCCCTTTCACGCCCGTACCTGACGCCGCCGGGGTGGAATGTCACGGTCTCCGACCCCATTATGTCCGCTGATTCAAGGCTCTTCAACACGTCCTCGTAGGCTGCCTTGGACGCCCTTGGGTTGAGCGAGCTGAGGTTGAGGTCGTGATGTGGCGCGTGCACCGTCGAAGACAGCCCGTATACTTCCAACACTTCTCTGATCCTGTCCAGCTCTCCCTTCATCTGGCTGGTCCTCCAGTAGGGGAAGAACGGGGGCATCACCCATATCTCCGCCGACTCCGCATGCTTTCGTATGAAATCCAATATCACGTAGATGTTCTGCTCCCTCTCCCACAGCAGCCTCGTGGACACTCCAATCCTCATGATTTATATACATGTTTTACTTGGTTATTATCTACCTTTTTTTCTGGGCAGGCTGGATTCGTCTGGGCTGCGCCAAGGAAAGCACTAACACCACAAATACTCTTACAATGGCTCGTATGCACGCACGCAAGAAAGGCAGGAGCAAGTCCAAGAAGCCCGAGTCAATGGGCGTTCCCGAGTGGGTGGGCTACACCAAGGACGAGGTGGAGGAGATCATAGTCAAGCTATCGAAGGACGGTCACAGCCCCAGCAAGATAGGCCTCATACTCAGGGACCAGTATGGAATCCCCGATGTCAGGCCCCTGCTCGGCTCCAAGCTGACGAAGGTGCTGGCTAAGAACGGTATCGCGCCCAGGCTGCCCGAGGACCTTCAGAGCCTCATAAACAAGGCGGTCGCGTTGAGGGTGCACGTTGAGAAGCACTCCCACGACAAGCACAACAAGAGGGGGCTGCACTTGGTCGAGTCCAAGATCAGGAGATTGACAAAATACTACAAGAAATCCGGCAAGCTCCCGGAAGATTGGAGATACGATCCGGAGAAGGCGAGGTTACTGGTTTCAAAATGATTTGCTACGCCAAGCTTGTCACGGAGTCCGCGGGTTCTGCTGCGGTGTCAGAGTCTCTTAACACGGATAATGTCGTCATGAACTCCCTGTCAGTGGAAACTTCGCTTTCGGGGAACAGGGTGACATCTGAGATCAGATCAGATTCGCTGAACACTCTACTCTCTACTTTAGACGACCTTTTGAGGTGCCAGATAACCTCGGAGAGCATGATAGATAATGGCTAAGAAGACCGTCACCTCATGGAAGAGCAAGAAGCTCTACATACTCCAGGCCCCTGATAACTTCGACAAGAAGGAGATCGGGACCACTCTGTCTGCCGACCCGGAGAAGCTGGCCGGTAGGACGGTGCAGGTTTCCCTCGGCGACCTCATGAATGACAGGAGCAAGAACTACCTGAACCTGAGGTTCGAAGTCTACGACGTAAAGGGGGACAAGGCCCTGACAAGATTCAAGAAGTTCTTCATACCAACTGGTTACCTCCGCTCCAAGGTTCGTAAGAAGACCCTTAAGATCGACTACGGCCGCGAGATGGAGGTAGAGGGGGATATGATGCGCTTCAAGATTATGGTGCTTTCAAGGCACAAGGTAAGTGAGGTCCAGAAGGCTGACATAAAGAAGAGCATAACCCGGATCCTTGAAAAGCATACCGATAGCCGGGACAAGGTGCTGCAGGCTGCATTGTTCGGGAAGCTAGGCACTGAGATATACAAGGACATAAAGAAGATATGCCCTGTTACTAGGGTGGAAGTTTACCAGATCGAGATGCTGCGTTAGAAGGCCTTGTAGTTTGACACGTCCAATATTATGAATTCCACATCGTTCAGTTCCTCCGTCTTTTCAACTATCTCCTTCACCCTTCCCGGGTTGCATCTGCTGTTGCCGCTCAACAGCAGAACTGCAATGCACGGCTTCAACACCATCACCCTCCAAAGGTGCTTGTAGATGTCGTCTAACAATCCGAATTCGCTGGTGAAGACTATGTTCGGCTCGACCCATGCCAGGTCCAACTTCCCGAAGTTCACTGCCTTCCTTATGGCGCTGCTTCCCTGGACTACGGTGAAACCCTGTTTTTCCCCGAGTTTCCTGTAGTATTCTAGGATGGCTTCTCTGAACTTCAGGTCCGTGGATTTCATGTGCTCCCGCAGGCCTTCCATGTCTTTGATGGCGTCTTTCACCCTAGATCCCTCACTTCCCCTATGGCCTCCGGTATCTTCGCTATCACATCGGTGGCTGTCATGGATACTCCCAGCTCCTCGGAGGCCAGTTCCCCTGACCTGCCGGTGAGGTATGCTCCAGCGCATGCTGCCTTCATCCGGTCCCCTGTCTGTGCGAGTAGGGAGCCTATCACCCCCGCGAGCACGTCCCCTGTGCCGCCGACGGTCATGTTAGGGTCTCCCGTCCTGTTCAACCTGACAGTCTCGCCGTCTGATATGGTGTCCTCACTCCCCTTCAACACTATGACCGCGCCGGTCTCCCTGGAGTCTGCTAGGACGTTCTCTTCCCTGTCCTCCAATCTCCCGAACAGCCTCCTATACTCTGCCTCGTGCGGGGTGACTATCATATTATCCTTTAGCCATCTCTTTTTCGCGAGGCTCAGCGCGTCCGCGTCCAATACCAGCGGAACCTTAGATTTCTCCATCAGCCACTTCGCAGCCTCTCTGCTCTCACGTCCCAGGCCGTTGCCGAAGACTATTGCGTCGCATTTCATGCCTAGAACCTCCTTCACGTCCTCTGCTGTTATGGCGTCACTGCTCTTCAGCGGGTGGACTATGAGGTTGGGGTCGAAGGGCATCTTGTCCGCGACATACTGTGGGACGCAGACAGTCACGAGGTCGACGCCGGATTTCAACGCGGCCTGCGCTACCAGTGTTGGCGTGCCGATGTATTCCCTGCACCCTCCCATGACGATGAGCCTTCCGTGGTCTCCCTTGCGAGAATCGCTCTTCCTGCGCGGAAGCGCTACTGCCACGTCTCCCGGTCCGCAGTAGCGTTCCGCCTCGGCTGGTATGCCTATGTCCGCCACTATCGCCCCCGGCACCTTGGCAGTGTGGAGTGAAACTACCGCGTCAGCCTCCACGATCCCAGCCGATGGCGTATCAACGGAGATCTTGTGGGCGTGCGACTCGTTCATCTTCTCTATTACTCCTTTCAACGGCTCACGGGCTTCACCCTCCAAACCCACGCCCACCAGGGCGTCGACGATGAGGTCAAAACCCTCCAGTTCGAAGTCTTCACGATTATCTATGATTTTCTTCAAGCTATCCGGGATTTTTCCCAAATTGTTTTGATTCAGTTTTGTGCGGTCTCCTTCCAGGGCGAACACGGTGACATCTACTCCGTCCTCGTGCAGTATCCGCGCTGCCACGAGCCCGTCGCCGCCGTTGTTCCCCCGCCCGCAGAATATTGCTATCCTCTTGAATCCAGCGCATTCTCGGGCTACAGCTGCTCCGGCATTCTCCATCAAACGCTCCAACGGCACGCCCAACCATACTGCGTTGAGGTCCAAGGCTCTGGAGTCCATCAATGAATAGTGGTTTTATCTATATTTATTAAGGTTAATTCTTCCGCTTTAAATACTTTTAAATACTTTAATTTACTTATAATTTATATAAGGTGTTTTTTGATTTCCTAAAAATCTTGAATACTTTTAAATACTTTAAGTTACTTATAACTTATATCAAGTGATTTATATGAACTATGACGAAGTCAAAAGGCTTATTGAATCCGGAGAAAATCAAGAAGTTGAATTTAAGGAATCTTTACAGAGCAAAGAAAAGATAGCAAAACAAATATGTGCATTTGCAAACACTAACGGTGGAACCATAGTATTCGGGGTAAATAGAAAAAGGAAAATTGTTGGATTAGAAGGCGATTTAGATACTGCACAACAAAAAATTTCATTAATATCTCAGGACATCAGCTCTCCACCTCTTATCTCCCAAGAAGTCATACAAATCGACGGAAAACCTTTATTACTTGTCATAATCCATCGGGCTAACCAGGGCAATTTTCACACCTTTAAGGGACTAATTTATGTCAGAATTGGCAGCACTGTCCATAAATTAGAAGGTCATTCTATGTTGGATTACCTCCGGGACAGGCAAATCTTATGTTTTGACGAAGCCATAAGCGAAGCTAACTTGGAAGACTTAGACGAAGAAAAAATAAAAAAATTTTTGAAAATAAGAGGGCAAGGAGAATTTCTGATTGAAAATTCAATAGATAATTTTCTATTAAGCAATCGACTGGCGCATCAAAATGATCATCTGAAAATAAAAAATGCAGCAGCATTATTCTTCTCAAAAAATCTAAGCCAATTTGTCCCACAGGCTGAACTAAAGCTTGTGAAATATTCTGGTACCGAGGCGGTAGATATAATCTCTTATAAACTGGTTAAAAGCGATCCAATTGAACAAATTGAGTTGGCATATTCTTTCATAAAAGAAAACATAATAACACGACTTAAACCAACATCAGAATCAGCAATAAGAACAGAGATATACGAATATCCGTTGACCGTGATTCGCGAGTCAATTGTAAATGCAGTAGCACACAGAGATTATTTCAGTAAGGATGCAATTCAAGTAAACATATTTGATGATAGAATAGAAATAATCAGCCCGGGATCACTACCGTCTGGCATGTCGCCAGATAAACTGGGATTTCTATCCGTTCAGAGAAATCCGCTTACGTATAGATTACTACGTGATCTTGGATATGTTGAGGGTCTTGGAACCGGCATTCCTAGGATGCGAAATGAAATGCGAAAAGCCGGCCTGAAAGACCCATTATTCGATTATTCCGGCAATTTCTTCATTGTTGTCCTAATGAACTTACGTGGTGTTTTAAAGCCGGTCGAGGGTATGGGAGACTTAAATGAGAGACAAATAAAAGCGATTGATTATCTCAAACAGAACCAGAGCATAAAATCCAAGACTTATGCTTCTATAAATGATATTTCTGTCCCCACAGCTGTAAATGACTTAAGGGAGTTAATACGTTTCAAATTCATTAGGAAAATTGGGAAATATAGGGGGGCATATTATGTGTTAAATGAGGAAAAATTCACCATTTAATCGTTTCACCCGTAGGCTGGCAGCTGCTCGTCTTTTCTCCTGCCTCTGCGAAGGTTGTTCTCGTAGCTCTTGGCTTCCTCCGCTGTCACTGAGGGTGTTATCTCCTCGAGGGCGTGTTCGAAGTGTTTTCTGTCCACGTAACCGGCTTCCATGTCCTCTCTGAGGGAGTTCATGGCCGCCTCCCTGCAGAGCGATTCTATGTCTGCGCCGGTGTATCCTTCGGTCTTCTTGGCCAGGTCCTCTATGTTGACTCCCCTCAGTGGCATGCCCTTCGTGTGAACCTTGAAAACTTCCTCCCTTGCCTCGCGGTCCGGCAATGGCACCAGTACTAGCCGGTCGAACCTTCCGGGTCTGAGAAGGCTGGGGTCTAGTATGTCAGGCCGGTTGCTGGCTCCGATTATCATTACGTTCTCCAGCCGTTCTATCCCGTCTATCTCGGTCAGTATCTGGTTGACGACCGTTTCGGTCACGTGGCTGCCGAAGCTGGTTCCCCTCCGGGGCGCGATGGCGTCTATTTCGTCGAAGAATATTATCGTTGGCGCGGTCTGCCTTGCTTTCTTGAATATCTCCCTGACTCCCCGCTCTGACTCTCCCACCCACATCGACAGGAGCTCTGGGCCCTTGACTGCTATGAAGTTGGCCTCGGATTCGGTGGCGACAGCCTTTGCCAGCATGGTCTTGCCGCACCCGGGCGGCCCGTATAGCAGCACGGCATTGGGCGCTTTTATCCCGAGCTTCTTGAATGTATCGGGCTTCTTCAGCGGCCATTCTACCGCCTCGACAAGCTCCTGCTTTACCCTCTTCAAACCTCCTATGTCGTTCCATTTGACGTTCGGCACCTCTACCATGACTTCCCTCAACGCAGAGGGGTCCACGATCTTCATGGCCTCGGAGAAGTCCTCCCTTGTGACCTTTAGGCTTTCAAGCACTTCGGCCGGTATGGAGTCGCTTTCAAGGTCTATCCTTGGCAGGTTCCTCTTCAGCGCGTGCATTGCGGCCTCTCTCGCGATGGCTTCTATGTCCGCTCCGACGAACCCGTGGGTTATCCTCCCTATCTTCTCCAGGTCCACGTCGTCGTCCAATGGCATGCCTCGCGTGTGTATCTGCAGTATCTCCTTCCTTCCGTTCACGTCCGGTACTCCTATCTCTATCTCACGGTCGAACCTTCCCGGCCTCCTCAGTGCGGGATCCAGGCTGTCCGGTCGGTTGGTGGCTGCCACGACTATCACGTTGCCCCTTGATGCGAGCCCGTCCATGAGAGCGAGCAACTGGGCCACCACCCTCCTCTCAACCTCTCCCTTCGTCTCGTCCCTCTTGGGCGCGATGCTGTCGATCTCGTCGATGAATATTATGGATGGTGCGTTCTGCTGGGCTTCCTCGAATATGTCCCGCAACTTCCGCTCCGATTCCCCGTAGAACTTGTCCATTATCTCCGGCCCGTTCAAGTGCATGAAGTTCGCATTCGACTCTGAGGCGACCGCTTTGGCGAGCAGGGTCTTTCCAGTTCCAGGGGGACCGTATAGTAGGACTCCCTTCGGGGGTTTTATCCCGAGTTTTTCGAATAGTTCCGGGTGTTTCATTGGGAGTTCCACCATCTCTCTAACCCGTCCTACCTCGTCCCGGAGTCCGCCGATGTCCTCGTACCGTACCGCCAGGCCGGGGACAGAGGTTACGGACATGGGTTTGCTCTTGACTTCCAGGTTTGTGTACTCTGTTATCTTGACTATCCCGTTGGGTTTAGTGCTCGCGACGGTGAAGGATATGGCCTGGCCCAGGACGGTTATGTAGAATGCGTCGCCGCTGATGAGCGGCCGACCCATGAGGACCCTTTGCTTCACGTAGCTGGAGAAGTCCTCTCCAAAGCTTATCTCGTGGCGTGTCGGGGCTATCACGACCTTCTTTGCGCTCTTAAGCTCTGCCTTCCTCACCTTCACCTTGTCCCCCAGGGTTGAGCCCGAGTTCTGCCTTAGCAGCCCGTCCATCCTTATGATGTCCTTGCCCTCGTCTTCCTGGTGGCTCTGCCAGACTTTGGCGGCTGTCGTCCTGCCGCCGCTTACTTCGACGATGTCTCCCGTCGTCACGTCCAGCTTCCTCGCCGACTCAGAGTCTATCCTCACGATGCCTCTGCCGACGTCGTTCTGCAGCGCCTCCGCGACCTTGAGTTCTATAATATGCTCTGACATCCTAGATTGGTAGATATATAGAACACAACACCTTTAAATACCTTGTGATTACCCATGGGTTAGGCTGTATATTTGAGTGTGCAGCATCTCTTGAACAGCAAAAGCGCGAATAGGGACCCCAGTATGGATCCAGCGGCTATGCCCATCCAAATGCCGCTGACGCCATAGGCCAGGGATATCAGGTAGGCCAGGGGAACAGAGAACACGATGATCCTCATGATGGTTATGAGCAGAGCCAGCAATGCCTGGCCGGAACCCACGAAGGCGGAGGATATGCACATGGCCAACCCCACGAAGATATAGCTCCAGGGTATTATGCGCAGAAAAGAAACGCCATAACCCACCACCTCGGGGTCGGTGTTGAAAGCAGATATTATCTGCACAGAGAAAAGGTTGAACAATATCCCTATAAAGACCATGAAACCTGAAGCCATCATCCCTGCCTTGTAGGTTGCCTGCCTCGCGCGGCCAAGCTTACCGGCCCCGATGTTCTGGCCTACTATGCTTATAACCGCGACCGATACTCCCATGGCAGGCAGCAACGCGACAGTGTCCAACCTGAAACCGATGCCGTAGGCCGCCAACGCAGCCGTACCGTGCATCCCGACTATGACAGTCCACAGGAACATGCCAACGCTCATGGTGACGTTTATCAATGAAGCCGGCACCCCCACGAAGAATATGTTCTTAACGTGGCTGAAATCGTATCTGAAGTGCCTGAAGTCCAGTTTTACCCAGGATCTGCCTGTCAGTATGTGCCATGTGAGCCATGACATCCCGATTCCCCGGGCGGTGAGCGTGGCGATGGCAGCCCCCCGGACTCCCAGGCCCAAACCGAACGGAAGAACCAGGCCGAAGGGCAGATGATAGCCGCCAGGGAAGATGAAGAACGGGTCGAACACTATGTTTAGTATGGAGGACAAACCCATTATCTTCATGGGCGTCTTCATGTCCCCCTCACCCCTGAGTATGCTATTCCCGACGAAGGCGAACATCATGAAGACCGTGAAGAACAACAGTATGTTTATGTACTCGAGCGCGAGAGCCTTAAGGCTGCCTTCCGCGCCTATTATGTCGAACAGGTACGGTGAAATCAGGAAACCTGCTATGCCAAGCCCCAAACCCACAAAACCAGAGGATATAAGGGCGTGTTCAGCCGCGTTATCCGCGTTGTCGTAGTCTTTTGCCCCTATGTATCTGGCTACCACGGAGGTGGTGCCAGCCCCTATACCGGTTCCAAGGGCGATTATGAGGAATACCACGGGGAAGCTTATGCTGACCGCGGCAAGGGCTTCAGCGCTTATCTTACCCACGAAAAAGGCATCCGCTATGTTGAATGCGCTTTGCAAGACAAAAGCGACCATCAAAGGCACGGAAGTCTCTATTATGGTCCTTGAGATGTTGCCTTCGGTCAGGTCCTTACCCATACCATAGGAATACGAAACATTGGATAAATAACAGCATTAGAATGGGGGGGGTTGGGGTTTTTTTGGGAGGTGTCCTTTTGTTAAACGGTGTCCTTCTCATCTAGGGGGGTGAGAAAGAAACTCATCCTCAACCTTTTACCCCAACCTCAATTAAATAATCCCAGTGTGCGTATTTAATCCCGATAGATTTCACCAGTTATTATGCGGTAATATCAGGGTGTTGCTGTGCTCCCGAAATACAAACCCGACGTTTGGCAGCACCCACTCCTATACTGTCTAAATCATTTGAATATCGTACTAACGATGGGGTTACATGCTCGTTTTCGCATGTTTGACCAGTATCAACCTTTGGTGAATATGTTTTTCTCGGGTATGGACTCACAGGTTTATATGCTGTTTTTCAGTTCTTTGTGAACTCCCGGATTACCACGGTGGCATAGGATCCCTTGGAGAGGCTGAAGCTGAATACAGCATCGTCCCCGTCCACCCTCCATTCGATACCCTTGGCAGCTTCGAAGCACAGCCTATACTCCCCCCTGCTCTTCAGGTCCCGCATGCCATCAACCTCGAAGTCGGCCTGTTCTATCCCGTCCGCCTCCATTATGCCCGCAGAGATATCGTCCGCCCCTACTTCAAACCCCACCAACGGCAGCTTCTCCACTGTATAGCTCTCCCGGATGCACCGGCTTAGGGCCCGGTTGAACAGGTAGCTCTGGTAGGCGTGGACGAACATCCTCTGCAGGCTCTTGGGCAGGGCCTTCAAGGCCCCCTCGTAGTCTTCTTCATATTGTATCAGGTGGTTCAGAATCGCCTTCTCGTATCCCATACTAGCTGGGAAACTGTTCAACGCGGCCTGGAAGTCCCGGCTACGCCATAGTTCCTCTCTGAGGGCTCTCACGCCTTCATCCTCCCCCGGGAATGATTTGGCAAGGTATGTCATTACCGCTGACTCCAGGTCCCCCTTCAGTATGAAAGATCCGACCTCGTGTGTTATGGGCCTCGCCTCTCCGAACCTCTGCCTCCCATAGTAGTTGGGGAACCCGGAGGATATCTCCCCTGCAATCTTCCCTATCCTCTCATCCGCTCCACTGCATACTCCCCTGACCTTTACCGTGAACCTGTTTCCCCTCAACGAGCCCAGCCCGAGGCTCTCGTCGCTGTAGCCGAAATCCTTCAGGGTCAGGTCCTTTATCCTTATCCCTCGGAGCTTTTCAACCGGCACCTTGTAGGCGCTTATCCTCTGGGCGGTAACCGCCCTCCTGTCCTTCGTTCCTGCGAAGGCCAGCCGTTTCCTGCTCACACCAAGCGCCTTTGAGATCTCCTTCACGGCCCTCATTGTGTCCCAGTTCTCCTTTACCAGTGTGAAGTGGGTGTAGTCGCCTGGGAGCATGTCCCCGCTCACGTCCGAGTCCAGCTCCAGGACCTTATCCTCCTCTGTTATCTCACGGACGATGAAATCCCCCGGTTCCCGTTTCAAGGTCCCGCCGATTCCCTCGCAACTACTTTTGTACTCCTCCAAACCGACGTATACCTCCTCCGGCGGAGGTTTTATTGTGGACATCACATTATATTTTGCATGGGCTTATATGAACTGCAAGAGCAGGTGAGGGAATTTGACAGGCGCTTCGGATGGGCGGGGGACGTTCCAGAGCATACGCTCCTCCACATGCAGGAGGAGCTGGGAGAGATATCACGGAACATACTTAGGAAGACAGGATATAGGAAAGAAACATTCGACGGGGAGGAGGTAAACGACGAGATATCGGACCTCATCTACCTTACCTTCAAGCTAGGCAACCTGCTGGGTTTGGACCTGGACGAGGGCTGGAATAGGCTTGAAGAGAGATATGAGAAAAAATGAAGGACTTTGACCCCTGGAGCGTCGGCGAGATAAAAGACTACGGCAAGCTCATCGAGGATTTCGGGATGGAATCCTTCGAGGCCTTCAGGCAGAGGTTCGACAGCTTCAGGTACATCCGTAGGGGGATAATATTCGGCCACCGCGACTTCGGGAAGATAGTCGAGGCGTTGGACAAGGGCAAGCCCTTTGCCATGATGACCGGGCTGATGCCGTCAGGAAGGTTCCACATGGGGCATAAGATGGTCGCTGACGAGATAATCTGGTTCCAGCAGATGGGAGCTGAGACCTACATATGCGCCGCCGACATGGAGAGCTATCTAATGCGCGACGTTTCCTTCGAGGACGCCAGGAAGACCGCTTTGACAGAGTACCTGTCCAACTATTTCGCTCTGGGCTTGAAGAAGAGGGGCATGCGCTTCTGGTTCCAGAGCGACTACGTGCCAGAATACTACAAGCTCCGGGACATCTCATCCAAGAGGGTGACGTTGAACGAGCTCCAGTCGATATATGGGGATATGACCACGGGCAAGCTGGTGTCCGTCCTCTCCCAGGTCGCGGACATACTGCACCCCCAACTTGAACTCTTCGGCGGTCCGAAGCCTGTCGTGGTCCCCGTGGGCGCCGACCAGGACCCCCACATCAGGCTAACAAGGGACATCGCCTCCCGGTTGAACGCGAAACGCGACAGCGGAAGGGACATGAAGTGCATCCCCCCGTCCGCAACCTACCATAAGTTCATGAGCGGACTACAAGGAGGTAAGATGAGCTCCTCCGACCCGAAGAGTTATGTCGCCTTGAGCGAGGAACCCAAGTCCGCAAGGAAGAAGATAATGTCCGCCATGACCGGCGGGCGTACCACCGTGGAAGACCAGAAAGAACGCGGAGGAGAGCCGGAGAAATGCATGGTATACGAGCTGCTCCTATATCATCTCATGGACGACGACCTTGAGCTTAGCAGGGTATACCATGAGTGCAGGGAGGGTAAGCTGCTATGCGGGGAGTGCAAGGGCATATGCGCTGAACTACTTGAACGGTTCCTGCTCAAACACCAGAAAAAACTGCCCTCCGCCAGGAAAAAGGCCGAGAAACTCCTCTAAACCCTTTTATTGCAGGCCCTCTATATATTTGAACATGAGCTCAAGGCGCACTGTCCTGGCTTTGGCCGCTTTTCTAGTTCTAGCTTCCATACAGTGCGTTTCCGCCGGCTTCACCATGACCATGCGGATTCAGCCCCTGCAGTTCCACGGCACAACCGAGGCTAAAATGTCCGTCGAGCTAACTAACACAGGGGATGAGATAGCATACAACGGCCAGGCGTCTCTGGTGTTCCCGGACGAGCTGGACTCTGAGCCCTTATACTTCGACGTGATAAAACCAGACAAGCCAATCAGCAAGGTCCTCAACGTATCATTGGACCCTCAGGCCGAGCCTGGAGTCTACCCCCTCATATTCATGCTGCAATTCCACGACAATAACAACTATCCCATCTACATGATATTCGAGTCTGCCATGATGGTGGAAGAGAGGTCAGTGTCGATGGTCTTCGCCGAGATGTCATCCGCTGAATTGCCCACCGACGGATCAGCCAAGCTTACTCTAAAGCTGAAGAACGCTGATGACATACCCCACAACGTTGACGTCAGGGTTGTGGTCCCCCACAGCCTGTCATTGGACGATGATCTGAGGGAGGTTGAGGTAGAGCCCCGAAGCGAGAAGGAGGTGGAGTACACGGTCTCCAACTTCATGGCCTTGCCGGGGGACTTTGGCGTGTTGGCGGTTATCGACTACGTTGAGGACGGGGTCTACAAGTCGACCCTGACCAAGGGCAGGGTCGTTGTGAAAAAGAACGAGTCAAGCAACTCCCATATAATTCTCGCGGTCGCCCTGTCGCTTTCTGTCATAGGTGCCTATTCATATTTCAAACTTAGGAAATGAGGTTTAGACTGCCTAAAAAGGAGAAGCACGCGAGGTTGGCTTCGCTGGTTTTGCTGGCTTCAGCTGTCATGTTCAACCTGCACATAACATCTCCCCTGCTGGCAGACGGTGTCAACGATTCTGGCGACGACCAGTACCATTTCTCCCACACATACTATCTGCGGAAGCTAATACTGGAAGAGCATATGATATTCGGGTTCGTCCACTCATACGGGACCGGCTATCCCTGGTTCAACGCCCACCAGTTCCTCATGTACCTCATAGTCGCAGCATTGAACATACTGTCTTTAGACGCCATATCGCTGCTGTCAGCACACAACCTCATGGTGGTGCTCATATACTCGCTCTATCCGCTGAGCGTCTACTATGCCCTGGACAAGTTTAAGATGCCACCCATAATGTGCGGCATAGCGGCCTTGCTCTCTGCACTTCCCATATCTGGATGGGGCCACACCACAACAGCGTATTTCGTACTTGGACTGACCTCACAGGTGCTGGGCGCGTTCATCTTCCCCCTCGCATTGGGAAGCTTCCATGAGACGGTTAGGGAGGGAAAGGGAATCCGAAGGACCTCGCTCCTGTTCACGGTAACATTCTTCGCGCACCCATACTACGCCTACTTCCTCATAATAGTGGGCTTCCTGGACCTGCTGTTCGCATACCCTGGGCTCAAGCGGAAGGATCTGATGAAGCCTGTCAAACACGCCCTGACAGCCGGGGCATTAACCTTCCTCATGTCCATGTTCTGGATACTCCCCCTCACCGAGCACATCCAATACGCTCCTAGGAACCTGAGGATGCAGGCGGTCAAATCCTCCTTCTCCGTCGATTCCGCGCTTTCAGCGTTCTACTCTGGAGAACTTCTCGACGTGTCAGACAACTTCGGATTCGATGCGGACAAACACCTCAGATGGCCCAAGAACATGGGCCGGGGCAGGCTCCCAGTGCTTACAGCACTGACCTCCCTCGGGCTTGCATACGCCCTAGCGAGCAGACGGCGCTTCGGCCTCTTCTGCGCAACCGGGGCGGTCATAGCCTTCTTGTTCTTCGTGGGCAAAGACGACATAACACTGCTCAGACTGCTGCCCTTCTCAGACTTCCTGAACCCTAAGCGCACCATATACCTTCTGGAGTTCTTCTCCATAACCCTATCAGCCAACGTGCTATACTGGATACTATCATCTATACCCAACGTTTCAAAGAGAGTCCTCGGATCCCGCAAAGTCGGGTATGCCATGTCCTACCTAATATTGCTGGCTGTCCTGTACACGCCCTACAATGAGAGGCTCATCACCTCCGAGAAGGAGGTAGAGACCATCGACTACTGGATTAACTCCCTAAAGAACATAGGGGAGGCGATGGACCGGGACGGCTTTGACGGGAGGGTCTACGGAGACACGGACACTGGAGTCAAGTCGGCTCCCGTCGTCCTCTCCCAGCCCTGGCTGTACGACCGGCCCTACTTCAGGCGCATATACTCCACCCGGTTCTGGGGAGACCTAACAAACTATGAGAGCATATTCCACATATTCAACATACGATACCTTGTGACAAGCTCCATATACGATGTTCCCCCCAACCTGGAAGGCGACCTAACGAAAGTCTACTCAGACCGACAGTACAGTCTATTCAGGTATGACGGGGATTTCAGCTACGCTTTCCTCTCGCACAAGCAGCCAGCACTCCTGTCATCCACGGAGGAGGGATGGCGGAGGATAGCTGAAGTGTGGTTGCACTACTACAAGAACAACAGCCGCCGAGACCACATTCCCCTCATAGTGGAATATACCGGACAGGCCGTCGACCCCAGCAGATACTCCTATCTGATGCGATACGACAGGGAACCCCACCCAATACTGGTCGCTGCCTTCGAGGGCAAGGTCTTCAACGGCACGGAACAGCCCCACAACACCGTTAGAAGAGCCATAAAGGAGAGAAGCCCCCAAGATCGGAACAGCAGAACCACGGTTGTTAAGAGGTCCATCCACGCTGCGCTCATAAAGGTGGAGGCCGACGAGCCAGGCCTGCTAATATACAAGATGAGATACCACCCTTACTGGCGGGTGGAAGTGGACGGCGTGAGAAAGGACACCCTCAGGGTCACTCCAGAGTACCCAGGGGTTTTCATAGAGCCGGGAACTCATCTCGTGGAGTTCAATTACGTTAAACCACTATCACAGCATCTCCTAAATGCAATCTCATTCATGGCCTTTTTCCTGGCGGTCTCCCCCCGCACTCTTCTATCGAGGCTAAGGTCTTTCGCTCGAACACCTCTAGCAAAGTGAGGGGCAGGAAGGGCATAATCCATGTGAAGTACCTTCCGTATATGTACGGGTTATAGCTGAGGAAGAGGGTGAATGATATCAGAGCCGCAGAGTAGGGGCGGACCCACCCCATGTGAACTAGGGCATACAGTATCGCATACAATATGATCAGAGGCGCTCTTGACAGCATACCGCTATCGCCGGTGAAATCCAACAGCGGGCTGTCGCTGAACCTCATGCTAACCCCGCTGTTAGGCCGCACTGCAGTCTGACCTATTGCCTTTGTGAAGGCTGTTGAGTTCCACATTAGGAATGGTGTGGAGACCAGCAACGGCACTGCAAGAACAAGCGCTGAAGACTTGACAAAACCCAACCTCTCCCTTAGCATGAGCACGTAGACTGGAGCCAGCACGACCGGGAACTGCTTTATGGAAATCGCCGCGCCCAGCAGCAGACATGCGATCTTCGGACGCCGCTCCATAAGATGTATGGACCAGACAAGGAAGAAGAGGGTTATTATGTCCCAGTGACCGTCTTTCAGGACTATCAGAGAGAACCTGTTGAACGACCAGAATGCGGCTCCGAACAACCCCAGCAGCGGGTTACCCCTGCCCATTGCCGCCTTGAATATCAAAAAGGCCACGCCCAAGTCGCAGACCAGGGAGAGCAACCTCATGAGGTAGGACCACTCCTCCAGGCTACTGCCTAGTTTTGATATTCCCGCGCCGGTAATGTACACTAGCGGCATGTAGCTGGGATGCCCCCCCACATGGCTCAATGAAGTGTTCTCCATCATCCTATAGGGGTTCTCCCCGTTGCTCAGGTCCCTGCTGAAATAGTATATCATCCTTAGGTCGTAGACTTCCGGCTGTGAGACTAGGGGGTATTTCATGTATGCGGAGAACACCAGCAGGCAGAACATAAGGAGAAACAGTAGCTTACGGTATCCTGGCTTCGACTTCCTGAAATCCTCGATCCTCCTGCTCAAATAGAATATTGCGGCCGCTCCAGCAGCCGATAAAAGCGCCAGACTAGACCAGTATGAGCCTTCAGGCTCGTATTCGAGGTAGAAGTACGTCTGGATACCCCCACGGTCCCTCGTCTTAACGGCCAGGACGTGGGAGTCCATGCCCCCGTCAACGTCGAATGAGACCCTAAGCGGCGAATTGCAGTGTTCGCACCTGCTGCATTGTCTAGTGTAGAACTGCTCCCTGCCGTTGTAGTATACCTCCTCTACGCAGTCGTCTGCGTAAAGCTTCAGAGTTACGTGCTTCCTGTTGGTTGTGAAGTATGTCCTGAAGTACCCGTCACCCTCATTGTAGGGAAGCTCAATGTCCTCCCATCCTTTCACGGCCTTCCCCTCCTTGTACCAGTAGTCGAAGCTGTCACTGGTGTGTTTCACAGCTTCAACGACGAATGCATGCTCTTCCGCCCTCTCCTTGTGGATCATCTGAATGATTGAAAGCGTGAAGGTCAGTACAAGCACGATGATCACCGCCTTAATCCAAGAATGCATCCTGTCGGGCAGCAGCCGGTACCTCATCTTCTTAATGGATTCGTAGACCCTCCTAAATAACCCCTTCCACACAATTAACGCCAGCGCCACCCCAGCCAAAGTGGCTGCAACACCCTCCCAAAACAACGGCGGAGTGTAGGAGAACTCGACCACCCCCACTCCCGCCTTCACGCCCGCGGAGACCAGGCCGTTCCTCTCCACTGCGGGCCTTCCGTTCGCGGTCCACCCAGGGTAGTGGTTCATGTTAAGATACAAGATGTCATCCGCTTCTGACTCTATCCTAACATCCACCCGGTTGGGTGAGAAACCCACCACCTCTGCGGTTCCTCCCCCCTCCATATAAGCCTCCCCCCTGTAATCGTGAGCGTTGATGGGCGTTGCCCTGTTGTTCAAACCCCCATGGGCATAGCAGTTGGTTACCCCTACCCCAGCCAGGGCGTAACCGTACATGCTCCTGGACTTGAGGTTGTATACGTTGTAGACGTCCTTCACATGGTGGAAGCCTACTCCGCTTTCTTGGTAGTCTATCCTCGGAATCTGGTTGAACGCGCCCTCCAAAAGGCAGGTGTTAACGGACACCAGGTTGAAGACGGTGAAGGCCAGAACCAAAAGCGCGGCGTGCTTGCTCATCCTCTCCAACCTCGACATGCCCAAACCTGCGAAAACCGAAAATATGAACATGACAAAACCAAGGGCCCGTGACGGAACGTGCTGGCTGCCGAACAAGGGCAGATTGTGAAATAGGCTCCATAGGTTTATTGGAGAGCTCTGATTGAACGAATACAGCGTCATAATCAACATCACGGCAAGAAGTGCAGCGTACCTGCGTTGCCTCAACGATTTCAACATCCCATACACCGACAACAGCACCGCCACCCCCCCTATGTAGACGTTGTACTCGTGCCAACCCCACCTGTGCGGGTGTTTGGGCTCCGATGGTCTGCTGGCAAGCGCCTCCACCAGCAGCATCAAGTCAGCACCCCCGTAGTCGTCCACCTCCCTCGGACGGTCTCCCGCATAATGCAGTGTCGGCAGGGCCTTAAACCCCACCAGCAGGAAGGCTATTACAGCGACAGCAATCCCGGTTGTTAACGGCTTGAATACCCTCTCAATATCCCGCCTCCTGGATCTTTTCCGGTGATTTATCTCAAACCATGCCAGCTCAATTCCAGAATATGCGGTCGGATACGCTACCAGGAACATTATCATCAGCGTTATCAGGAAAGGATGGGCTTCCAAGACGTATAGTGCAGTGAACAGGCCAGCCGCCGCAGCGTATCTGAACTCATTCTGACTCTTCCAATAGGCCCAGAGGATGAACGGAATGTATGCAAGCGCCATTGCCGGCATGTGTCCCTGGTTCATCCGGTGGGCGAAATAACCCGACAGTGCGAATGTGATCGAGAAGAACAGCGTCGAATAGGGTGGAAGCCTCATCTCCCTGGATAGTAGCACGCAACCCAAGCATGCCGCGAGGATGTAGAAGAAGAGGCTGACCATGACACCCGATGGAACTCCCAGTAGGAGAACGGGAAGGAAGAAGACGGACAGGAATGTAGTGTTAGGGTAGGCCAGGTGCACGTTGCCGCCGCAGATGTAAGGGTTCCAGAATGGTATCTGCCCATAGCCGAGTATCGTGTCACGCGCGTTCTGGTAGAAAGTGTAGAACTGGTCCCAGTCGCTTATGCCCCAGTATCCAAGCCTCCCTATGACCGGGAGCATGTAGGCTGCAACCACGACTGCGATGACGGCTGCCATAGCCCATGGCTTCCTCAGTTCCTTGGATGTGGCGATGAAAGCCAATGTCAGGCCGAGGACCAACCACCTTATATTGTGGGGCTGCTCCCTTCCGACTTCAAAGTCGATGTTGCGAGCTATGTTCTGGCCTTTGACTACCAGGGTGTTGGCTGCTTTCCTGTCACCCCCGTCAAGGCTGATTTTCCTCCATCCTCTCCTAGCCTCTCTAGTATCCACCTCCTCGCCGTTAAGGTATGCTCTGACGACCTTGTCGTCTACTCTGACCACTAGGCTGTCCGCGGGCACTCCCTCCATGATTCCTGCGAAGCATACGCTCCTCTTGGACTTGGGCAGGGAGAAGGGGACGCTTATATCATGGAATGTTCCGTCACTTACATCCGACCCCGGCCCGCATTCGCTGTCTTCGCTGTAATACCATCTTATCCCGTCCACGCTGTTTGATTGGGTGTAGGCCCAAGCTGACAACAGTGCCAATGTGGCTACTAGAACTAGTAACTGCCTTTGGAAACTCATTGATATGATTTACCCTCTATTTTAATTTATTTGTTCATTTCTTCATTACCAGGATGGAATTGAAGGTCAAACCGTCAGAGTCGTTGGGTGGTGTTGTTTCCGCGCCGCCGAGCAAGTCCTACACGATACGCGCGGTACTGTCGTCGCTGCTCGCCGACGGCAGCTCGACGATCCGCTCCCCGCTGGTGTCACGCGACACCATGGCGGCCTTCAACGCCTGCAGGCTTTTAGGCGGCAGGATGCTCGAAGCTGAGGGCCTGGTTGAAGTAGATGGGGTCGGTGGAAAACCTGCGGTCCCAGGTTCCAAGATAGATGCGCTCAACTCGGGCACGACCATAAGGATCGCCACGGCCATAGCATCCCTCTGCGGCGGTCCTGTTACGTTGACAGGGGACGAATCCATATGTCGGCGTCCCATCCAGCCATTGTTGGATGCTCTCTCCCAGCTAGGGGTGAATTCACGGTCAGAATCTGGCTTTCCGCCGGTCACCGTTGAAGGTCCGTTGGAGGGCGGTCTATGCTCGATACCAGGTGATGTGAGCAGCCAGTACATAACCGCGCTGCTGATGGCATCACCCTATGCAGGGGAGGATGTCACGGTCGAGCTGACCACCGGTTTGAAGAGCAGGCCCTACGTCGACCTAACATTGGACATGCTCGCCAGGTTCAAGGTGGAAGTGTACAATGACGGCTACAAAAGTTTTCATGTGCCTGCGGGCCAGTCATATAGTCCGGTCGACTACACCGTCGAAGGGGACTACAGCAGCGGAGCCTTCATACTCGCGGCTGCGGCGCTGACGGACTCTGAAGTCACAGTCAACAACCTGTTCAGGGATTCGCTACAGGCCGACAGGAAAATAGCCGAGATAATATCAAAAATGGGCGCTAAAGTAGGAATAAATGATGATTCTGTTTCTGTGGTCTCTGATGGCCGCCTTCATGGCATCAGGGCGGACCTCTCCGACTCGCCCGACCTCGTTCCCATAGTATCCGTTCTGGGAGCCCTCTCCGAAGGGGAGACGGAGATCTTCAACGCAGCCCACGCCCGTCTAAAGGAATGCGACCGCATAGAGGCCATGGCGTCCGAGCTTTCCAAGATGGGATGTGAAGTAGAGGAGAGGGATGATGGGCTTCTGATACAAGGAGGCGTCCTGAAGGGATCCGAAGTCGATGGTTGGATGGACCACAGGATAATCATGTCATTGGCTGTGGCAGGCTTGAAGGCGGAGGGTGAGACGGTGATATCCGGTGCTGAGCACCTTGACGTCACCTTCCCCGACTTCAAGGAGGTCCTCGGGAGTTTGGGGGGTGTGTTGGTTTGAAGCTGAAGGACGCGTTCGAAGTGTGGAAGAGCCTGGTACACCTGGGGTTGAACGAGATACGCCTGGGCCTATCGATGATAAAGGATTCAAAACGCGATTAACCTATATTTAACCGCTCTGTATAATTTGATAGGATGGTTTCACTTACCTGCGTGGTGCCAGCATACGATGAAGAGGGCTTGGATGACGTGCTATCAGGCATTCATAGGGCCTTAGAGGGTTTCATAGACTACGAGGTCATCGTCGTGGACGATGGCAGCCATGAACCTGTGGAGGTGGATGATGAGGCCCTGATACGCCACCCTTACAACATGGGCTATGGCGCAGCCGTCAAGACAGGGCTGTTGAGGTCGAATGGCGACCGGGTCTTGATTATCGACGCTGACGGCACATACCCTGCAGAGCGCATTCCCTCGCTTTTGGAGGGCGACTATGACATGGTGGTGGGGTCGAGGACCGGCGACGAAGTTAGCATACCATTGGTCCGCAGGCCTGCCAAGTGGCTCCTCACCTCCCTGGCGAAGTATTTGAGCGGGTTCGACATCCCTGACCTGAACTCCGGATTGAGGGTGTTCAGAAGGGAGCTGGCGTTGGAGTTCCTACACCTGTACCCTCGCGGCTTCTCCTTCACGACCACCATAACCCTCGCCTTCCTATGCAACGACTACACGGTAAAGTACGTTCCAATAGACTACCACTCCCGCTCAGGCGATTCTAAGTCCAAGATAAGCCCGTTGTCTGACGGCTTCGGATTCCTACTCCTGATCCTGCGCACCATACTATACTTCAACCCCCTGAAGGTCTTCATGCCCTTGAGCGCTCTCATGTTATCCCTTGCTGGTCTGGTGTTCATGTATTCGACCATGGTCCTGGGGCAGGTCATGGACATAACCGTCACTTCTATCACTGTAACAGCAGTCGAGGTCGCGTTGTTCGGTTTGCTCGCGGACCTGGTGGTTAAGAGAGCAAGATGAGGGTACTTTTCATCAATCCTCCAGACGAGAACATGATAGACACGGAAGTTCCGGAGATACTGTCGCGTTCCAGGGGCTGCAACCCCCAGCTTGGCATGCTCTATCTCGCCTCTTCGCTGGTGTGGGCCGGCCATGAGGTGGAAGTTGTCGATGCCCAGGTGGAAGGCCTTGGATACGGCGATATAAGGAAGCGGATAGTCAGGTCCAGCCCGGATGTCCTGGGTTTGTCTGCCATGTCCTTCACATTGATAGATTCGCTCTTGACTGCGGAGATGGCCAAGGAAGCCGACCCGGAGGTTAGGGTAGTCATGGGCGGGCCACACCCCACCATATACCCTGTCGAGACTGCGTCTCTGGAGCATGTGGACGTCGCGGTTTCGGGTGAGGGGGAGCATACGATGGTGGAGGTTGTCGACCGTTTTGAGAGGTGCAAGCCGTTGAAGGACGTGCGGGGAATCTCATACGTTGAATGCGGCAGGGTTGTGGAAAATGGAATGTCCCCCTTCATCGAGGACTTGGACAGCCTGCCCTTCCCTGCGAGGGAGCTCACACCCTACAGGAAGTACACTTCACTGCTTGCCAAGCGGTCTCCGATAACGACGCTCTTCTCCAGCAGGGGCTGCCCTTACAGGTGCCTCTTCTGCGACCGGCCGCAGATGGGGAAGCGTTTTCGGGCCAGGTCCGCCTCCAATGTAGTGGATGAGATGGAGGAGTGCGTCGGAATGGGCATCCGGGAGTTCCTCGTATATGATGACACTTTCACCGTGGACCGCCAGAGGGTGTTGGACATCTGCTTCGAGATACGGGATCGTGGGCTGGACATAGGATGGGATATTCGGGCGCGGGCCGACAGCGTGGACCGTGAGATGCTCTCCACCCTTTCAAGATCGGGTTGCGAGCGGATACACTATGGGGTCGAGTCAGGGAACCAGGGCGTACTGGACACACTCTGCAAGGGGATAACGTTGCGACAGGCCGAGGACGCGTTCAGATGGGCTTCTGAGGCTGGCATAGAGACCCTGGCCTATTTCATAATCGGCTCGCCCGGCGAGACTCTGAAGACCTTCGATGAAACCTTGGATTTCGCACTTAAACTCGACCCAGACTTCGCCCATTTCTCTCTGATGACTCCCTTCCCGGCCACGGACCTTTACAGGCTCGGATTGGAGCGGGGTGTCATAGGGGAGGACTACTGGCGGAAGTTCGCGGAGAGTCCTTCTCCCGGTTTCAGACCGCCGGTGTGGGAGGAGGACCTCGGCAGGGACCAGCTGGTTGATCTGATGAAGAGCGCGTATAAGCGCTTCTACCTGAGGCCCTATTACATTCTTGAGAGGGTTCGCAGGGTACGGTCGGCTGGGGAGATGGCTAGGAAGTTAAGGGCAGGTTTGCGGGTCATTGGGATGTGACCCTGTTCTCTTCGTCCACTTGGACTATCATGGGCTTGTGGGCTTTGGCTTCTTCTTCGCTGTATTGTCCGAAGGCCATGACTATCACACTGTCCCCCGTGTCAGCTAGTTTCGCGGCTGCGCCATTGACTTCGATCACTCCTTCTCCCCCTTCTATGGCGTATGTTTCGAACCTGTTCCCGTTGGTGATGTCCGCGACGAGCACCTTCTCATGGGCTCTTATGCCGGCTGCGTCCATTAGCCTCCTGTCTAAAGTTATGCTTCCCACGTAGTCTTCACTGGCTCCAGTCACCCTTGCCTTGTGTATCTTCGACTTCAACAGGTTCAACCTCATCTTTTCCCTCCCACAATCTTCTCAAGGTTTTTCCTGCTCTTCTCCTTCACGTCCTCGTATAGGCTGTTTCCGTGGGAGTCCATCGTGACTGTCAACGGCATGTTGTAGACTTCAAGCACCCAGAACGCCTCTGGAGCTCCGAACTCGTCTAGCCTATATGATTCCTTTACCTTCTTAACGTGCTCTGCCAACAGCACTCCAACCCCCCCGACCGCGGCCAGGTAGACGCATCCGTTGCTCTTCAGCGAATTCAGCGTCTTCTCTCCCATGCCTCCCTTCCCTATGACCGCCCTTATCTTGTACTTGTTTATTATCTTGGCGAGGTAGGGCTCCTCTCTCATGGAGGTGGTCGGGCCCGCTGACACGATCTTGTTGTCTTTGACTATGGGGCCGCAGTGGTATATGACGTTTAGTTCGAATGGGACCTCCCCTCCGTCGTAGAGATATTTGTGAGCACGATCTCTCGCGGTCACGACTAAGCCGCTGAGATCTACCCGGTCCCCTACCTTCAGGCCTCTGACCGTCTCCTCGTCCAAAGGGGTTTTCAGCTTCAAAGGTTCACCTCGACGCTTTTTCTACGGCATGCCCAGCACATGAAGCTCACCCCCACGAAGAATGAGGCCGGGTGCCTGTGCTGCTTCCCTGCTTTGACGGATAGTGCGGTGGTCTTACCCCCCATGCCCATGGGTCCTATGCCCAACTCGTTTATCTCCTTTAACAGGTGGTGCTCCAGCTTTGAGAGCTCTGTGTTGTCGTTCTCGTCGTCCAGCCGCCTCATCAGCTGCTTCTTGCTGAGCTTCAACGTCTCGTCAGCCAGCCCTCCTATTCCCACCCCGATGATGTATGGGGGGCAGCCGTTGCCCTGGGCCTTGTGGACCGCGTCGAGCACGCACTTTGTTATGCCTTCAATGTCCCTTCCAGCCTCCAGGGCCTCGTCTGGTAGGCTGTATATCCTGGTTATGTTCTCGCTGCCTCCTCCTTTCAGCATGAGTTCTACTTTGCTGGTGTTCTCCCCCCATTCGCTGAAGTTGAACACTGGGAATCCTATTCCCGTGTTGTCTCCGCTGTTCAACTGCGTGATGGGGTCTACTGCGTTGGGCCTCAAGGGCACTGACTCTGTGGCCTGCCTCAACGCGCTGAGCAAAAGCCCCTTTATGTGGCCTCGGTTGGCTTCAGGCGGTGTTGTTATGTAGAATATTGGAGTTCCCGTGTCCTGGCACATGGGCTTTGACTTCTCCCCCGCGACCTTTATGTTGTCTATTATGGTCGCCAGAACGTCGGCTGAGCTGCCTTCCTCATCATCTAATGCCTTTTCCAACGCCTTCCCGACGTCTTCGGGCAGTTCGGTGGCGCACGCCCTTATAAGCTCGTTCAACTCTTCCACTGCAGAATATTAACCCCGGGAGGCATTAAATACCTTCCTAGCCTCCTCGATCAGCATTCTGGTGTTGGTTTCGACCTCCTCAGGTCTTGTCTTCTTCCTTGCCACGCCGCTTTCCATTGCTGCCCTGGCCACTGCAGCGGCTTCGACAGGCATCACCTCCGGGTTCAATGGGTTGGTGATTATGTGCCTCTCGTCGAGTCTGTCTTCCTCTATTATGCTGGCTATGGCGTGGGCGGCTGCCAGCTTCATCTCCTCGTTGACGTCGGAGGCTTGAACGTCAAGCGCTCCCCTGAATATGCCCGGAAACCCGAGGACGTTGTTTATCTGGTTGGGATAGTCCGACCTTCCGGTGGCTACCACCCTCGCCCCGGCCTTCTCCGCCTTCTCGGGCTTAATCTCAGGGTCGGGGTTGGCGCATGCGAAGACGATGGCGTCGTCTGCCATGGATTTCACCATCGCCTCGGTGACGACGTTCCCCACGGACATGCCGACGAATATGTCGGCGCCTTTTATGGCGTCCTCGAGGGACCCGGCCATGTTCTCACCGTTCGTTACCTTAGCTATCTCCTCCTTGTAGGGGTTCATGCCGACCTCACGCCCATCGTATATGACGCCCTTGCTGTCGCATATTATCACGTCTTTTACGCCTGCTGACATGTAGAACTTCGCGCAGGCTATCCCAGACGCTCCCGCGCCGTTGAAGACTATCTTAACCTCCCCCATCTTCTTCCCGACGATTTTCAGCGCGTTTATGAGCCCGGCCAACGTGACTATGGCGGTTCCGTGCTGGTCGTCGTGGAACACAGGTATGTCCATGTCCTCCTTCAGTTTTTTTTCTATGTCGAAACATCTGGGCGCGCTTATGTCCTCCAGGTTTATGCCTCCGAAGCTGGGCTCGAGGAACTTGACGGTTTCGACTATCTCGTCCGCGTCTTTCGTCTGGAGGCATATGGGGTATGCGTCGACTCCAGCGAGCATCTTGAACAGCACTGCCTTACCTTCCATCACCGGGAAACCGGCTTCCGGGCCTATGTCTCCCAGTCCCAGCACAGCTGTGCCGTCCGTCACGACCGCGACGGCGTTCCCCTTGTTGGTGTACTGGTAGACTTTTTTAGTGTCCTTGGCTATGTCCCGGCACGGTTCAGCGACACCGGGCGAATAAGCGAGGCTAAGATCCTTCTTGTTGTCCAATGGCGTCTTGCTCAGCACCTGCAGCTTGCCCCGTTTGACCGTGTGATACTCCAACGCTTCCTCTATCGTGTACTTGACAACGTCGTCCATTTTAATCCAAGAATACACTGAGAATACCCCGTTATAAACGCATGTCTATTCCTTCAACAGGGCGCGTCTTCCCGTTTTTTTCAAAGCTTTTAGTTTTATAATACCATCATTCAATCAATGAACACATTTGGTCGTTTGTTCCGCTTGTCCACTTGGGGTGAGAGTCACGGCCCTGCGGTGGGTTGCGTGCTGGACGGATGCCCCAGCGGTTTGGAATTGACGGAAGCCGATGTCCAGTGTGAGTTAGACCGCAGGAAGCCCGGCCAGTCCGATGTTACTACCGCAAGGGGCGAGCCGGACAGTGTCGAATTCCTCTCGGGTGTCTTCGAGGACCGGACCCTCGGCACTCCTGTCAGCATGCTAGTCCATAACCGGGATGCGGACAGCAGCAAGTATCGGGATTTCATCTACAAGCCCCGGCCCGGCCACGCTGACCTTGCTTGGCGGATGAAGTACGGCCACGTGGACTGGCGGGGTGGCGGCAGGTCAAGCGCCCGCGAGACCGTCGGCAGGGTTGCCGGGGGTGCGGTCGCCAAGAAAATATTGCAGAAGCACAGGGTC
The DNA here is from genome assembly GCA_014727915.1 of Candidatus Altarchaeales archaeon. GTDB lineage: Archaea > Altiarchaeota > Altiarchaeia > IMC4 > SCGC-AAA252-I15 > WJMO01. Next base: position 398,837 of record WJMO01000006.1, on the reverse strand, counting down.
CAAGTGGTTGCTTACACGAAGCAGATAGGCAGAGTGAAGTCTGGGGAGGTCCTAGACTCTTCCATGAAGGGAGTGGCCGATCTGATCGAGTCAAATCCCGTTCGCGCTTTGGACGTTGATGTTGCGCGGTCGATGGTCGATGAGGTCAAGGTTGCGCGTAAGAAGGGCGATTCCGTCGGCGGGGTTGTCGAGTGCGTCGCCTTGAACGTCCCTCCCGGCTTGGGGGAGCCGGTGTTCGGAAAATTGACGGCGGATTTGGCTGCTGGGGTCGCTTCGATACCTGGGGTAAAGGGTGTTGAATTCGGTTTGGGGTTTGATTCTGCTTCCAAGCCTGGCAGCGAGGTAAACGACGAGTTCACATACGCGGGCGGGGTTGTCAGGACTACGTCCAACAACAGCGGAGGCATCCAGGGCGGCATAACAAATGGGATGCCCGTGGTTTTGCGAGCTGCCTTCAAGCCAACATCATCGATCAAGAAACGCCAGCATACGGTGGACTTGAACCTTAAGAAGAATAGTTACATACAGGTGGAGGGCCGCCACGACCCGTGCATAGTGCCGCGGGCGGTTCCGGTTGTGGAGGCGATGGTCAACCTCGTGCTCGCAGACCACATGATAATTTCAGGAAATATACCACGGAAGCTGTGAAGATGGCATTGGAGGATAAATCACCCAAGAAGAGGCAGGGACTTGAGGGTGAAAGGGGCAGGCAAATCCATTTTCCAAGGCAGACTGGGAGGATAGGGTCGTCTGCCGAGATGATAGACGTTCTGTTGAGGGAGATGGAGCACGCTGAACCCGATGATCCGCTTCCCATAACACGTGAACAGTTCGAAATTCTCTCTAACGACTTTGAGGCCAGGCCAAGGTTGAGGCAGTTGAGGGACAGGTACACTGTGATCCGCCCAAAGGAATAGAAAAAAGCAATAGTTTCTATTTTATATCACTATTTCCCAGTATATTATCATGGTCAAGGCGGTCGTCAAGGAGCGTGGTAGGAAGCACCATAGCCGTGAGCCAGGCTATGAAGTACACCAGACCCCTGACGTTGGAATCCAGGACGTGGATACGGATGCGTTGGGCGATAAGCTCCTCATAGAGGCTGAGCGGGGAGCGGCCGACGGCTACGAGCCCCATTTCACGACAGTCCAGCTTCAGCTGATAAAGCTGGCCCGGGAGAGGAAGAAAAAGCGGGAGAAGGGAGAACCCAGTATAGACGAGCCTAAAACCCGTGATTTCGAATATGAAATCCCCTCGGACGAGGACCTTGATAGGATCCCGCCTCAGGTGGAAGGGCGCCAGTCCGTGAACGAATCAGAGGCTGTGAGGCGGTTCAGGAAAAAGTGGAGCCGTAAAAAAACACCCTGAAACAGAATGAAACCGACACATCATCCTTTTTAGTTTCTGTTTTATACTAATTTTTCCCAATTTATTACATGACCACTGTAAAAACGAGGAAGAGGGGTTCTTCAGCCGGTGACGGCATTGTCCGCCCCACATCTGGTGGCGAGTTGGAAGCGCTTGACGCCGTGGGATTGAATGAGCGGGCGAAGATAGAGCTCTCCCACTCAGGTGATGGTAACAGCGATGGAGAACCACTTAACGTTCCCTCAGCTCAGGCGTTGAAGGAAAAGACGGAAAGGCCGGCTGCATTCAGGAGGAAATACCCTAAGAAATAACTGACCTCCGAGTTTGTTATTTCAACCCAATGCACTCCTTGAATAGTCTTAGGCAGTCTTCCTCTTTTGTCGCGTTGAATGTCTCATAGCCTTTGGGGTTTTCTCCTCCTTTGTCGTTGACTGCCGTGTGGACTTTGAGGTTGAAGTTCTGCTCTATCTCATCCAACAATCGCAGCTGGTTTTCCAGTTCTGATTCAGGGTCTATGATGAACAACACCACGTCCGCCAGGTGCTCTATGGCCAATACCGCCTGCAATTCAGTCCTGTTCCGGTCTTCCATGGGCCTGTCCAGTATCCCCGGGGAGTCGATGACCTGGTATTCCATGTACCTGACCTTCCGGTAGCCGATCATTATCTCGGTTGTGGTGAACGGGTAGGATGCTATCTTCACCTTAGACCCTGTCAACGTCCTCACGAATGTGCTCTTCCCCGCATTTGGCACTCCCGCCACCACCAGTGTGGGCTCGTCCTTCAGAAACGGGAAGGAGAGCAGCACACCCTTGACTTCCACCAGGTAGTCCAGGTCCTTCCGTACCCTCTTTATGAACGAGCTCACCCTCCCCAGGAACACCCTGCTCTCCCCCAGGTCCTTCTGGGTCTTCAGCTTCCGGAGGGTCTTGTTCTTCAATGAGCTGACCCTGTCACTACACCATTTCACAGCCCCCAGGCTCTTCTTGTACCTGTCCTTCTTCACCCTCAGGTCCAGCAGGGCCTGGTGGAATTCGCTCAGCTCCTCATAGCTTGGGAAATGCTTCACTACCGCGTTCAGGTCGCCTTCCACGATGGCCGAGATCTGCTCCACCCTCTTTATCTCGGCTGTGAGGGCCTTCTCAGGCTTCCTCCTGCTCATGCCCCTGACGGTCTTGCTCTTCTTGGCTCCGGCCCGGAAGGCCTTGTCTATGAGGTCGTCCGCTGTGGGCACGTAGGGTAGGTTGAACATAGTTATATAATAGACTGACCAGTATTATGTTAGGTGATTGATCATGGCAAAGTCAACCATTAAAATAAAGCATCTGGGTTTGATGTCTACGGGCAAGTTCGCGGCTGTTTTCTCCCTAATATACAGCCTGGTTTTGATAGCTATCGGCGTTGTTATGGGGGTAGTGTATTTCCTCCTGTCCGTGCTTTTGGGCCTTGGCAGCGGAAGCTTCGACGTGCTCGCAGCCACGCTGATGGTCGGAGGGGTAGGCTTAGTGGGGTTCCTCATATCCGCGGTGGTGGGTGTGGTATCCTCGACGATAATAGGGTTCTTTATGGGTGTCATAGTCGCGTTCGTCTTCAACGTCGTCGTCAAGCTATCCGGTGGCCTGGCGGTGGACGCTGAGATAGAAGGCAGATAATGGCCTCCATAGTCTTCATCGGCGACTCGCACCTGGGGTACAGGCACAGGTTCAAGTCACAGAGGCTGAGAGACTACAGTAAGGCGTTCGAGGAGGCGGTGCGTAAGGCGTTGAACCTGAAGCCCACCTTCATGGTCTTCACAGGCGACCTACTCCACCATCCCAAACCGGACCCGGTGAGCATGCGGACGGTGTTGAAGAAGCTGTTGGAGGCTGCTAGTCAGTGCCAGGTGATAGTGTGCATCGGCAACCATGAGATCGAAGGCCACCTTGGCACTACATATTCTCCCATCTACAGTGAAGTCCACGACCGCATCCACGTGCTGTCCTCGGAGAACCCGCATGTGCTGTTGAATGTGGGCAGGAAGACCTATGGCTTCCACGGTTTCGAGTACACGAGGAACCGCGAGCGGGCGGAGGAGAAGCTGCGAGGCCTGTCATCCAACCTTGAGGGGGACGTTAACATACTCTGCCTGCACCAGGCCATCGAGAGATACCTTAGCCCATATGAGATCTCCCTGGCCGCGTTGAGGGAGGTGGCGCCCAACTACGACCTTATAGTCTCAGGGCATGTTCACAAGCACCAGCCGATCAAGGAGCTTATGGAGGTTAAGCCAGCATACTACTGCGGCTCCACAGAGAGGATAAGCTTCAACGAGGCAGATAACAGGAACGGCTTCCTATGCTTCGAAGATGACCTTCACAGCCCCCGGTTCATCAAGGTCGAATCCGCTCCGATGTCGTCGGTGAGGTTCGAGTTCAAGGGCTCTCCGGAGGAACTGAACAACAGGCTGGAGGGAGTCATCAACTCACACAATGTACCTCTGCTGAGGGTTGACGTGGACGCGGACCTGCAGGGAGACCTGTTGGATGTCCGCAGGGACTGGACCACATTCGAGCATGGTCGCACAATACTGGACGTCAACGTGGTACCCCGCTCCCGCGAATTCGAGTTGGAGTTCGAGCGTGTTGAGCTGAGCGAGGACCTTATACGCGAGTATTTTGAAAAGTCTGGGAACGGCAACAAGGAACTGGAGGAACTTTGTGTCGACCTGTTCCAGAGGTATGCGGCATGATACTCTTCAACAACTGCTTCGACGACTTGACAGACGGCCTTTGCGAGGGTGTTGTCACCCACATATACGGGCCGCCCGCGTCCGGCAAGACCAACCTGGCGCTCATAGCGACTGCGAACGCGTTGGGGCAGGGGAAGGTTGTTTACATCGACCCAGAGGGCGGTTTCAGCGCCGCCCGGTTGAAGCAGATATCCGGCGAGAAATTCGAGGACGTGTTGAACAACACACTGCTGGTCGAGCCCACCACATTCGACGAGCAGAAATTGTCCATTGCCAGGTTGGATGAGGTGATAACCTCCATGAAGATATCTCTTGTTGTCGTGGACAGCATAGCCATGCTCTACAGGATGGAGGAGGACAAGGACGTTCGAATGCTCGGCAGGATTCTCGCCCAGCTACTCAGGGCCGCCCGCAAATACAACCTTCCCGTGTTGTTGACAAACCAGGTTTATAGCGAATACGACACTAACAGGATACGGCCTATCGGCGGTCAGATAAGCGAGTACTTCACCAAGAACGTGGTGGAACTTTGCAGGCGGGATGACAATTCGAGGTATGCTGTGGTGCGCAGGCACATGACCAAGCCCGAGGGGCTGACGGTGGAGTTCAAGATCACACGGTCTGGGGTCAAGGCGTTGAACGAGTGCAGGCTGGACCAGCCAACACCTGCCGCCGATAAATAACCCTCCTTTTCACTCGCCTGTTGTTTCGGTGTCTTCCATGTAGAAGATGTCCATGTCAACGACCTTGCATACGTGCCTGTTCCTGGGCCTCATGACCTGCAGGAAGGAATGCAGGTAGGGGAAGAAGTGCAGATGCGGGTCGAAGGTGTATCTGTAGGGTCTCTGCTTTGGCACGACTATTATCAGCCTCTTTCTCGCGACCCTTCTCAGCTCGCTTATGGACTTCTGCAGGTCTTGTACGTGCTCTAGCGTGTGGGCGCAGACGACGGTGTCGAATGACCTGTCTTCGAAAGAGAGGCTCTCTATGTTCTCCTTCATGAATTTTATCTTCTTGTGCTCCTCTATTGTGGCTTCTGCGATGTATATGTCCACGCCCGTCACGTCATAGCCTTTTTTCCCCATCTTGTTGCTCAGGTAGGCCTTTCCGCATCCGACTTCCAGGACCGAAATACCCGTTAGGTTGTCCAGTATCTCTTCCACGCACTCGTCGTTCAGGTCTGTCTTGCGCTTTATCAGGTCCCGGTTTATGTCGGCGTATGTCCTGTTGTACTCTTCCTCGGTCATGAACGGGGCTTTATCCTTGAATTCGAAGAACATGTTCACGTATCTCTTCCCGAACAGCAATCGGAACGGTATGTACATGAAGATCTTGGAGTCCCTCACTATCGGCGGGACCAACTGGTCAAACAAGAAGATAATCTTCGTGGTTATGTGCCTGGATAATATCATATTAAGCCCGCCCGCCCGGAATACTTAATATAACCATTTTCCATATAAGAATGGGCTTTCACATGTGTGCTGGCGCATTACAAAAAGACCCCCTCACCTAACCTATCTCAAATTCTTCCAGGGTTTTTTCCGCGTTATCCGATTTTCCACCGCCTATTGCCAGCGTTGCTCTGCCCCGTCCCCCGCCTCCCAGCTGTCTGCTGAGCTTCTCGCATATCTCCGCCGCGTTATGTCCGCTGCTCGAGGCCACGACGACGTTCACCTTCTCATCCGCATTGTTCAATACTATCAGAAGCCTGCCTTGTTTCTCAACGGCCTTGTTCGCCAGTTCAGTCAATGCCTTAACGCCCAACCCGGAAGTAATATGCCTCACAATGTCCGCGTCTTTGAACTTAGCCTCTATGTCTTCTGCCACTTCGCGGCCGGCTTCGCCCTGGAGTTTCTCCAGCGCTTTCCGGTTTGTCTTCCAAGCGTTGAATAGCTGTCTGCTGGCATCGAGGATGTCCGATGCTCCCTCGATTCTAATGCCCTCTCCCCCCATCTTCTCAACCGCCTCCAGGTCCCTCTCGCATTCCTTCGTGAAGCGGTCGATGGCCTGGGGCAGTTTCCTCGGCTCTATGCTGAACACGGCGGCCGCCGCCTTTAGCATCTCAACATCGAAGCCGCGGTCTTCGATTTTGAATGTGAAATTGGATATCGAATCTCGGTACCATTCCTCCTCTTTCCCGGCTGCCTTCTCTGAAGCTCCCCCTGCCGTGAATTCCAGCCGCACCACGCCGTCCTGTATCCTCTTCGCAGACAGCATCTTGATGTGGCCGACATCCTCTGTGTTCTTTAGGTGGGTTCCGCCGCAGGCTTCCACGTCCACGCCCTCTACGTTCACTATCCTCAGCTCCGTGCCGGGCACGGCTCCGCCCTGGTATATGCCCATCCCGTATCTTTCCTCTGCGTCGTTTCGTCTCATACATGATACGGTAACGGGGCGCGATTCCCCTACAATCCTGTTGGCCTCCTCCTCGATAGCCTTCAGTTCCGCACCTTCTACTGCCTTGTAGTGTGTGATGTCCAGCCTTGAGACCTTCTCGCTCTTGTGGGCGCCCGCCTGGAATATGTGAGGCCCCAACACCCTCCGCGCTGCCGCGTTCACTATATGGGTTGCGGTGTGGTGCTGCATCAACTGAATCCTTCGCTTGTCGTCTACTCTGCACTCGACCTCCTCCCCCGGATTCAATCCTCTGACGTCCTCCAGGTCGTGCACTACCACCCTGCCAACTTTCTGAACGTGCTTGACTTTCCTGCCGGCGATGGTTCCGTTGTCCGCCTCCTGCCCTCCTCCCTCAGGGTAGAAGAATGTCCTGTCAAGTATAACATGGTCGTCGAAGACGGACAACACCCTGGCCTTGAAATCCACTATCTCCTGGTCCTCGTAGTATCCTAAGACAGTGTGCGAGATTCCCTCCGGGACCTCCAAAACCGCCCTATCCTCCTCTTTCCTCATCTTCTCATGCCTTTCATCGACCAGGCGGTAGAAGTTGTCCGGGATATCAACACCGGTCATCTCATGTATGAGGTCGGGTGTTATGCCCTGGCTGTCGTAGAGCTCGACCATCCGTTCGACGGTCATGTCCCTCTCCTTCCCGACGATCTTCCGTCCTTTCTCCGCGGTCTCCCTGTATCTTTCCCTTTCGACTGCTATTATGTCATAGAGGCTTCCCACATCCTTCAACTCAGTATACCATCGTCCGAACTCTCCCACGTGCTTCTCGAAGACCTCCTCCAATTCTATCTGAAGGTTGTATTCGTCGTTCAGGGACCAGCACCTCCGTAGTATGTTCCTGAGGTTGTACCCTCCCCCGACGTTCGACGGCAGGGCACCGTCGTGTATGGCAACGAGCAAGGTTCGGGTGTGGTCCGCTATCGTGTACAGGGCTCGCGCCTCGTAGACCTTAGACTTCAACTCGCTCAACTCCAACCCGAGATCTGCGGCGATGTCCCCCCACACGGATTCGATGTCGTCGACCTCGTCTATGTCGAGCATCCCGCTGTAGTAGCCGAACCTGGCCATGAAACTCTCGTCGAACTTGAAAGACGCGGACTTGTATATGTAGTCCATGACCTCTGGGAAGGTGCTGTCGTAGCTCATTGGGTTGCCCTGGCTGAACCAGCTCCAACGCTCAAGGCCCGCTCCCATGTCTATGACCTTCGTCCTGAGCTCCCGGCTGCTGCCGTCCGGCAGCACCTCGTATTGCATGTACACCTGGTTGCCGAGTTCCAGCCCTCGGCTGAAGAACTCCATCGAGGGTCCGTAGTTCCCTCCCCCAGCCCAGACGTCCTCGTGGTAGAATATCTCCGAGGATTTTATGCCCAAACCTTCTGTGAGGAATTCGTGCATCTGCAGTATGCCCTCGTCTTTGAAGTACACGTGCCTGTCGGGTGTGTTGAAGGTGTGCTGGCCGACCATTATGAAACCGGTATAGTGCCTTCCGGTGACGCCGACGGAGTCCATGTCCTGGAATCGGAGGCAGAACTGAGGCTCCAAGACGGCGGGCGCGGGCGGCTCCACCTCCCCCGCGACCACGTAGGGTTGGAAGTCGTTTATGCCGGCATTGACGAAGTACAGGTCCTCATACCAACGGCAAACGACGGGATACCTTTTTATCGGCGTGTAATCCCATTTTTTGAAGGTTTTCACGTACTCGTCCCATGCCTCCCTGTAGCTGAACCTCTTCCGTGTGAGCTTTTCGCCTATGAACCGGTATCCTCCGCTGCATGTGGGCTCGTCACAGTAGTCTCTCTCCACCTCGCTCCAGAAGCCCCTGCCGCACTTTGAGCAGACCTTCCTTGTGAAGCCAACGCTCTCCAAGCTCTCTGCAGGATAGTAGTCCCGGTAGTTCCTGTGGAATTCCGGCTTCTTCTCAGCCTTTAAGGCGCGGAAGTCGAAGGTCATCGAATAATATACGGCCGCACATTTTAATAATGGGCTCCTGCCCCGGCTTTTATTTTGTGAATAGCAGTCATATATTGGTGTAATACAAGATGGAAGGCAAATACTGGACCGATAACGTCCTGACGGTCGCTGGCGGCGAGTCCCTACAGGAAGCTGCCAAGATGATGCACGACCATGGCATAAGCTCCCTGATGATAGTCGAAGACGGCAGGCCAACCGGCATAATAACCGAACGAGACCTTGTAAGTGCTTTAGCGGGCGAGACGGACCCCTCCAAGGCCACGGTCTCGGATGCCATGACCCGGGACCCCATAACCATAGGCCAAGACGATAACATCAACGCGGTCAAGAAGACCATGATGGAGAACAACTTCCGCCATCTGCCCGTGGTCGATGACCGCGGGAATCTGGTGGGCATAGTATCCCTCCGGGACCTGATAAAGGTCTGGGTGTCGGAGCTTTCCAGTATAGTGGAAGGCTTAGACGGTGGAGAGGACATCTGACCCAGTTCATAGCCGGGCCTGGCTGGCCCCGGACTTCATCTTGCTGTAAAGCTCGATCAGCAGGGGCTTCCTCTCCTCGAATATGAGAGCCTGCTCTTCGGTGAGGTGTTCCGCCTCACGGTTACTCATGTCCCTCGTTTCTATGGTGTAGTAGGCAACCCTCCCCATCCACAGGTGCCGCAGGACGTTCAGAACGTCCTCTCTCTTCTCCTCCGGCACGAAATAGTATGCTATTATGACGTGTGATAGTATCTCGACCCAGAGCTCAGCGTCGAATATGAACTCTTCGAACAGGTCCGGTATGGACGCCACCTGCCTGTAAAGTTCCTGTGGCAGAATATCTTTCAACAGGCTGGCGTACTGTGCCCTACCCCCGAGGAAGATGTTCATCATGTTCCTCGTGTCCACGTCGAAGGGTTCAGGATGTCCGAATCGTATGTTTCCCCTGATCCGCGGCAGCGGTTCGCTGCCGCTGAGGTCCATCCAATCCTTGCCATACACCTCCACAAGGTTGAGTATGCTGCCTATCACCTGGCGGAACATGGGCGCGAGGTGGAGGGACGGGTCTTTGACGTCGTGCACTTTCACCCCCAACACGGCCTCGCACATCTTCATCTTCTCCCCCAATGCGGTGAAGGTCAGGAACGAGTCTATGCCGAACTGGGCGGTCTCCAGCTTATCCCAGAGTTTGTGGGCGAGTATCTTCTTATAGCATTCCCTGCCCATCCCGAACTCTCCGCCGATGGGCTGCCTCACCCTCTTCCCGAACAGGGACCTGACGATGGGGTATGAGATGAAGTTGGTTATTGTGCCGTCATACTTGTAGCGGAGGTAGTAGGGTGCTACGAAGTCATAGTTCCCTGACAGGGTCGGCTCTATCAGCAGCTTCACCCATTCCTCGTTTATGCTCCTCAGGTCCGAGTCGATCAGAGCCACGCAATCCGCGTCCATCCTGTCGGCCACCTCAAGGGCGGTCTTGATCCCTGCTCCCTTCCCGCAGACTCCGAGGCAGGGATGGTCCTTCACAGTCAGAGTGGGCACGGGTAGTTTGATGGCTTTCACCACCTTCTGGGTGCCGTCGTTGCTGTTCCCGTCCACATTGATTATCACGGACTTCCTGTCTGGGAAGTACCTGTCCAACCCAGTGGCTACCTGGTACATCACATATCCAATGGTGTGGGCGTTGTTCCTGCTTGATATTATAACCGCGATATCCACGTCCTCAATGTCGTTTTTACCCTTGGCCATAACAGTAGAGTATGAACACTGTGCTTATAAAAGTGTATGTGCCTTTGTCTGTTCTACGTCTATGTCTTCTCATTCACGAAACCGGTCTATTAACTGGTGGCTAGTACCTCGGGTACTTCAATATGTCCCTCTGTTTCCCCATCACCTTAACTTCCCCGTCCTCCTCCATTATCATGTCTCCCTCGTCGAGGTATAGTGTTACCTTATGTTCGGTTATCTCTTCGATGTACTGGTAGTTGGCTTCGAATCCTAGTCCGCTTCCCAGACCGACTATCTGGCTTGGATCGTATATCCAGACGCCGTTAGCGTCCTTGGTGTAGAGCCCGTTCTCCTGGTTCTCGTATAATATTGTGTCCCTCCCGTTCTTGTACTCGTCCCCTATTACCTGCAGGGGTCCGTCGAATCCGAAGCCCAGGCTGGGATGGCAGTGCTCGTAGATTGCGAGGGCCGAGTGTATGTTGGCTATCGTGCCTATTCCCGTCTCGGTCATCGAGCAGGGCGCGAACTTGAAGTCATCCCTCCCCTCCAGCAGACCAACGGCTTTTATCCCGTAGTGGAAGCCGCCGCTCCTGACCATCTTCAGAAGGCACCCGCCCGCAGCGTCGCTCAACAGCACGTTCTCCAACTCCTCAACGGATGACGTTCCCTCGTCGGTTATGATCAATGGCATTCCCTGGACATGCTTTGTCCTCCGGTTCAGCTCCGCGGACATGTGGGTCTTGTCCCTGTGGAATGGCTGCTCCAGGCAGGCTATCAGGTCGCCTATCTCGGTCAGGACGTCGAAGACCTCGTTCACCGAATCGTAGGCCTGGTTCCCGTCCGCGAACAAGGTCACGTCCCTGCCCTGGAAGTGATCGTGTATCCTCCTAAGCGACTCGACGTCGCTGTCCTTGAAGATGCCTATCTTCACCTTTATGACAGTGCAGCCCCTTGACACGTACTCTTCCGCCTCCTCCAGAATCTCGCCTATCCTGTTGTCCGTCTCTGTGGCGTTCCTGCTGACGGTGAAGTTAGCGGGCATCAGAGGAAGGTCTTCGACGTCATATTTTTCGAGTCCCAGGTGCTCTCGTACTATGTTGAAAGTGGGTGTGGCGTTTACCTGTCCGAGCAGGTCGAACAATGCGATGTCGATGGGAGCCAACGAGCACATCATGTAGTACCTGTTCCTCTTGACCCTCCCTATTAGGTCTAGTATGTCCTGGACAGAGTTCACCTCCGCTCCCAGTATGTCGGGGGCGATCCTCTTCACGATGTCGTCTGCCATGTGGTTCCTAGTAGCCCCAGAGTATCCCGGTATTAGAGGCGACCCCTCACCCCACCCCCCGTATTCTTCACCGTCTTCGGTGGCTGTTACCTTAACCAGTATGTTGTCCCTTCTGTAGTGGGTTCCCACAGCTGTTGGGATGGGACGCCGGTACTCCTCGCTCGTGGAGTAGACCTCCACCTGCTCTATCTCCATACGTTTATGGATTTGGAATATGGCGTTTTATAATATCTCATCCAATGCGGAAGCCCATCCTACTGGCCCCACACCATCCGCCCTGACTATGCCGTCCAATCCCATGTTCTCGTATGAGCCGTCGGGCTTCTGCACGAGAACCGGGATGTCCACGGCCTCCAGCATTCCAACGTCGTTCCGGGAATCTCCCAAGCCGATGGTCTTCACGTTAGGGTGTGCTCTCCTGTACAGTCCGGTAAGCGTTTTAACCGCGGTTCCCTTGTCGCTCTCGCAGACGCAAAAGTACCTGCCACCCCCCACAACATTCAAACCATTTTCCTCCAGGATATCACGTTCCCTGTCGTCCAGTCCAAGTATGACTTCGCTGTACTCCCGCTGCTTCGCGAGCACGGCCTCGCCAACTTGCAGCCCGGATTCGACGGAAAGTTCCTCGGCTGTCAGGTCGTTGAAGGTCTTGAAGTCCAAACCCTCAACCTCCCTGATCTCCTCGATCCTCCTCCTGACCTCTCCGCTCCGGCGTCCGAAGCCTATTACCCTATGTCCCCCTATAATCTCATCATAGTCGAAGTCGAAGCTGAACGTCCCGTCTGGCACGTATATTGCAGACCCGTTCTCCGAGATGAAAGGATCGTTCAACCCCATCCTACCCCTGTATTCTTCGATCTCCGACCTGGTCTTGCTGGAGCAAAGCACCAAGGGTATACAACGTTCCCTAAGCATGTTCAGGGCGGATCTCGCCTCCTCGAATGAGTAGCTCCCGTCCAAGAGCGTTCCATCAAGGTCGGAGTAGACTATATGGTCCATTTAATAGAATATGTAATCGCAGTAGCCCTCGATTATCTCCGATGTCCTGTCGATCTGCACCCTTATCTTCGTCAGTATTGTCTCGGAGGTGAACATGTTAACCCTCTGCTGCAGCGTAGACTTAAGGCTGACATAACTGTAGCCCCTCTTCTGGTTCATCTGGTCCTTTATGCTCTCCCAGGGCTTAAGCAGCTTAGGCTCGTAGGATTCCGGCGCCTGGAAACCCTCCCTGATTATGTTCTTGTACTTCTGTATCCTAGCCCGGTCCTCCATTATCTCCTCCTCCCGGTACTTGATCTTGCCCGAGCTCTTCGCAGCCATCTTCTTATACTCCGGCAGCAGTCCCTCGGCAGTTTCCTCATAGTCCCTGACCAGCTGGTCGATGTCCCCTATGGAATCCTCGAACCCGTACCTTCGGATCCAATAGTGGAGTGCCTTCATTATCTCCCCCAGCATGTTGGTGGCGTGCTCCTCAGGTCCGGGGAGGTGCCTGAAATATCCGAGGTCGGTCTGGGACATCATGTCCACCCCGGCGTTCTTCCACAGCTGGCATAGGACACTCGTCTCTATGTCGTATCCGTTGCTGAACTGTATCATGTTCACCAGGTCGCGTGTGAACGCGCACTCCCCGCTGAAATGGTATGTCAGCCCGTCAAGCCCCTTGAATATCCCCCTCTCCGCCAACACCATGAACAGCGGCTTGGCGGCGAGCCTTGACAGCCTTCCACCCAATTTGAAACCTCTCCTTATCTTATGCCGCCTCTTGTACGTCGCCTTGTTGAACACGACCCCAGAGCTGAATCCCCTGTCATTCTTCTCACCCCACCTCTCCATTATGGGCATTATCAAGCCTTTGACGTAGTTGTCGTTGAACGACACGATGTCCGAGTCCACGAAGCATATTATGTCCCCGTAGGTCACGGGTATGCTGAACCACAGGTTAGCGCCTTTACCGCCTTTGAGGAATTCGAGCTCGTCCTTCGTGAGTATGCTATGGTCGAGGAAGACCTTGTGCATTTTGGGGTCGACCTGGCTCAGCAGACGGACGCAGAAGTCGTACCTGCCCTGCATGGCCTTCTGCCTGCCCTCCGGCATGTTCTGCACGAACATGACCTCGTTCTTGAACGTCTGGCAGTGTTTCATGGCCACGGCCAGTATGTACTCCATGAACTCGTAGTCCGGTTTCCCATCTTCCAATCTTGAGCCTTCGGCGATGACTATCTCGTCGATGACTCCCTTGTCCACAAGCTGGCAGCACTCTGATAGCACCCTGTAGAGTGCCCGGTTGTATTTGGGGTCTTTCTTGTTGAACGTGGGTATGACGACGGAGATCATGATCGGACGATCCCCTGACTCGTCCTCTATGGTCTTCGTCAGCTTCAGAGTCTCTATGTGCCTGGCCTGCAGTCTGGGCCGCGACTTGTAGTCAAGAGTCAACAACATAACCACCCACGTTACTATATCAGGTCTATATGGATGTTATGAGTTCATAATATATAAGTCATCCCGGTTTTATCGCAACCCTCAGGTCGTTCACGTTAGTGCCGGTTTTTCCCGTGAAAACGAGAGAATTAGACTGTTTGAAGAAATTATATGGGTCATTGTCCTTCAGGTATTCCCTGGGGTCCAACCCGTTCTCTAACGTTCTATGGTCTGCTAGGGCGCCGGCTGCGTCCGTGTACCCGTCTATGCCGTCGGTGTCCACCGCGCACACGACAAAAGGGGTCTTGGCTTGGGCGAGGAATCCTAGCACGTAATCCTGGTTCCTCCCCCCCTTGCCTGTTCCAGTTACTGTGACGGTGGTCTCGCCACCGGACAAAAGCATCGTGCGCTTCCCGCAGCCTTCAAGTCGCCGGGCATGCTCGCCACCCAACTCCCTGGCCTCCCCCTCCGACTCTCCCCTGTCGATAACGTCATAGCCCAGCTCGGCTGCACAGTCGGCTGCTGCCTTCCTGGCGGTGCCGTTACCTCCTATCACATGGTTTGACACATGCTCAAAGCCTTCTCCGTCTTCCCTCTCCGATTCCACCCCCTCCCTAAGCCATTCCAATACTCTCCTGGGAACCCTGTCCTCCAGCCCGTATTTTTCCAAAACCCCAATGGCTTCCTCGAATGTCGTGCTGTCCCGCACGGTCGGCCCCGACGCGATAACATCCAACCTGTCACCCACCACGTCAGAGATGATGAGCGAGACCACCTTGCAATTGCACGCCCTCGCCAGCCCCCCTCCCTTCACATAGTCAATGCGCTTTCGAACCGCGTTTATCTCGTTTATGTCTCCGCCCGAATCCAGCAGCAGCCTGTTCGTCCTCACAAGATCCTCCAATGCGATATCCGCCACCGGCTTGGTGAACATCGCGGAACCCCCACCCGATATTAGGCATACTATGAGATCCCTCTCACCCGCGTTCGAGACGATATCCAACAGCTCCTCGGAGGCTCGGATGTTCCCCTCAGACTGCATGGGGTGGGTTCCCTCCAAAACCCTTATGGCCCTGCAACCCGGGTTCGGATAGGATATGACCACGCCATCCGCTATCCTATCCCTCCACCTACTCTCAAGCTCGCAGGCCATGGAACCTGAAGCCTTGCCGAAGCCCACCACATGAACCCTCTCATAGTCTTGGACCCTGTACTCAACACCCTCCACGCATATGCGGTCCTCCTCCACTACGGAGCCCATTATGTTCTCGACCTTGCAGGCCTTCAAACCAGCCTCCACAATGTCCAATGCATCCTCCCTGAACCGGTCACCGGCGGCTAACTCATCCCTGTTCACGATTACCATCACGTTGATATTAGCCTTTTGTTAATATGTATGCATGAGCTTCCTGGAGGACACGAGGAAGGTCTTCCTCTCCGCCATACTGGCTGCCCTGGCGTATCCCGGCCTCGCTCAGATGCTTGAATGGACGATAATGCCTGCCCTTGTCTTGTCCATGACAATATCCCTCAGGAGCCTCAGCTTCAGGGGATTATGGAAGAGGGAACTGGCAGCCCCGGCGATTAAGGCGCTGGCACTGCAGTACATACTGCTCACTGGTATAATATTGGCTGCCGCCCACATCCTCCTCGACGACTCGGACTACATTCGCGGCTTCATCATCATGGCAGCAGTGCCGCCGGCAGTGTCCGTAGTCCCCTTCACCTACCTCCTACGCGGAGACTCATACACTTCAACGCTGACGGAGGTCATAGCCTACCTCCTCGCCCTTGCCTTAACGCCCTCGCTGATACTCCTACTGATCGGAGATGTCATGGACGTCTCATACCTACTCGGCCTGCTGTCGGTTCTCATAATACTGCCAATGGCATTGTCCAGGATACTGGCGAGTATCGAATCGCCCGCATGGGACTATGGCAAGAGCGCAGTTAACCTGCTATTCGCGCTCATAACCTATGTACTGATAGGCTTGAACCACGCGGCCATCATATCGGACCCCCTGTCCCTTTCCCCCGTAGTTGCTGTGGTGTTCGTCCGCACATTTGTCCCCGCCACCATAGTATATTATATTGCTCGTCGTCTCGGCTCCGGCGAACGTTCTATAACCTATGCCCTCTTCTCATCCTACAAGAACAACGGAGCCGCGGCGGTGATAGCGTTGGCGTTGCTCACCCCCAAGTCCGCTTTGCCCATGGCCTTCGCAGCCATCGCAGAACCCTCACTGATAATACTACTCCAGCAGATAACCCGGGGCAATTATAAGCGCGGATTATAATCCCTTTAACATGGAAGTCCTGTTCGCAACATCCAACACCAACAAGGTCGAGGAGGCCAACAAGATAGCGGCCGAATATGGCATGAGCTTCCAGCAGGTCAACATCATATACCCTGAGGTGAGAGCCGAGTCCGTGTCCAAGGTGGCCGGGGAGGGGGTTAGATACGTATATGAGAAGCTGAAGAGGCCTGTGATAGTAGAGGACTCCGGCCTGTTCATAGACGCACTCAACGATTTTCCAGGCACGTACAGTGCCTACGTGTTCAAGAGAATAGGCTGCGAGGGCATATTGAAGCTGCTGGACGGGGTAGAAGACAGGCGGGCCAGGTTCAAGTCCGCCATCGGATACTGCGACAAAAAAGGCGTTAAAGTCTACGAGGGTGTTGTTGAGGGATCCATCCCCTGCGAGATGCGCGGCTCCAAGGGATTCGGCTACGACCCCATATTCAAGCCTTTAGACAGTGAAAAAACCTTCGCGGAAGACCCAGCCCACAAGAACCGGGCATCTCACAGGCGGAAGGCTACGGAACTCCTATGCCAGGCGTTGTCGCCTCGGTAGCGAAGGCGAACGTCTGACCTCCCATGCTCAGCATGTAAACGCGGATGGCGACTGTGTCATTCTCCATGGTGTCCTCGTCGAAGGTCGACTGCACGCCCCTGTAGTTGGGTATCCTGACGAGGCTGCCGTTCACCACCATGTGCTCCGCGGTCTCGGAATAGCCCAGTATCAATGCAGTTACGTTGAAGACGTCAAAGCCTTCGAGCTTCTCCCTGGCCTCGCCCACATCCGCGTCGAAGGGCAAGGTCATCGAAACCCGGTATAAAGTATCCCCCGAGCTGTTGTCCTCCTCGACCATCACGTCCTCATATCCCATCGACTCCTTCAAATCCTCTTCCGGGACCTCTGATGCGCTGACTCCGGTTATCGAATACGATTCGAAACCGTAAGCGGTTCCGTTGATGACCGGGCCTTCCTCGAGCCTGTCCTCCACGAAACCAAGCTGCTCCAGCCTGCCGTCGCGGACCCGCTCCAACACCACCACCATCACGTAATCGCCGACTTCCAGATTGTTGCCGACGACGTTGAACTCCCCCCCTTCAGTTGACGCCCTGTAGGCCCTGTAGAGGTTGTAGTCTCCAGGCAGCCTTATCCTCTCCCTTATGCCCTCTTCCACGTCGCCGTCTGCGACGAAGTGGAACATGTAATATCCTGGGGCAGCCTCCAGTATCACGTTGGTGACCCCTGCTATGTCGGTTTCGAACACGTGCTGTATGTCCCCCTCGGAGAATCTCATCTGGTTGGGCACGAGCTTGTATCCGCTGGTTATTCCAACCACCTTTGCGGCGTAGCTGGTTTTCCCCAGGCTGGCGGACTCATACTCCACCACATTCCAGTCGCCTGATGGATTCTCTTCTGGCGGTCCGTTCTGCGCCCGGTTCAACCCGAAGAACATGCCCGACAACACCATGATGGCGCCTACAAAGTATATCATGTACTTTTGCTTCTGCCTCTTACCCGACCTAGGCTTACCGCCCTTACCGCGCTTTTTCCTAGCCATCTTAATATCCGGGTATTTATAATAGGATGTGTTAAATGTTAAGACCTTTTAGAAGATGGATTTCATCAAAATAAACTACACTGGACGCATCAAGGACGGTGCGGTGTTCGACACCACCCGCCGGGAGGACGCTGAGAAAGAGGGCATATTCGACGAGCGGAGGGTTTACAAGCCCTTCAGCGTTGCAGTGGGCGAGGGGCAGGTGGTTGAAGGGTTGGACGAGGCCCTCGCCAAGATGAAGGTCGGGGAGAAGAAGACCGTAACAATCGAGCCTGAGAAGGCCTACGGCCCCAGGAACCCCTCAATGGTCAAGCTGATACCTATAAAGCAGTTCAAGCAGCAGCGGATAAACCCAATACCCGGCATGCCTGTTGAGATCGACAACATGCGCGGTCGCGTGCAGACGGTTGCGGGCGGCAGGGTTCGGGTGGACTTCAACCACGAGCTGGCTGGCAAGACCATCGAATTCGACGTTGAAGTCGTTGAAAAGGCGAAAACAGACACTGACAAGGTCAACTACATACTCGAGCGGGCGTTCGAATCATCCGACGAGTTCGAGTCAAAGCTGACAGCCAACAAGCTGACGGTCAAGCTCCCAAAGTCCGCGAACTACGATCAGAACCTGCTCATGCGGAAGATGAGCTTCACAGCCGAGGCCTTCAAGCTGTTGAAGGTGGATGATGTTGTCTTCGAGGAGACATGGGAGAACCCGGAGAAAAAGAAGAAAGAGAAGTCGGATTCGGGGGATGAGAAGTCGGATGATAAATCAGAGGAGAAAACCCCCAAGAAGTCCGGGAAG
This sequence comes from Candidatus Altarchaeales archaeon, assembly GCA_014727915.1. Lineage (GTDB taxonomy): Archaea > Altiarchaeota > Altiarchaeia > IMC4 > SCGC-AAA252-I15 > WJMO01. The sequence continues at coordinate 380,292 of WJMO01000006.1, read as the reverse complement.
AAATCTGATTAGAACGTCTTATCCGATCCCAGCTATTTTTATGCTATGCCCATTTGTTTAACATGAAGGTACTCCACATACCCTGTCGTTCCCTCTCAAATCCGATCCCTGTTCTTGAAGAATGCTATGGGATATTGGAAGCCTATCCGTCGATTGGACTGGTCACCACAGCCCAGCACCTCCACCAATTGGGGGAGGTGAAGGATTACCTGGAGTCTAAGGGGAAGAGGGTCGAGGTGGGGGGCCAGATACTCGGCTGCAGGCAGGACGCCGCTTTGAAGTTGGACGTCGACTGCATACTCTACATGGGCTCCGGCCGCTTCCACCCCCTGGGCGTGGCTTTGAAGACGGAAAAGCAGGTGTACATGTTGAACCCCCTTTCGGGGGTGTTGGATGCTATAACCGACGAGGAAAAGGGCAGGTGGCTTGGAAAGAGGAAGGCTGCGGTCAAACGGGCGATGGAATCAAAATCGTTCGGTGTGATGGTCTCCACCAAAGGCGGCCAGTACAGCCTTGACAGGGCACTGGAGCTCTCGGGCAAGCTCAGGTCTAAGGGGAAGGAGGCGTTCATATTCGCAGGCGATGAGATAACCCCCAACAACATGCTCCCATTCAACGTTGACTGCCTGGTCAACACCGCATGCCCCCGGATAGTCGGCGACGATTACCACCGCCCAGTTTTGAACCCAGACGACCTGCAGGTATTCTTAAAATATTTATAGTTTTTCCAAAATATTCAAAATTATCCATAAAATGTCTATACTTCTATGCCGTGCATTTCTTTCACCACGTTCAGCACGACCATCGTATAGGACCTGTCCACGTGCTCCATGGCGGTGAGCTTCTTGACCAGCTTGTTAAGTTCGGTCCTGTCAGGGAACTTGGCGACGACTATCGCGTCATACTGTCCCGTTACGTCGTAGACTGCGGTGACGTTCTTCTCAGCGGCTATCTTCTTCTCTATCTCCGGAAGGTGCCCGCCCTTCACGATCACTCCTATCACTGCTGTGAGGTCGTATCCGAGCTTGCTGTAGTCTATGTCTGCTATGAAGCTCTTTATGACGCCCATGTCCTTCAGCTTGTTCACACGGTTGTATACCGTGCCTTCCGCGACCTTCAGCTTCTCCGCTATCTCCCTGAAGCTCCTCCTACCGTCCCCCCTCAGCTCCCTGATGATCTTCAGGTCAACATCGTCTATCTTGGTCATATCGTTACTTATATCATGTTTTAATTAAAAAAAACTCAAAACAATATGTTACTGTTATGGAATCCCTTCGCCTATCCCCCGAACAGCTAAAATCGGCGGTTAAGACCGTCACGTCCTCAATATCATCCTGGGTTGATGGCTCGAAGTCGGAAGGTGTTGTGCTGGGCTTGAGCGGAGGACTTGATTCCGCTGTCACATGCTCCCTCGCTGCGAAGGCCAAGGTCGACGTTCACGCCCTCATATTGCCCGAGATGGGATTGACCCCCAAATCGGACTTGGACGATGCTATCGGTCTGGCTGGGAAGCTGAAGGTCCGGCACTCTGTCATGGAGATCAACGGTGTCGTGGATGCTGTGAGGTCGTCTTTCGGCCGTGACATCGGATTCCGCCATCTTGGGAACGTGAAGGCGCGGGCTCGAATGCTTCTGATATACCTGACTGCAAACACGGAGAACAGATTGGTGCTCGGCACATCCAACAAGACGGAGCTGTTAACCGGATACTTCACGAAACACGGTGACGGCGCCTCCGACTGCCTTCCCATCGCATCATTGTACAAGACCCAGGTAAGGCAGCTTGCCCAACACCTTAAGCTGCCATCTTCCATAATCAAAAAGGCGCCCACCGCCGGCTTGTGGGAGGGCCAGTGCGACGAGGACGAGCTTGGCATCGGCTACAAGACCCTTGACAGGATCCTCCACCTCTCATTCGACGAGTGGATGATGGTAGACGAGGTCGCAGAGAAGCTCAAGATAGGACAGGAAGAGGTTGTGAAGGTGCGCAGGCGTGTGGAGGACAACAGGCACAAGGTCAACAGGCCGGAGATGGTAAGGTTAAATTGAAATACTTGAACGTTTTTGTCCTGCTGCTGCTCTTCTACCTCCCTGTTTCAGCCTATGACGTGAGCAAGGCGAAGCGTCACGTTGAGGAGGCTGAGAGATACTCGGCGCTTGGGGACTGCCAGAATGCCACGTTCCACGCTTTGATGGCGGTCAACGTATACCAGGGATACTATGAGGAGGCAGTTGAAGAGGAGGCTATCATACCAGACCCGGACAAGAGGGTGAAGTCCCAAATCTTCAGGTCATACCTTCACAGCGCGAAGATACTATCCGACAGGATAAGCGAGCAATGCGAGGACTTACCTCCCGATGGTATGGCTGAATCATACTATCTGACCTCCCAGGACATGATCCTGGCTGGCGACTACGAGTCTGCCCGTGAATATGCGATGGCTTGCTATAACCTATCCTCCCAAGAGGAAGACCCTATCAGCATGGGCCAGGCCAAGGCTCTCTTGGACCTCATCGACGAGCGTAGTCGCACATACGAAAACGCAACCTACCACCTAAAAATGGCGCGCAGGTACCAGGGAAACGCATTGTATCCCGAGTGCGTGGAGAGTGCCGATTCAGCAAGGAAGATGTTCATCCGCGTCAACGATGCTGGGGGTAAGGAGGCTGCAAGGGAAGTGCACAGGATCTGCTCTGACAACATAGTCGTGGGGGAGTCTAGCAGGGCGACTCTGGCAGGGCCTCCCCGCACGGTCCCCTCAAAAGACCGGAAAACCCCCGCGGATGATGTTAGGCCCTCTTTCATGAGATCGCTCTTCGACTGGCTGCTCGGGTTTTTTTAAAGGTTTTCTGCCATAGTTTACCCATGAAGATTTCAGTGGTTGGATCGGGCTATGTTGGTTTGATAACGGCGGCGGGCTTCGCCGAGAAGGACCATGACGTTATATGCGTAGACATCGACAAGCGCAAGGTGGACATGATAAACGCCCGTAAGCCGCCCATATTCGAGAAGGGCCTTCAGGAGATACTCGACCATGTAGTCCCTGAAAATCTGAAGGCTTCGTTGAACCTGGAGGCCAGCGTGCTGAAGACCGACGTAACCTTCATATGCGTGGGCACCCCATCCGACGACGATGGCAGCATCAACCTGAAGTATGTGAAAGAGGTCAGCAGGGAAGTGGGTAAGATACTCAAAAAGAAGAAGGGATACCATGTCGTGGTGGTGAAGAGCACCATCATACCCGGCTCCACAGAAGAGCATGTGATACCCGCCTTGGAGAAGGAGTCTGGGAAGAAGGCTGGAAGGGACTTCGGCGTCGTCATGAACCCGGAGTTCCTACGAGAGGGCGTTGCAGTGGACGACTTCCTGAACCCCGATCGCATCGTCATAGGCAGCCTGGACGAGAGGGGCGGCGACCTCATAGAGAAGCTCTACTACGACTTCACAGCCCCGGTGCTCCGCGTTAACCTGAAGACCGCGGAGATGATTAAGTACACGAGCAACAGCCTGCTCGCAACCAAGATAAGCTTCATCAATGAGATCGGAAACGTGTGCAAGAGGCTTAATGTCAACGTCTACGATGTCGCTAAGGGCGTAGGATTGGACCATCGAATATCCCCCTCTTTCCTGAACGCCGGCCCTGGATTCGGGGGTAGCTGCTTCCCGAAGGACGTCAAGGCAATGGTTCATAAGGCCCAGGAAGTGGATGTTGATCCTATACTGTTGAATGCGGTGCTGGAGGTCAACGCCAGGCAGCCGCAGGTACTGTTGGACCTAGTCAGGTCCAAGTATGAACTGAAGGGCGCCAAGGTGACCGTCTTGGGCTTGGCGTTCAAGGCCGGCACGGACGACATGCGGGAGAGCCCGTCCGTACCCATAGTCAGGGGACTGATTGAGGAAGGTGCCGAGATTACCGCATACGACCCCGAGGCCATCGATAACGCTAAGGACCATTTCAAGGACAGCATCAAATATGCGTCTACGGTCAAGGACGCGTTGAAGGACAGCGAGCTCGCCGTCATAGTTACCGAGTGGCCTGAATTCAAGACAGTCGACTTCTCGCCCATGAAGAAGAAGCGGGTGGTCGACTCGAGGCACATATTGAACGTTGACCTCCTGGCTGATGACGTGGAGTACGAGGGTCTCTGCTGGTAGGCTACTGCATGTAGGCCAGTGCCTGCTGCCAGTCGACAGCGCAGGCCGCGCTCATGCTATCCTCAAGCGCGCACCCGTTCCTGAAGATTATGCCCTCCACCTCCTGGCTGCGTTGGTCCAGATTCCCTGGGTCGTCGTCTATCAGGTATCTGATGTTGAGGCTGCTGCATATGCGCATCTTGTCTTCCGTGAAATGGCGGGATGAGATGTATCCCTCTATGAAATCTTCCAGCCCGTTTTTTCTACTCCACTCCCTCGCAGAGTCCAACTGGCTTCCCCTCCTGGCTGTCAGGATGAAAACCCTCCCTGATTCGGACATTCTCTTCACGGCTTCGACCGCTCCTGGCACCGGTTTGGCTGATAATGTGGCCTCCCTGCTCCCAACGAACTCGACCATGGCATCATAATCCTCCTCAGAGATATGGCCTTTCTCCCTGGTAAGGTATGTTCTGTTGGTGTTGCATGGGCAGACGATCACCCCGTGGTTGTTGAGCAGATATTCCTGTTTGAGAGAAGACGTATCGCAGAGCGTTCCGTCAAAGTCAACCGCATAAACCCTGTGCATTAATAATATCTGTCCTGGAAGGCTAAAAAACATTTCACTTACCTTGGGGATACTATTTGGATTATCCCAACCAGGCTCGGCCCTTGGATATTATTTAAAAGGAAGGTCCCATATGTGTTATCCACTATGAAGGCTGTGATACCCGCCGCTGGCTTGGGCACCCGCTTCCTCCCTGCGACTAAGAGCCAGCCCAAGGAGATGCTGCCCCTCGTGGACAAGCCCAGCATACAGTTCGTTGTTGAGGAGTGCGTGGACTCGGGGATAGACGACATAATCATAATAACCGGAAGGGGCAAGCGTGTGATCGAGGACCACTTCGACCACAGCGTGGAGTTGGAGGCGGTGTTGGACAAGAAGGGGAAGGAAGACCTGAAGGAGATGGTCGCTGACATAGCCAGCATGGTGGACATACACTTCATAAGGCAGAAGGAGGCGTTGGGCCTGGGGCATGCGATACTGAGAGCCGAGAAGCACGTGGGGGACGAGCCATTCGCGGTGCTGTTGGGCGATGACATAGTCTTCTCCAAGAAGCCCTGCACCAAGCAGCTTTTCGAGCTATACTACAAGCATAAGGCGTCGATAATCGCGGTGGAGAAGGTCCCGGAACACATGATATCCAGCTATGGAATAATCGACGGCACCGAGGTTGGTCCTGGCCTTCATAGGATAACCCATCTGGTGGAGAAGCCTAAGCCGGAGGATTCTCCTTCCAACCTGGGGATAATAGGGAGGTACCTCCTGACCCCCGGGATATTCGAAGAGCTTAAGAAGACCAAGAAGGGACGTGGCGGTGAGATACAGCTGACGGACGGCCTCATGAGATTGAGCAAGAAGGAGGAGATGTATGGTTGGGAGTTCGAGGGTGTCCGCCATGACCTTGGCAACAAGTTCGAATACTTGAAGGCTTCCCTCGAATACGGTCTCCTGCACGAGGAAGTCGGTCCCCGACTGAGGGAATACTTTTCAAACTTCAACGCGGATGAAGTGGAGGCAAAGTACAGATGAAGAGGGTGTTGGTCACGGGCGGCGCGGGTTTCATAGGCTCGCACCTATGCGACAGGCTTCTGGGCGGGGGATGGCATGTCATATGCATGGACAATCTGCTTACTGGTTCCATGCGCAACATAGACCATCTTCTCGGGGAGAAGGACTTCGAGTTCATAGAGCATGACGTTAGCAAATACATAGAGGTCGAAGGCGACCTAGATTACATACTTCATTTTGCGTGCCCCGCCAGCCCCATAGACTACCAGAAGCTCCCGATACAGACGATGAAGGTTGATTCGCTTGGCACGTTGAACACTTTGGGCGTGGCCAAGGCGAAGGGCTCCCGGTACCTCCAGGCTTCGACGTCCGAAGTTTATGGTGACCCGCTGGTCCACCCGCAGCCGGAGTCCTACTGGGGTAACGTGAACCCCATAGGTCCCAGGTCGGTGTATGACGAGGCTAAGAGGTTCAGCGAGGCCCTTGTCATGGCATACCATCGAACCCATGCCATAGACACGAGGATAGTCCGCATATTCAACACTTACGGTCCCAGGATGCGCATAGACGATGGGCGTGTCGTACCCACCTTCATATCCCAGGCCCTCAAGGGAGAGGACCTGTCAGTTTTCGGCGATGGTAAGCAGACCAGGAGCTTCTGCTACATAACGGACCAGGTAGAGGGCATATTGAAGCTGATGGAATCCGACTACCATGAGCCGGTGAACGTCGGTAACCCGGGAGAGTTTAACATGCTGGAGCTGGCTGAGATCATAATAGAATTGACCGGCTCAAAGTCGAAGATAGGATTCGAGCCCCTGCCCGAGGACGACCCCAAGGTAAGGTGCCCTGACATCGCCCTTGCGGGGGAGGTACTGGGCTGGAAGCCTAAGGTCCATTTGAGGGAGGGGCTTTCGAAGACCATCGACTACTTCAAAGAGGTCGTTTCATGAGTAAGGTCCTCGTCACCGGGGGTGCTGGGTTCATAGGCAGCAACACTGTGGACCTGCTCTTGGAGGAAGGATACGATGTTGCAGTAGTGGATGATCTCTCAACAGGAAAACGCGAGAACCTAAACCCCGCAGTTCATTTCCATAAGGCGGACGTGTCCTCGTCCAAGCTGGATCAGGTCTTCAAGGAGGAGAAGCCGGATTTCGTGGTGCATTTGGCCGCTCAGATAAACGTAAGGGAAAGCTTTAAGGACCCAATATACGATGCTGGCATAAACATCATGGGGACGGTCAACCTGCTGGAGTCCTGCAGGAAGAACGGGGTGGAGAGGATAGTCTATGCTTCTTCTGGAGGCGCAGTATACGGCGAGCCTGAGCAAAATCCCGTTGGCGAAGGCCACCCGATAGCCCCCCTCTGCCCATATGGCGTTTCCAAGTATGCGGGGGAAAAATACGTCGAACTATACGCTGAAAACTATGGCCTGGACTATAACATACTCAGGTATGGGAACGTCTATGGGCCAAGGCAGGATCCCTTGGGGGAAGCGGGCGTGATAGCCATATTCGCCGGACTGTTGCATGAGGGCAGGCCTCCCGTGATATTCGGCGACGGCGGCCAGACGCGGGACTTCTGCTACGTTGCCGACATAGCAGGGGCTAACCTCGCGGGTCTGAGGGAGAGCGGGAAGTCAGGGGTTTACAACATCGGCTCAGGTGTCGAGACGTCGGTGAACGACATAACAGCGGAGCTGATCGATGCCATGGGGGTTGACGTGGAGCCCGAGCACTCGGACACTGTCCCGGGCGAGGTCAGGCACATATACCTTGACGTCTCGTTGGCTGACGGGGAACTGGGCTGGAAGCCTGTGACGGGTTTGAGGGATGGTTTGTCAAAGACTGTGGAGTGGGTTCGAAATGGGTAAGATCATTGCAGCCTCCATCCTGTCGGCGGATTTCACCCGCCTGGGGGAGGAGGTAGCGGCAGCCGGCGAGGCGGGGGTGGAGTGGATACACTTTGACGTGATGGACGGGTGTTTCGTGCCAAACATAAGCGTTGGAATACCGGTTCTGAAGTCTTTGAGGCCGGCCACCGACTTGACATTGGACGTTCATCTTATGATACTCGACCCTGTGAGGTACGTTGGGGATTTCAGGTCTGCCGGCGCCGATTACATCACCATACATGCGGAGGCATGCATGGACCTTAAGAACTCGGTCAGGAAGGTGTCTGAGACGGGCGCCAGGGTAGGAGTCTCACTAAACCCTGGAACACCTCTCGAGAAGGTATTGGAGGTGATCGGAGACCTGGATATGTTATTGTTCATGGGTGTTGAGCCCGGTTTCGGAGGGCAGAAGTTCAAGGTGGAGGTCTTGGATAAGATAAGGTCTGCCAGGTCTGTTATAGACGACCAAGGGCTCAGAACCCTACTGGAAGTCGATGGGGGCGTAAATGCCGACACGGCCAAGTCCATATCAGAGGCTGGGGCTGATGTTCTGGTGGCGGGATCATACATATTCAAGCACCCCCGCGGGATATCATCTGCGGTGTCGGAGCTGAGGAAACATTTTTAACCGAGAAGGTCGAATACTATCCACGCGTGGTTGGCATGGTGGACCAGGACACTATAAAACTTTTGAATTCGAAGGCTAAGGCTGTACGCAAGCACATCCTCGAGATGACAACAGAGGCGGGGTCAGGCCACCCCGGAGGTTCCATGTCCGCCTTGGAGGTCATTGTCACTCTATATTTCTACAAAATGCGCCACCGCTCTGCTGACCCGGAATGGGTTGACAGGGACCGGTTCGTGCTTAGCAAGGGGCATGCCGCCCCTGCGCTGTACAGTGTGCTTGCCGAGTCCGGTTACATTCCTGTCAAGGAGCTGAAGAGGTTCCGCCATGCGGACAGCTTCCTTGAAGGCCATCCCTGCCGGAAGAGCATACCTGGGGTGGATGTTTCGACCGGTTCGCTGGGTCAGGGGTTGAGCGTAGCGTGCGGGATTGCGTTGGCTGGCAAATTGGACAAGAGGGACTATCGTGTCTATGTCATATTGGGCGATGGGGAGTCTCAGGAGGGTCAGATCTGGGAGGCTGCGATGTCGGCTGCCCATTACAGGCTTGACAACCTATGTGTCGTCGTGGACCGTAACAGCCTTCAGATCGACGGGAGCACCGAGGAGGTAATGTCCATCGAGCCTCTCGCCGACAAGTGGAGCGGTTTCGGCTGGAATGTACTCACAGTGGACGGCCACAACTTCGAAGAGATAATAAACGCCTTGGATGAGGCGGAGCTTCTGAAGGACTCTCCCACGGTGTTAATAGCCAACACAACCAAGGGCAAGGGAGTGTCTTTCATGGAGAACGTCGCTGAATTCCACGGTAAGCCTTTGAGCAGGGAACAACTTTGCGAGGCGTTGAAGGAGCTGGTATGAAACTAACATGCGATACCAAGGAGCACACGAGGAAGGCATATGGGGAAACCTTGGTAGAGTTGGGAGGGGAAGACCCGAACATAGTAGTGGTCGACGCGGACCTCAGCTCTTCAACGCAGACCATCATGTTCGCCAGGGAGTACCCTGACCGATTCTTCAACGTAGGCTGCGCGGAGCAGAACCTGATGGGATTGTCCGCGGGGTTGGCCCTAGCGGGCAAGACGGTTTTCACGAGCGCGTTCGCCATGTTCGGCGCCGGCAGGGGTTGGGAGCAGATAAGGAACACCATAGCCTATGACAGCTTGAACGTGAAGATCGTGCTTACCCACGCTGGCATAACCGTTGGCAAGGACGGTAGCAGCCATCAGATAATCGAGGACCTATCCCTGATGAGGGTGATACCTGGGATGAAGGTGCAGGTTCCCGCGGACCCTGTTGAGACCCGTGCCATGGTAAGGGCTGCCGCGAGATACGAGGGGCCCATCTACATGAGGCTGACCCGGGAGAAGAGCCCTGTCTTGTTCGAAGACTATGGGAAGTTCACCGACAAGCCCAGAAAGCTGCTCGAAGGCTCTGACGTTTCCATCTTCGCCTGCGGCTACATGGTTTCCGAGGCCATACAAGCAGCCGCGGAACTCAAGAAGAAGGGCATATCCGCCAGTCTGCTCAACATGCACACGATCAAACCTCTTGACCGTGAATTTGTCGCCAAAGCAGCTAAGGAAACCGGGGCTGTAGTCTCCGTTGAGGAGCATAGCATACACGGAGGCTTGGGCAGTGCGTTGGCTGAAGCATTGGCCGAGGACTGTCCGACGCCGATGCGGCGTGTTGGGATAAGGGACCGTTTCGGAAAGTCGGGCTCCGCCGAGGACCTGCTTCAAATGTACAACCTTAAGTCAGCCGACATAGTCAAGGCAGCCGAGGAGGCTGTCAAGATGAAGAAGTGAGTTTTTTCCTCACATCTTACTAAGAGCTTCCGCGAACTTCATGTTCTCCTCTTCCGTTCCAGCGTTCACTCGCACGTAGTCTCCAGGGTATCCCTCCAGTTTCCCGAATCTCCTGACGGTTATCCTGGCTTCGAGAAGCTTTTCCGCGAACTCCTCCGAGGTCATGGGGGTGACGTCCGCGAACACGAAGTTGCTGTCGCTCTCCAAAGGCTTGAACTTGCCCTTCAACGCCTTGTATATGGCCTCCTTGCCCAACTTCACCTTCTTGACTGTCTCTTCCATGTACTCTATGTCGTCCAGCGCGGCTATGGCAGCCGCCTCGGCGAGTGTGTTAACGTTGAATGGCGGCTTCACCTTCAACAACGCTTCTATGACCTCCGGGTCCGCCACTGCGTATCCTATCCTTAGGCCGGCTAGGGCGAATGATTTTGCCATCGTCCGCAACACTATCATGTTCGGGTTGTCCCTTATCCGCCCTACCACGGTCTTTCCGCTGAACTCGTAGTAGGCTTCGTCCACGACCACAATCTTGCCTGACTCTACCACCTTCATAATCTCTCCTTCCGGTATTGAGAGCCCGGTCGGGTTGTTGGGGGTGCATAGGAACATTAGGTTGCAGTCCCCCGCGCCCGCAAGGAATTTCTCCGCGTTGAATGCGAAGTCATCCTCTAATTTTACTGGAGTGTATTTTTCACCGTTTATCCGTGAGACGATTGGATATTCCGCGAATGAGGGATAGCTTCCTGCGTTCGGCCCCTTGAAGGCTTTAACCACCAGGTCGATGAGCTCGTCGCTGCCGTTGCCGCACACGATATTCTCCTTTTTCACGCCTACGTACTCTGCCAGCTTCTCCCTCAGCTCCTCCCCCCTGTAGGGGTAGATCTGGGTCCTGCCGCTCCATTGCCTGAGCGCTTCAACGACCTTGGGGCTTGGCCCGTAGTTGTTCTCGTTGCTGGCCAGCTTGACATACCCTTCCCTGTACTCTCCGGGAACGTAGTTGCTTATCTCCCCTATCCAGGGCCTCATGCGCTCTCTGACGTTCATATCCCTTATCTTTTCCCCTTACCCTTTTATATTTAGCTTATCATATATTGTAGCATCCTGTATGATGGTGTTAACTTATGGTCTCTGAAGCTAGTAGGGAGCGGCTTACGATAACCCTTAGGAAGGACCTTCTCAAGGAGTTGGACTCCACGGTCGACGGCATCAACGTCAGGAACCGCAGCCACGCGATAGAGATACTGATATCCAGGGTCTTGGAGTCCCGGAAGGTGCGGAAGGCTGTCATACTCGCGGGTGGGAAGGGCACCCGAATGCGCCCGCTGACCTATGAGATGCCCAAGCCCATGATACCCCTGAAGGGCAAGCCGCTCGTACAGCACATAATCGAACTATGCAGGAAATACGACATAAGGGAGATCATAATGTCCACGGGCTACCTGGGAGAGAAGATCAGGGAGCACTTCGGCGATGGAAGCCACTTGGGTGTGGACATACAGTACGTCGAGGAAAAGGAGGAACTCGGCACTGCCGGGCCCCTTAGGCTGGCTGAGAAGCACCTTGACGGTCCTTTCCTGATGTTCAACGGGGACGTGCTAAGCGACATAGATCTTTCACAGCTGATAAGCTTCCACACCGAGCAGAAGGCAACGGCGACCATAGCGTTGACACAGGTCGATGACACATCAGCATTCGGGGTTGCCAGGCTGACAGGCCATACCATCGTGGGTTTTATAGAGAAGCCAAAGGCGGGCGAGGAAAGCAAGCTCATAAACGCGGGCGTCTATGTGTTGGAGCCTGAGGTTATCGATTACATACCGAAGGGCAAGGCCATGATGGAGACCGATGTCTTCCCCAAGCTATCTGCTGAGGGCAAGCTGTTCGGCTATCCCTTCCACGGGCAGTGGTTCGACACGGGTACCCCTGAAGCCTATGAGAAGGCCATCAAAAACTGGAAGGGGATTATCTGAAGATGAGCATTTACCGGGCCTATGACATCCGTGGGATATACGGGAAGGACCTTACAGACGAGGTCGCGGTCGACATAGGAAAGGCATTCGGTTCCTCAGTCGAAGGTTCCGTTGCCGTTGGCCGGGATGTGCGGTTGAGCTCCCCGGCACTCTCGGAAGCGCTAATAAAAGGACTGCAGTCAACAGGCCTTCACGTAATAGACGTCGGCGTGGTCCCCACGCCCCTACTCTACTTCACCATACACCACCTCTCGCTTGACGGGGGCATAATGGTGACGGGAAGCCATAACCCCCCGGAATACAACGGTTTCAAGCTCTGTCGTGGCGGGACGATGACATTGTACGGTCCGGAGATAAAGGCCCTTGGCGACGCAGTCGAGGAGCGCAACTTCAGGACGGGCGAAGGAACCCATGAGAAAATTGACGTAATACCGGTATACCTGGATTTTGTTAAGGAACGTGTCAACGTCGGGAGGAAGCTGAAGCTCGTGTTGGACTGCGCCAACGGGACTGCTGGTGCGGTAGCCCCCAAGCTATTCGAGCAGCTGGGATGCGAGGTCACAACCCTCTATGAGGATCCTGACGGCAGCTTCCCCAACCACCCAGCCGACCCAACAGTAGATGATAACCTCAAAGAACTCATAGATAGGGTGAGGTCCGAGGGCGCTGACATAGGGTTGTCCTACGATGGTGACAGCGACCGCGCGGGTTTCGTTACCGAAGAAGGAGGGATAGTACGGGGTGACATGGCGTTGGCCTTGTTCAGCAGGGGAATACTCGAGAAAAACCCTGGCGCATCCATCATATTCGAGGTGAAATGCAGCCAGGCCCTCTTCGAGGACATAGAAGCCCACGGCGGAAAGCCGATAATGTACCGGACAGGCCACAGCTTCATAAAGAAGAAGATAAAGGAGGAGAATGCTTTGATAGCTGGGGAGATGAGCGGGCACTTCTTCTTCGCGGACAACTACCCCGGCTACGATGACGGGATATACGCGTCGGCTAGGATGGTGGAGTTGTTGTCCGACTCAGGGATGAAGCTCAGCGAGTTGGTCGACACCATACCCAAATACCATTCGACCCCGGAGATAAGGGTGGACGCCCCGGAGGAGGTTAAGTTCAAGCTCGTGGAAGAGGTTAAGAAGGAGTTCATGTCTCGTGAGGGACTTGACGTCATCACAGTAGACGGAGTCCGGGTTCAGACTCCAGACGGGTGGGGTCTCATGCGCGCCTCCAACACCGGGCCCAAGATAATAATCCGGTTCGAGGGAAAGACCCCCGAGAAGCTCGATGAGATGAAGGCCATGTTCCAGGAGGTTTTCGACAAATATCCGGTGCTGAAAGGGAAGATATGACTGGGCAAAAAACGAAAACCCCCAAGGTCAGCGCGCATCCCTCAATGCATGATACCTTTCTCAAATTCGAATCCATATTCCTATCACTCCCCGGCACGGCGAACCAGGCGAGCGAAGTGGAACTAGCCGATCACTTCGAAGACGATGGCTCTTTGAAGGATCACATGTCCAATCTTGCCGTGGCAGTCGCCGAAATAAACGCGACACCACCCCCCAAGCTTATTGAACTGGAGGGAAATCGCGGCTCTGACGACTACAAGATAAACAGCAGCGTTTTGGTGGGAACCAGCCAGAAATGCCTGAGGGAGAATCTCATAGACCCTGTGATGGTCCGGGGCCGGCACATAACAGACGTTGACCACATCGAAGACGCCGTGCGGGTGATGCACACATGGGCCCGCCTACACGGGATAAAGCGAAGGTAAATAAACCCCCAATCCTATTCTATTCCACGTGATGAAGCAAATGAGCCGAGGCCCAAGCGGCCGGTGACGAAGCTTATGAGTTCTGACGCAAAACCCCTTTTCTTTTTATCCTACCATATCCTTAAACGATGGCAGGCGACGGTCTAGCCCTCTTCGAGGACGAGAAGATACTCAAGGTTATCAAACCACATTTTCTCGCCTTCTATGACATGTACCTACTATGGATATGGATCGCCGTAGTATCGCTCGCGTTCATATTCTACGGGGACACTCTGGTATACTCCCTCGGCGATCCCCTCACATCGTCCACAGGCTATGCGGCACAATTCACGTCCATGATAGACAACGAGCTGACCCGTCAGATCCCAGTTTTCACGGATATCCTGCAGGGTGTGGACGATGCTGCGGGAGATGCTGACGAATACGCGAACTCATACACCAAGGCCGGCCTTTGGTTTGCTTCAATAGTTCTTAGCGCGTTGGTAGTGTCCGTCCTGAAGATTGAGTTCAAGTGGGTCTTCATCATGCTGGCTGTTGGCTTGGGCAGCCTCGCCGTGACTTCCTTCCTTGGAATGCTCCCGGAGTCCGCCATGAAATTCGGCATACTCTCCTCCATCATAGGGTCCGGGTTCGTTGAGCTTTACCGGAGGGCTCACACCTTCTTCATAACAGACCAGAGGATAATAACCGAGGTCGAGTTCATAGACCACAAACGCAACGAGCTCAGCTATGACAAGATCAATAACATAGTCTTGAGCCAGAACCTGATCGGGCGTTTGCTCGACTTTGGGACCATCATCCCAGTAACAGCCTCCGGGTTGGGCATGGGCGGGGATTTCTCCGCGGTCTCGGTCGGGGTTGCCGGGCGGCCGAGAGGAGGTCCCATGGTGGCTGGAGGCGTTACTGGGGGCAGGTACGTCCAGACTCCCAGGGTACGGAGCATGTACTGCCTGTTCGGCATAACAAACCCATGCGAGGTCGAGCAGTTGATATCAGAGCAGCTTCACGGCCACATAGAAGCCCCCTATCTGAGGAAAATGACCCGTCAACTCGAGGATTTGAGGAAGTCCATGGAAAAATGAAGTATTTTTAAGCCAAAGACAAATATTTTCTCACTATGAAATGCTGTGGTTCTACATACGCGATTAAGTTTAAGCTCGGAGCATTAGGCGTTCTAGCCTCTCTTTTTGCTGTTGTTCTTGGGTTTTGGATGCAGATAAACCTTCCTTACAAGGGATGGTTAGTTGAGATTCCCGTGCCGATGTTGATGTCTTTCCTGATATTGATACCCTCATTGGTGCTGTACTACGACGCAAAAGAGGGCTTCTGGGCTGAAGTGGAGCAGAGTATCAGAGCAGGTCCTCAGGAACCTTCTGTCTGACGTACAATTCCTGCACGTCCTGCCGCTCCCTGATAAGGTCTACCTTGGAGTCTCTAACCAGCACCTCAGCAGGCAATGGCATGCTATTGTAGTTTGAGGACATGGAATAGCCGTAGGCTCCAGAATTCTCTATCACGATAATATCCCCTGCTTCGACGTCGGGCAGCATCCGATCCCTGCCGAGTATGTCCCCGCTCTCGCACAGGTTCCCTGCCACGTCATACCTCCTGCTCTCTCCTTCCTTGCCCAAAACCCTGATACCATGGTATGCGTCGTACATTGCAGGCCTCAGGAGGTCGTTGAATCCTGCGTCCACGTTTATGAACGTCTTCTCAGGGGTTTCCTTGACACTGTTGACCTTCGCCAGCAGAAGCCCTGACTCGGCGACCACATACCTCCCGGGCTCGAACAGGAATGTGGGCTTGTAGCCCAGCTTCTCCACACCCTCTGTTATGATGTTCCTGTATGCTTCTGCGAATTCGCCGGCTGTAGTGACCTTCTCTTCGTTGTATCTCACCCCTAGGCCCCCTCCCAGGTCTATGAACTCCAGCTCAACATCCAAATCATCCTTCAGCGTCGCAGCGAACTCGAGCATCTTCTCGGCGGCCTCCTTGAATCCGCTCATGTCCGTTACGTTGCTGCCGATGTGGCAGTGTATCCCTGTGACCTTCAGGCCCATTTCCAACGCCTTCCTGGCGGAATCGAACGCTATGCCGTTCTCAAAGTGCAGTCCGAACTTGCTGCCTCTGAGGGAGGTCGATATCTTAGGGTGCGTTTTCGCGTTCACGTCAGGGTTGACCCTGAACGCGATCTTATCCCCCCCCACCCCCTTCAACGTCTCTATCTCACTTTTGTTCCCGACGGTTATGATGACGCCGGCCTCAACAGCCGCTTTCAAGTCCTCTTCTCTTTTGCTGTTGCTGGTGTACACTATGTCACCGGGCTTGAAGCCTGCCTTCAATACGGCATCGAGCTCTCCTGCAGAGACAATATCCGCTCCGAATCCCTCATCCCTGACCAGGGCCAAAATCGCTAGGTTGCTGTTGGCCTTGACGGCGTAGCAGCATTTCACCTCCACTGGTAATTCCTTGAAGGAGTCCTTGAACTCCCGGCACCTGGCCTGGATGATCCTCCCGTCATAGACGTACAGTGGAGTGCCGTATTCATCCGCTAGATCTTTCAACATGGTGTCGTCCATCGGAAGATAATATGGGCTTGATAATATAAGTTTGTCCTGGCTGCTAGTGGATCGACCATCCGTTCACGAAACCCACGGTAAACAACGCCAAGGTGACTGCTAGGCCGGCCGCAGTCAAGGTCTTAAGCCAACGGTTCTCTGTCACCATGGCCATCACGGCATATACGGGGAAGACCACCGCCACGTACCTGTGGCTCCCAACCAGCGAGGAAGAGGAAACTATGAATGCCATGGACGATATCGTGTAGGCTGTGTAGCTCGGCCTCAACCTGCGGATCATCAGCCCGGTAACCGCCAGCCCGAATACCGTGAAAGCCACACCCAAAAGCTCAGAGTCGCAGAGGTTGACCGTGAGGGAGGTCCAGAATACCATGAACGGCATCATAATATGTCTCCCGCTGTGGGTCTGGCTTTTTATGAACGCCGCCGGGTCTCCGACTGTGACTCCAAGATATGTGAAGAACACTATAGTGCCCAACGGTATCAGCGCCAGCCAGGCCATATCCTTCCACCCCCTGTCAACTCCCTGCCAGCTCTTGAAATATCCTCTCTGATGCAGGTATTCGACGGTCAGGGCAGGAAGTAGCAGCAGCCCATGCATCCTTGTCAGGGAGGCTAGGAAGCCGCTGACACCCGCCATCATCCACCTGTTCTTCCTGGCCTGGTAGAATGAAGCAGCCGATAGCAGCAGGAAAAGAGACTCCGTGAATATTGCGGAGTAGAACACGCTAGCAGGGAACAGCAGAAGGTACACTATGGCGGCGTGGCTTGTGTCAGCGTCGAAGTCGAGGCGGAACAGCCTGTGCAATATCAATGCCGCGGCCAGCAGCGAGGCATTGGATATCATTATCCCGGCGATCGCCGGGTCGACGAAGAAGCCGCCCAAACGGACGAGGAGCGGATACAATGGGAAGTACCCCACGCTGGACGTCTGCCCCTCCAGAATCGAATAGCCCTCGCGGGCTATTGTAAGATACCATCCCGCATCCCATTTGATCCACATGTCAACCAGCACATGGTGCCCGTAGGACCTGTAATGGCCGAACTTTGGCAGGTGGGTGTCTGCTATTGCCCCTACGCTGAAAACGAACAGCCTTGATATGAGGAAAGCAGTGATGATTCTCCTGCCCTCCTGCCCCAACTTCATCGCTCTCCTCTAATCCTCTCCCCCGACTTACGGAACAAACCGGTCAATGTCTTGCTTTCCCTGCCGCTTATGAAGGCCCGGCCTACCAGCTGCCTGAAGGTCTTCTTGCTAAGCTGGTTCTCGTAGTCTCTGTCGTATATCTCATCAACCAGCTCGTCGAAGAACCTGAGCAGTATCTCCTTCTCCTTGCCGCTTAGTTCCTTGAACTTCTTCTGTGAGGAACGCCTCTTGTTGGCCTGTTTGCTCAGCTCGTACAATATGACCGCGACTGACATGGCCAGGTTCATGGTGGGATACTCGGGGTTCGCTGGTATTGTCACGAGCATGTCGCATTCCCTTATCTCCTCGTTTAACAGTCCGTAGTCCTCCCTCCCGAAGAGCAGCCCCACTCTGCCCTTGGAGTCCAATGCGACTGACAGCTCCTCGGGGAACACTGGCGTCCTCAAAGTGTTGCCGTCGCCGGCGACCTTGGCGGTCGTGCCCACGAGGAAGTCAAAGTCCTCCTTCATCTCATCGAACGAGCCATACACTCTCGCGTCTTCCATGAGCTCCCGGGCGTGCATGCTGTTCCTCCTGCCCTCAGAACCAATCTCCGGCGGTTTAACCAGCGCCAGGTCCCTGAAACCGAAGTTCCTCATGGCCCTGGCCACACTCCCTATGTTGCCGTCATACTTGGGCTCCACAAGCACAACAGAGAACGTGCCCTTCATCTCCATTAATTATACAAATACGATAATTAACTGATGGCAGATGAGGACATAGGCGTTCTTACAGGCAGCGTCAAACCCGGCGAATTCGACCTTAAGCTCACAGACCGCACAATAGGCAAGGGCACGTTCATCAAGGTGAAGCACCCCGTTTACGGGTGGGTTCTGGCGCGTATAAGCTCGCTGAAGACCTACTTGGACGACTTCGACGAGGACGAGACCAAGGCCCACGCCTACACCGTCGGATACAGGGAAGGCCATCAAGTGCTTTCCCCGAGGACACCCTTCAACCCCCAGGAGAAGGTCTACCTCGCTGACAAGAAGCTGATAAGCGATGTTCTCAACATTGGCTCCCGGAGGCAGGGCAGCATATACATGGGCTACCTTGAGAGCATGGACATACCAGTGTACCTTGACGTGGAGAGGACCATAGGCAAGCACATGAGCGTATTGGCGAAGACTGGGGCAGGCAAGAGCTACGCGGTAGCCGTGATACTGGAAGAGCTTCTGAAGGCCAAGGTGCCCATCGTCATAATAGACCCTCATGGGGAGTACAGCAGCCTCTGCGTCGAAAACGACGAATACGACGACATGCTATTGTATGACGTCCAGGTCCACAGCTACGAGGACCAGGTCTTCGAGTACACGACAGACCATACCATAAACCCCCACGCGAAGAAGTTCGTACTGCGGGCGAACTTTACCATGGAGGAGCTCCTTGACCTGATACCCATCAACATGACCGAGAAGGAGAAGAGCGTCCTATACACTGCCTTGCAGGACATGGACGAGGACTACTCCCTCGACGAGCTCATAGAACGCATCGAAGAGGAGCCTACCAAGTTCAAGTGGAAGGTGTTGGACGGGCTTTCAGAGCTCATGAAATCAGGGGTGTTCACGGGGATTCCAACCCCCTATTCCGAGCTAGTGGCCGAAGGGAAGTGTTCGATAATCAACCTGAAGGGTACGCTGCCGTCGGTACAGCAATTGGTGGTGGCCAGGCTGACAAGGGAGCTCTTCCACCTGCGCACTGTCGGCAGGATACCTGAGATGTTCTTCCTAGTGGAGGAAGCCCACAACTTCTGTCCTGAACGGGGTTTCGGCGATGTGATGAGCTCTCCCATAATGAGGACGATAGCGGGGGAGGGCCGGAAGTTCGGCTTCCACCTGTGTGTAGTCAGCCAGCGTCCGGCGAGAGTGGACAAGAACGTGCTTAGCCAGTGCACCACCCAGATCATACTCAAGGTGACCAACCCCAACGACCTCAAGGCCATCCGACATAGTATTGAAGGTTTCACGGCTGGCATGGAGGAGGAGATACAGCAGCTGAACGTCGGACACGCCCTCGTTGTGAGCGAGGCGTTGAGCCAGCCGATAACGGTGGACATACGCGTGCGGGAGACCAAGCACGGCGCCAAGCCCAAATACGACGAGACCGGAAGGATAGAGCAGCCCAAACTCGACGAGGAGAAGGAGCGGAGGAAAAAGGAGGTCCTCAGGGATAAGCGGCGGGGCAGGGAAAAAGAAAGAGACGGAGATGAAACCCCCAAAAGGAAGAGAAACCTCAAAGACCAATTAATAGGGCTTTTCATAAGGCCGGACGATGAGACAGAGGAGAAGAGGCGCGGCCTGCTGTCAAAGGTCAAGGGCGTATTCATAGAGCCTGAAGAGTGACGCAGGGCACACCGGCTTCATATTCCTGCTTTTAGGCTGAAACCGTGGTACCTGCACCTTACAACCCGGTCCTCCTCGATGTAGTAGTGCACTGTCTTGAAAACCATGTATGCAGTGAAGAACACGGTTATCATCACCCTGTCCATGAACGTAACGCGCCCGTCCAAGGAGGTTATCATCTTGTCGTCCACGAGACCGTCGTCTATGAAGTACACTGTCCCCACCTCCTGGACTTCCACCTCCGAACCCTGCTTCAGCGTCTTCCCCAATACGATGGCGTCCTCCGGCATACCGTCCGCTCCCCTGGTGTTCTTGACGAACCCGTAGTTGAAGAAGCTGGGGAAGGGAGTCCGGTATTCGACCTCGAAAATCCCGTTCTTGAACGCGAACTTGGATAGGCTTCCCCTCGGGGTTTCCACGACCACAAGCATATAACTTAATAGCACCGTAAATATATTTCGATGGACTACTCTCTCCTTACCGGCGTATACGCCCGATTGGAAGGCATCTCCGGCAGGTTGGAGATGACGGATGTGGTGGCCGAGTTCATAAAGGAAGTTCCCGACGAATCCCTGTCCACAGTCCTGCTTTTCCTACGTGGCACTCCCTTCCCGTCGTGGAGCAGCCTGGAATTGGGCATAGCAGACAAGCTGATGGTCAAGGCTTTATCATCGGTTTCCGGGTTGGCCGAGTCCAAGCTTAACGACCTGGTAAGGGAGAAGGGAGACATAGGGCTGGTCGCGGAGGAGGCCCTTGTGTCCAAGCCCCAGACCACATTGTACAGTGAGACCCTGACCGTTGAGAAGGTGCAGGAGAACCTTGGCAGGCTCGCGAAATTGACGGGCAAGGGCTCCCAGGACAAGAAAATCGCCTACATAACAGAGCTCCTGTCGAACGCGTCGCCGCAGGATTCAAGGTATATCGTGCGGTTGATCCTCGGCCAGCTCCGCATCGGAGTCGGCGACGGAATAATACGGGATGCCATAGCCAAAGCCTACGAACTCGATCCTTCCGTCGTTGATAGGGCGTTCAACATGCGGCCTGACTGGGGTGAGGTGGCTCTGACCGCGAAGAACAGGGGAGAATCCGGTTTGAAGGATTATGGGATCATAGTCGGCCAGCCGGTTAAGGTGATGCTCGCCCAGAAGGCCGAGTCCCTGGAGTCTGCGCTTGAAGACATGGGGGAGGTAGAGTTGGAGGTGAAATACGACGGCGCAAGATTGCAGATACACAAGGACAAGGACAGGGTATCCCTGTTCACCCGTAGGCTGGAGGATGTGACACGCCAGTTCCCGGAAGTCGTCAAGGACAGCCTGAACCATGTGAAGGCGGCTTCGGCGGTCATCGAAGGCGAAGTGGTGGCGGTAGATGTTGGGACGAGGAGGCCCCTCCCCTTTCAGAACCTCTCCAGGCGCATAAAGCGGAAGTATGACATACGCGAGATGGTGGACAAGATACCTGTTGAGGTTAACCTATTCGACATAATCTACCACAACGGTGGCGACAAATCCGGGCTTGAGTTCAGAGAACGCAGGCAACTGTTGTCAGAGTCTGTGGATGAGACCGACAGGTTCAGGCTGGCCGAGAACCTGGTGACGACCGACCTCAAACCAGCCGAGAACTTCTACAAGAAGGCGTTGGACATGGGCCATGAGGGCGTGATGGTCAAGAACCTGAAGGCGCCCTACCAGCCGGGAAGTAGGGTGGGGTACATGTACAAGTTGAAGCCTGTCATGGAATCCTTGGATCTTGTCGTGACGGGAGGCACATGGGGTGAGGGTAGGAGGGCGTCCTGGATCGGCAGCTACCTTCTCTCAGTCTATGACCCCGAATCCGGGGGTTTCCTTGAGATAGGCAGGATGGCGACCGGCTTGACCGACGAGCAGCTCAAGGGCCTGACCGAACTGTTCAAGCCCTTGATAACGTCGCAGGAAGGGAGGTCTGTCGTCATAAAACCGAAGGTTGTGTTCGAGGTAGCATATGAGGAGATTCAGAAGAGCCCGACATACTCGTCGGGCTATGCTCTAAGGTTCCCCCGGCTGGTGAGGGTCCGGGAGGACAAGGGCGTGGAAGAAGCCGACACATTGAACAGGGTCGAGATGATGTTGAAGAAGTAGCCTATTCCCCTCTCATCTGCCGGTCTATCTCGTCTGCTACCTTTTCCATGTCTTCGAATATTCGGTCCATGTCCCTGCGCATCTCCGCTATGGTGTTGTGGAGTGTATTCTCCCGCATCTCATACCTTGTCCCCCTCCTGACCACGAGCCCGCTTGATATGAGCTTGTTCAGGTGGTTGACGACCGCACCCCGTGACTTCCCGACGATATCCGCCAGGTCGTCGCTTTTCAGTCCCTTGCCGTCGTGGCTTGACCTTATCAGCTGTTTGAAAATGTTCTGGGCTGTCCTGTCCCGGTCGATGGCCTCGCAGAATCCAAGCGATGAGCATAGCCACTCCAGTTCATCCTCTACGGTGTTTTCTGTTGGTTTCCTCTGTCTCATGATCCTGATCCTAACAACCATAATCTCGTTTAGATTCTTTAAACCGAAACCTTTATATACTAGTTTGTATTGTAATATATCAACAAAATCAATATTCTTTAAACAAAAGGAGGTGTATTATGTTTCCATTTGATAGGAAGGAACCGCGGAAACCCCGTCTATTCGGGGAGTTTGACCGCCATTTCGAGGGATTTGACGAGTACATGAGCCAGATGATACAAAGGGCTGGGAGGAACCCCGGCCAATCCTACGTATGGGGGTTCACCTCATACACAGGGCCGGACGGCAAGACACACACCAGAGAATACGGGAACCTACCCAGGAACGAAACCCAATGTAACGGACCGGCCTGCAACCCACAGATACCACAGGACATCTCACCTTCAGAGGAACCGGAGACTCCATACCATGACACACTGGACGAAGGCGACAAGGTAAAGGTCATCGTAGACCTGCCAGGACTCGAGAAAGAGGACATAGAACTCACATCGAACGGCACAAACATCCACCTAAAAGCAGAGAATCCAGAGAGAAGATACAGGGCAGACATAAGAACACCCTCCGAAGTAGGCAGCGAACCCGAGAAGGCACAGTACAGGAACGGCGTCCTGGAGATAACCTACGCCAAAAAAGGCAGTAAGGACATCAAAGTGCAGTAAACCACCTAGTGATGGGGCGTATGCACGCCCCTTATCCTGCACTCGATGTCATGCAATGTCGTCAGGTGTATCTCAACCACAGCCAGACCCGCGATGATAAGAGAGCCCCCGACTATCTGATACGGGGTCAGCTGCTCGCCCAAAAGGAGAACAGAGTACAAAACCCCGAAGAAAGGTATGGTCAGCGAGATCAACCCGACGTTCTCGGCGGTCGTATGCTCCAGCGAATAGTACCACAGGTACTGGCCGACGATTATCA
The DNA here is from genome assembly GCA_014727915.1 of Candidatus Altarchaeales archaeon. GTDB lineage: Archaea > Altiarchaeota > Altiarchaeia > IMC4 > SCGC-AAA252-I15 > WJMO01. The sequence goes on along the minus strand of WJMO01000006.1, from coordinate 356,987 downwards.
CCAGTATGACCAGGCCAAGCAGGTAGGGAAGCATGTGGAGGTTGATGACGGCAGGTATCTGCTGAAACGTCAGAGAAGTCAAAACTATCCCTGCCACGGCATGCCTGCCTATCACTATGACCTCCGGGGGCAGATAGCATATGTACCTCTTCATTATGATGTTCGCAGAAGCCCAGCAGACTGCGGCACCGATCAAAAGAACATCGCCCTGGGCGGGCTCGAGCGAAACCGAGAAGTTCTTAGTCGCTATTATGGCGACCCCCGTGAACATTATCACAGAGCCGACGATGTGATTCAACGTCAGCTTCTCCTTGAGGAACATCACCCCGAAGATAGCGATCAACAGCGAGTTGGTCCTCGTCAGCAGAACAGCGTTGGTTGCGGTCGTCTTGGCAAGCCCGTTCACGAAAAAAAGCTGACCGAAGAAACCGCTCAAAAGCCCGATAAATACCAAGACAAAAACCTCACGGCTCTTCAACTCCTCTATCTCCCGTATCTTGTGCTCTATCTCAAGGATGAATATCAGCAGCAGAGCAGCCGAGAAAGAGGTTATGGCAGCCAAGACTATGGGGGGCATGTAGCTGAGGAGGACCTTGCTGAAAACGGGCTGCAAACCCAGGAACATGCAACTGAACAAGGCTATCGTAATGCCCTTCATTAGAACCTATTTAATAATCTCATCAATATATACCCTCATGAAGGAAAAGTTCCCCGGCGTCTACCTAATAGACCGGAAGCTCGCGACACATAACAAAACGCCCGGCTACAGGGTCTACGGCGAGAAGACAGTCAAGAAGAAGGGAAAGGAATACAGGATGTGGGACCCCCACCGCAGCAAGGTCGCCGCAGCCCTCGCGAAAGGCATGAAGACATTTCCAATATCCCCCGGCTCGTCCGTGCTCTACCTGGGAGCATCCTCCGGGACAACAGCCTCCCACATAGCCGACATAGCCGAAACCGTATACTGCGTCGAATTCAGCAAGCGCATGATGCGCGAGCTACTGCCGGTCTGCGACAGGAAGCAGAACATGATACCCATACTCGCCGACGCCCGCCACCCCTGGGAGTACAGCAACACAATAGCAAACGCAGACGTACTAATCCAGGATGTCGCCCAACCAGACCAGGCAGGAATACTCTTGAACAACTACGACACCTTCAAGTTCAAACACGCCCTGCTATCAATAAAGGCAAGGAGCATAAACTCCGCCAAAGACCCCAAAAAAGTATTCAAAGCGGAGAAGAAAAAGCTGACACAAAAGTTCGAGATACTCGAGCAGCTGAGCCTGGAACCCTACGAGGAAGACCATATGCTGTTGAACCTGAAGGCGAAATGACGGTTGAAGTCGAGGCGAAGGCTCCCTGCCAGGGCGCCGAGGAAAAGGTCAAATCCCTGGGGGCAGAATACGTCGATACCGTATTCCAGGAAGACACCTACTTCAAACACCCCTGCCGGGACCTCCGAGAATCTGACGAAGCCCTCCGCATCAGAAAAACAGAACGTCATGCGCTAACCTACAAGGGACCCAAGAAAAAATCCGACCTCAAGATAAGGGAGGAGATAGAGTTCCCGGTAACAGAGGACGCGTACCCGCTACTGGAACGCCTCGGATTCGAGAAAGCCTTCACGATAAGGAAAACGAGGAAGACCTACAAACTTGGCGAGCTCACAATATGCTGCGATGACGTTGAAGGACTGGGAGAATACGTGGAAGTCGAATCCAAGGAACCAGAAGACCATGACCGCATAATGGAAGTACTGAAGGAGTTGGGGGTCGAAGAAAAGGCGACAACCAAGACCTACAGCGAACTACTAGGGGTCTAGCCTCTGCACGCCAACAGCCCTAGTATCATCGTCATCGAAGAGTATGTCTGCCATCTCCTCCACCCACCCCCTAACGACCATGGTGAACAAGACGGCAACCATCACCAGGACGCCCAAGAGGGATATCTTAACCCATCCGGGATTCGCTTCGAAGGCCTCCAAAAGCCGGATATACCTCAAAAACGGCATGAAGGCGTCAGCCAGCATCTGATAGTACATCATCACCAGTCCAATAACTGCGGTGATGAAACCAACTTTGAAGCCGATACGGAGTAACAGGTCGAAGGCGTCCTTCCATTTGCCCATAGAAAAGAATCGGATTGGAGGATTAAAAAACTAGCAATAACCCCCTCTTCCTGACAGGCTGTCACATAATATCCTAATGGTATCCCTGACCGCCCCAAACAGTATGGAAAAACCCGGCACAATAGCCCCCCCAAAACACCCGACCTGAGCCACGGCGGCAGGAAGTTGAACATCCAACATACGAAGCTGAAGTCTATGCCCAGTCTTCTGGTCCGCTCGAAGACACTCACATAGTAAAGTGCCAGGCCAAAAATCATGATCAGGAATCCTGCTTTGAAACCCGTCCTAAGGACGGAATCCAGCAAACCTTCCCCCTCACCTCCTGTGATAAAATCAGATTTTCAGCATAAAACCAGCCCAGCACATAACATTACATGGAATTGGCTGCTGTTCTGAGAGACTCGTTCAAGATGCTCAGGTCACACCCCAAGATGTTCCTTCCGCGGATGCTCACCACTGCACTATACACAATCTTCACGCTATATTCGATAGGGATAACAGCGGACTTCGTCCTGATGAAAGACCCGGAGATGGTCTCAGTGTTCCTGTGGAAGACAGCAATCCTCTTCGCCGCCCTTCCCCTACTCTATGTGGTGGACATACTCTCCTATGCAATGTATCCTCGGATGGTCGCCGACCTGAAGTCATCAGGGGACGTAGGCCTTTCACTCGCATTGAAGGACGCTCTCAAGGCGTGGAAGGTGGTCTTGGCGCTGGGCTGTGCGGTATTCGCAAGCCTGGTGTTCGTCTCCACTGTGGCCGCTTTCTTCCAGATACTCCATGCGCTGACGGGCTTTTTCGCCTTCACGGTGCTGGCAGCCCTGTCCGGAATCGCGCTAATCATAGCTTTCTCGGTGTTTGTGTTCTTCGTGGTTCCGATGGCGGTCTTGGAAGGTAAGGGGGTGAATGACAGCTTCCGGAACAGCTTCAAGCTCGGGCTGGAGAACTGGAAGGAACTCACAGGCTTGAATTCCCTCTTCGCATTCCTAGCGCTTTCCACGATGATCCTGGTTCTAACAGCGGAAATAAACGATTCGCTCACTCTGATTTCCCTATCAGCCTTTGCGCTGGCCAGGATGGTTCAGGCGGTTGTCTACACGTATCTGAGCGTGGTCAACCCAGCAGTGTACCTGCTGGTCAGGGTTAAATAGTTTGACTGGCTAATTTTTATCTGATGAAGACATTCGAATACGGCAAAGACGACCTTGAAATCGTATTAAGGCGGGACTCACCTGACTACTCAGGCCTATTGGACTATGTCGCTGGCATAGTCAAGGACGTGCGGAGAAGGGGTGACAGGGCCCTACTGGAATACACGGAGAAATTCGACAAGGTAAAGCTAGATTCCCTGAGGGTGGGTGAGGAACAGATACAAGAAGCATATTCGAGGGTTGACATATCGGTCATCGAGGCGTTGGAACACGCCCACTCCAACATAGAGTCTCTCCACACCGCCCAGTATCAGAGGGTGGACAGCGAATGGTCCATGGTCGTAGAAGACGGCGTCACTGCCGGCGAGAGGATGACCCCAGTGTCCAGTGTGGGATGCTACGTCCCAGGAGGGAGGGCAGCTTATCCATCCACCCTCCTTATGACTGCAACCCCTGCGGAGGTGGTAGGTGTCGAGAGGGTGGTGGTGGCGTCGCCGCCGCCCATATCCGATGTTGTGCTCGCAGCATGCAAGGTCGTTGGCGTGGACGAGGTCTACATGGTGGGCGGACCTCATGGCATAGCGGCCCTCGCCTATGGGACAGAGTCCGTGTCTAAGGTCGACAAGATAGTGGGTCCTGGCAACAAGTACGTCACCGCCGCCAAGATGCTCGTCTACGGAGAGGTCGACATAGACATGCCCGCAGGTCCCAGCGAGGTCCTGATAGTCGCAGACGACTCGGCCGACCCGGAGTTCATAGCTTCCGATGTGATGGCCCAGGCCGAGCACGACCCTGACGCCAAATGCGTTCTCGTTACCGACTCCAAAAGCCTCGTGGGGGCGGTCAAGTCCCTAGTAGAAACGCAAAAAACATCTTCGAAAAGAATTGAAATAATATCAAAAAGCATTGATAATTTCTCAATTATTAAAACAAAATCCATATCGGACTCTCTGCGGTTCGCCAATGACTACGCTGCCGAACACGTCGAGATAATTGCTAAGAGCCCCGACGACCTATCCAAGAAGATAGTCAATGCGGGCGCCATATTCATCGGACCCTACAGTCCGGTGGCCGCAGGCGACTACGCATCCGGGGGTAACCACGTTCTTCCCACCGGGGGAGCTGCCAGATTCAGCAGCCAACTCTCGGTCAGGGACTACCTAAAATCCACTAGCGTGCAGAAGATAACAAGGAAGGGATTGAAGTCACTTTCCAAGACGATAAGAACTCTGGCGGAAGAGGAGGGCCTGATGGAGCACAGCAAGAGCGTGGAAAAAAGGCTTTAAGGGAGAAAATGGAGGTTACGTTCCTCGGCACCAGCGGGTGCATACCAACAGACAAGCGGGGCTTGAGTTCAATACACCTGGACTACCTCGGGGAGCACATGCTCTTCGACTGCGGCGAGGGCACCCAACGCCAGATGAGATTCGCAGGATTGAACTTCATGAACCTCAACAACATATTCATCACACACCTCCACGCAGACCACTTCCTCGGCCTCGGCGGCATGATACAGTCGATGGACTTCCTTGAAAGGGAGAGGCCCCTCAACATATACGGCCCCGCCGGCATGAAGGACGCGATGGAAAAGCTCCTCACGGTCGGCACCTTCCGGCTGGATCATCTCACCGTCGACACCCACGAGGTCGGAGCAGGCGAAGTGTACCGCGGAGACAGGTATGCCATATCCGCGGCTAACACCGACCACACAAGGAACAGCCTAGCCTACTGCTTCACCGAGGACCCGCACCGCAAATTCAACCGCCAGACCGCCATCGACCTGGGAGTGCCGGTGGGTCCGCTGTTCACAAAGCTCGCTGACGGAGATCCGGTCGAGGTGAACGGCAAAACCATAGCTCCAGAGCAGGTTCTTGACCCCCCCATAGACGGCAGGAAAGTCGTCTACACGGGCGATACAAGACTTTGCAGGGCTGTTGTAAAATTGGCTGAGGGTGCTGACTTGCTAATACACGAGAGCATGTTCAGTCACGCTGACCTGGAGGCCACGGAGGACGCCGCCCACTCCACCGCCAGGCAGGCTGCTGAAGTAGCTAAGAAGGCAGGGGTCAAGAAGCTATACCTCACCCACATAAGCCAACGCTACCCTGAACCAGACGCTCTTCTGGAAGAGGCCCGGGAGGTGTTCCCTGAATCGTATGTCGCAGAGGACCTATTGAAGGTGAAGATAGGAAAACACTGGTGAATCGGGAAGATGAAGAAACAAACCAGAAGGTTCAAGCTGAAGATATACAAGCCGCCAGAAGATGACCGTACCCCGACTGTAGAGCAGACCCCGTTGCCCTTGGAAGAACCTCTCACTGCATTCATGACACAGCGTAACATGGCATCCCACCTTAGAGAGTATCTAACCTACAATGGACAGCGGGATAACCCCCGACCAGTAGAGGAAGTGATGGCGAGGTATGCCATACACCTGCTGACCACGACCCTCTCCAAGCGACCGAGGGATGAGCTCTTGGACGCACTGGCCGAGAGGGAAGGCACCAAACTCAACACAAACGATCAGATAGAGGAGCTAATGAAGAAAAAACTGGATGAACCCCATCCCATAGGCGACCTGGGCTCTCTTAGCAACGAGGATGTTGTCAGGAAGACATCGTTTCAGTCTTCTGTTATCATCTACAAATTGCTGACTGCTCTACCCCACGCCGATGAAGTTCTGGGACATGAGAAACTACGTACAATGGACCTGCCCACCCCTCCCCAAAAGCTCATTGGAAGATGAAAGGCGAAAAGTCGGTAAAAAATAGGAAAGACAAGGGAGAAGAGCATAGTACAGTGTCCTATGATGCGCTGGAGTCTGCCATGGAACTTGCCGAAGTCCTCGCCGATAAGAGGACTGGCTGGCAGAGGATGCGATTGGACCGCCATCATGCCCGCCCCGGCCGTATGGTAGAGGGGCAGAGGCTAGACCTGGAACCTCTGAAACCGGACTGGGGGAGGATGGTATCCTCGACCTTCCTAGAGTTGGCTGCCAGCCTAAGGAGGGATGAGAGGAGAGAGGTCATGGACGCTCTCGCCGACCTGACCGGCGCCAATGTTAAAGGCCGGAAGTCAGCCCGCGCCGCGGTGGAAGCGGACTTCCAGCAGCAAACCGATGGAGAACTGAACTCCCGAAGGTGCGCTGCCTACCTGAACACCCTGATAATGGACCTCCCGTACGGCCGTAAGATGCTGAAAAACCTATGGCACGAAGAATAGAGAAGAAAATAAGGGTTGGGACCGCCGAGATTCGAACTCGAGTCACTAGCTCCCAAAGCTAGAAGGATACCAAGCTACCCCACGGTCCCGGATTGACAGGATATTATTAGAGGAGCACAGGTTAAAAGAATGCGTCGCATTAATCTGGCCCCCCCTGGACTCTCTGAAGCTTCTTTACTCTGACCGGTATTATGCCTGTGTTTCCCCTGTTCTCTTATGTCTTCCGCGGACGGGGTTGTCGTCGACCCCCCGGTGTTTTTTCACCCCGCCCGACCCTCTCACAAACTATCAGGGAGTATTCGACCGTTTCTCCGCCCGGGTTGATAGACAGTCCCCTGGTGGTGGCAGGCACAGGATGACCCGGTGAAAACATCCCCTATTTAATTTTATATTCTCATTCTTTCACATGGAACGGTTGTCCACCGGAGTTAAGGGATTGGACGAGCTCATAGGCGGGGGTCTTAAGCCGGGGAGCATCAATCTGATAGCAGGGGAGCCCGGCTGCGGAAAGTCCGTGTTCTCCGTCCATTACATTATGGCAGGCGCCGAGGCCGGGGAGACATGCCTTTACGTCTCAGTGGAGGAGAAGAGGGACAAGTTCTACAGTAACATGGAAGGTTTCGGCTTCGACATGCAGAAGCTCGAAGACGAGGGCAAGCTCATATTCCACAAGACAACAGTCTCGGAGATGAGGAACCTCCTCGACCAGGGGCTTATAAGCTTCGAGGAGTACTTCAAACCCCATCAGATCAAGAGGGTGGTCTTGGACAGTGTCACCGCGCTCATGCTAGCATACAACGCGGAGACAGCCCAGAGGAACGCGTTGATGGTGTTGTTCGAGGCCATGGAGAAGTGGGGTGCGACGGTGCTGGTCACGAGCGAAGTCGAGTCCGGCGCTGCACGGTTCGGCGTCGAATACCTGGTAGACACGATCATCCACCTGTACTATGTGAAGATCGGCCAGGAGCGGGTGCGGACTTTGGAGGTGTTCAAGATGCGCGGCACCGACCACACAAAGCAGGAGATAGTATACCGCCTTGGCAAAGGGGGCATGATACTCTATCCCAACGAGAAGGTCCTGGTCTAGGATGATCGAATACATCGCAGCAGCGGTCATATTGCTGGCGTTTCTAGTGTTATTCTGGTCTCTCATAAAGAAGCTAGCAGTAAAAGCCTCAATTCTCTTGGTGAACGGTTTGGCGGGAGTCCTGATCCTATTCTTCCTAAACCACTACCTGGGCTGGTGGATACCAGTGAACCTTGCGACCGTGCTGGTATGCGCGTTGTTCGGCATACCCGGCGTGGGGGCTTTGGTCGTGCTCCACTTCTTCAACATGATCTGAGAAGCTCTACTTCAGTATTGTGGTGACATCCTGGATCACTTCCGTCTTTGTTATGACGGTCAGGACGTCCTCTTTCTTCAGTATGGTCTCGTCCGTCCCGATTATGACCTCCCCGTTCCTGTAGACGACACCTATCAGCGCCCCGTATGGGAGGCCGATGTCCTTTATCTTCTTCCCGTCCAGCTTCTCGTTGGTCAACCGTATCTCAACGACCTCGGCATTACCCCCTGCGATGCTCATCATGCTCCTCCCCTTCTCCTTGGTGAGGGCGTTCTTGATCTGGCTCACCGCAGCCGAGACGATGCTTATCGAGGCGGTGATCTCAAGGCTTATGTACAGGTCTTTCTTGTCAGGCTCGTTCACCCGCGCCACTATCTTCGGGACGTTGAACTTCTTCAGCATCTGGCAGATGGTCAGGTTAGTGTTGTCGTCGGCTGTTAAGACAGCCACGGCGTCAGCCCTTTCCACCCCCGCGTCCTTCAGTATCTCCGTGGAGCTGCCGTCTCCGTGTATGACGATTAAGTCCATGGAGTCGGCTAGGGTCTTGCCTCTCTCCTCCTCCCTCTCGATGATTACGACCTCATGGCCTTCGCTCACGAGATGGTTGGAGAGCGATTTTCCGATGCCTCCCCCGCCGATTATTATGATGTACATCTTGGCTTATTGTATTAACAGGTGGCTATATAAAAGACGGTCGCATGCCCTGACCCGCTTCTTATTTTATTTATCCTTTTAAACGAATATTCTACGGGTATGAGGAAGTCCGAGATACTTGTAGAGGCCATAGAGTACATAAGGAAGTTCAGCGGAGACGCGTTCGTCATAAAATTCGGGGGGGAGACCCTCCTGGATAAGGATGTTGTCGACTCCGTTGCTAAAGACCTGATACTATTGAATGCGCTGGGCATAAGAACGGTCGTCGTCCACGGCGGGGGCGTGGAGATCTCCGAGGCAATGGAAAAATTCGGAAAAAAGCCCGCTTTCGTGAAGGGATTGCGTGTCACGGACAGGGAAACCATGGACATAGTGGAGATGGTACTTTCCGGCAAGGTGAACCAGCAGCTGGTCGGGGTCATACACAAGCACGGCGGAGAAGTCATCGGCTTGTCCGGAAAGTCCGGATGCCTCTTCGAGGCTGTGAAGCAGAAGAAGAAAAAAGTGGACCTCGGCCAGGTGGGAGAAATAAGGAATGTGAACCCCAAGATCGTTAAGACACAGTTGGACAGCGGGTACATACCCATAATATCGCCCATAGGTTTGACACGGGAAGGCGACACGCTGAACATTAACGCCGACACTGCCGCCGCCGAACTCGCCGCTTCGCTCAAGGCCAAGAAGCTTATAATATTGACCAACGTAGAAGGCGTGTTGGACAAGAAAAGAAAGCTTGTTCATCGGCTGACCGTCACGGAAGCCAACAGGCTCATAAGGGATGACGTGATAGTCGGCGGCATGATACCCAAGATCAAGGCATGCACTCACGCCTTGAAGAACGGCGTGGAGCGGACCCACATAATCAAGGCCAGCAAACACGCCATACTAGAGGAGATACTAACTGTAACGGGCACTGGGACGATGATAACCAGGCATAAGGTGAAGGGCGGATGATCGAGACACGCATAATAAACGGCTGTCTAGGACTGAAGGCCCGACTCCCCAGCGCCAACATGATATTGGTAGTCGGTGAAAGGGGTTATCTAATGTGCGGGCTGCTCAACCTTAAGAAGGCGGAGGAGATAGGTCAGGCCGCGGCGGTAGTGACAGGTGTGTCCACCTTTTCCGATGTCCTGAAAGCAGAGATAGCAGCATGCACTTCGAAGGCAAGAGAGCTCGGAATAACAGAAGGGATGCTCGGTGAACAGGCGATTGAGATACTGAAATAAAACCTTTTATTCGAATAAGGCCCTAATACATACCCACATTATGGCCGCGGTGGGGTAGCCTGGTTATCCTACTGGACTGTGGCAACCCTCTTCCGCCCTCCGGGCGAAAGCGTTGACGGAAGATAATAATTCCGGGCATACGACAGGTTGCAGCTATCCGGCGACGCGGATTCAAATTCCGCCCGCGGCCCACGGCTCGCTCCGTGGACACGCGAAGCGAAATGGGGGGGTCTACGACCCCCCAGAATGCACTATCAAAATGGATATAAAATTTGAGAGGCTATCCTCAAAAGAGGTTTTTCATATCCTATTTAGTTGGTACTTAGCAATAATCGCTTGAGTCGCTGGAGGCTTCATTGTATATTGCTCGAGCATTTCTGACAAATCTAATTGTCTGGTTGAATCAATTATCCACCATGGTATGTTCGCCCTTGCTGGGCCAATATTATTGGTTGTACTTTTTTCTAGCCAATCGTCATTGATTCATTCTGGTTACTGCATTTGTGCCACCTTTGGGCGGCACAATATTCGTTTCGGGGGGATCAGGAGGAACTTGGAACTGAGGGGGCCGGTAGCCCCCCGCGGCCCACCTGTTTTTATAAGCTTTCTCGTCCAATATGTTACTGTATTTACCATGTTTTCTCATAGGAGGGGTCAGGGTGCTATGGAGTACCTGATGACCTACGGCTGGGCTATTATCGTTGTGATGGTCGCTGGCATTGCCATGTGGCGGCTGGGGATATTCAACTTCGGCGGCGGCGGCCACTTCACAGAATCCGGTTTCACCGGCGCGTTCAAGCCCTTGCTTTCCACCTGCGGGATAACCGAGAACGCCCTGGGCGGCGGGTCCCTTGACAGGGGGCTGGTGTGCATATTCACCAACACGTTGAACACTAAAGTGTACGTGCAGAACGTCAGTGTCAGCATGTCCCCTGAGTCCGAGGTCCCCACCGGCGGAGCCACATCACATGATTTGAAATGCGGTTACGGCCTGGCTGAGACGGACAAGGGCAAGATAGTCCACTATCAAGATAGTAGCATCGTAGACTGTGACTACGCGCCTGGTGGGCTCTACGGCTCACAAGTGTTCGAATGCGTTGACCATACTGGCGATGGCGTGGAAGACTATGAGGTCCCCCAGGAGGGCACTATCAAAGTTGGCGGCGGCGGCATCGAAGGTTTGGATGACAAATGTCTGGATGTAAGCTCAGGGCATCCGGGAAGCGCATACATCGACATAGAATATGTTTTAAAGATTGGTAACGTTCAGACTGTCGAGCACAGTACGGGAATCATAACCTGGACTTAAAATGTCCCCTGACCTCGAAGCTGAATCTAAAACAGACGATAAAACAGGCCAGCCTAGCCGATCCATTGGCAGTCTGCCGGTGAACGTCCAACCCTCTAAGAAGGACTATGTCATAACCTTTGTCACTCTCATCCTACTTATGTGGTGGCTTGGCGTCTTCGACTACATTTCAGGCCTTATGGAGCCCAAGGAAGAAGTGGCAGAGTCGCTGAAGGTGCTGATTCCGGATTCGCCGTCCATAGACGGCGATACTGGAAGACTATCATTCAATGTTGCCAACTATGGTTTGGACACGGCGACCGTGAGGAAAATAAGCCTTTGGAACCGGGACTCTGGAAGATGCGACTTAATCACTAAAACGCCCTTCAACCTTGGGGCGGGCGAGAGGAAGAACATATCAGCATCTAACTGCGCTCCAGACCTCAACATGAGGGGAAGGATATTCATGTTGGAAGTCGTTCTGGAGTCTACGGCGACACAGCGTTCCCTTGATTATGCAAAGGTCCTGGACCAGGCCAAGTCCTTCCGGAATATGGGCGTTTCAGATGAGAAAATCGATGATATGGTGGACAAAAAGCGCAGAGAACTCCTGGTAACGGCCGGAGGACAGAAAAAAGCCGATTTCACCTCGAGCGGAACGATATCCGGCATCTACAGTTGATTTATAAATAGAGGTTGCCTATATATTGTCCGCGCGAAATTCCCTTTGCGCAATGTGTTTTTCCAATTAAATGAGACAACCCCGCAAAATGCGGGAAAGTGTTGATTTGGAATCGCCTCACATCTGGTTTTGTTGGGCCTAGAAGCGGTTTGGGCGTCTGCACCTTCCGTGGAGTCCGATCCATGCTAGTGTGGGCAATTTATGATGACATCCTCTGCATGGGGGCTGTCTGACGTGTTCAAACGCTGGAAATAGCTATACCTGTGTGTGGAAGACCATACAATTCCAAAAAACAATCAGCGATACGTACATTAACTCGAGTTGATCCTGCTCGAGGTCACTGCTATTGGGGTTTGATTAAGACATGCACGTTTCGGACACGGTTAAGGTCCGGGCAACCAGCTCAGTAACACGTGGACAATCTGCCCTGGGGAGGGGTATAACCTCGGGAAACTGAGGACAATCCCCCATAGGCGGCGAGCACTGGAATGTCCGCCGCTCAAAGGAGAAGACCTGTATCCGGTCCATCGCCTCAGGATGAGTCTGCGGCGGATTAGTTTGACGGTAGGGTAATGGCCTACCGTGGCTACGATCTGTACCGGCCATGAGAGTGGGAGCCGGGAGATGGACACTGAGACAAAGGTCCAGGCTCTACGGAGCGCAGCAGTCGCGAAACCTTCGCAATGCGCGCAAGCGTGACGAGGGGACCCCAAGTGCGCACGTACAACGTGTGCTTTTACAGAGTGTAAATAGCTCTGGGAATAAGGGCTGGGTAAGACTGGTGCCAGCCTCCGCGGTAACACCAGCAGCTCAAGTGGTGATCGCGTTTACTGGGTTTAGAGCGTGCGTAGTCGGTTCAGCAAGTTTTCTGTGAAATCCTGCGGCTTAACCGTAGGGCTTGCAGAAAATACTACTGGGCTTGAGGCCGGGGCAGGAGTGGGGTATTCTGGGGGTAGCGGTGAAATGCTATAATCCCTGGAGGACCACCGGTAGCGAAGGCGCCACTCTGGAACGGGCCTGACGATGAGGTACGAGAGCTAGGGGAGCGAACAGGATTAGATACCCTGGTAGTCCTAGCCGTAAACGATGTGGGTTTAGTGTTCCCTGAACCTCGTGTTCGGGGAGTGCTGAAGGGAAACCGTTAAACCCACCACCTGGGGAGTACGGTCGCAAGGCTGAAACTTAAAGGAATTGGCGGGGGAACACCACAAGGGGTGGATGCTGCGGTTCAATTGGATACAACGCCGGGAAACTTACCAGACGCGACGGCAGGATGAAGGCCAGGCTAAAGGTCTTGCCGAACGAGCCGAGAGGTAGTGCATGGCCGTCGTCAGCTCGTACCGTGAGGCGTACGGTTAAGTCCGTTAACGAGCGAGACCCGTACCCCTATTTGCAACCCACGAGGAGACTTGTGGGGCACTATAGGGGGACTGCATGCGATGAGTGTGAGGAAGGCGCGGGCGACGGTAGGTCTGTATGCTCCGAATCGTCTGGGCTACACGCGGCATACAATGGCATGGACAATGGGTTGCAACACCGAAAGGCGGAGCTAATCCCCTAAACCATGTCCCAGTACGGATTGAGGGTTGAAACTCACCCTCATGAAGGTGAAATCCCTAGTAATCGCTTTTTACCATAAAGCGGTGAATATGTCCCTGTTCCTTGCACACACCGCCCGTCACACCAACTGAGTGGATTGGAGGTGAGGCATACTCGATTTTCGGGTGTGTCGAATCTCGGGTTCGCGAGGGGGGTGAAGTCGTAACAAGGTAGCCGTAGGGGAATCTGCGGCTGGATCACCTCCAAGCAAACCAACATGTGTTTGCTTCTTTTACAATGCGGAATATTTGCCTTCCGCGCACAGGGGCTAAAATTCTTCCAGCAAAAGACTTGAACACAAAAAATTCATGGAACCCGTTGGGGTGAATCCAAGAAACTTTATTCAGGGGCTCGTAGATCAGTCCGGTAGATCGTCCGCCTTGCAAGAACCCTTTTCCGGCCTACAGGCCGTAAAAGCGTTCACGGAAAATAATATTCCGTGTCCGTAAAAGGTTCCGAGTTCGCGGGAGGCCTCGGGTTCAAATCCCGACGAGTCCATCAATTGGGTTAAAATGCAAGCAACAAAAGGTAATGAAATCCAATGGCATGAGGCGGATAGGCTCCGTCTTGCAAAGCAGTTTCAGGTGAAGCTCAACTGCCCCCCCGGGGATGGTGAGCTATCCGAGGCATGTTTTGCCTTGGCAGAGACTGTCATGGGCCAGCCAAGAGGCGCGGCCCTAAAGTTGTATGGTCTGCTTTGCGACATACAACCGGATGAACTACCCAAACCCAGTGAGATAAAAAAACCATAAAACAATCACGTTCATCAATTCATTTTGGTGGAAAATTTTTTCGCTTGAAGCATGCCTGCGCAGGCGGGCGTGTGGAGAAACCTTTCATGCTAAGTTAGCCAATTTTCTTTTTGGCTTTCTTCTTTTGGAAGGTGGTGTATAGGATGTATTATATAGAGCATTTGGCTCGCCAAAAAGAGACGTAGAGTCTTTAAACCATACAGGGGATGGCTTGGTTTGAGTGCTGATGAAGGGCATGGCAAGCTGTGATATTCTGCGGCGAGGCGCACGCAGCCTTAGAACCGCAGGTGCCCGAATAACCCCTTTTTAGGGGTGGGAACCCGGGGAATTGAAACATCTTAGTACCCGGAGGAGAAGAAAACAACTTGTGATCCGGTTAGTAAAGGCGATCGAAAGCCGGTCAGGGCAAACTGAACGTCCCACGGTGACGTGGGATGGATGTGGTGTTAAACGGCCCGCATCAAACCCTCTCCCGCGAGGCGAAGTCCGCTGGAACGCGGCACGACACAGGGTGATAGTCCCGTAGCTTAAGCTGGAGAAGGTGGGCGGAGATCCGAGAGTAGCGTGCATTGGATATTGCGCGTGAAGTCCGCAGGCATTAACTGCGAACCCTAAATACTACTCAAAGCCGATAGCGCACTAGTACCGCGAGGGAAAGCTGAAAAGGAGCCCTAACGGGCTGTGAAAAGAACCTTAAACTGTATGGTGATAGTTAGATGCAGCGCAAGTTGCATCGTTCGTCTAGAAACATGAGGCAGGGAGTATACGTATGTGGTGACCCGAAAGGGAAAGGGAAACCAAAAGCCCGCAACTTCGGTGAGGGGCGTGGTGCAATCGCCATTAATCGCGTGCGTATGACCTGAAGCCGTTCGATCTAACCCTGGGCAGGATGAAGTCCACCGACTGGTGGATGGAGGTCCGATACCGGTACTGAGCTCAACTCGTTCGGGTGACCTGGGGATAGAGGTGAAATGCTAATCGCGTTCGGCAATAGCAGGTTCCCATCGAAATTGACCTTAGTCCAGTCTGGCTGGAGGTAGATTATGGGGTAGAGCACTGATTGGGAAGCCCGGAGGAGAAATCTTTCACTTTCCTGTCAAACTCCGAACATGTAGTCGCCTTAGAAGGCCGGAGACGGGGGCTGGGGGTAAGCTCCGGTCCCGAGAGGGAAACAACCCAGATTATGGTTAAGGCCCCTAAATGTACACTGAGTGTGAGCAAGGGCGTCTTAGGTCTGAGACATCGAGAAGGTTAGCTTAGAAGCAGCTATCCTCTAAGGAGTGCGTAACAGCTCACTCGCCAAGACTTGAGGCCCCTAAAATGGACGGGACTAAGTGTACTGCCGACACCATAATGAACATTCAAAAGAGTGTTATCAGGTAGATGGGTGTCTCGTGGGAGTAGAAGCGTTGCTTTATGGCTGCGTGGATCCTGCGTGAATAAGAATCCTGCCAGTAGTAACAGCAAAGAAGGGTGAGAATCCCTTCCACCTGAAGGGCCAGGGTTCCTCAACAATGTTCGTCAGTTGAGGGTTAGTCGATCCTAAGGTATCCGTAACTCGGTGTAACCGAAAGGGAAGAGCGTTAATATTCGTTCACCACACTGGTACATGGCAACAAAGGTGTGTCTTTCCGACGCTTCCGGGTGGCCTGAGCAGCACTGTCGTGCTGTCTAAGCTGTATAATGTCGTGGAGTACCGTAACGGTGAGAAGCGGCATAAACTGCGAATGGCCTGCCGCAAGGCGGGTTCGGGTGATCCCAGGAGTCCGTGAAAAGGAAGACATTCGAATCCTGTGTGATCGTACCGAGAACTGACACTGGTGCCCCTAGCTGAGAAGGCTCAGGTGTGGCGAGTCAAACTCTCCTCAGGGAAGTCGGCAAACTAGCCCCGTAACCTTGGGATAAGGGGTGCCTGCCTCGAGAGAGACAGGTCGCAGATACAGGGGGGCTCCGACTGTTTAATAAAAACGTAGGTCTCCGCGAACTCGAAAGGGTGTGTATGGAGGCTGATACCTGCCCAGTGCTGGCATCTCAAACTCCGGTCCAACGGAGCGAAGGACCAGTAAACGGCGGGGGTAACTATGACCCTCTTAAGGTAGCGTAATACCTTGCCGCTTAATTGGCGGCTTGCACGAAGGTTTAACGAGAGTCCTGCTGTCCCGAGGAGAGGCTCGGTGAACCTACTATTCTGGTGTACAGGCCAGAGAATTCCAGCGGGACGCGAAGACCCCGTGGAGCTCTGCAGCAGCATATGGTTGAATTGTGGTTTTAATTGCGCAGCGTAGATGGGAGACGCCTGAGATTACTGTTTCGGCAGTGGTTTAGTCAACGATGAGACACCATCCTTTTATGACTACAATTCTAACCCGAAAGGGGACACCTGTATGTGGGCTGCTCGGGTGGGGCGCCACACCGTTGAAAGAATATCGACGGTATCTAATGGTTGGCTCAGTCGGGACAGAAATCCGACGTAGAGGATAAGACCAAAAGCCAGCCTGACGAGGTTTCCACCAACAAGGAACCTGGAGACGAAAGTCCAGTCTAGCGAACCCCGAAGTCCTCATTAATGGGGGCTCGGGCTGATGGAAAAGCTACCCCGGGGATAACTGAGTGGTAACGGGCAAGAGTACACATCGACCCCGTTGCTTGCTACTTCGCTGTCGGCTCACTGCATCCTGGCCGTGCAGAAGCGGCCAAGGGTGGGGTTGTTCGCCCATTAAAGCGGTACGTGAGCTGGGTTTAGAACGTCGCGAGACAGTTTGGCGGCATCTACTGGAATTGTTGGTTGTCTGAGGGAAAGGATCCATTAGTACGAGAGGAACATGGGTCCGTGGCCTCTGGTCTACCGGTTGTCCGACAGGGCATTGCCGGGTAGCTAAGCCGCAGCTGGTAAGGGCTGAAAGCATCTAAGCCTGAAACAGCCCCCGAAAATAGACAGCATAGGCTCCACTACAAGAGTGGTTTGATAGGTTGGGGATGTAAGCACCAAGGCAACGAGGTGTTAAGTCCACCGATACTAATCACCGTTTATGCTCTGCGCCTCTTTGGCGACAAGTCAAATGCTCAATTGGATACATCCAATTACACCACCTTCCGGCCATTTTATTTCAACCGACCCAGACTAACCGTTCGGTCACACACTTCTAGCCCTATTTTAGCCCTATATTGGCGTTATCTTCTTTATATGGGTCACCTAAGTCCTTACTGGAGGTGATGGCTGTGACTGCGACGACCGTGGTTAGTCCCCCAGCGGACCTAACCTTTAACATGGGAGCTTCGACGGTGGCTGAAGCAGCTCAGATCGTGGCGGTGCTAGCCCTCTTAGTAGCCGTGGCACTGGCCCAGACACTGCTTTAAACCGTGAAAAATTGCACCTCCACCCTTTTTTCTTCATTTTTATTTGTTTGTTTCCCTTTTCTTTTTTTGGTGGCTGTTGGCCGGGCCTACGAAGTCCCTTTCAGGGGTTTTTGAGGCAAGTTCCGCCCACCAGACATTGTTGTGATGGGTGCGTGAGCGCCCGGATGGCATAGCAGAGACGTAGACGTGTTTGGGCGCCAACGATGAACTTGATTGGGAGTTGTCCATGCACTGTGTGAAACGGATGCCGTCCCACGATCTGGTGCAAGCAGTAAATTCTGCGCTCAGAAGAATGCCCGGGCAGCCAAGGCGAGCATTAGGCCGCAAGACAGGCTGACAGAAGGCGGGCTACCGACAGCCACCAAAAGCACATCTCCCATCCAATCCGTGATTCTTTTATATAAGTTATTCACTATTTTCTTCTACGATGGTTGTTGTGATGAAATTCGGCGGCAGTTCGGTCGCTGACGGCAAGAGAATCCAGGCTGCTGCCAAGCTGGTGAAGGCTGAGAAGGGGCCTAAGGTGGTCGTGGTCTCTGCTATGGGTGGCGTTACAGACAAGCTCATAAAGATCGCTACCTCAGTGATAGACCTGCCCAACACCGTTGTAGAGCGGGAGGTGAGCCGGTTCTGCAGGGAGCTGACCATGCAGCAGAGGAAGGCGGTCATAGGCGCGGTAACCAACAAGAAGGAGCGTGGCGAGGTGTTAAGCCAGTCACTCGAGCTCATAGAGAAGCTCCGGGTAGCCCTGTTGGGTGTCGGATACCTTGAGGACCTCAGCCCAAAGAGCCTGGACTACATACAATCATTCGGGGAGAGGCTTAACGTCCTGGTCATGTCCGGCGCGCTTAACTCTATAAGCGTGAAGTCTGCCTCGTTGACAGGATTCGAGGCGGGTATAGTAACTGACTCTTCCTTTGGCAGGGCCCATCCACTGCACAGCAAGTCAAGGAAGCAGGTAAACTCCATCTTGGGAAGTCACGTGAAGAATAAGATAACGCCTGTCGTGACGGGGTTCATAGCAGCCGACGAGAAGGCCAGGATAACCACCCTTGGGAGGGGCGGCTCCGACTACACCGCCTCCCTGTTGGGCAACTATCTGAAGGCCAAGGAGGTTCAGATATGGACGGACGTAGACGGCATTTTGACCACCGACCCCAAGCTGGTGTCGGAGGCCAAGCTGATACCCACCTTATCCTATGTGGAGGCCATGGACCTGGCCTACTTCGGGGCTAAGGTCATACACAGCAAGATGATAGAGCCTGCCATGACGGGGAGGATACCTGTCAGGGTGAAGAACACATTCAACCCCTCCTGCGAGGGAACTTTGATAGTGAGCAGGCAGAAGAAGGTTTCTGGCGTCATAAAGGCGGTTGCGGTTATAAAGAACGTCGTGATAGTGAACCTCGAGGGTGTTGGAATGGCAGAGACCCCCAACATCGCAGGGCGCGTGTTCTCATGCCTCGGGGAGGCCAACATAAACATACTCATGATATCCGGTTCCAGCGAGAGCAACCTTAGCTTCGTCATCTCGGAGTCCGACGTTGAGCGGGCGCTTGACGCGCTTGGGATGGTCTTCACCAACAACTTCCTTAAGTCCATCTCGGTCCTCGAGGAAGTCAATGTCCTGACGGTCGTCGGCGCTGGGATGAGAGGGACCAAGGGCATCGCCTCCAAGGTCTTCGCCACGGTCGCGGAAGCCGACGTTAACGTAATGATGATCGCCCAGGGAAGCAGCGAAGTGAACATATCGTTCGTCATCGAATCCGATGACGTGGAAAAGGCTGTGAAATCCCTGCATGGCGAGTTCATAGGGTAAAATGTACAAGTCCAGCCTTGTTGATGCCGTTCTGGCTAACCTGTCGAATTCGGGTTTTGAAGTAGTCGACTGCAGGGGATCCCGCAGCAGCTTCGACGTCCTAGCCAAGAGGAAGGACATGCTCCTGCTGGTCAAGGTCCTCTCAAACGTTGAGGGCCTTAGCCGACCCTCGGTTTCGGAGCTTAAGAGGGTTTCGGAGCTCCTTGAGGCCGTGCCCATAGTCGTTTCCGAGAGGATGAAGTCCTCTCTGCTGAACGACGGCGTGGTATACGACCGATACGGGGTCTTCGTATCCACCTTGAACACTCTGAAGGAGATAATAGGCAACATACCTCCCCGGGCTTATTCGACGCGTGGGAACTACTGCGTTAGGGTCGACAGGGAAAACCTTTCAGACCTCCGGAAGATGATGGGATACACCCAGGACTCGTTCGCGAGGGAGCTTGGAGTATCAAAGCAGTCCGTCTACCGCTATGAGCGGTCGGGCAGGGTGAGCCTGGAGATATTCGACAAGCTTGTTGACATGCTTGGAGACGACATCCGCGGTGCCGACTTCAAACTGACCTATGAGAAGTCCAAGCTACGGGATGATTCCCAGGGCAAGATCACCTCTTTGAAGCGGATCGTATTCAATGAGTTCGAGAACATGGGGTTCAACACCCAGTTGACCAACGCCCCCTTCGACATCGTCGCCCGCAGTGACCAGCGGGTCTTCAGCGTGGTCAGCAACGACTGGCGCAGGATAAAGGACAAGTTGTCCGTCCTGGACGAGATATCGGACATAGTCGGCGGTTACTCCGTCTGCATAAGCGAGAGAAGGCTTAAAGGGGAGATGTCGGTGCTTTCTCCGGGCGAGCTGGCGGAGATTGACTCCGCCGAGGAGCTTTTTAAATTGTTGTCTAACTAATATTCACTCTGCAATGGACGAGGGGGTTTCGTATCTGGGGTTGCATCAGAGGATAAAGCAGATGTTCGAGGAGGCTAGGATGCTGTCCTCGCTGCCATCATATGGGGGTCCGTTCGTTTACGGGTTCACCATGCGTTTCGACCAGAGGGGGCATCCGGTGGTTGACGAGTTCGGCAACACGTCACCCCATGGGGTCTGCGGTTTCATGGAGCCCATAACCGACGTGATCGAAAAGTATGATTCGGTGTCTGTCGTGTTCGAGCTGCCCGGGGTCAGGAAGGAGGACATAGACCTGCGTGCCAGCGTCGAGAGCGTCTACATAAGCGTGGACACGCCACTGAGGAAATACGGCAAGGATGTCAAGCTATCCTGCAGGGTCCGGCCTGAGTCGGCGTCGGCCAACTACAACAACGGAGTCCTGGAGGTTAGTCTGGCTCGTGTCGAAGAGGGCCCCGCAGGCAGGAGGGTGAAGATCCACTGATCTTCCGCACCTACCGCTTCTCATCCCATGATGGCCAAGAGGAAGAAATCAGCAGGTGATAAGACCTTATTTTGGCTCATAGTCGTCCTGGCGATCTCTTTACTGGTTGGCGTTAACAGGGCCTGGGAGGGTATCGGAGGATACCACGGCTGGAATGAGGCCTACTACTCCAACAAGGCCTCCAGCGTCTTGGAACACCCGTTCAAGTATCCTTCGAATGCGGCCGGCAATCTCTTCACAAGCCCGCCCCCACTCTACGACTACCTGCTCGCCTCCGTCTACCTCGTGTTCGGCGTTAACGTCCTCTATGGTAGGCTCCTGTCGATACTGTTCTCCCTTGCCGCGCTCACGCTCACCTTCACAGTCGCCGACCTCATATACGGTAGGAGGGAGGCTTTGCTCGCGTCCGCGTTGGCTGCGTTCGCCCCGGCCCATGTTCTCGTAGGTAGGAACATACAGACCGACATGGCTGTCTCATGCTTCCTGCTGGCATCATTGGCGTCCTATCTAAGATGGTGGAAGCGTAAGGACCGCCGTTACCTGTATCTTGCCTGCTTTTTCGTTGGTGTTGGGTTCTGGATAAAGCAGATAACCGTTTTATTCCTGGTGTCCGCTGCACTGACTGAGACCTACCTGTCCAAGGGTTTCAAGTGGGTGGGCAGACCTCACCTAACCGGGCTTCTGATATCCGCTGTCATCATAGCGCCCTTCATAGCATATGGTCTTGTGCTCAACTCCGGGGCGTTCATCACCGGATCATCCTATCTCGCGGAGGGCAGCCGGTCCATAGGGGGGTTACCTGCTTTGCTGCACTGTCTCAGGGAACTTTTCTGGGGGTTCTCGCCCGCCCTGTTCATACTGTCTGCATACTCCGCTTATGGGCTCCGCTCGAAGAGGTCGAAGCAGGAGCTTCTGCTGCTGTCCATGCTGGCCGTATTCCTGCTCTTATTCCTCAAGTACAACTACCACAGCTACTACCTGCTGCCCATGGTATACCCTGCGGCGGTGCTGTCATCGAAGACTTTGGTGAAAATCCCGAAGAGGTGGAAGTGGGTTCCCCATCTGTTGCTTGCCACAATGCTGTTGAATTCCATGCTGTTGTTGGCTGCTTCAAAGTACGGGTTCAACGGGTTGAGCACTCTGCCCAGGCTGGTCGGAGACGGGAAAACCACCGTCTACATGTCAGATTACACGTTCGGAAGCTACGGGGAGATATTGGGCTTTTATCTACCAGACGCCCGCCTGGCGGTTACGGATGACCTCCGGAAGATATCCGATTCCGGCGGCGGCTCCTACCTGCTAATCCAGCGGTCGGAGTCCGAGAACCTGCGGCTTGACGGTTTCACGCCTCTGATGAGGGACTACTATGGAATGTCCGCAGGATTTTTGTCGTTCATCCTGAAGCCTTCCAACTATCACGGCTACGCAGTCGATAACGTGTACACGCAGTGGGGTGACAACCTGGGTTTTGGGTTCACCAATGTAACCTCATATGGGGAGTTCTACCTCGTGGATTTGAGCTCCTACACGTCTCCTACCACCTGAAAACACCAAAAACACCCCAAAAACCCTCTTTGGACAATGTTCGTAAATATACATCTAAACCCATCTTACCTCACATTTTTATATACAACCAAACCTATAACATACTCCAGAATTTTTTTCCTGAAGTTAAAAAAACAGGTGATTAGGAAAATGGCACAAGGACAGCAAGTGATAATTTTGCCTGAAGGGGCATTGAGGACGACTGGGCGGGACGCCCAGAGGAACAACATCTTAGCTGCCAAGGCGGTGGCTGAAGCGGTGAGAAGCACCCTCGGACCGAGGGGCATGGACAAGATGCTAGTAGACGACCTAGGCGACATCGTCATAACAAACGACGGCGCGACGATCGTCGAGGAGATGAACGTCGAACACCCGGCCGCTAAGATGGTGATAGAGGTAGCGAAGACACAGGACGACGAGGTCGGCGACGGAACAACGACGGCCGTCGTGCTGACGGGCGAATTCCTCGCGAAGGCGGAGAGCCTGCTCGACCAGGGCATACACCCGACCATAATCTCCCGCGGTTACAGGATGGCAGCCAACAAGGCACACGAGTACCTGAACACCATCAGCAAGAAAGTGACCTTGAAGGACACGAAGCTCCTGGAGGAGATCGCGATAACCGCGATGACCGGTAAGGGCGCGGAAGCGAGCAAGGAGATGCTGGCCAAGCTATCCGTCAAGGCGGTGTCTCGCGTGGCGGAGGATGAGAACGGGAAGACGACGGTCGACCTGGACAACATAAAGGTAGAGAAGAAACAGGGCGGGTCGACGGTCGACTCCGAGCTGATAGACGGGATAATAATAGACAAGGAGCGCGTCCACAGCGGAATGCCGCGGAAGATAGAAGGCGCCAAGATAGCGCTGTTGGACGTGGCGATAGAGATCAAGGAGACGGAAACCGACGCCGAGATCAGCATAACAAGCCCCGAGCAGCTGCAGGCGTTCGTGCAGCAGGAGGAGAACATGCTCAAGACCATGGTCGACGAAGTGGCCAACAGCGGCGCTAACGTTCTGTTCTGCCAGAAGGGCATCGACGACCTGGCCCAGCACTTCCTGAGCAAGGCCGGTATATTCGCGGTGCGCAGGGTCAAGAAGTCCGATATGGACAAGCTTGCCAAGGCGACCGGCGCGAGGCTCCTGACGAGCATCAAGGACCTAACCAAATCCGACCTGGGATCCGCTAAGCTGGTGGAAGAGGTCAAGATATCAGGCGATGAGATGGTCTTCGTGAGGGGGTGCAAGAACCCGAAGGCTGTCAGCTTCATAATCCGCGGCGGCACGGAGCACGTAGTCGATGAGGTCGAGCGCGCGGTCCATGACGCACTCGGAGGCGTCGCCGCAGCGGTTGAGGTGGGCGCTATCGTTGCAGGCGGGGGAGCGCCTGAAGTGGAGGTCTCCCAGAAGCTGCGCAAGTACGCAGACACAGTCGGCGGACGCGAGCAACTAGCAGTCAACGCTTTCGCGGACGCGATGGAGATAATACCCAGGACCCTAGCGGAGTCCGCAGGCATGGACGCCATCGACACGCTGGTGAAGCTAAGAGCCAAGCACGAGGCCAAGGACGGCGCTGAGATAGGAGTCCACGTGGACAAGGCCAAGATAGAGAACCTCTGGTCTAAGGGTATAGTGGAGCCCCTGAAGATAAAGACCCAGGCCATCAAGAGCGCCAGCGAAGCCGCAGAGCTGATACTGCGCATCGACGACGTGATAGCGTCCAAGAAGTCAGGCGGCGGAGGCGGCATGCCACCAGGCATGCCACCCGGCGGCATGGGCGACATGGGCGGGATGATGTAAGGCCCAAAACAGGGTTTTACACGTGCTACCACCGTGGTGCAGGGCCTGATGGCCCTCATCACGCTCTCTTCTATTTTTTTTATGAATGGCAGCTTCCAGTCAGCTTCTCGATGCCTGAGAAGGTCTTGTCGTATACTCCGTGCTCCAGGTTGTCATATTGGAATGTCAGCTCGAACGAATATGCCGAGCTCCCACTGCAGTTTATGGCTTGGGTCTCCAGGCGGTAGGTCTCTCCCGGCAGTAGTACGTTGTCGATGTTTATCTGGGTGGTCCCCCCGTCTAGGGATACCCAGTCCAGCCTCACCTGGTATTCCTTGTTGTTCTGGAGTATGAGCGTTGAATTGGCGCCCTCGGGGTATATCTCCCAGTCTGCGATCCCGAAGTCCGCGCTCTTCCAGTAGATGTTCCCCTTCTTCTTGTAAGTCGTCCCGGTGCCGATCTTTATGAAGCCTGCGAGAACGCCCACGGCGACAACGACTATCACGATGGCTATGGCCAATAGGACGAGGTATTCCACGGATGTCTGGCCTTTTACATTTCTAATCCCTTTTGTTGGCTTCATAGCATTTGACTTATTCGATTATATGATAATAAGTGGGTTTTGGCTATTCCACGCAGTTCTCCTGTCCCTCAACGCATCTCTCGTTAACCCCGCAGTTGTCGTGCACCCTCCTGGTCTGCCTGCTCTTGCACTCCGACTCGGGCCCGGGGTTTGCGCAGAAGAAGGTGGTTGTCACGCGTTCCACGTCACCGTCGAAGCTGCACGTGTACTTCACCCTGTCTTCAGGGCAGTCCTCCTTCTTCCAGCACTCCCCGGTGAACAGCGTGGTTGTTGTAGTTGTGTCAGTCGTCGTTGTGGTGGAAGTCACAGGAACATACAGTGTCGTTGTCGTGGTCTCCAATGTTGTGCCTGTTGTTGTGGTCGTGGTCGTCGTTGTGGTCGTCGTTGTGGTGGGGTTGATGATCCCTGTGAACTTTTCCGCTACCATGTCCAATCCGTTCAGTATGGCGTCCAGGAAGCAGATGCCGGTTTGAGGTCCTGCCGCTGCCGTTGATGCCAGCAAGAGCACTGCCAGGGCTGGTGCATATCTCATGGAACATGATAGGTAGACCACGTATAAAAACCCTCCAAAAGAATTATTTAAAATAATTACTATTTTATTCAAAATATTTTATAAAATATTCTTTATATTCTATGGCCTGTTTTTCGGCTTATATTCAACGCGGAAGAATACTATAGGGAGATGCTGACGGCAATCGCCATCGCGGCCGCACTGGGCTTCCTACTGCTCGCGAGCATAGCCGACCTGAAGACGGGCGAGATACCCGAGAAGCTGAGCTTCGGTTTGATAGCATTCACAGTGCTGGTTGCCTCCGCGCAGTCCTTGGCCTCCTGGGACGCCCAACCCGTCACCCAGTCCCTGCTATGGGGTCTGATAGCCTTCGCAATAAGCTATGCGCTCTTCTACTACGGCCAATGGGGTGGCGGGGACGTCAAGATAATGGCGGGGGTAGGCTGCCTGATAGGATACCTGGAATCAAACGGCTACAGCTGGCCCAACAACACATTCATAGGCTACAAGATACCGCCGCTACTAACATACTTCATAGACGTTGCCTTCGCCTCGACACCATATGTCATAGTCTACACGATAGCATTGGGCCTCATGCACCCCGCAGTGTTCAGGAGATACCTGGACAACCTGGGAAGCCGAAAGTCAATGCTTGCCCTCTCACTCACCCTCATGCCGCTTTTTCTAGCCCTACACTTCGATTTCATGACGTTGGCGATGGTATACTCCCTGGTCCCCCTGCTGCTGATAGCATCCATATATCTCAAGACGGTCGAGGACGATATACTCACAAGGACGGTGGAGGTATCAGAGCTCAGGGACTGGGACATAATGGCCGATGACGTCATAGTCGACGGCGAGAAGATAGCCTCCAAGAGGGACATAGAGGGCATAACCCCTGACCAGCGTCAGACTCTCCTGGAGCTTTCGGAGGCGGGCAAGATACCCCCTACCCTCAAGATAAAATGGGGCGTGAAGTTCGTCCCCATACTTTTCATAGCCCTGGCTTTGACGTTATATGTCGGGAACCTGCTCGAGCTGGTCTTCAACGCCCTAACGAAGGTCCATTAGCTGGAGGCCTGTCGTCTCATCGTGGACTCTGTCCACCTTGCTCCTGAACTTCCTCAGATAAAGCTCCGCTGCAAAAACCCTCATGTCTACCAGGTGCCCGGAGACGGTGTTTCCCTCCCGGTCGGACAGGCAGATGTGAGCGTGAATGTGCGGCATACCCTCACTCACGCTCACGTTCCCACTGCAGTTGGCTATCTCCATCGGCCGGTCGACCTCATACTCGACATACTCTCTACTCTCCTGGTCGTAGTATGCCAGTGTCGCTGACATTACAGACCCTATCACGGTGAACACACCAGACTTCACCCCGAGCTTGGACACAAGGTCCTTCAGCTCCTGGACTCCTTCACTGTCGTGGTCGAACCTTCCTACGTAGGCTTCCTCCACGTCAACCCTGCGCGAAATCATTTTTCTTATAATATATGTTAAATAATTCATTATGCCTTCCCTGGTTAAGAGCATACTCAAGCAGAGCATCCCCATCTTCATGCTATGCTCCCTCGGCGGAGTCCTCGCAGGCCTCATATTAGAGGGTCTGAAGGCGGATCTCGCCGCTATTCCCGGCATTCTGATACTCTTGCCCGCCGTGCTGGGCATGAGGGGGAACATAAGCGGTGCTCTCGGCTCCCGCCTGGCGTCGGCCCTCCACCTTGGTCTGATACAGCCGGAGCTCAGATGGAACAGGGTGTTGGGGGACAACCTGCTGGCATCCCTGGTACTGAACACTCTAATGGCTTTCTTCTCCGGTGTGGTGGCATATTTCGCTTACACGTTCACAGGCAACGCGGACAAGATGCCCGCCAGCATGGCGGACCTCACATTGATAGCGTTGATCGCAGGCACATTGGCTGGCCTGCTGCTGTCAGGTCTCACGATCTCATTTGCATTGATAACATACTCTAGGGGATTGGACCCCGACAACGTGCTGGCGCCTTCTCTGGCGACCGTCGGGGACATAATCACAGTATTGTGCCTTTATATGGCGATACAGGTGGTGGCCTGAGGGTTTAATAAAAACAATGGGCTAATTAAGTTATGTGGGTTGACTGAAATGGTTGAAGAAGACAAGGAAGTGGATGTGCTTGCAGAGGACGCGATACAGAAAAAGAGGAACGTCAAGGACATCCTCGTTGAGATGAAGGACAATTCGGAGCTGATGATCGACCTCGCATATTCCGCACTGCTGACCAACAGCAAGTCGATAGCGGAGGAGGTCGAGGACTTGGAGGAGCTCATGGACAACCTCCAATACGAGATAGAGATACTGGCAATGCTGGCTGCGAGGACCCCCGAGGACGCGGCTGACCTGAGCGGGATAATACACGTGGCGTCCGCGGCGGAGAAGGTATCCGATGCGGCGGAGGACATAGTTGACGTCGTATTGCGTGGTGTGGGCGACCATCCCATATACCAGACCATGCTGGACGAGTCCGAGGAGCAGGTGGTCAAGCTGGTAGTGAGCGGGAGTTCCGACCTGGCTGGGAAGACCCTTGGGGAATACCGGCTGCTGTCCGAGACCGGATGCTTTGTGAGGGCGATAAAGCGTAGCGGCAGGTGGATATACAATCCAAGCAAGAACACGTCTGTGAAAGAGGGTGACATGCTCATAGTCTTGGGCGCCCGGGAGTCAGTGGACAAGCTAGAGAAGATCTGCTGCGACTAGTCCGGATCTGGTCACTTGGTCTTTACCACTATCTTATCGCCCACAGACGCTATGTCCTTCTTGGGTATGGTCTTCCGCCCGTAGCGCAGCTCTTTCAGCTCGAGGTTAATGATCACCGCCTTGGAAGCCCTCCCCAGCCTGTTCCCCTCGGAGTCCACTATCTCCTTGCCCTCATGGTCCCTCATTATCCTGTGCATTATCTCTATCTCCTCGCTGAAGAAGTAGTCTGTCAGCTTGGTCCAGATCCACAGTGACAGGACGCCAACTACCCCGTTGAATATGAAGTTGCCGAATCCGAATTCCTCCACTATCATGAACTCGGCTCCGGCGTCCAAGACCACGTTTATCAATACTATGAACGCGGCTAGTATGAGGTACCTGCGAACGTGTATGAAGTTCTTCACTGCCCATTCGTCCACTATCCTGGCCAGTATGACCAGTAGGAAGGTGACGGTTATGAGGTTCAATGCGTTGGACCTGTGTATGAAAGCCGCCAATGTGTTTATTCCGGTGTTGAAGTCCGTGAAGTTCAGGTTGTTCACCTGTATGCTCTCGTAGGCGTAGCTCAATCCGAGGGTGAAGGTTATGAACGCTATGAAGTATATGAGGGTGCTTATCCTTTCCACGGACAGGGACTTCAAGAACTCGGAAGTTCTCTGGAAGAACTCCTCCTCCCATCCGAAACCCTTTATGATCAGGTATACTCCGATGACGCCTATGGTGAGGCTTAACGCCTGGGTGCCGAACACGGCCAGCAGCAGCAGCACTATGCCTGGTATGCCGAATATGAGCCTTGCGAGGTTGGGGTCTTCCGTGACCTCCTTGAGGAAGTGGGTTAGCTTGAAATAGGCCTTCTCCAATTCTTTGCTCTGCCTAACCACTATCGTCTCCACAGAGTCTATCTTGACCCTCGACTGTATTATGGGCATCACCTGCTCGTCGTCCAATCCGTCGGAGACGAAGATTACCGAATTGGGTTTCAGTTCTTTGATGACCTTCTCCAGCTGCTTTGATATCTCCCTGTCCGATATGAGCCCGACCTTCTCGTCGCCGGTCAACGTGACCACTTCGGTGTCCAGCTCGTATGCCAGCTTCAACGCTCCGTACAGTGCGTTGACGTCCGTGTCGGCCGGGTCAACCAACGCCAGCTTCCGCGCGACCTCCAGGTTCTTCTCCCTCCCGACAATGGGGCCCTTGATGCCAACGTTCCTTCCTATGTCGTCGTCGCGGTCGACGCAGAGAACAACCGGTTTCACGTTAGATAATGTCATTTTTAACATATATAATCTATCAGAGCCAATAATTACGTAATAGTAATGGACTCTGAGATCAAAACCCTCGAATACACGGTTTTTGTGCTGGGGCTGCTTACTTTGACTGCTTTGACCCTCGAAAACTCCCTGATATCCTCTGAAATGCCCTCAGGATACGCTGTGCTTGAAGGTGGGCTTTCATCATGCTGTGATGACTGCAGCTGTCCCGGGCCTGCCATATGCTACTCATGTGAGGGTTGCTGTTGGACTGGGGACTGCCTTGATTGCGGCAGGGGTCTGGGTTCGGATGGTATGAAACTTGTGTATGATCCACGCGTTGCTGATGGCTCGTCATTCTCCTTCAACGTGGTATTATCCTCTCTTGATGACAGGAGACTGCTTTTGGAGTTGAAACTTCCCAACGGATTCCGGTCCGAGTCTGAGAACCCTGTTGTCGTTGACCTTAAGGCGGGGGAGGTGGAGGTCGTGCCCTTCGAATTGCATGTGGTAGAGGGCGTGGCTGAGAAGGACCATAAGGTAGCCGCCGAACTGGTTGACTCCTCCTGGAGGATCGTGAGCACGGCTGAGGGCATGGTCAGCGTCTACTGGGAGAGGAAGTGAAACCCGCTTATTCCTTTACTACTACGACCTTGCTTACCGCGTTGACTGCGTCGAAGGGTATGACGTAGTTTCCTTCCTTGTCCTTCGGGTATGCGACACGCGGGGGTGCCTCCACCACAGGCTCGACTATCAAGGATATGAAGTCGCCCGTGGACTCGTCTACTATTACGTCGTCGAGGCGGCCTAGCTCCTCGCCGCCAACCGTTATGACAGGTTTCCCGCCCAATTGCCTTGCTATAATGTATGTAACCATAGTACACCCCACGTGTAAAACAATACAGTTTATTAAGAATCCAGCTTTAAAAACAATACCTATGATATCCGAAGCCCTAAGGCGCCTGCTGGCTAAACAGCACTATTCCCTGGTCGGAGGTCACAGTGCGGTGAAGCCGTGCCTCTGGTTGAAGAAGAGCCTGCGGGGGGAGGGTCACTGCTATAAGCAGAGGTTCTATGGCATCGAGAGCCACAGGTGCATGCAGATGACGCCCGCGGTCGGCTGGTGCACCCACGCTTGCGTGTTCTGCTGGAGGAACACCGAGCACACCATGGGCGTGGGGATGGATTCCTGGGAGGACCCTGAGGAAATTGTTGAAGGATGTTTCAACGCTCAAAGGCAGGCCATCTCCGGTTTCGGCGGGTCCGACGGCGTTGACATGGACAGGTTCAGGGAGGCTCAGGAGCCAAGTCATGCGGCTATCAGCCTGGCTGGGGAGCCCACCATCTACCCCGACATTGGAGGCTTGATTGAATGCTTCAAAAAGAGGGCTATGACCACCTACCTGGTCACCAACGGCACTCTACCCGGGCGGCTTGAAGCCCTAGACACTCTGCCTTCACAGCTTTACATGTCCCTTGTCGCCCCCGACCGTGAAACCCATAGGAGGGTCTGCGCTCCCCTTGTGTCTGATGCCTGGGATAGCATAAACTCCACGTTGGAGTTGTTTCCCTCCCTTGACACCCGGAAGGTCATCCGATTGACTGCGGTGAAAGGCTGGAATATGCTGGACCCCCAGGCTTATGCGAGGCTCATCTCCAGGGCCAACCCGGACTTCGTTGAGGTGAAGGCGTTCATGTTCGTGGGTGGAAGCAGGAACAGGCTCTCAATGGACAACATGCCCTCCCACTCCGAGGTCAGGGCCTTTGCCGGAGAGCTGGCTGGCGAACTGTCCTATGAGGTCGCGGATGAGAAGGTCGAGAGCCGTGTCGCGCTTTTGAAGAGGTAACCACTGCGGTTTTATTTTGTCATTTTAAATGTTTAAGGATGCGTCGAAAGGGTTATTTGGGTTTATTGGCTTTTCTGCCTTTGGTCGGCTGCGTGTCGGCGTACATCGACCCGGGGACTGCGGGCATGATCGTCGGCGGGTCCATTTGGCCGTTGCTTGCCGCTATTGCAGCGGGGATTCTAGGATTCTTTCTCAAGTTCTTCACCCAGATCAAGGAAGGGGTTAGGAGTGTATGGCGGAAGGTCGTGAAATAACCAGGAGGCAGTTCCTGAAGTATGGGCTGGCGGCTTCGGCAGCTCTGGCGGGCGGAGGCCTCATATACAAGTCACTATACAAAGGTGTCACATCAGGTGCTAGGATGGAGACAAAGTACAAGAAGGTGCTGGTCTTGGGCGTTGACGGGATGGACCCGAACATAACAGGCAAGCTGTTGGAAGATGGCAGGCTGCCCAACCTTCAGGCACTGGCGGATTCGGGGACCTTCACAACCCTTGCGACTAGCAATCCGCCTAACAGCCCTGTTGCGTGGACTTCCATCGCTACGGGCATGAACCCGGGCAAGCATAACATCTTCGACTTCATACGCAGGGACCCTGGAACCCATATGCCGGAGCTCTCGCTCTCGAAGACCAAGGCCGGGGTGGGCGGGACAGGCTATGAGTCTTTTGTGATGGCCGACCGTTTCTGGAAGCTGACCTCCGACGCGGGCATACCCACAACGGTCGTCAGATGGCCGGTCACTTTCCCGCCGGAGAAGGTCGAGGGAAGCATGTTGGGGGGCTTGGGCGTCCCGGACATCAAGGGGTTCCTCAGCGGCTACACATACTACACGTCCGGCGATCCAGGAGAGTCTGACAAGCAGTCCAAC
Organism: Candidatus Altarchaeales archaeon; assembly: GCA_014727915.1. GTDB lineage: Archaea > Altiarchaeota > Altiarchaeia > IMC4 > SCGC-AAA252-I15 > WJMO01. Next base: position 325,258 of record WJMO01000006.1, on the reverse strand, counting down.
AAGGTCGTGAAGGTCGAGTTGGCTGACGGCTTTGTGAATACAGAGCTTTCGGGCCCGAAGACCCGGAAGTCTGGCGAGGTGGTTGACGTCACGGTTCCCCTGGAGGTTAAGCTGTCTGCTGATGCATGCGAAATCACAGTTGACGGTAAGACCACCCGGGTGGGTAAGGGGTTTTGGAGCGATTTCATCCGGGCGAAGTTCAAGGTCGGCATGTTGAAGTCTGTCACAGGCATATTCAAGGCCTATCTCATTGGCACTGACCCGTTCGAGATGTACGTGTCGGCTGTGCAGATAGACCCTGAGAACCCTGTGGTGGACATAACCTCGCCGGGAAAGTATGGGGCCGAGCTCGCCGGCGACATAGGGCTCTATTACACGCTGGGCATGCCGGAGGAGACCGACGGTTACGTGGACTTGAAGCTGGACAGCCGCGCCTTCCTCGCTCAGATAGCTGACATCGAAGCTCAGAGGGACAGGATGTTCAACCGCGAGTTCAACGCGTTCAAGAAGCGGGGCGAGGGAGTCCTCGCCTTCGTATATGACAGCTCGGACAGGGTCCAGCACGTGTTCTGGGACGAGAAGGTAATCGACGGCCCGGTTGATGGATTGTCAGTTAACGATGCTGTCGCGGACTACTACGATAGGAAGGACGAGTTCATCGGCGGGTTGGTTTCCGACCTGGACGAGGACACGTTGTTCCTGCTCATATCCGACCATGGGTTCACCTCCTTTGAGAGGTCTGTTAGCTTGAACACCTGGCTTGTCGAGAACGATTACATGAAGCTGAAGAAGGAGCTGCGGGAGGGTGACGAGGCCCCGCTGTTCCAGAATGTCGATTGGAGCGGGACCCAGGCCTACTCTCTCGGTTTCAACAGCATATACGTCAACCTAGAGGGCCGTGAGGGTAATGGTGTCGTGGAGGACAGGGAATACGTTGCCGAGTCCATAGCACGGGACCTGAAGAAGCTCAAAGACGGCGTGTATGGCAGGGACGTCGTGAACAGCGCATACCTCCGCGATGACGTCTACAGCGGCGACTACGTGGAAAACTGCCCTGACGTTATCGTAGGCTTCAACCCAGGTTATAGGATGGCCTGGCAGACCGCAATCGGAGGGTTCACGAAGGAAGTGCTAACGGACAACCGCAAGCGCTGGGGTGGAGACCACCTAGTAGACCCGAAGTTCGTGCCGGGCGTATTGTTCTCAAATGCCCGGTTATCAGCGGATTCACCCTCTCAGACGGACGTTGCACCAACGGTCTTGGACGCCGTTGGCTTGCGAGTGCCGGATTCGATAGACGGTTCAACCCTGATAAGATGAGGCTGAACGCATTGCATGCAACTGCCTTGGCGGCAGGTCTGTGTTTACTCATAGTCCTAGCAGGTCCTGGAAGCCCAAGGGCCTCGTCAGCGGACGATTCTGGCGTTCCCCTGCTCGAAGACCGGAATGAGAGCGGTGACGGCGTCATCATGGGCTCAGAATCTGAGATCGACGAGCTTATGGCCTTGCAGTATCTTGGCTGGTCTCCGGTCGAGAACGGCACCGAAGACAAGCACGGCGTCGAGTTGAACCTGGAGGGCGCATACCCGGGTTACAACCTCTACAACGACGACGACGGCAACTTCGCCATGCTATTGGACATGGACGGTGGCATTGTGAACGTATGGTATGCCAACCTGACGCCTTACCCGAGGCGTGGCTGGCACCATGTCGAATACGCCGACGATGGGTTGTTCGTAATCGTTAAGGACAGGGCTTTGATGAAACTGGACTGGGATTCCGGCGTAATATGGAATGTGAGCATGCAGCCTCACCATGACATAACATTCGGCGGAGACGGTCTGATCTACGCGTTGGACCGGACCGTGGATCGCGTGAACTACTCATCCCATGAAGTGCCCGTCCTGGCAGACTACGTCACTGTCCTGTCAAGCGACGGCGAGAAGCTCTGGAACATATCATTGTATGCCCTTCTGGGGGGTTTCGTAAGCAATGAGTCGATGGATAAGCTGCTTGAGCACCATCTAGACGAAAACGTGACCCATAACGCAAATAGTGGCCCATATTATGATGTGGTACATACCAACTCCATAGAGTATCTTGACAGGGACATCCCAGGCTTCTGCCATAGGGGCGACTTGCTCGTATCCACCAGGATGCTGAGCATCATAGCCGTCGTAGACCCTGTACGTGAGCGCATAGTCTGGCTTTGGGGCCCCGGCGTCCTAGACTACCCGCACCACCCCACCCTCCTGGACAACGGTAACGTTCTGGTCTTCGACAATGGGTTCCACAGGAGATACTCCCAAGTACTGGAGATAGATCCTCTCACGCTCGAGGTCGTTTGGAACTATACCGGAACCCCCCCAAATAGGTTCCATAGCATGAAGCGAGGTTCCGCATATCGCCTCCCCAACGGGAACACTTTAATATGCTCGTCCGACCAGGGCTGGGCGTTTGAGGTCGGATACGACGGCTCTGTGGTCTGGGAGTTCTACAACCCACATCTAAAGGACGATAACGAGTCCAGGGCGATAATGTACCGCATGGCACGTTTGGAGCCTGAGATGCTCGGTTTGAGCTGATGCTTTTGATTTTTATGTTTTTCTATTTTATGTTGTATGGATGAGGCATTCATGGATAGTGGCCTTTTTACTGGTCTTCTCGGCCGGGTTGTACGTGTTCGGCTCAGGCGCTTTCCTCGGCGGCCCGGCGGATGACAGTTCCCTGGAGGGTTTGAAGTCCCTCCCTTACGTCCAATGGTCCGATGTGGAGGAGGGCGAGGAGAGCCTGAAGGGTGTCGTGAATTATGAACGCGGCAAAGCGTACCCTGGCTATAACCTCTTCAACTACGATGACGGCACGCAAGCCCAGATACTCGACATGGAGGGTAGAGTCGTCCACATATGGCACCGTAACAGGTCCGATTACCGGGATCACGGTTGGAATCAGGTGAGGATGGACGACGAGGGGAACCTTTACGCTATCGTCAGGGACAAGGCGCTTTTGAAGCTGGACTGGGATTCCAATGTGCTGTGGAGCGTTGAAGTTCCGGCACACCATGATGTCGCCTTCTCAGAGGATGGCAGCGTCTACGTTTACACGAGAAAACAGATTACGATCGACCATGATGGGGGGGAAATACCCATTTTGAACGATTACATCACCGTGCTCTCACCTGACGGTTCCGTTGTTAAGGCCTTGTCGGTCTACGGGCTTTTCAGCCATCTCATCCCTCAGGGCCGTTTGGACACCATAGCCCAGATAAAGGGTCAGGTCCCGCCCGAACGGTTGAATATCATAAAGGACACGATATTCGACGTCTTCCACTCCAACACCTTGGAGGTCATTGACAGGCCGATACCAGGCTTATGTGATGCTGGCGCCCTGCTGGTATCGATACGGGAGATAAACACCATAGCATTGGTCGACGTTGAGGGGGAGAGGGTGTTGTGGTCGTGGGGTCAGGGCGTCTTGGATGGACAGCACCATCCGACCCTGTTGGATGGCGGGCGGATACTATTGTTCGACAATGGGCGGAATTGGGGCTACTCCCGTGTGATAGAGGTGGACCCATTGTCTGGGGAGATAGTATGGGAGTACAAGGGCGAGCCGCCGACCTCCTTCTACAGTGAGAAGCGCGGAGCGGCCCAGCGGCTTCCTAATGGAAACACGTTGATAACCGAATCCGACCGGGGTCATGTCTTCGAGATAACCCCTGACAAAGAGATCGTATGGGAGTACTACAGCACTGAGATGAATATCGTGGAGATGAAGAGGCGGACGATCTACAGGTTCCTACGGCTGACTCCAGAGGACGTCGAGAACACGCCACTCGCGGGCTAGTATCCTGCTAGTTCCGTTATCTCCTCATGCAGCTTTTTTATGCGCTCTATTGTTGGGTGTCCTGGCCCGAGCCGTTCGCTGAACTTCTTCACTGCTTCGCTGATATTTTGTCTTTCTGTGCCTGATGTCAACTTGTCCGCGTAGCATATTATCTTCTCCTCCAGCGTTTCGGGGAGGTAGTCTCTGGCTGGCAGACCTAGTTCAACTGCCTCTTCTTTTGTGATCCCTCCCCCGATGTGTTTCTCGCAGATGCGCGCGTAACGGGGGTGGTCTTCCATTATCCTGGCCCCTTCCACTCCATGTCCTATCCCGTGCGTTCTGCATCGTCCGATGTCGTGCAGCAGTGATGCTGTCTCTATGAAGTCCAAGTCAACCTGGTGTCCGTTGGCTCTTATCCTCTCTGCGATCTCCACCGCAAAACCAGAAACAGTTAAACAATGTTCAATAACATCTCTGTGTACATTGTTCAATTGGAGTTTTTGTAGTGCCTGATCCCGCGTCAACAAAGACATCTTAACTTAAATCTGCTCAACCAGACTGTTTATGCGAGCAACCTCACTGACTATCTCATCTATGAGCTCGCTGTTGTTGTACTCGACGAAATCACCGCCGCAGCTGCCGCACCGGAAGTTGGCTTCCATGGCGGACTCATAGGGGACCCTCATGCACTCACAATTGAAAGTCACATTCCTGGTCTCATCCTCTAAACGGGAATTAAGCTCTAAAAGCTGAAAATTCAGCCAATTCTGCACGTACTCCTTTATCTTGCCCTCTCGCCTCACCCAAAGATACGTGTACCAACCGGTCTTCTTGTTCTTCGTCCTCTGATACTCGACCAGACTGTTCTCATGCAGGTCATTCAACAATGTTCGGATGATGGTGGCTTTCAGTCCGAGGTCAGCAGCAACGTCCTCGTCATACTTCTCATCGCTCAACTTGTCAAGGACACTAACATGACTTTCACTCAGGCATTCAGCAAGAACGTTTCGGATAACATCAGATCTCATAACCGAAGCCATCCATTATATTATGGAACTCTGGCTTAAATACTTGACCCGCCACCAGACGCTTTTAAACCCCCGATCAACTGCACTCCATCTCAACCGAGTCAAGGTACATGACACACGGGGTATTAGTGCTGCAGCCCCCGCCATAACCGTCGAAGGCATAATCGTATCTTATCGTGAAAATGTTCTCAGCACCCAAGGTGATATAAGACCACTCCGGGTCTCCGCTGTCCACCTGAACCTCACAGTAGTCCCACATTGAGTTGTCCATCTGTACCGCAGGGCACGAGCCCGGACCCTTCGACGGCTCTCCGATAACGCACGTCCCGATGGTATTCGTTCCAGTGTCATCGAGCAACTGCAACGTCTCAAGGCAGCTGGCCTGGGGCATCGCCGAGAACTTGAACCTAATGTCCGTAACACCAGATTCGATGTCCATGCTGAACCTCACCGACTCCCCGTGCTTGACGTACTGGCTCGTCTGGAACGGATTACAGCCCGCCTCATACTTCCCGATGGACACGTCATCATCGTCTCCCTTGGTGTAGCTCCAAACCTCCTCCGGGTAGCAGTACCATCCCCCGCCCTCGTGGGTCCCGTAGGTACTTGCATATGTCAACCCCGGCGTGTATCGCCTGTGGCTCAGCCTCGTATTGTTACCGTCCGGTGTGCCATCGTCCATGCAGTCATAGTCCCACTGTGAAGGTGGACAGCTATCCCAACCACGGTACTCGTAGTATATCTTCTTCGGCCTGCTGCTGCAGCCAACCTGCGGCTCCATCACACAGTTGCCCGCCCCGTCACAGAAGTCCGCCGTGCACGTGTTGGGCCCGATGATGTCCTGAACCTCGTCGCGGTAGTCGTTCCGCCCCATCCTCGGGTCACAGCACATATCCCCACCAGCCAACAGGCAATCGAAGCCCATATTCTGTATGTAGCACGAGGTGCACAGGTCGCAGTCGTACCTTGCGCCCGCGCAGTTCTCGTCCACCGGCAGGACACCATCCATGTCGCACCTGCACGATCCCTCGAAGCATACCGCATTGAACCATGAGTCAGAGTCGGGCTGGCTGGTTCCTCCGCCGCAGTAGTCGCAGACGTCCCCGTCCTTCGTGCAACCCGCGTCGCACGTTGCATACGGGCTTCCAGCCTGGCACTCCCACATCCCGATGCACGGTATGTCTATCGGATTACCGCTCGACCCGCAGACCGGGCAGAAGTCCTCCGTCCACCTTGCTCCGACGCACCTCCACACCCCCGTGTCCGAGCGACATACCGGAGCCTTCATGTCGAAGTAATAGTCCTCATAGCATGACTGGTCGCAGGTTGCCACGTCGCTGTGGGCGCAGTTGCCGGCCGGCGCGCACCAGCAGTCCTCGGACGTGCTGCAGTCGTCGCCCGGGGGCATGTCATAGTCCACTGCGCAGTTCCCTGACTGGCATTCCCCATGCTCCGTGCACCTCTCCCCGTTGGCCAGCAGCGGAATCGTGGTCGAGGTGGTGGTCGTGTCCGTCGTGCTCGTGGTCGTGACCGTTGTGCTGGTCCCCGGAGGCTGATAGTTCGGGCAACCCGGCGTGGTAGACTGGATGTAGATGTAATAGTCACCCGGGCAGAGGTTGACTATATCCCCTGGGCTCCAGCAGTCCACCATCAGCTGGTATGTTCCAGCAGGCAGCTCAGGGACGATGCATGACCTGTAAGTGTCAAGCCCCCCGTCTATGAGCGTGTTGCACTCCCACGGCCAAAGCTGGGGGTCGCTCATGGGATGAGCGCACTTGCACAGGCAGTCGGGGTAGAATACCCCGTCCCCACTGCAGGGGCCGCCGCAGCCGGGGGCAGCCATGTTCTCCTCCCAGTTCGCATAGAGGTCGTAGAGGTTGGTTCCGAACTGGTTGTTTGCCAGTCCGGTGTAGATAATGACCTCAAGGTCGCATTCCCTGTCCGTTGTGAACTGGTGATAGTTGTAGTCGTCTCCCGAAGTCCCGTACCACCCTGGTATCGGGCATTCCGTACCCGGGCACTCATGGCAGCCTCCTAGGGTGGTCGAAGTTGTAGATGAGCTCGTGGTCGTCGACGAAGTTGTGGTGCTCGTGCTGCCATAGACCCAGCTAACGTTCAACTCAGCCCCTGAGAGGCTCCTGTCTCCCGGTATCATGATGAAAAAGGCGTTGTTCTGCTCGTCCCCCGGGCTGTATTCCAGCATCACCTCCTCCCACGCCTCACAGCATACGCTCTCGTTCGACACAAGATTGGTAATCCAGCTCATGTTCTCTACCAGCCATGCCCTGGCAGCCCAACCAGCTCTGGGGCTGCCCTCCTTGTAACCCGATAGGAGCCTGACAGCCCTTGTAACGTCCTCGGATCTGTCCTCCCCAGGCCGTTCAGGGCCTGACGCATAGATGACATGAACCCCGTTGGAGTCCACAGCCTCCAGCCTGTAACCCACATGCCCTGGTATCAGAGAACCGAAATGCTCTTCTGTAAGGTTGCCGGCGTAGGACATGTTCCCCAACGCCCACTGCCTCCCAATCTCCTCCAGGACTCCCTTCTTGTTAACGGTGTCTATTGCGTTCTCCGCGACGGAGTGGAGATGCTCGAACGAAGACCCTCCCCTGCCAACGTATTCGAAGTACTGTATCCCAATGAAACCCAGCATGAGAAAGAGGATGAAACTAAGAGAAATTATAGCGTCCAATGTTACCAGGTATCCTCTTCGCATCTTCAGACCATGTTCAAAACTGCGGCTGGACGTAACCTTCCGCCTTTGGGTATGCCAGGTAGACATCTATGTAACCCACGATGATGTCGTCGCCGACTATCCGACTCCATCTGCCATCCCCGGAAGAGCTGAACTTCTGGGCTATCCCAAAGTAGCAGTACCTGTTTATGTCAGCCTCCGAAGTCTCCCACCTGTGCTTGCATATCCTTACGCCTCCGCACTGGTGTGGCGCGGACATCCACGTTATGCCCCACGTGTTCTGCAGGTAGTCCTTCACTTCCGTGCTCAGCGGGTCGTCTATCTCCCCCAGGTCGCTGTTTATCTGATCCGCTATCGCCTGGCAGTCTATGGGCGGCTCAGTGGCAGGGTCGTTGCTTATGCTATTGCTCACAAGCAGCTTGTCAATCCCATCCTCGCACTCGCCCTCCAAGTCGACGTATATGGGGTCATTAGGCCTAACCACGTTGCCAAATGCGGTGCCGTTGTTGGCGTTTATCGCCGCAGCGATGTCCATCTTAACGCACTTGTACTCCCCGAAGAGATTGGGCCCATAGCATATGTCGCACCCCAACTGGCACTCGTCTATGGGGTTAGTTGGGTCGCAATCTTTCCCGCAGTCTCCCATCTCGCACGTGTAGCTGGGGTTAGGCCCGGTGTTGTTGCACCACATGCAACCCTCATCGCACTCGTCCAACCCGGTCAGGCCACAGTGCTCCCCGCAGCTTCCCTGGTCGCATGTCCCGTCTGTAGGGTCCGGGGTCTCCTCGTTCGGCTCGCAGAAAACGCATCTCTCCTGGCATTCCTGGTATACGTCAAAACCATAGTCTATGCATGAATCTCCGCAGTTACCCTGTTCAACACACCTGTATCTCATCACCCCATCGTCTGGCAGCTCGCTTAACTGGACCCATTCATAGTAGCAGTATCGGCATCCCTCGTAGTCGCACCATGCGCTGTCGAGCGAGCCTGCGTCGTATGGTGGGCATGGCCCGCAGGTAATGACTCCCGGGACCTCCTGGCATATGAACCTAGGATCGTCTATTGGGCTGTTCGGGTCTTCACTGCATTTCGTGCATTTGTTCAGCTGTAGCAGATAGGGGTCTGTCGTGAACTGGTCGCACTCCTTGTCCGAGTTGCACTCCATACCACAAGTCCCAGTGTACCAGCACTTATGCTTCCCATCCACTGGGTCCGGCTCTTGCGGGCAGTAGAGGCATTCGAACTGGGATAGTAAGTCCCCGCAGTTCCAGTAGTCCATGCCGCCTGAAACGTTGCATTCATGGTAGAAACATTGGGGAATTCTCGGCTGCGTTGTGCCCGTAATACTGGGATTTGGAGGCTCAAACCGCGGGTCAGTCCTCTCGATGTGGCCATATAGTATCCCGCTGCTGTTGTGCCTTATGCCCGCGGGCGTCTCGTATACGATGTTAACATAGGCCTCGTAGTACTGGCCTATCCTCGAGAACCTCTCATTGAGTTCCGGACATCTGACCTCCACCAACGCCTTGTCGCCCGGCTTCACATACAATGGCTCGTCCGCGGGCGCGGGATCGCATTTCAACTGCCCGATCGTCACCTCAACCGATCCAGGCCTTATGGTTGCGGTCGAGTCGCCTATGTTCCTGAAGACGAAGAATCCCCTGTCGTTCTCGTTGTCTATCAGCCATCCCAGCCTCTCATGTTCCGGTATGATCCCGCTGAAGCCCACATAACCCCTTTCAGATGTGGGGGGTTCGAGTATCCCGAGCCTAGGCAGGACTACGCCGAGTATGACCCAGCTGGCCACGAGAATCAACGCTAACAATACCATGTTCTCGATTCCACCACCAAGAAGGCCTCTAGAACATGCTTTCGAGTAGTATCTCATCTTTTAATAGAAATTACTTAATAATACTAGTTTTTAATTAAAAGCAAGTGGTTGGTGTGGGCAGGAGGAAACTTACTATCACGGCGTTTTTTATGCTGCTATTAGCCGGGTTTTCATCGGCTGCTTACATTCGGATAGATGTGGCAGTGGAGCCCATATCGGTCATTTCAGCCGGTTCCCAGGACCTTAAGGCCACGTTCACCAACCTGGGCGACGAGCCAGCATACGATGTCCAAGCATCCCTTCTTCTACCCGACGGATTTCAGGCCCAGCCAGTGTTCATAGGCCTACTGCAGCCTAACACACCCAGCACCCAGGCATTCTCCATATCAATAGACGAATCAAACATACCTGGAACCTACCCTATAGTTGTCAAAACACACTATGCTGACGCCAACGCATACCCCTTCACCACGGTCTACCCGTTCGTGGTGCACTACAAGCAGCCCGCACCCACGAAGGTGCGGGGGCTCGTAAAAGAGGTGAGCCTTCCTCCCGAAAAGAAACGGGACCTTGTATTGGAGGTGACCAACCTGGACGCCAAGCCACAAACTGTCTCCGTCAGGCTCTATCTCCCGGACGAGATAGTCGCGGACCAGTATGAGACAGAGATATCGCTAGATGCGCAGGGCACTGGGAGCGTTTCCATACCAATAAAGGCATTTGGCGCCCTCCCAGGCTCCACCTATGTGGTGTTCGCATCCCTGGAATACGAAGAGGCCGGCCTTCACTACAGCATACTCTCAGGGGGGATGGTCAAGGTAGTCGAGGAGGAAGAGGAGGAGACCATAGAATACCTGCCGATGGCCGCTCTCATATTGCTAGTGGGCATGTTCCTGTACATGCAAGTGAAAAAATGAAGAAGAAAACAAAGAGAAAGCCTAAGGGAGTTGAACTGCAGATGGGGAAACGCACGCTCAACCTCACCCTCGAGCTCGCAGTGAACATCATAGCCTTCATAGTCATATATGGCTTCCTCGTCTCGGTCTTCACACCGGACGTTATGCTAGCGAAGACCATAACAGCCGGCGGGGACACAGCATCACACTACTATCCCGCCAAGTTCCTCAAGGAAGAGCTCATACCAAAGGGCCACGTTATAGGCTGGCTTCCGGGATGGTATGGTGGCATGCCATTGTTCCAGTTCTACTTCACTCTGCCCTTCGTGATGATAGCCCTGCTCGGCTACATAATACCCCTGCAGATATCCTTCAAGCTGGTTACGGTGCTAGGCATATTCTCACTGCCTCTGACGGTATTCGCCAGTTTGAAGCTGATGCGCTTCAAGTTCCCCACCCCCGTCTTCGGCGCCATATTCACCCTCCCTTTCCTGTTCCAGGAGTCCCACAGCATGTGGGGTGGAAACATACCCAGCACACTGGCCGGGGAATTCTCCTACAGCATAAGCCTCTCCCTCACCATGCTCTTCTTCGGCGTGCTCTATTATGGGATACAGCGGAACAAGCACATGCTCGCCAACGCGTTCATCCTGGCACTGGTGGCCTTGACCCACGTATACACCGTGCTATGGGCGGTTTTGTCCTCCTTAATACTATCTTACGACCGCAACCCCAAGAGGCTTTTGGAGCGTGTCAAGTACATGGGAAAGTCCTTTCCCCTGGCGTTCATGCTCACCGGCTTCTGGATAATACCCCTCATACTCAGGCTCAAATACACGACATCATACGACATACCCTGGAACATAACAGAGGAGGTCCTCCCTCCCATCCTATGGCCTTTCCTGTTCTTCTCCGGCTTCGGCCTTTTCATGTGCGCATACCGCCGGGATTCCCGCGTGGTCTTCCTGACATACTCCATCGTGACCTCTCTGGTGTTCTTCGTCCTCGCCCCCAAGATAGGCGTGGTAGACATAAGGTTCCTGCCCTTCACCTACCTGACCCTCATGGTGCTCGCGGCATATGGCCTCTCACAGTTCATCCGCCCCCTCAAGGGCAAATGGATACTCCCGCTTATCGTCGTGTTGCTCACCGTCTTCTGGGTGAACAGCAACAAGGTCCTGATAACCTCGCAGGACGACAAGATAGAATTCCACCCCGGGAAGTTCATGGAACAGATGAAGACGTGGAAATACGGCGGGTACACACCCTACTGGGTGGAGTGGAACTATGAGGGCTTCGAGAAGAAGAGCATCTGGAAGCAGTTCAAGTCCACCAACGACTTCATGGGGGGCGATGTCAGCAGCCCACGCGCCAAGTTCGAGCACAACGACAAGCACAACGCCGCAGGCACGGTCCGCGCATTCGAGAGCATACCATTGTTCGCTGGCAGGAGCATACTCGAAGGCCTGTACATGCAGTCCATAATAACCTCGCCTTTCACCTTCTACATACAGTCTGAGGTGAGCGAGCAGCAGTCCTGCCCCTTCTGGGCGGTCTATCCGTGCACGAGCTTCAACCTGGAGGACGGCACCGAACACCTGAAGATGTTCAACACCCAGTACCTCGTCGCCAGGAGCGAGAAGCTGAAGGAGGCGTTGGTGCTCCACCCCGAGTGGAGGATGGCCTTCAGGGACGAGCCCTTCGAGGTGTGGGAGCTCACCACCAACCCCAACCAGTATGTCACAGTTCCCGAATACATGCCTGTACTATACGAGACCGGCGACTGGAAGAACATCAGCTACCAGTGGTTCCGGAACATGGACCTGATAGACAGTCCAATAGCCTTCAAGAAGTCCGCCGACACCGACGATATGCGCCTTTTCCAAGACGTCATACGAGACCCTTCCATGGCAGACCTCGATAGCCTGCCCAAGACGCCTTTGAACAGGGAGTGCAACGTCCGGGAGATAGTCCAATCGGACGTCATAGAGTTCACAACGGACTGCGTGGGGGCACCCCACATAATAAGCATATCCTACTACCCGAGCTGGAAGCCGGAAGGCGCCGACGAGATATACCTGGTCTCACCTTCCTTCATGCTCGTGTACCCGACGCAAAAGCATGTGAGGATCGTCTACGGTAAGACGCCGGTGGACTGGATCGGCATACTACTGACCCTGTCGGCCGTGTCGGTGATAGCCTACGCCCACCTTGGGAAGAACAGGGAACTCAAGAGGTTCTTCGCCCTCTGACCAGCTTTACCCTGGCCCACAACCTCAGCAGATTGTAGAGCCTGTAGAAAATCTCATTTACTATGTTGAACTTGCTTCCCCGGGTGTCCGAGCAGAAGACCGGGACCTCAGCTATCACGCCGCCGCCCACTTCCACATAGTATGTCAGCTCTATAACATAGGACGATCCGTGGTCTATTCCCCCGACGTATTCGGAGATAGCTGACTTCCTCCACCCCTTGGTGCCGATGCTGTAGTCGCTGTACTTCAATCCCAGAAGCACCTTCACCAACTTTATGAAAACGTTGCTTATGAGGGTTCGGTGCGGCTGCCGCTCCTGCTCTCCCTTCCTCTTCGACCCTATCACTATGCTGTTCTCGTCCAGGAGCCGCACGCACTCCGGTATGAACCTCAAATCGCTTGTTAGATCAACGTCGATGGATACGAGCTTATCAGTCTCAGCCTCTAGGACCATCCTCTTGAAAGCCCGTCCAACACCCCGCTCTGGTATGGAGATGAAGCTTACCCTCGGATCGTCTATACCCGACCCTATCTCGTCCGTACGGTCTGTGGACCCGTTGCTGCAGACGATTATCCGATAGCCTGGCATGTGGTCGTCCAGGTACTCCATAAGCTTTCTGATGTTATCCTCCAGTATGTCCTCCTCGTTGTAGACCGGTATGAGAACTGTGTAACCATCCATTTTAAAAGAATATACGGTCTCTTTTAAATTATTTATAATTTTCTACAAACTATTTGAGTTTTCTGCACAGGAATTCGTTGTTCCTGAGTCCTCCATGTACTGCCTGCTTCAAAGTCTCGAAACCCCGGTCTTCAACGAACCTGTTCACTTCCTCTGCGGTGGCGTACTCGTATGGGTATCCTCCCAGCCAGTCCCTTATGTCGACCGACCAGGACATGCCCCTGTACCTCCTATGCTCTTTTATCTCCCTCAGCGGGTTCTTCAGGCTTAGGACATAAGTGAATGCCAGCCCCGCCATCACGGCATAGTCTATCATCTTCTGGATGGGGGATGGCATGCTGGTGTAGAGCCTCTTCTCCCGTTCCCAGAATTTAGAAGGCCCGAAGCGTCCGTCGCCGTGGAAGCCCCAATTGCCTGTCTTGTTGTATATCGCTATGTAGAGCAGGCCACCGTCCTTCACGAGCTTGCACGAGTTACCCATCGCCCTCCACATGTCCCCCGTGTGATGCAGCACACCCCATGAGTAGACCAGGTCGAACGACTCCAGCCCCCCCACGAACTCCTCATCCAATATGGAGCCTTCCATGACACTCCAACCCTCCGGGTTGTCTTCCCTCTCCCTGAGGTACTTGCAGCATGCGACGGAGTGGGGGTCCACGTCGAAGCTGACGACTTCGTTGAACCCCAGACGGTATGCTGCCAGCGAGAAGAGCCCGCTGCCGCATCCTATGTCCAGGAACCTTCCGCCAATGTTCTCACCGCCTATGAAGCCTGAGAGGGACTTCACAGCCTCCTCGACCCTGCTATCGTCCAAGTGGTTGTCCACGAAGTCCTTCCAGTTCTTGCCGAACGCATACGTCTTCCCCCTCATCTTCAACCACACTCCCTGTGTATCCTTATGGCCGGCTCCCCCCACGGGTAGTCGATGGTCTTCACAACCTTCCGGTTGGGCCTGTCGAACGTGTTCTCCCTGTTGTTGCTCCAGAACACGTAGTAGCTGCATTTGCCCATCGTGTTAACCTCCCTAACCGGCAGTTTATCCCCGCTGTAGAACCTCAGCTGATGCTCCATCCTATGGTCCACGTACACTTTCCTGGGGTTCTGCATCATCAGATAACTCGAAGCCTCTCCAAGGCCGTACTCGAACTCCCCTGGGCTTATGGACTTCCTGCTCGTCACATAGTCGAAGTGGTTGTAGACGTCCACTCCCGCGTAGATGACAAGCAGGGACACGAGCATGATACGCGCCGCTCCCGGGCGTGAGACTTTGCCAACGAAGACCCCCGCGAGTATGAAGAACGCCGGCAATGCGAAGCGGTAGACCCTCGGCTGCACGTACGGGGCGTAGAACAGCACGGGGAACAGCATCAGGAAGAAGAGAACCGCGAAAACGGCACTCTTGTTCTCATATATGAATCTGACCCTGTCACCTGATTCGAGGGCCTTGAAGATGAAGTATAAGATGGACAATGCCGTTAGGGCTGTGAGCACAGGGTTTATGGTCGCGAGCTTGTAGTTGGACTGGAACACGGCCTCCAGGTCCTTCCTGTACTCGTGCCATCCCAGGTGGCTTGTGTCAGCTCCCACAAGGAAGCCGTTCAACGTCTTGTCCGCGGAGGGGTTGGCAAGGGTGGCCTGGAACCCGGGCAAGACTATCAGCGCAGCGACCGCCAATGCGGTGTAGTCCCTCCGAATCCTCCCGGGGTTGAAGATGAACTCTACCACCACATATACTAGGATCACGTAGAATGGCATGTGATAGTAGTAATAGTATGAGACTCCGCCCAGGACGAACCCGAGGAAGCGACGTTTCCTGCCGCCGCTTTCCAGGAGGTATATCGCTATTACGGGTATCGTAGTTGCAGGTGACAGGTATGGTGAGAACACGAAGGTCATGGCGCCGGAGAACAGCGCGAAGAACGCGGCGTACCTGGCGGCATTGACACCATACCACAGTCTCACCAGCTTGTAGAGGAAGACTATGAAAACCAGCTCATACGCGACTATCAACGCCTTTATCAGGACTTCCTGGTGCCCCAGCAACGCGTAGAATGGCAGCAGGGGGTAGATGAAAGTCAGGTATTCGAGGTATCCCGTGGCGTTGTAGTGGGTCAGCTTCTCCCCTTTGAGTATGTCGAAGGCGAATACTGACTGCATGGCTGCGTCCGCGTTGAACCCTCTTGGCAGAAATAGCAACGTCATATAGAACAATGCTCCCAGGATGCACACTGCCTTGAACGTCCGGGCCGAGATCACCTCGCCCCCCCTCAGGTGAATGACGGCCCCCAACAGCACACCTGCCACCGCGGAAGAGACAATGACGGCGTCCCGCACCTTCTTGTCCATGTAGCCGGTGTTACCGTGCTTCAACGTGAAGAATGTCGCACCCAATATTATGGCCAATAGCAGGACTGGAAGCATCCTGTCCGCGGCTTTGACAGCCTTACCCGCGATTAATCGTATGTATCCATCAACTCTCTTCAGCTTGGTTATATCCTGTAAAATGAGAAGTAGCAATATCGCGGACAATGCCATCGATATCACTGCAGGGGTTGTGTTCCTCCTATTCAACCATCTGATGTTGAACCGTCCCGGGCCTCCTCCGCTGTTCAGTATCTTCAGCGCGAACGTGTTACCTCCCTTGCGGACATGTTCCGTAAGGTCGAACCTCTTTCCGTTGCAGTGCGTCATGTGCCCGCAGTCCCTCGTCTCGAATATCCTCTTGTCGTTTATGTAGAATTCGCTGATGCAGTCGTCCCCCACGATGCTCGCCACCGCGTCCTTCACCCTGTCTATCCTGACCTCTCCCCTCACCAGCATATGTGATATCTGGCTTCTCCTGAACTCCGGCTCCCCGGCAGTCCACGCCCCGTCCTCAAAATCCTCAGTGTACCACCCCTTCGGCTCCGCTCCCGTTTGGAACCTCCAGGAACCTCTTATATCCGAAGAGTTTAGGGCCTCAAAACCGAAATAGGCCGATGATATCAGGGATATTAAGAGCAGTGCGTAGACTACCTTCCTGAAATCTCTGACGCTGTCAACCGTCTTTTTCCTCCTCTTCCTCCTCTTAGAGGCTTTCACAGCATTGCTAGCCTTCCTGGCGAGGTACTCCATGGGCTTCTCCCTGTGGATGAACGCGATCCACAGAAGTGATAGTAAAAGCAGAGTATACGGGAGGCTGTCAACCCTGAACAGCCTGGTCCGCAGGCTCCTGTCCTCCCATCTGATGTTGAACCGTCCCGGGCCTCCTCCGCTGTTCAGTATCTTCAATGCGAACTTGTTGGCTCCCGGCTGCACGTGCCTTCTCAGGTCGAACCTCTTTCCGTTGCAGTGCGTCATGTGCCCGCAGCTCCTCGTCTCATAGGCCTTCCTCTCGTTTATGTAGAATTCGCTGATGCAGTCGTCCCCCACGATTTCCACGTAGGCCTTTTCCACATCCCTCACGTAGACGGTGCCCCTTGCGAGTATCTGCCCTATGTTATCCTCTTCGAAGGGAAGGCCCCGCCTCTCCCACCCGGCCTCGTCGAATCCGAGCTCGTACCATCCGTCAACATCCCCGCCCGTATAGAACGTCCAAACGTCGTCGGGTTGCATAACCTCCCCGACCATGAAGTTCGTCGATAGGACGGCCGCAGCCAGCAGCACCCCCAACACCATGCCCCTGAAAGGCTTCGAATCCAAAAGGTGCTCTTTTACGAAGCATTCAGCCCGGGCTATCATCTTCCTGTGCTCGCCCCTGTAGATGATCGCAGATAACAGTAGGCCCAACAGGGAGAGGGCCACCCCCAATTTGAGCCCTGGAGGCTCGTAGGAGAATGACACCATCTTCTTCCCGGCGTCCACCCTCGCAGACACCAGCCCCCTAGTGTTCTCCGCGGCTATGCCGTCGGCGGACCAGCCCTCATAGTAGTTCTGGTTTATCACCACCACGTTCGGGGCCGGAGTGTCCACGATGACGTCCACCTGGTTGGGGGAGAACGCAAACACCCGAGCGCTTCCGCTTCCGCCCATGAGATAAGCCTCCCCCCTGTAGTTAGCCCTCTGAACGGGCGTTGCATGGTTGTTCAAACCCCCCGGTGCGTAGCAGTTTGTGACCCCAACGTCCTGGAGCACGAAGGAGTACATGTTGTCCGAGGGGCTTCCGCGGTCGTCCACGTCCTCCGCCTGGTGGAAGGCTCCGATAGAGCTCTCATAGTCCATCCTCGGCGTGTACCTGAACGTCCCCTCTATGAGGTTTGTGTTAACGGTGAAAAGGTTGACGACGACAAAGACCAGAACGAGCTTTGCCAGGTGGGAGTTGGCCCTCTCTATCCTGTCCAAACCCAACCCCGCGAAAAAAGAGAGTATGAATGTTATGTACGCTATGGAGCGCATGGGAAGGTGCTGGGAGCTGAACAACGGCAGCTTGTGGAAAAGCTCCCACAGGTTCACCGGAGAGTACTCGTTGAAGGAGTACATCGTTATGAACGCGAGAAACATCATCAAAGCGAGAAGTTTGGGCTTCCTCAGAGACAATAGCATTCCCAAAACGGCGAGAATCAGCGGGACCACCCCTATGTAGCCGTTGTACTCGTGCCAACCCCAGGAGTGCCGGTTCTCTGACTTCTTACCCAACAGCAGCGCATCCTTCAAAAGCCCCCTGTTGAATCCGGTGTCGTCCGAAACCATCCTCGGGTTGTCATGTGCGAAATCCAACCCTGGAACCACCTTGAAACCCACTAGCATGGCTGCGAGCAGGGACACGGCCACCGCGACAGTAAGCGGCTTCGCGGCAGGCAAGTACTTGGCCCAGGACCTGGCCCTCCTCTTCTCCCCGCGCAACGTTATGGACACGGCGGTCGTCCCAGAGAGGAAGACGCTGTAGAAAACGAGGAACATCATCACCAACGTGGTGAGGAACGGGTGGGCCTCTAGTACGTAGAGGGCGACCACCACCGCCATAAGCGGGGCGTATTTGAAGTCCTCCAGTGTCTTCCAGTAAAGGTACACGATCAAGGGCAGGTAGACGATTATCAGCGTGGGCACGTGCCCCTGGTTTATGCGGTGGGCGAAGTACCCGCTCAACACGAAGGTCATGGAGAACAGGAGTGTCGAATAGGCGCCCAACCCCATCTTCCTGGAGAGGAGGTAGCAGCCTATTACGCCGGTTATGAAGTAGAGGGCTAGGTTTATCTTGATGCCGTGGGCCACATCGAAGACGAGAAGCGTTATGAGGTAGGGTGACAGGAACCCGGGCTGCGGATAGGCCAGTTGGACGTTGCCCCCGCATATGTACGGGTTCCACAGAGGGAACTGGTGGTATTTTACTATGGTGTTCTTCGCCGACTGGTAGAAGGTCTGGAACTGGTTCCAGTCCCCTATCCCCCAGTAGTTGTACCTCCCGAATGCGGGGAACAGGTATATGACTATTATCAATGCGGCTGCGAAGAGGAGATAGCCTGGTTTTCGGCCAAGGTCTTTCGCTGTCAATATGAACGCGAACACGAGACCCAGGCACAACCATCCCATGTTGTTTGGGGTTTCCCTGACGACGTTCAGGTCCACGTTCTTGGCTATGTTATACCCGGAGACCACCAGTCTGTTCTCCCCGTCCAATAGGCTGTCCGTCAGCACGACCTTCCTCCAACCGCCCTGGGTCCTTATGGACTTTGCGGTCTCCCCGTTCAGGTAGACGCCCCGGATGCTGTCGTCCACCCTCACTTCCAGGCTGAGATCGTCCCCGCTTTTGAGGGAATGAGACACTCCAAGGAAGCAAACATTCCTCCCCGACTCCTGCCTCGTGAACGGCACGTTTATCTCCTCCCAGCCAGGCTGGCCGAGGTTGCTGTCCGCGTTGCAGGTCACGTTCTCCGAGAAGTACCACTGGAACTCCCCAACGTCCTCGGTGCTGAGGTGGGTCAGTAGGGAGTATGCTGTCACTGCTGCTGCGAGCACGAGAAAAAACAGGGAGATCCTCTCTTGCATGCTTCTTCTCTTCTTTTTCATGTTCCATCAGGATGTGATCGCGGCTTTGAAGGCTGTAAAACGAGGAATAGAGGGTCCAGCATATATACCGTAACTCATACTATCTAATAAGGTATATTCCTATTAAATCATTCTTTAATGGGGGTGGTTGCCATCGCGGAAGAGGACAATATGCTGTCGGTCGTCATACCAGTCTACAATGAAGTGGAAAGCATAGGGCCCCTCCACAGCCAGCTTAAAAAGGTGTTTGACTCGATGGGCAGCCCCTATGAGATAATATTCGTAGACGACGGCTCAGACGACGGCTCATATGAAGCCCTGAAAAGTCTTTCTGAGATGCATGAGCAAGTGCGGGTCGTGAAGTTCAGGCGCAACTTCGGACAGACAGCTGCCATAGACGCGGGGTTCACCCACGCGAGCGGCAGTGTGATAGTCAGCATGGACGCGGACCTGCAGAACGACCCTGCGGACATACCCCGGCTACTGGAAAAGCTGGATGAAGGATATGACGTGGTATGCGGTTGGAGGCACCAGCGCCATGATCCCCTGTCCAAGACACTTCCCTCCGCTTTCGCCAACAGACTGAGGAAGCTCCTCACCGGGGAGGAGATACACGATAGCGGATGCTCCCTCCGCGCGTATACGCGAGAGTCCGTGTCCGAGCTGGAATTGTACGGGGAGATGCACCGTTACATACCCTCCCTCCTGACCTGGAAGGGCTTCAAGCTAGGGGAGGTCAAGGTCAACCACCGACCCCGGGAGCACGGAAAGACCAAATACTCCAGTGGAAGGCTCATCAACGGGTTGTTCGACCTGCTGTTCGTGAAGTTCTGGAGCGACTACTCGACACGCCCTCTCCACTTCTTCGGCAATTTCGGAGTGTCACAGTACCTGCTTGCAGGACTGATATTCGTTGAGCAGATAATCAAGGCGCTGATAATCGGGAGGTTGGAGGCGGGCCCGCTCCTGATGCTCGGCATCCTGCTGACGATTACAGGCATGCTCTCGATAATCTTCGGCTTCCTGAGCGAGATAATGATTAGGGCGTACTTCTCAGGGTCGAAGTTCAAGTTCTATTCTGTAGAGGAAGTATTGGACTGATCTCAAATGTGCGGCATCTGCGGGTTCAACTGGGGGGACAGGGAACTCGTTTCCCTTATGGGGGGTTCACTGGCTCACAGGGGCCCTGACAGCTCCGGAATATACGTCTCAGACCGCATGTCCCTCGGGCACACCAGGCTAAAGGTCATAGACCTCAGCGGGGGAGCGGACCAGCCCATGAGTGATGAGTCAGGGGAAGTACAGCTCGTATACAACGGGGAGATATACAACTACCGGGAGCTCCGGGCCGAACTTGAAGGCAAAGGACACACGTTCAAGACGGGGTCGGACACCGAGGTTCTGTTGAACTCCTACCTAGAATACGATGTCGGGTGTGTGACCATGTTGAATGGGATGTTCTCCTTCGCCGTGTGGGATGGCAGACACGACCGGCTGTGGCTTGCCCGTGACCGGATGGGCCAGAAGCCACTCTACTACTGTCTCCTTGGAAACGGGTTTCTGTTCGCCTCCGAGCTGAAGGCGCTGTTGAAGTACCCCGGATTGGAAAGGAGTATCGACTTGGATGCGCTGCGGATGTACCTCGCCTTCGAATTCGTGCCGGCGCCATATTCCATAATCGAGGGCGTTCGGAAGCTGCCTCCAGGCCATACCCTCACCTTAGAGGATGGGAACGTCAAGGTGGGACGATACTGGGGCATGAGATTCGAGGACTCGGGTGAACGCCGTTCGGCTAAGCTGGAGGGGATCCGCTCAAGGCTGAAGTCGTCGGTTGAGCGGAGGCTTGTGAGCGACGTCCCGCTTGGTGTCTTCCTGAGCGGCGGCCTTGACTCATCCATCATAGTATCGCTAATGTCCGAGCTGGTGCCCCCGGACCGGATCAAGACCTTCACAATCGGCTTTGAAGACAGGTCATTCGACGAGTCAAATCATGCGCGGAGGGTTGCGGAACACTTTGGCACAGACCACCATGAGCGCCTCCTCAAGGCGGATGACATGTTGGGTATACTGGAGGAGGTGGTCGGCTTCCTGGACGAGCCATTCGGAGACGCTTCAGTCATACCAACATACCTGCTCTCAAAGTATACGAGGGAGCATGTTACCGTCGCGTTGGGCGGCGACGGCGGTGATGAATTGTTCTGCGGCTATCCCACGTTCCAGGCGGAAAAGATCCACAGATACTACCGCATCATGCCTCTGCCTGTCCGCAGGGTTTTGAAGCGTCTTGCGGATTCATTACCTGTTTCCACGAGCAACATAAGCCTCGACTTCAAGCTGAAGAGGTTCGTGTCCGGGGACGGATACGATGGCTTGAGGCGGCATCAGGCTTGGCTGGGCTCTTTCACCCCGGAGGAGCAGGAGAAGCTGCTATCAGCGGATGTTAAGAACAGAACGTCAAAAGACCCCTATGGCATCATCGACGATGCGTTCGCCGGGTCCGGGGTTGAAGGCTTCGATGGCCGGCTTATCTACTTCTACAGCAGGTTCTACCTTGGCGGGGACATCCTGGCGAAGTTGGACCGGGCGAGCATGGCAGTGTCGTTGGAGGCCAGGTCGCCTTTCCTAGACCACTACTTCATAGAATACGCGTGCTCCATCCCCTACGGGGACAAGGTCAGGGGCTTGACGACTAAGGCCATATTGAAGGACGCGTTCAGGGACAGTATACCTGCAGACATCGTGGACAGGAGTAAGAAGGGGTTCGGAATACCCGTGGCTGAATGGCTGAAGAAAGACCTCAAACCGCTGGCTTTGAAGGCATTCGACAGGGAGAGGCTGGAGGAGGAGGGCATATTCAACCCCGACCACGTCCAAGGCCTCCTCGACGAGCACTTCACAGGCAGAGCAGACCACCGCAAGAAAATATGGACTCTGCTTATGTTCCAGATGTGGAGGGAAAGGTTCGGTGTTTAAACATGGGCTCTTGGAAGAAGCTGAAGGTTCTGCTCTATATGGTGTTGATGGTAGCCAGCTTATACGCACTCAACGACTACCGAAGCCAATACTCGTATGAAATACGCTACAGCCAAGACAGGGTCCCCGGATGGCGGGATAGGTCATTCGACGACGGCATGTGGCTTCCCGTTTCCTCCTACACCGAAAACCTTGAGGGATACTTTCGAATACACATGGACAAGCTCCCAGCCGGTGGGGTCTTCAGGATAATAAAGGTTGACGACTGCCTATCCAAGGCATACTTTGACGGGCGCATGATATTCAACAGCAGCTGCGGCTCATGCACCCACTGCGCAGGACTTGACCTCAACCTATCCGGCGGAGAGGATGATGGCGGTCATGTTCTGGCCCTGCACGTGATGAACACAGGCGGGGGGGAGGGCAGGCTGAACCTGGCGGGCGAATCACCACCGGTTATCTTCCTCATGCTTGCTGTCCTCGCATCATCCGTCCTGCTATTATTCCGCGCGGTCCTGGAGGACTATGGGCATGTCCTGGAGGGAATGGCGCCCCATGCTATCCTCGTGTTGTCGCTGCTTCTGCTCCTCCTCTCCTCGTTCATGATATTCCAGAATGCGAGGGAGTTCAAGGTGGTTGGGTCGTTCTACAGCAGCTATGAGGGTGGCGGGTGGTATCAGCCCTGGTATGGCCTCAGGGGCTTCAGGGAGGTGGATCTCCCCTTCTTCAGGGGTGGCGGCTTCAACGTGGTGAAGTTCACATCTTCCGCAGAGGAGGTCGAAATCGACATAGTATCGGACCTTAACGTAGAAAAGGTCTACTTGGACGGAGAGCTAGAGTTCGACAATGGCGCGTCCAGGGTCCAGTACACTTCAGGGTACAGGTTAAGGGCGAATTTGGGGGATGAGGAAATCCACACCCTGGCCGTCAGGACACGCGGCAGGGGTGGTGGCTATTTCTTCGTCGAACACGGCCTTAACGCGTTCGAATGGCGTGTCACCGCACTGCTATCTCTTATTGTGCTATGCTATTACTCGTATGTCTGTGTTCGAGGGCGTGACTTCTCCGAATCACTACGGGGCCTCTGCCGGATCGTCCATGAGAACCGGATGATACTCGCAGTGGTCATCTTCGCCATGATGATACGGGTCGTCATAATGCCCACCTTCCTCAACATAGACGTCAAGGACATGGAACTCTATTACACCGAGAACCTCATACACAAGACCGACCTCCACCTGACCCTATTGGATCCGGATTACAACTTCAACGGGAACCTATACCTGACCAAGCCCCCGGGCTGGGCCATGTACCCCCTCGGAATCATCAGGGTATTGTTCGGGTTCAACTCCCTATACCTGCCCTATCTCATAAAGCTGCCTGCCGTACTTGGAGACCTGCTTGTCGCATACGGCATCTGGTCCATACTCCGTGGCAGAGGCAAGAGCAAGACCCTGGCGTTGTTGGCTGTCTCCCTCTACCTCTTCAACCCCGAGGTCCTTAGAATAGGCGCTTCAGAGGGGAAGACAGACGCTCTAGGACTGGGCTTGATACTCCTAGCGTTGAAGAACATCGAGCATTCGAGGTTCTCTCTCTACTATGGTTATGCTCTCGTGCACAAACAATTCGCGCTTCTATTGCTCCCATGGCTGATATTGCAGAAGAGGCTTTACAAGAGGACTTTCATGGCTTTGCTGCTGGCGTTCCTCCTAATGCTGCCTTTCCTGGTGGACGATCCCCTGCTGGTGTACGAGCGTCTGATAGGCCCTAACCTGGACCGCCCGCCCGCAGGCATGTCTTGGATGACCAAATTGGAGGGGTGGGGTTTCGAAGACTACGTTACCATAAGGAACCTCATGTTCAGGTCCTACTTCGCGCTCATCGTCCTAACATCCCTTTTCATCAGATTGGACCGGTATACGATGGGGGCGTTGGTGTTCACCCTATTCCTCGTGTCTACCCACGTCATCCACGAGCAGTATCTCCTATGGTGCATGCCCTTCCTAATACTGGCGTTCTTCCTCAACAACCGATATTCCGCGCTCATGCCTTTGTTGGTCGTCGGCTACTGGCAGATAAACCACGAGCTGAACATATGGCACTCGTGGGTCCTCTACTTCCCCCTGGCCTGTCTGGTGTTCGCAGCCGACGTTCTCATATCAAACAGACACAACACCCTGATACCGGAATACAGGGGTTATTTTGATAAAATCATGAATTATTTAAGAAAATAGCCTGTTTTTTTCTACTATTCGGGCTCTCCCTTGTACTTCCATAGCTGGACGAACCTGTACTCTCTCACCAGCTCGTACTTCCCGCTCTTCGTGACCTTGCTGACGGACCCGTGCTTCTGCTCTTCGTCCCCTATCAGCCGCATGTCCAACAGCACGTAGTCGACGTCCTTGTCGGGGTGGACGCCCCGCTCCTCTATCCCGTACAGGTTTATCCTGAACGGGTTGGGGAACATGTATATGGTCTTCCGGTGGCTGAGATGGCTGACGAAGTCGTATGTGGCGGAGACGGACGCGTCATCCGGTATGGAATCCATCAACTCCAGTATGCCGGCGTTCTCCTCCGTCACCTCGTCGAAGTTCTCTATCTCGGTCATCATCCGCTCGGGGTGGCGTAGGGTGCTCTGCCCGGGGCTGTTATGGTAGTTCCCGTAGAACGTGGAAAGTAGAATCAGGTACAAGAGCATGGCCATAATACCCTCGCTCCTCCTGAACCTCCCAATCCCGTTTATCAGGGCTATGTATATGAACGGTATGATGGGCGTGACGTAGTGGTACTGTATCTCGTGGGCGTAGGACCAGTCCTGGAGCATGTTGAGCCACAGCGATCCCGATGCCGCCATTGCTATTGGCTCCAGCAAGACCATGTACCCTGTTGACTCCAGAAGCTTCTTCACGTAAACCCTGTTCTTCTCGGTGTTCAGCTTCTTCTCCATCAACGTGGTGTTTGTGAAGCTCTTCACCTTGTCCAACGGCGTCTTACCGTATGAGCCGAGGGTTCGGTCGGTATAGAACGCCCCCTCCTGGTTGAATATCGGGAACAGCACCTTCATCACCATGAGCAGGTAGAACAATGCAGCAGCCGAGGTAATAACACCCGCCTTCCGGTCGTGCTTCAACGCAACGTAGACCCCGAACAGCACTATGGACACTGCTATCTCCTCCTTGCAGATGAGGGAGAGGAATATCATAAGATAGTATGGCTTGTACATCTTGCGTGTGAGGAACCAGTATCCGAAGAGCAGGAAGGGCACCATGAAAGTCTCATAGTGGTATCCCTGGTCGAGGTTGCTGTAGTGTACCGCCGGTAGCATGATGTATGAGAGGCTGAACACCAGCGGCGTCCAGTTGTTGCCGAACTTGTCCCGGGCGATCAGGTATACCGGAACCGCCGCTATGGCCAACGCCGCAGTGTGCAGCAGCAGCAGGGCTTTGACGTCGTCCCATATCCAGTATATGGGCGCGACGAGCAGGTGTATGTAGGATGCGTGGTCTCCGAAAAGGTGCAGCCCCCTGGTCGTCAGGTAGGGGTTCTGGAACCTTGACAGCAGCCATATGCCCTGGTCTGGTATTCCCAGGTCGAAGTTCCCGTACCAGAACCGGTTGTACTCGTTGAAGGTGGTCGCCGTGAATATGAGCATGTAAGTCAGGACCTGAAGGACGAGTATTAGGTACGGGAGGGTGTTGAAAGCCTTCCTAGCAGTCTTACCCAAGCCATTCCCTGCTATCAGTTCCCATCGGAGCTTATGGCCGCCCATGTACAATTAAATGGATATATCCCTAAAAAACAGTCGAGTTTTTAAGTTATCACTCCGATGGTGTGCTGGTTGTTGGTCTCGTCCGACTCTATGTTGTAGTTGTAGCTGGTTCCTCCGCAGACGCTGGGGCTCGCGTCCACCGACGCGACTAGGTTCTCCCCAGAGCTTGACCCGTATATGTAGTATTGTACGTTGTACGTGTATGATTCCCCGGGGGCGAGGTGTAGGTTATAGGGGGTGTTGTAGTTGTTGCAGTTCGAACCCTGGGCTATCACGGACGTGTATATGTAGCTGCTGTCCGTCGGCCCGGCTCCCTGGTTCTCTATGGTTATGTCCAGGTCGTTCCACTGCCCTGCCGCAAGCGGGTCCGGGCTGGTGGCCACGTTGCTTACCACCAGGTCTGGCAGGGATACTGAGCCGATCTGGTATTCGTTGTTGGTCTCGTCGGTCTCAATGTTGTTGTCTTGGTCGTTGCCGCATAGGCTGTCCGCCTTGTCCACGTCGAACATGACACCCTGCCCTGCGCTCGCGGCCTGCATGTTGTAGTATTGGTTGTTGAACGTGTACTCCCCGCCCGATGGTATGTCCGTGCCGGTGGACCTTGACACACAGGATGTACCCGGCGACTTGTAAGTCACAACTATGTTCCCGCCCGCGGTCCCTGGCCCGTTGTTTCGGACGGTTATGTCGAAGTAGTTGGCTCCCGGCGCCGGGGGGTCAGGGTCCGGGACGACGTTGACTATCTCCAGGTCGGGTTGGAGGACGGTGAACGTGGTTGACAAGTCGTTGTTGCCTTCGTCCAATTCGTCGGGGTGGTTGTCGAAGTACCAGCTGCAAGCTGGCACTTCCGTGTCCACGTAGGCAGTCAGGGTCTGCGCCCCGGGCCACCTCCAGTATCTGCTGTGCGTTATGTCGAGGCTCCCGCCTGGAGGTATGTCATTGGAGGAGAGGGAGGTCGCGATGCAGGTTGTAGCGTTCTTGAATCCTACCTGTATAGTGTATCCTGCGGTGCCCGGTCCTTGGTTCCCCACGGTAGCCCTGAACGTTACGTACTCGTTGGTTCCGGGGCTCGCAGGCTCCACCTGCAGGGACTCTATTATCAGGTCCGGCTGCAAAACAGTGAACGTGTTCGCCAGCTCGTTGTTTGTCTCGTCCGCTTCGGCGTTGTAGTCGAAGTTCCAATTGCATCCCGCGATGTCCCTGTCTACGGTGGCTGTTATCGTCTGGGTGCCCGGCCACTTCATGCTCCAGGTGTAATCAGACATCTGGTAGCTCTGCCCTGGGTTGATGTCCAAACTGGTGCTCCTGTATCCTATGCAGCTGGTGGCGTTCTGGAACATCACATAGATACTGTTAACCGCCTTTGCGGTGCCGTCGTTCCTGATGGTCGCTCTCAGTATCACATTCTCCCCTATTCCCGGGTCTGATGGTATGAACTCGAGGCTCTCCACTACCAGGTCGGGGGGCGTTATGTCCACCAGCGTGGACGTGAAGTTGTTGTTGCCCTCGTCGGTCTCGTCGGTGTAGTCGTAGTTGGCGCAAACGTGGTTCCGGTCTATCATCGCCGTTATCGTCTGCTTCCCAGCGACGTTCACGTTCCAGTTCCCCGTTATGGTGTCGGTGCCTCCGCCCGCGGCGAGGTTCACGTTCTTCGAGGTGGCGATGAGGCATTCGCTCTCGTTCGTCACGTACTTGATGTACTTGTTCCCGCTGGTCGCTTCGTCGCCGGTGTTCACTACGGTAGCCGTGAAGGTAACGCTGTCCCCCATGGCGGGTGTCATGTCGCTTATGACTAGGTTGCTTATCTGGAGGTCCGGACCCGGTATGTGGAAGGGGGCGGTGGTCGCGTTGTTGTTCGATTCGTCGGTCTCGGGGGTGTTGTCGTAGTTGGCGCAGGGTGTTTTAGAGTCTACGGACGCTGTTATCGTGCGTGTTCCCCTCGTGTTTGCGTTCCATGTCCGGGAGAAAGACTCTACCCCTCCAGCGGCGATGTCGAGGTTCCTGTAGGTGTTGCCTATGCTGGGGCATATCCCGTCATCGAGCGAGAAGTAGATGTACTTGGTGCCCCAACCCGTGGCTGTGGTCCCGGTGTTCCGGACGTCCGCGCTCAACGTCACCTGCTCGTTGTATGCTGGGCTTGCGGGTGTCATCTGGAAGTTCTCGATGACCAGGTCGGGTCCGGCGATGTCCACGTTGTACGGGAAGCCGTTGTTGGTCTCGCTCATCTCGTCGATGTAATCGTGGTTGGCGCAGCTGTTATCGTCGTTCGGCCCGTCGACGATGGCCGTTATTGTGCGCGTCCCCACCTTGTTCACGGTCCACCCGCAGCTGAAAGTCCTCGCGTCACCCGGCTGCATGTTCACGTATGCGTTGCCCGTGCACAGGCAGCTCCCGTCGTCCAAGACCATGTCCACGTATATCCAACCGATGGTAGTCTCGAAGGACCCGGTGTTCTCCACGGTCGCGGTGAACGTTATGTAATCTCCTTTCGCGGGTGTTGTGTCGCTAAGCTGCAGGTCGGTTATCTGCAGGTCGGGGCCTCCCCCGGCGACTATGCCGTCCGCGTATTCGTTGTTGCTCTCGTCCTCCTCGTATGGGGTGTTGTCGCTGTCCTGGCCGCAGACGTCCGGGTTAGCGTCAACTGACGCATTCAGCTGCCGGCCTCCTGCGTTGGCGCTCAGCACGTACCCGCTTATGCTGACCGTCTCAGTCTGTCCCGGGTCCATCTGTCCGAACGTGTTCGCGCTGGCGCACGGCTCCCCGGGAACGTTTACCTTAACCGTTATCGGGTCGTATGCTGTCGATCCACCGATGTTCTCGACCGTAACGGTGATGTCGTTGCTCCCCTCATCCAAAGGGTCCGGGGAGGTTGATACGTCGGTTATCACCAGGTCGGGGCCTGCCACGTCGAACGTTTCGACGATCGAATTGTCTGTTTCATCAGTCTCCGAGTTCGTGTCATGGCCGCTGCCGCAGGTGTTGTCCTTGTCGATGAATGCAGTCACCGTGTTAGTACCCACGTCTATGTCAGTGTCCCATAGTACTGTGAACTTTCCGACCTCTCTCGGGTTCAATGCCGTGCTTCGGGTGTCCGCGAGGCAGGTGTCGCCGTTGGGGTGCTCCACCAGGAAGTCCGCGTACAATGTGGCGGCGGCGTTGGCTGTGCCGGTGTTCTTGACATACGCGTTCAAGTCCACGGAGTTGTACGTGCCTATCTGCCCCCAGCTCGAGCCCAGCTTCACTATCTCCAGGTTGGTCCCCGCGGGTATCGCGGGCACGTCGTCGAGGCAGTCGGTAAGACTATCCCATACTTTGAACTGGTCGCCCTGCTGTATCGTCAAGGGGAAGACCTCGTTGAAGTATATGCAGTCGTTGGAGCCTCCGAAGCAGGGAGTGCAGAATGTCGTGTCCACCTCCAGGCACCTGCCGCTCTCGTATCCCGTGTGGAATCCGACCCAGTCGCCTGCCTGGACTCCGCCGCACAGGGCTGCCGAGCTGAAGCCCTCCCCGCTGACGCAGAACGTTCCCGCGCCGTCGACCGTGTCGTCGCACTCGTCCACCACGCCCTCGGTTATCGCTGTCGGCAGGGTGGTCGAGGTGGTAGTCGTCATCTGCGCGCAGGTTATGCTGTTGATTTTTACACCGTCATATTCGATTCCGCTGTTGCTGTAGAAGTTGAAGTAGATGCTCCTGGCGTCGTCGCTTGAGATGTCTGCGGTATACAGTCCGAACTGCCCGTCCAACTCCTCCAAGAGAACGTCCCCGTCGTCATCGTATATCCTGAAGTAGTCATAACCTCCCTCCGTCTGCAGGTCCACCTCGACATCCGTCACCTTGCTGTTCAAAGGGCACTCGTAGACGGGGGAGTTATAGTCTGAGAAAGGTGAGTAGTCGTCCCACCGCGTCCACCAGCATATCGGATTAACGGTGTTGCTGAGCATCGCCACTCCCCCACCGCAGTCTGCCTCGTCTTCCCCGTCCATTAACCCGTCCGTGTCGTCGTCTATGCCATTGCAGCAGTCCTCTGGCGTGGGCTCAAAGCAGGTGATCGTGTGGACCTTCACCCCGTCATATTGGACGCTCCCATCGCTTGTGAACTCGAACCTTATCCTGTCTGTGCCGTCCGCTGACAGGTCCAAAGTCCTAGTTCCCTGCTGCCCGTTGCTCGAATCTATGATTGTATTGCCTGAATTGTATATGCTGAAGTAGTCGCAGCAGCTTTCCATGTCCTGGGTTATGCTGACCTCCGACACTATGTTCCCCGCCGGGCATATGTACCATCCCGACCCGTAGTTGGAGCCGAATGCGTAGTCGTTCCACCGCGTCCACCAGCACACGTTGTTTGTCCCGGTGTTCAGGTTGACGTCCATGTCGCAGTCTGATTCGTCCTCTCCGTCCTCCAACCCGTCCGTGTCGTCGTCGAAGTCGTTGCAGCAGATCTCTGTTGCCACACCCAATGTTGTGGTCGTGGGACCGATGCCCGCGCAGCAGCACACCTCATTGTCCGGGTCCGCACAGGGCGTCCTTCCGATGTGTCTGTCCCCGAGGCAGACGCCGTTGCAAGGGTCCGTGGCTGCGCACCAGAAGGTGCTTCCCTCAAAGCCGCAGTTAGCCGGACCCATAGGGTCGTATTCCGTCAGGTATTCCCCGTTCTGCCCGCAGCATGCCGAGTAGAACATGTACGGGTCGTTGGCGCAGTCCAGGTCCGTGTCCGCGGGGCCCTCGCAGCAGAGGTTCCCGCCCGGATCGTCTATTGTGCACCAGGTATCAGGGAGGAATTCCCTGCAGAAGGTCCCTGACAAGTCTATGGGCCGGCACGTTCCGGAGTCGAAACCCCTTGACAGGCATTCCGCGTCGCAGGTGTCCAGGCTCTGGCCGCATGTGATCGTGTTCACCTTGACCCCGTCGTATTGTGTGTTGCTGTCGCTGCTGAACCACATGTGCACGCTGCCCTTCTTGAACTCGGACACGTCGACGGTCTCCGAGGGCCTGCTCCCGCTCCTCTCCGCCAGCAGGAAGTTTGTGTAGTCGTCGTAGATGCTTATGACGTCATTGTTGGCCTCGGTGTCGACGTCCATGTTCAGCTCGCTCACGTGGTATCCGCTCGGGCATTCGAAGGTGAAGGACTTGTAGCTTGAACCCGGTTCGTAGTCGTTCCACCGCGTCCACCAGCAAACGCTGTTAGATCCTGGGGAGAGCGAAACGGCTGGTTGGCTGCAGTCCACCATGTCCTCGCCGTCCTCCAACGAGTCGAAGTCGTCGTCCGCGTCGTTGCAGCAGACCTCCGGCGCCGCCGCGGCAGGCTCCAGCTCCAGGTCGTCGAACCATACGTTGCCTGTGTTCCCTGCGATGGAGCCGTCGGTGACCATACGGACGGTGACGATCTCTCTGCTGCTGCCCGTTGTGAACGTGCATTCCACGTGCTCCCACTGGCCGTTAAGCGTCGAACCGGCTTCGCACTCCTCTCCTATGTCGTTCAGGTCCAGGTATGCGTTACCCGATGTCAGGCTGTCGTATATCCACCCTCCAAGGCGGTATTCGACGTTTGGCAGAACCCTAACCGTCTCCTGGAACACCGACTGGGGTGTGTTGGGGGCTATGAACTTCATGGAATATGTGGAGTCATGCGACCTGTCGCTCGACCTATCCGCACTGGCGAAGCTTTCATCCCAGTTGTCCGCGTCCGCGCCACTCCCGGATTCGAAGCCAGGGTTCCTCAATCCCATGGTATCTGGCAGGACGGTCGGCCCTATGAATCCGTTGTTTGTCTCATCCTCCTCTGTGATGTAGCTCCTGAAATAACCGCATAGATTCGGCCCGTAGTCGACGTCGAAGTATATGGGCTGCCCCGCGCTTCCGGCGTTGATGAAGAAGCTCATCGTATAGGTCTGCTGGGAGTTCGGGGCGAGGTCGTTCAGGAATATGCTCGTCTCCTGGCAGCTGGTGCCGGCCACATCAGCCGAAAGGTATGTTGTGGCCGATCCTGTGCTGTCGCTTCCCACGTTCTTGACTGTCACGTCAAAGCTGTTCGTTGCGTCCCCTTCCGGCGGGTCCGGGCTCGGCTGCACGTCGGTTATTATCAGGTCCGGCATCGGCGGGGATTCTACCGCGCCCGCATTCCACTGGTTGTTGTCCTCGAAGACCTCGCTGACATAGTTCCTATCGCTCCCGCATAGGTTGGGGTTGACGTCGACGTCGATCAGCAGGTCGTTCCCTACGCTGGCCGTGTCGATGAAGTAGGACAACCCGCTGAACACGGTCTCTCCGTTGTAAGGTAGTGAAGAGACGAACTTGCTGGTCCATCCGCAGCTTGTTCCCTGGGCCTTGAATGAAATGTAAAGGTCAGTGTTTGTGACCTCCACCACGCCAAGGTTCTTTACGGTGACTTGGAGGTCGTTGTTCTGCCCCGCCACCGGCGGGTTCGGCGAAACTATGACGTCCGATATTATCAGCTCGGGCCCTGGCAGGGTTGTGGATGTCGTTGTCGTTGTCGTTGCCGGGGTTCCTGTGTCCGTTATGCATGCCGAGTAATCCTCTATCTCGTTGAAGCTCGGGTCCGTGCAGGGGCCTGGGGGTGTGCCGTCCTCGCCCATGATCCTGAACATCGTCGGCCCGTTCACCGCGGACGATGGTACTCCGACGAAACCGTCTATGTGGTCTGAGCCGGTGTGGGCGCAGCCAAGGCTGATCCTTTCCGTTCCGTCGTCGAAGTTGTCGTCTTGGTTCCAGTCGAACCAGGCCGCGAAGCAGTCGCCGGCCTGGCCTGTAGCCGCCGGATAGTAGAGCCTTAGCATGTATACTCCGGTCTTCACTAGCGGGTCCGTGACGCTGTCCGTAGCGTCCAGGTAGCGTTCCTGCCCCGAAGAGCGGTCTATTCCATGAATGTCCACGCGTGTTATGTACTCTCCCGTGAACGTGCGCCCGCCAGTCACCGCGCAGTACTGTGTCGCGTCCATGTCCAGGCATCCGCCGGGCAGGGTTGATGTGGTCACCGTCGAGGATGTGGTCGAAGTCGTCGTTGGGCCCACGTATTCCACGCATGTTATCGAGTTTATCTTCACGCCGTCGTATTCCTGGCTTATGTCGCTGGTGAAGTGGAACCTTATGCTCTGCTTCTTGTGCGTGGAAAGGTCTATCACCCTGTCCCCGAAGTGGCCGTAGCTGCTGTGAAGCTCTGCTCCGGTGTCGTCTAGTATCTCAAAGTAGTCGCAGCATGTTTCCATGTCCTGCGTGACGTCCACGTCTGTAACTATGTGGTCTGCCGGGCAGGTGTAGAGGCCGGACTGGTAGTCCGAGCTAGAGGCGTAGTTGTCCCACCGCGTCCACCAGCATACGCTGTTCGCTCCAGCCTCCAGGGTGACGTCTCCGTTGCAGTCCGTCTCGTCCTCTCCGTCCTCCAAGCCGTCGTAGTCGTCGTCGTAGTCGTTGCAGCAGACCTCCGGAGCGGACACTATGGTCGTAGTGGTTGTGGTCTGGGGCGTTCCACTGCAGCAGCACTGCTGCTGGTCGGGGAACGGGCAGGGAGTCCTCCCTATGTGGGTGGTCCCAAGGCATACTAGTCCGTCGCAGTTGTTGTCATCCACGCACTCGAATGTTACTCCCTCACCGGCGCAGTCCAACGGGGCCATTGGGTCGTAGCCTCCCAGGAATTTTCCGTTTGTCTCGCAGCATGACTCGAAGAAATCGTAGGAGCTGTCCGGGCAGTCTGTGCCGTCGGAGAACCCTTCACAGCACATCTCTCCAAGGTAGTCCACTTCGCAGAAGCTGTCCGGTAGGTAGCTGGTGCATGATGTGCCCGAGAGGTCGATGCCCCTGCACTGTCCGTCCAGGTAGCCTTCCGAGATGCACGTGTCCCGGCACTGGTCTGACACGTGCTCGCATTCTATCCTGTTCACCCTCACGCCGTCGTATTCGTTGCTTCCGTCGCTTGTGAACTCGAAGTATATGCTCTGGGTGCTCGCCCCCCTGACGTCGATGGTCCTGAACCCGTTATCTCCGTTGCTCTGGTGTACTATGCTGTCGCTCGAGTCGTATATGCGGAAGTAGTCGCAGCAATCCTCCATGTACTGGATTATCTCGACTTCCGAGACGATGTGGTCCGTCGGGCAGGTGTACTCGCCGGACTGGTAGTCCGAGCTGGGGGCGTAGTCGTCCCACCTAGTCGCCCAGCATATGTTGTTCCAGCCCACGTTCAGTCCTCTGTCCTTCTGGCAGTCTACGGTGTCCTCGCCGTCGATCCACGGATCGCCGTCGTCGTCGACCTGGTTGCAGCAGTTCTCGGTCGGCGGCTGGTATATGGTGGTCGACGTGGTGCTGGTGCTGGTCGTGGTTATCACCGTGCTTGAGGTGGTCGTTACTGTCGTTGATGTGGTGGTTGTTGTGGCGAACTCGTTGCAGCTTAATCCGCTCTCCCACACCATGAACGCGTAGCCCTGTTCCGCTACTACCGGTATGCCTATCTCCAGACACGGGTGTCCTAGCGGCCAGCATTCGCTACCGCAGGTTGCCCCCACGATCTCCGTGCACTTGCCCGCGTCCACTCCATCGCCGAACTCGACCCAATGCCCGACCTGGGCTCCCCCGCACAGGGCGTCGGAGTCGAAGTATCCCGTGGAAGAGCAGGACATCTTCACCAGGTTGTCGCTGTCCCGGCAGAAGTTCACCACCCCCTCTACCACGGGGTTCCCGCGCCCTGGTAGTATGATGTTGTCAACGCTCAACGGTCCCTGGCTGCTGGGGGTCACCACTACCTGGTTGGTGTATGTGCCCTCTGAGACGCCGATGTTGGCGGTTATCCTCATAGTGGCGACTATGGAGGCTCCTGCTAGTATTTCATCGTCCCTGTACACTACCGTAGAGGAGAATCCGGGGGTCAGTCCTGTGACGTCGAAGTCAACAGTCTCGGTCGCTCCTCCTGTGTTGCTGACTGTTATGAAGTATTCGACCGTCTCCCCAGGCCTGAACGTGTGCTCCTGGGGGTGGATTGTGTATGTGACGTCAGCCGAAGCTAGGCTGCTCAGGGTTAAAAGCCAGAAAACACAAAAAACCACCCTTTTCATGACATTACTCCACTATTAACTCTTGATTTTCATCGTATAAGAAATCATTGGTCAACGGCTTCACACCCTCGGGGGAGAGTTTGATGTTCCACTCGTAAACCCCGGGTTCGATATCGTCTATCAATGCCATGTGCTCCCCTTCCGTCGGCGGGTCGAGCGGGCTGACCGTGGCCGTCACCTCCCATGTCCCAGAGGTGTCCGTCCACAGCTCCGACCCGGTCGCTACCGCCACGTCAACGTAGTATTTCACGAGCACGTAGCTCCCGGATAGGATGCAGTTCACCGTCACCTGATTACCGGTCCTGCCAACCGCCTCAGCGTCCGGACTGTTGGGCAGGCTGCAGTAGTCCCTGTTGTCTGATTCCGCGATTGCGTAGAACCAGTAGTCCCCTTCTATGTTGTATGGGTCTCCGAGACAGTCCAGGTTGTTCAGGTTCAGGTCACATGTCATCTCATAGTCTTCCCTGCCTGGCCCGTCCTCTGGGTCCACCGACGACTTGCAGGTTCCAAGGCACTTGAAACCCTCTCCTGTGTCGACGACGAAAGTCCAGTATACCTCCTTGTCTGCTCCGTGGGTTCCACCCCACCTTACCACCACCTGGTTCAAGAATCCGCAGTTTAGTTCGCTCACTTCTACGTCGTATACTTCCTCGACCGTACCGCTTGCGCTTCCGCACCTAAGCGCGACTCCTGAGGTCTGAGAGCAGGATAGGCTAGTGTAGTCCATGCATTCCGTGACGTCCACTCTCGTCGACTCCTCATCGTCTGCGTAGAACTCGCCGGGGCTTGGCGGGCAGTATCCTGCGTAGTCCTCGCCTGTAACTATGAAGTCGTGGTATCCGTCCTTGACTGGGAAGCTGTCCCCGTCGGGTATGTCTATGGTGCAGTTCATGACATAGTCGTAGACCTCTCCCATCAGCTCTTCCGCTGTGTTGTCGCTCTGGCATGACCCGAGGTACTGTTGGCTGTCGTCAAGGTAGAATGCGAAGTAGTTGGGGTGGTTGCTGTGCTTACCACGCCACTTTACTGTGAGGTTCTTCTCGCTCCCGCATCGGATGACCCTGCTCATTCCATTGAGGCCCCATAGCGTTATGTTCCTTATGTCTATGGAGTGAGAATCGTACTCGCATTCCTCCAACGGTTCCACGGGCGTTGGGCTACCCTCGCAGTCTATCCATTTAGGCAGGGTGGTGGATGTCGTAGAGCTCGTCCCTACGGTTCCTGTCATCTCCCGGGCTGGCAGTTCCTCGCCTGTCCAGACGACGACTTTCATGTTCAACTCCTTGTCCAGCCTATCCGCCGTCCCTGTTATCACCTCCCTGCCCTTTGCAGGCATCCCGAATACAGCGTTCTTGGTTGCGGTGACGTGGTTGCGGCCCCTGCCGACCTTCCCTATAACGCACTTGTCGGATGTAACGGGGTTCCCGTATTCTTCGGTGTTTATCAGAGAGGGGTCGTAGAAGAGGTCAGTGGTGAATAGCAGGGCGTCTACTATGTCCCCTTCGGTCTTCTCAAAGCGGACCCTGGCTGTTTTCCCGAGGTCTTGAGCTCCTATCCACTTCCAACCGACAGGCCCGGGCACGGAATCCGGGTGAAGCGGGTGTGCCAGCCCGTCCACTACCATCTCTGCGCTCGTCTGCTGGTCTACCACCCTAGCCCACATCTGGTACAGCCCTGGGTCCATGCTCAGATCCGCTTCGATCCCGTCGGGGACCAGGCTCATGTTGCCTCCGCTGCACCCCTCCCAGCAGTAGGATTCCTCCCAGTTGCCCCACTCATCCTCCGCCTCCAGCCATATGTAGCTGCTGGTGACCATGTCCTTCACCCCGATTACATAGTTCTCACATGATACTGGGTCGTTGATTTCGTCCAGGAAAAGCCCCTGAAGGCATGTTAGGTCCGATCGGTTTACGCATGAGAACTCTATGTATATCTCGTATTTGCTCGATCCTAGCAGGTTGTTCCTGGCAGCCTCATAGTCCTCTCCGAAGTTGCTTACCAGTTTGAGCATCTTGTCGGCGTCCAGCACTCTGCTGTCGTATTTGCTCTGGCCTTCCTTGACCTCCGCCAGGCCGAAGGCGAACACGTGCCCTTGACTCCAGTTCAGCGGGTCCCCGGCCGTTCTCACAAGCTGTTCTGAGATGGTTTCTGCAAGCCAGTTCATCTCATACTCCTCTTCAGCGTGCCTTAGGTCGTTGTATGAGCTGTTCCACACGTGCGTCACGATGAACAATGTCATCAGGAATACGGATATCCCGAACACCAGGTCCCATGTGAATATCTGTCCTCTCTCCATCTTCACGGGTATGCTAGGCACACGTCCTCCTCCTTGTCCAAGAGCATGCTACTGCCGTCCGAGCTGACCACCTTCCAGTCGCTGGAAGTCATAGTGCCGCTACCGGACTCTATGCAGAGGTGGAATCCGTCCCTGAACTTCAGAACAGCCCCGTCAACGTCTCCAAGCCCTCCCAGGTCATTGTTCCAGGCTCCCTCTAAAGGCCGGCTAAGGCTGAATTCGGGGTTCTGGGGGTCTGCCTCGTTGGATTGCACCTCCAACACCTCACCTACCATATCATATATGTTGTATTCTGCAGCATCCCCTGAGGTGATGTTGAGGCTTATCACAAGGCTTACTGTGTCGTCTAACCTGTTATGGTGGACGTACATGACGTTCCAGTCCTCTCCAACCTCGACGAAAGATGGTATGCTGCCAACGGTAACATCCCCCTCTCCCGTGAATGGTGAGATGGACCCCTCCGAACTGGCCTGCATGACATTGTTCTCCTGTGTCATGTAGATCCCTCCCTGGTACTTCACAAGCCGTATGTCAAGGCTCCGGTTAACGGCGATGCACTGCTCCACCCGGCTCGTATTGCATCCCATATTGCATTCTCCCAGCAGGCAGTTGATGTTCGCCGTTGATATGGGGCTGCTGAAGGTCACCGCTCCCCCGCCGCGTGAGAAGCTGGTGCCCACTACATAGACGGTTGAAGAGTTCTCGTAGAAGCTGACGCTGTATCCCCTGTTTCCGTAAAGGCTTGGCGGCAGGCTGAAGGAGGTGCTGTGACCTTCTCCCACGGCGTTTATGGTGTTTATGTTGTCCGCTATGTGATTGGCCAATCGCACGCCGTATATGTAGACCTTAAGGTCGCTTGTCTTGACGTAGTTCCTGTAGACGATGTAGCCCAGTATTATGAAGATGGTCAGTACTATCCCCAATACTATCATGAACTCTATGCTAACCTGTCCCCGCTTCTTCCATGGTTTATTCATGAGCCTATATCAGCGTGAAGTTTATGTCGTGTTCTGAAGTGGATTCAACGCGTAGCACGTAGTAGCCTTCCTTGTCCAGCTGCGATAGGTCGCCGTATATGCTTCCCTTGGAGACGCTGTATATGTCCGTGTAGGTGTCGCCGACCGACACGCGGGCGCGTATGCTGTTGTTGGTCTCCGGGATGCTGACTTCCTCGATGTTCGGAGGCATGTAAACGTTTATTTCAGTCCTTGAGGGGTGTCCGTGGACGTACACGAAGTCCGCGGAGCTCCTCATCTTCTCCACCGCCCGGTGGGCGGAGTCCACCCCCACCTGTATGCTGCTGGTGCTTATCAGCATACCAGTTACATACAGCACGGCGGAGAAGACAACCAGTGACAATGCCAGCATTACCATGTATTCCAGCGAAGCCTGACCTCTTTTGTCCAACCTTCCAGCCCTCCTATTTAAATTATAAAGGATATTACTTATAAACTAGACTCTATAGAAGAGGTATTTGAAATGGAATACGAGACAATTGCAAGCGAGTACGTGGACTATGGACGCAACAAGTTCATAGAGGTAAGCAAGAAGCGCGTCAAACCAGACAACGCTGTTTTCCTGAACATCTCCAAGGGATACTACCTCCCAGACGGCGAGAGGAGGTACAGGGGCGGCATAGGGTTCCCGCCAGAGGAGGACATAGTCAACGGGTTAATCGAGAAACTGCAGGCTGTGATAACGGTCGACGACGGCGGGCCTACCGGCGCGGACGAGGAGACAGTCTCAGAGGACTCCGACCAGGCAGACCTGAACGAAGACCTAGAAGACTAAAAAATATTTTTTTTATTGGGGTTGGATAAACCCCAAACCTTCATTATTTACTTTTTCTCGTTTATTTTTATGCAGGCGACGGGGCATATGTCGGCGGCGTCCTTGTTGCACCCGACCTCGTCCAATTCCGCCTTTTTGGGTTTGCTCTTGCCGTCTTCTTGGATTACCCAGTTGTCGCAGGCTTTCTCGCAGGCTCCGCAGCCGATACAAGCATCCCTGTTGAATTCGATAACGTACTTCACCATTTTACTCCAGCTTCAATGCCTTCTTCAGTGCTTCCTCGTCGAAGCCCACGATAATGGTCTCACCGACTTCGATCACTGGAACGCCCATCTGCCCGCTCTTCTTCACCATCTCCTGGGCGGCCTCCTGGTTGCCTGCCACGTCAACATCCTCGAATTCGACGTTCCTGGCCTTTAGGAACTCCTTTACGCGCTTGCACCAGGGGCATGTGGGCGTAGAATAAACCTTGACATCCATCACCGTCAACCAAGTAACATATTGGGGTTGCTGTTATAAAAACAGAAGGTAAATGGTATTCCATGGATTTCCAAGAGCTGGCGCTTAAGCGCCGCAGCATCCGAAAATTCAAGGAAAAAGAGGTTCCAAGGGATGTTTTGGATGGGATATTGGAGGCTGGGCGGTGGGCTCCCAGCGGTTTGAACCTGCAGCCTTGGAAGTTCATTGCAGTCGACGACAGGCAGTTGAAGGCCAGGGTGAGGGCGGTCTATGACAGGGCAAGGGACCGTATGGGACTCTACAAACAGGATTCGTCATTCATCGACCGCGGGTCCCTGGTTCTGGCATGCTGTGATTCGTCTAAGCCGGTGGCTGAGCTGTCGACGATGCTCGCCTGCGAGAACATGCTATTGCAGGCGGCAGACTCTGGACTCGGTAGTTTGATAATGACCGCGCCCATGGACGGCATCGGGAAGAGGGAGTTCATGGAAATTCTAGGTATTGAATCTCCGTTCGACCCGCTCGCCCTTCTAGCCTTCGGATACGCGGATGAAGATCCTGAACCCAAGCCCAGGAAAGATCGGGGCGATGTGATCTCATACAACAGGTTCAAATGAGATATCCCGCATTCATAGCAAGGCAGCTGGAGAGACGCGCGGTGCTGGAGACCCTATACATGCTCCTGCTAGTTTATGTGATGTTGGACGCCATCATACTAGCATGGTTCTTCCTGACGCCAGTCCTGGCAACGTCCGATAACCGGCTGCTGTTCGGCGTGTCAATGCTCGCCTACAACTTTGGATATCTCACATCCAACTGTCATCAGATGCCCCAGCGAACCCTGTTCATCGGCGGTTACCCCATGCCATTCTGCGCCCGGGACACGGGAATATACCTCGGCTGCATGATGGGTGGATTGGCTCCTTTGCTGAAAGTCAGGCTGCCGAAGCCCATGAAGTCCCCCCTGTTCCTCCTTGCATCCCTGACTCCCCTGGCGGTTGACGGCGTGACCCAGACGATACTCTCTCTGAGGGAGTCCAACAATGAGATTAGGATGTTGACAGGCATATTGTTCGGTTTTGGCCTGGTCTACTTCTTCTCCTCCCGGATAGTCGAGGTCACTTCAGGGAGGGTAGACAGTAGATCGGAGGCGAGGAAGACGGCAGTCGTAGGGGCCTTCATACTCGCATTGTTGCTGGCTGCCTCCTTCATGGCAGGTGACGACTACAAGACGCTCGACCAGGCGGTTTCAGAGTCCGGTCTGAACCCTTCCTATGCCACCTACTTCAGCAAGCGCATGGTTTGGACCCTCCGATACGACCCCTACCTCACCTCATACGATGATGTGGTCCTCGACGAGATACTAGATGCCGGAAGACGGTCTACCGGTTTGTGGGTCCTATACGAGGGAGAATACGGGAATAACGGTGGCAAGCACGTCTACTTCAACAAAGCCAACGGGAACGTCACTCTTGTTGCCGATCAGTAGTATCTGACGTAAGTGTACTCAGGCTCCCTGTGTCCTTTCTTGTACTTCTGCCCGAATATGAACCCTGCTATCAGCCCTCCCAGGTGAGCTGTCACAGCGACTCCCCCGCCGTCCCCCATCGCAGGGATCGCGAAGATGCTGTAGAGCAAGTAGAATGAGGCGAACACCCACAGTGGCATGGGGAAGAAGAAGTTGAAGTAGATGGTCATGTTCGGCTTCAACACCACCAGCGTGCCGATGACGGCGAAGACCGCTCCGCTGGCGCCCACAGCCGCAGTCCGCGGGTCTGGTATGCCGAAAGCCAGGCTCATGAATATGTAGAAGAAGGCGGCAGCCACACCCCCCGCGAAGTATACTTTGGTGAACTCCTTCTCCCCTATTATCCTCTGCAGGTATGTTCCGAACATCCACACGCCGAAGAACATGTTGAAGAAGATGTGCATTAAGTCCGCGTGTATGAACATGTTCGTCAAAAGCGTCCATGGCATACGCAGAACATATGCCGGGGTCAGGGCGAGATAGTCTATGGCAAAACCGGGAGCGGCCAGTCTCACGATGAACATGAACGCGTTCGCCAATATGATATACTCCAACACCCTGCTCCGGAACATGCGATACATCTTACAACAAACAACATAAACGTTAACTACTATAAATACCTTTCAGTTGTATTCCGCGTTTATCCTCACATAGTCGGGGGTGATGTCGCACATCCAACCGACGGCGCCGTGCCTGCCCCTGTGGAGGTCTACAACCACCCGGATGTTCCGGTTGGCGAGTATCTTCCTGGCACTGTCCAGCCGACGGCATCTACCCCCCGAAAAGACCTTGGCGGACTTCTTACCCGATTGGAATGTCACGTCCACGTTCATCTCGTCGAATTTCACAGCCGAACCTATGGAAGACAGTATCCTGCCCCAGTTGGGGTTCTCACCGTAGAAAGCGCACTTTGTTATTGTGGAGTCGATCACTGACTTCACAGCCTTCCTAGCCTCAGCATTGGACCTGCCGCCTCTTACCTCGACTTCGATGAACTTGCTGGCTCCTTCACCGTCCCGGGGTATCATCTTCGCCATCTCGACGCAAACGTGCTTCAGCAAGGCTTTGAAATCCCCGTAACTGCACTTTTCGGTCCGGTTCGACAATAGCAGCACGGTGTCGTTGGTGCTCATGTCCCCGTCAACGCTTATCATGTTGAAGCTGTCCTCCACAGCCTCTTTCAAGGCGGCCGACAGCTTTGACTTGGGGAATGAGGCGTTGGTTGTGATGAAGCACAGCATGGTTGCCATGTTCGGTGATATCATGCCTGAGCCCTTGCATATGCCCCCCGCACGTATGCCCCTGTACTCTGCAGAGTACATCTTGATCCTCTTGTCGGTGGTCATGATGGCCTTGGCGGCCTGGAGGCTACCCTTGGGCGTTGGACTGATCTTGGCTGCTGCCTCTACTATGAGGGCTTTCACGGATTTCATGTCCATCCTCCTGCCGATTATCCCGGTCGAGGCCACCGCAACATCCCTTGCTTTGACGCCCAACTCCGCAGAAGCCTCAGCAGCCATCAACTCAGCGTCTCGGATTCCCTCCCGGACACAGCAGTTGGCGTTCCCGGAGTTGGCCACCACAGCCTGCACCCCGCTTTCCAATATCCTGCTGTTGTATCTTAGGGGGGCTGCTTTTACGTTGTTCCTGGTTGAAACAACAGCTGCCTCGCAGACGATGTCCGATACTATCAACGCCACCCCGTATTTGCCGCGTTTCACGCCTCCAGCCCTGAAACCGGGGAGGCATACTCCATGCCCGGTCTTCCTGAAATCCATAAGCTTATATTATTATACCTGGTTGTAGAAAAACTATTACCTCCAGAAGATGAAGGAGAAATGCGCAGTTTTCGGCTTTCAATCTGACACGGACGTATTCGAGACCATATACTATGGCCTGCATGCCATGCAGCACAGAGGCCAGGAATCCGCTGGCATAGCCACATGCAACGACAAGATCCGCATCCATAAGGGAATGGGACTGGTCAGCGAGGTATTCCGCAACGCCTACCTCTCAGGGAACTGTGGTATAGGCCATGTACGCTACTCGACCACAGGAGACTCCAAATCCGAGAACGCCCAACCGCTCCTGATAAACTACTTGAAGGGCGTTTTCGCAATAGCCCACAATGGGAACATAGTCAACCAGGAGGGGCTCAAGAAGATGATCGAGGAGATGGGCGGCACATTCACAACGACGACAGACACCGAACTGATCGCCCACCTGATAGCCCAAGAGCATCTCAAGACCGGTGACTTCATAAAGGCCGTCCAGGCCACCATGAAGCAGCTTGTCGGTTCATATTCACTCGCGATACTCTATGACGGTATGGTAATCGGCGTCCGCGACCCCTCCGGCGTCCGCCCCCTATGCATCGGCAGGAAGGGCGAACACCATTATCTCGCCTCCGAGAGCTGCGCGTTGGACACAGTGGGCGCAGAGCTTTTAAGGGATGTAAAGCCTGGGGAGATAGTCGTGTTCGGGGACCAGATGAAATCATACTCGGGCCCGAAGGGCAGGCTATGCCATTGCATGTTCGAGTACGTCTACTTCGCCAGGGCCGATTCCGTGATAGACGGGAGGCCAATATACAAGGTCAGGCGGGACCTGGGCAGGATACTCGCGAGGGAGTCTCCGGTCGAAGCCGACATAGTATGCGCCGTTCCCGACTCGGGCATAACCCATGCCATAGGCTATGCTAACGGCTCTGGGATACCCTACAGCGAGGCATTCATGAAGAACCGCTATGTTGGCCGCACGTTCATACTACCCGACCAGAAGCAGAGGGAGCTTGGCGTGAGGGTGAAGATGAACCCCATCAGGTCGGAGGTCGAGGGCAAGCGCATAGTCCTTTTGGATGACAGCATAGTCCGGGGCACCACGTTGAAGAAGATAATAGAATCCCTCAGGAAATCGGGGGCCAAGGAGGTGCACGTCCGCATTGCATCCCCGCCCATAAGGAACCCCTGTCTCTACGGCATCGACATGCAGACCAGCGGGGAGTTCATAGCGTCGGAGAAGTCCGTCGAGGAGATCGGGAAGACAATCGGCGCCGACACCCTCGCATACCTGAGCGTCGACGGCCTGGTGGAGGCCATAGGGCACAGCAGGGGAGACCTGTGCCTTGCGTGTCTGACGGGCGAATACCCGCTTGAGAACCCTCAGAGGAAACTTGTAGATGAGTAGGCATTTGATCGTTGGCGTCGACCCTGGGACCACTTCCGGGGTGTCGCTGTTGGACCTAGGCGGCGAACTGGTCGAAGTGCATAGCAGCAAGGACATGGGATTGTCCAGGATATTGAACCATATCATAC
The DNA here is from genome assembly GCA_014727915.1 of Candidatus Altarchaeales archaeon. Lineage (GTDB taxonomy): Archaea > Altiarchaeota > Altiarchaeia > IMC4 > SCGC-AAA252-I15 > WJMO01. The sequence goes on along the minus strand of WJMO01000006.1, from coordinate 280,893 downwards.
GATTCGGCTCCCCCTCCCTGGTTGCCTGTGATGTGAATCCCGCTCCTGAGATGGTCTCTAAGGTCGCTTCCAACCTGGGGGTTCGAATGTACGTTCCAGAGAAGGACCTGTCCGTGTCGGAAAAGCAGGCTCTCACCTCGGATTATGAGCTATCCGACTCCCATCAGCGCGACTCCCTGGCCGCCGCATTGTATGCGTATGGCAAGCACAGGAACAAGCTGGAGAAGATCGACTCCCTTGGCCTCGGCGACCGGGTGAAGCATTTCGTCCTCCAGGGCAACAGCATAAGCCGCGCCAAGAAAGCGTTTGCTCCTGTGGAAGAGGTTAAAGGCGAAAAACCCAAACCCGAGAGGGCTAAAACTCCCTCCCCGGAGGAGAGGCGCATACGCTCCCTGGAGAGGAGGGTCAAGGCGTTGAAGGGGGAGATACTGGAACGGGATTCCCTTTTGGATGAGTTGAAGGCAGAGTTGAATAAGTCCAAAGGCTCTCGCAGGGTGGTTCATGTGAGGGATTCGAACGTGGAGAAGAGAATCGGCTCTTTGAAGACGCAGATCAGGGATTTGAAGAAATACAGGGCTCTGCTGAAGAAGATCTCCCAGGGCGACGTCGTTCCCGTGGGCGTCTACCCCCATGTGCTCGCAGGTCTAACACTCATCGAGAATCGTCCCGACTCCCTTGAAGGGGTTGAGGTTGCCTTCACCTCCAAGAAGAGGATAGTGGAGCTATTGCATGACAGCGACATACCCTCCTATGAGTCCGGCGAGCTTGAAGAACTCGGAGGGTTCAGGTACATAACGGCCAAGAGACTGCATGAGCTCTCAGAGACTGGATCCTCGGTAGAGGACATAATCACCGAATACCGGAAAAAGAGAAAATAAAAAATAATGGGGAAAAGTATGAATAGTTTATACTTTTTCCCAAACTATTCGAGTCCTTTGCACAGGTCCATCAGCGCTTTCTTGGGGTCTTCTGCTTTCGTCACCCCTGATGCGAGCAGCACTCCCCTGGTCCCTAGTTCGAGCGCGTCATGGACGTCGTCGCCGGTCTTGACACCGGCTCCAGTAAGCACGCTGACGTCAGGATCCACTTCTTTGACGGCTTCTACCACGCCCCTGACTAGGTCCGGCCTGGTGGTCACAGACACGTCACCTCCTATGAGGTCCGGGGGCTCGGCTGCGATGAAGTCCGGCTTCAAGGCGGCTATCTCCTTGGTCTCCTTGATCGTTTCCTCGTTGCTTTCCATGCCAGAGCAGACTATGCTGGTCAAACCCAACTCCCTCGCCTTGTTCACTCGGGGCTCTATGTCGAATACCGCAAGCTTGTGCTCGCTGTGGCTTATCAAAGTCCCCACTGCCCCTGCCTCCAATACAGCCTCCGGGAGTATCCAACCTGTGCTGCTCCCGTACTTCACAGGGTCTATGTGCTGGGCGAACACCGGGATCGAGACTGCCTCGGCGACTGCCCGTATGTCCACAGCCTGCACTGCGACGACTATGTTGGCTCCCGCCTCCTCCGCCACCTCATCGCATATGCCAGCCAGTTTCACCGCTTTCGCTCCAGTGGCCTGCTCGTACGTCTTGAAGTTCACAACTATGCTCCTGTCCAAATCAACTGTCATTTTAACCAAATATCCTCCGCTTTTACCATTTTACCTGTTCTGTTTTAAGTATCCTTCCGCAGTGTTTATCCCGTATGAAGTCAGGTGCCCGCCTTTGTCCACGAACCCGAGGTCCAAAATCCGCTCGAACGACTTTTTCGCCTCCCACTCGCCTATGTTGCATATCATGGGAAGCTCCTTGGCGGGAACCTCCCTGTATAGCGCCAGCAACACTCTAGTCTCGACGTCGTTCAACCTCGCGTACTCTCCCCTAGCTATGGACACGACCCTCATGAACTCCCTCATGAACTCCTTCTCGGCGAGGAAGAGGGCGCATGAGAGCAGCTCAGGTTTCATCCTGAAGTCTATCATCCTTATCACGCCCCCTAGCTCCCGGGAACTCACCCCCTTCAGGTATATCTCACGCCCTATGGTGGCTATCGCAGAGAGCGGGACCTCATAGTCGGTCTTCGTCTCCTGGAATACCATCCTATGGTTTGTGACCAGCACCTGCCCGTCCAACCACCGGTCCTTGTCCATTATCTTGGCCGTGCTGAAGCCGACCACATTGTCCTGTCTCATGTACCTTATCCTGTACTTGGCTATTGGCAGCTCGACCGAGTACTCTTTGACTTCTGTCTTGTTGTCCACGAGCACCGAGACCATTACCTTCTTCAGCTTACCCCACACCTCGTTCACGCCGTACTTGGATTCGAAGACCTCAGCAACCGATAGGGTGAAATCGTACAGTGCATTGATGTGTTTCTCCTCGGATTCGGTGATGGTTATAAGCCCCTTGTCTATGGTGTACTTGACCTTCGCTTCATCCAATATTCCCCTGCTGTCCTGGAGCGCCTTCTCAGCGAGGCTGCCGTTGACCTCGCTGAAATACCCTGTCACCTTGTTCAAAAGGTACGCGTAGACTCCAGAACCCGGATCCATCGTCACATCACTCGATGCCGCCGAACATCCTGGCTTTTGGCGAGATCATAAGCCCCTCGGGTGTTATCTTGAACGGGCAGAGCTTGGTGCTGTGGTCTGTGTCCCGCATCTTTATTATCTCCAACACCCTGAGCCGGTCCATGTCCTTGGGGACAAGGTACATGTTTATGACCCCGTCGGCCACGAACTCCTCCATGTCGTAGTTGGCCTCGCTCCTCTTGTTAATCTCCTTCTCCAACGTGAGCAGGGAGGTGCAGTCCAGGTCGCCCATGAACGTCAGAAGCTCGTAGAGGTTGTTCCTGTACGCGTCCTCCCCCCTGAAGTACAGCTTCAGCAACGTGAGGCTGTCCAACACTACCCGCTTGACCCCGTGCTCCCTCACATAGCTGCCTATTATGTCCTTCAGGTTGTTGAAGTCCTCCAACTGTATCCTCGTCACGACGATGTTCTTGTCCAGGTGGCTGTCCCAGTCCCACTCCTTGAAGAGGGCCTTCGCGCCCTCCACCACCCTCTCCGGGGACTGCTCAAGGGAAACGAACAAGCCCTTCTCATTGTACTCTTCAGCCCCCCGGTACAGGAACTCATAGCCAAGTGTCGTCTTACCGCTTCCAGGACCCCCGCAGATGACGATATGCCTCCGCTTGACGAAACCCCCTCCCAGGAGTTCGTCGAGGCCTGGTATCCCGCTCGGAACTCGATCAATCAATCCAATCACCACAGAAAAAATATCATTTTTGGTAAAGTATTCGCAGAGACCTTAAAAACCTGCTCGGCCTCGTATGCTGTATGCTCCGTCTTCGCGGCGGTAGAGTCTTTCTCCTTCTTTCAGTTTGACGAGGAAGAGTTCGGGGGCTTCGCCGAGTTTCACCGGCCCTGTTCCTCTGACGTCTTTTGCCCTGTTCATCCGCAGCCTCCCGTGGGTGAAGAAGTGCTGGTTGGCTGGCTCGGCGCTGAACACGATGCCGAAGAATGACAGGGCGTAGACGTCGGATGCGGCGCTCCTCTCTAGCAGTCGGGCTCTCATGTCCTCGTTCAACGCGTTCAGGCTCAGTTCAGAACGGTGTAGCAGGTTATATGTTGGTCTGGTGTAGTCCAACGGCATAAGGCAGTCCTCGCCCTCCCTTACGTTCTTCAGCCTGATCACTTCCGCTCGGGGGTTGTAGTAGGTTACGAGGTCTATGAAGTTGTCGGAGATGTGGTCCGACACCGCTATGGCCGCGTCCTCCTCACCATAAATTCCCGGCAGCCTCTCGTATTCCCTGTACCCGTACTTGTTGCCGCAGAGCATCAGCAGGCTGTAGAACGCGCCGGACAAGACCAGCAATATCATGAGCGCGGTTTCAACACGTTTTTCCCTGATGCCCGCCAGTGCATTCGCTGCTATCATCGCCGCGAAAGGCGCGAGTGGTAGGATGTAGTAGCTGTGCTTGTTGTAGACGAGGAAGAACAGGAGGAACATGGCGGAGAATATGAGGGGCAGGGTGTTATTTTCACGATGCTTTGCAATGGAATATGCAAGTCCGGCGAGGAATGCCAATGCTATCAGCGGGCTCAATCCGTAGAATGTCTCGTAGGCTATCATGTCCGGTCCGTTGTTGCTCCCCTCCTCCGAGGCTGCCAGCATCACCCTTGACGTGACCGCTGACAGGAAGCCTTGCTGGTGGAAGGCAAGGTTGTACGCCAGGTATGGTATCATGATCAGGAGGGATGTGACTAGGAAAGTTTTAAGCCGGGGGTCGTTGAGAACGTCGCTTCTCTTCTCGGATATGACGTAGGCTATTATGCCGATTGTGAATAGTATGCCCGGCAGCTTCGCCAGGAAGGAGAGGAAGGCGAGAGCGCCCGCCAGGATGGTGTTGCGTCTGCCGCCCTTGAGGAACAGGCAGACTGCTGACAGTCCGAGGGATACGAATACGGTGTCCGGTTGGACGTTCCTACCCACTAGCACATTCATTGGAGTAGCCGCCAGTATGAGGCTCGCATATGCTGCCGTCCTGGCACCGTACAGCCTCTTGCAGATATGGTAGACTGCTGCGATTGCCGCGAGCGTGAACGCCACCACCACAAATCGCGCGCTGGCCTCCGACACGCCGAACACCTTGAAGCTCACGTACAGGAGGTATGGTAGTAGTATGTTGTCCGACTGTGCCGACCCGTCCGGCCTCGTGGGATACTTCAGCGGGTTGTCGAGGAGGCTCTGCCCAAGCTGTGTGAAGTAGGCTTCGCTCATGCCGTGGAATCCGCCGAACGCGTCTCCAAGTTGGGGTATCATGAGCGCGGAAGAAAGTATAAGCGCTATTAGCATCCAGGCTCCGCTATCAACTCCGTTCAACGACTCTCTCATAGACGTCCTCCACCTTCTCCGCCGTCCTGCTCCAATCGTACTCCTCTATGAACTTCACCCCTCCCCTTACCTCGCCGTTTAGCGCGGCCTTCAGCTTTTCCGCCAGTTCCTCAACGTCTCCCAGCTTGTATAGAGATCCGCCAGCCCCGCCTCTCGTGGCTTCCCTTACCGCTGGTATGTCCGACGCCACATAAGGAACATCCAATGCCATGGCTTCCACGACGGTTATGCCGAACCCCTCCACCGCGCTGGGCAGGCAGAGGCAATGGGAGGACTTGATGGTCTTCAGGACTTCAGCGTGCTCCCTCACGTATCCTATGAACTCCACGGAGTCGGAGACTCCCAGGGATTCCGACAATGATTCGAGCCTTTCTCTCTCGGGTCCGGTGCCTATTATCCTCACCCTGGCGTCCTCTACCTCCTCCCTCACCAGCGAATGGGCTCTTATCAGGTCTTCCAATCGCTTGTACTTCACCATCCGGGCCACAGCGCAGACCGTTGGCGAATCGTATTTTTCAGAATTCACGCTCTTGTACTCTTCCAAGTCTATGCCGTTGTGGGCGACGGTTATCCTATCCGCGTCTATCCCATAATCTACGAGGTTGTCTTTGGTGTACTGGCTGACGGCCGTTATGTGGTCCCAGTTCCTTGACAGGACGTACCTTTCCAGCACTTCCCCGAACAACCCCTTCCAACCCATGTTCTGGATCCATCTGCCTGTCCAGAGGTCGTGGTATGTTATCACCCTACCCCTGCACTTGCTCCACCATGCGGGAGGGTATCCTGTGACGCTGCAGCCGTCCACCAGGTCATAACCTCCCTTCCTAATCTCCTTTGCGGCGTTTCGCATGAACATCAATCGCTTGTCCAAAGACGACGACTGTGAATAGGACACTTCGGGCTTCACCCTCGCCACCCTCATGCCCTCGAACTCGCTTTCCTCGCTCATCCCATCCTCCATGATGCTGTAGACTTTGACGTCATGGCGTTTGGCGAGGTGTCTTGACACGAAGTATGTCCTGGCTTCCACTCCCCCGCGCATCTCCCGGCCGGGGCTCATTGGAAAGTACTCGCTTACCAGTGCAACCTTCATCTTATATCGGTGAACCCAACAACGTCTTTATCAGGAAGTCGAGTATGAAGAACGCCGCGATAGATGCGGGAACGAGGAATACAGCGTACCTGAACAGGTACTTGTCCTTCCCATGGCTGATTATCGCTAGAAGCCAGCTGGCTATCAGGGAGGTGAGCGAGATGTTCACGATGCCCACGCGGGTCAGGAACTCCGGGGTGAGCACGAGCTCGCCGAAGCTTATGCCCCCTACGCTCTGTATCTCCGGGATCTCCATCTGCACGACCCCGATGACCTCGTCTATTGTGCGTATGAAATGGAGGGAAACCGCGGTCAGCAGGGGCGACCCGAAAACGACTATGAAGGATATGAACAGTATGTAGCTCCTGCTGCGTGTCACGATTTCCCTCCGCAGGTCGAGGTTCTCGTTTATGTCCTTGGCGATGTCGGCCAGCAGGGTGGCCAGCGGCCCGCCGGTCTTCATCCCCTCCACGAACAGCTCGATGACGTTCTTGAACATGGTGGACTTCACCCTCTTAGGCATGTCCAACAGCGCGTCGTGGAATGGCATGGTACCCATGGAAAGCGCGATGGTGTTGTCTATCTCGTCTTTGAGTATCCCGAATTCCATCCTGCTGGACTCCTTGAACGCCTGGAAGGGGGTCATCCCCGAGTTCAGGTTCGCCGCCACCAGCTGCAGGAAGTTGGGGAGTACCCTCTCCACCGCCCTCGCCCGGCCTTCCGCCTTGTAGAAGAGCAGCAGGTATGTCGTTATGTGGTAGATTGTCAATGCCAACAGCATCAGTAACACGGCCCTCCAGTAGTCTTCTATCGTATAGTGGACTATGAACAGGGCTAAGGTGAAGACCATCATGCTGACCAGCAGCGCCCTTCCCACCCAGACTTCCGGGCTCATCCTGCTGCCGCAGTATTGTAGCAGCGTCCGGACCTCTTCCTTAACTTCTTCCGGGAAGAATTTCGCAGCTATATAGTATGCCTTCATCTTCGATTATCTTATGTATATTACCCATCTTTTATAATAGCCGCTTAATATGTTACCTGGCAAAAGGTGATCTCATGAGTGACAGGATTAAGACAGGCATCGAAGGCTATGATAATCTGCTCGGCGGCGGCTACATACCTGAGAGCATAAACCTGATAGCGGGTTGCAGCGGGTCCGGCAAGACCCTCTTCACCCTGTCCTATCTATTGAACGGCGCGGAGAAGTTCGGTCAGAAGGCGGTCTACATAACCCTTGAGGAGACCATGTCCCAGATCAAGCGTGACTGCAAGACGATCGGCTTGGATCTGGACTCGGTCGGTGAGGAGATGCTCGCACTATGCGACATGTCCTCGTTGAGGGCCAATGTAATATCAACCCAGGACGAGCTGGAGAGCGAGGAGAGCCCCCTGAGGCTGGACAACCTGTTCGAGTTCATAAAGATTAACTACAGCGACTGCGTAAGGGTGGGGTTGGACAGCATCGTTCCACTTGCCATCGCCTACCATGACGAGCAGATATTCAGGTCGGAGCTGTTCAGGTTCATGATGGCGTTGAAGAAGATGGGCGCGACCACCCTTTTCACAACCGAGATAAGCTATGCGTCTGATGACATAAGCAGGTTCGGGATGGAGGACTTCCTCTCGGACTCCGTCACGTTGCTGAAGATGACTGAGGAGTGGGGGCGGCAGATAAAGGTCCATAAGATGCGGGGGTCGGACCATGTGAAGAACTTCGTGGACTATGACATATCCTCCAACGGGCTTAAGGTGATGTACAAGTGATAATATGGCTTCGCATGCGATAGGCAAGCAGCTTTTGGATTTCATGATAAAGTGGTCTGGGAGGTCTGGGGCTTTGATACTCGTCAACGAGCTTAAGAAGATGAACATAACCGACGTGGAGCACATGACCGCCGAAGAGAAGGAGAAGCTGATGACGGGATTGACTGCCAACTACCTATCAACTTTCCTCGGTCATAGCCGGTTCCTAGTCGCCAGGTCCGAGCTGGTAAGCATTCTGGGTTTGGGCGAGGACTCCTATCGTGTGCACGACCGGGGATACAAGAAGCCGCGCAGCCCCAACCTCTTCGGGAAGCCGGAGGCTTAGAGGACGGTCACAACTGGCCGCCTGCTCTTTATGAAGCCCACTAGGAAAATCTGGACCAGTATGCATATTCCGATGACGAACATGTATATGTTCTCGTCCACTCCTGTTCCCATCAGGGACGTGAGCACGACCAGCACCGTTGTTATGATGGTGGGGACTGCCACGGCGAACAGCATGTATATCATGGAGAGCACGTTCAGCTCCTGTATGTAGTTCATTATCTTCCTCTTCTGCTCTCTCATAAGCGCGTCTATGATGCCTGCCAGGGCGTCTTTGACGCTGGCCCCTGCTTTTACGGCGTTGATGGTCTGCCATAGGGCGTTTCTCATGTGCTCGCTGGATGTCTTCAACGCTAGGTCTTCGAGGGCGTCGTCCAATGGCATGCCCTGTTTGGTGTTCTCCACGACAGTCTTCATGTCCCTTGAGACGAAACCGTAGTCGGCGTCTGATATCTTCTTTATGCTCTCGAATAGGCTCAGGCCCGCGCTTATGTTCAGAAGGAGGTCCTTCAACGCGTAGACGAGGTCTCTGTCGACTAGTTCTGCCCGTTTGAAGGATAGTATCTTCGGGTATCTCAACAGGACGAAGAAGTCCAGGCCCATCACGACCAGTGCCGGCACCCCTGAGAAGAGCATTTCGTTTCCTGGAGCGAGCTCCAACACCGACACCGGGATGTATGTGAACGTGAACATCAGCGCGCCGAGGAGGAGGGCTGACGCGACCGACGATACCATGTACTCTTCGGCGGTCATGTCGATGGAAGAGTAGACTATGTCGCTCTTCAGCTCGGGCATGAACTCTGTGAGGAAGATTCCGAAGTCCTCCAGACGCCGTCCCAGCTTCCTCCCCGCCTCCTGGGGGAGTATCATGGCATAGACTCTCATACCCTATTCTCCCAGCTCCTTGCCACCCTCTACTGCGGTGATGAGCTCGTCGTGTTCGGTGTAGTACATGTTCATCACCCGGCCTATGTCGTTCATCTTGTTTATGCTGTTGTCAAGCAGCCACTGTAGCACGCTCTCCTTCTCCTTCAGGTCCTCCTCTATCTCCTTCGCGCTCAACCCAGTGTATAGGTTGAGGTCGTTGGCGACTCTGCTGCTCTTGTCTATCCTGTCGAACGTGTCCGTCTTTACCCTCCACCTGTACAGGTATTTCAGCTCCAGCCTCCGCTCCCTGGTGCCTGGCACGACCTCCGCCACTTCGAAGGTCCTCCTTATCCCGTGAAGGCGGTCACGGTACTGGGTCATTATCACCTGCAACGCCTCCAATTCCGCCTCCGGTATCTGTATGGGGGGTTCTGTAACCCTGCGTCTGACGTGCTGGCATGTGTCCGCGTGCATGGTAGAGTATACGCTGTGGCCGGTGTGCATGGCCTCGAACAATACCTCAGCCTCGTTCCGGTCCCTTATCTCCCCGACGATTATCCTGTCCGGCCGCATCCTCAGCGAGGACAGTATGAGGTCGAGCATGGTAACACCGCCCAGGCCATCGGGGTTAGGCTCTCTAGTGGTCAGTTGTATCCAGTTGAGGTGGAGGTGTGATGGCAATTGTATCTCTCTCGTGTCCTCTATGCTCACAACCCTCTGCCCGGGGGGTATGAATGCGCAGAGGCTGTTCAGCATGCTCGTCTTCCCCGAGGCCGTTCCCCCGGCTACGAGGACGCTCAGCTCGTATTGTATGCACAGCCACAGGAACGATGCGATCTGGGGGGAGATGGTGTTGTATTCGGGGCTCATGAAGTCCACGACAGTCCAAGGGTCCCGGGCGAACTTCCTTATGGTTATCGTGTTGCCCTGGGATGATATTGGGAACATGGACGCTACCACCCGGTCCCCTGATATGAGCCGGGCGTCCATGAGAGGGTTGAGGTTGGTTATGTCCTTCCCGACCCTCCGCCCGATCTGCGAGGCGTAGTCGAATATGTCCTTCTCCTCTGGGAGTATGATGTTGGATTTGAGCCAGCCGTGCTTCCGCTGGTAGACTACTATCGGGAGTCCGCTGCTGTTGACGCAGATCTCCTCTATCATGTCGTCGCCGAGTATCATCTCCAGGTCTCCCAGGCCGTAGACCCTGTGCAATACGATGCCTGCGAGCATTTTGCTCTGTTCCTCTGTGACCGGCATCTCCTCGAGTATCCTGGCTTTAGCCTGCTCCCTGAACCGTTCCTTCACGCCCGCGGCCTTCTTCGGGTCCGCTATCTCCTCGACCTTGATGCTGGCTTTGACTGCGAGCTCTTTGACCACATTGTCCAATAGGGCGTGGGTCCCGTCCCCTATCCTTGGCAGGTCGACGTTGTAGGTTCGCATCACGTCTCCTTTGACGTCCAGTATGCTTACCTCGGAAGGCACGCCGTCAACGGTGATTTTGTAGGACTCGATCTTCTCCCCTTTGACATCCACCCTTATGCTCGGCACGTACTTGCGCTCCAATTCCTTGTCTTTCACGCTGGGCTTCTTCAGGAGGTTTATGCTGTAGTCTACGTGCAATACGCTCTCCAACTGTTTGAGCCAGTTGTTTATCTTCTTCTTGTCCTCGCCCACCTCCTTGGTGAGCTTGTCCAAGTCCACCACCCCATCACGCCTGACAGCGTCCAATAGTACGTCGACGTGCGTTCTGATGTCCACCATCCCATATATGCATTGAACTAGGGAGTTATAAAATCATCTGTGAACGTTATTCGCTCTCGACCATCTTCGAGTCGGTCATAACGCTCAATCCTATCTGGGAGTTCCCGCCGCCAGAAATCCAACGACCCACTGCTTTTGTGCCGTATTGTTCGAGTTCAAGGCCTGGCACCCCTCCCCTGTAGCTTTGCTCCGCCTTGGCTATGGCCCTTCCCAGCTCGTCGCGCGCGGGCTCCGGGAGCGCCGACCAGATCTCCCTAGAATTGGCGTTGTCCCCGAAACGCATAATCTGAGGCTCCAGACCTTCCGTGCCTGTTATGTCCAGTCTCACGTTCCGGTCCTGGTCTATCCTTATCTCTGCGGTGTCGATGAGGCTCCTGTCCCTCAGTTGGAGGCTCACAACCCTCTCCTTGGACACAGTAGTCATAGAACAATATACGAACGATTTATTTTAAATTATTTGAACATCCTTCAAGACAGTTTGGGGGTTTCATCCGCGTGCCAGCCATACCACGCCACTCTTGCTCCAGGCTCCCCCTATGGTAAGGTGTATGTTGGTGTTCACCCTTACTTCTCCCACCTTGCACCTGCACCCGCTGCACTCCTTCAGCGGGCTCTCGCACTGCCCGAACACGCTCCCCTCGCATTCGATGCTTACCAGACCGCAGCCGCTGTATCCCATGCACTCCATGCGGCATATGCTGTCCTGCCTTCCCGTGCAGTCCCGTTCGCAGCAGTCCACAGGGCAGCTCATGTAGTCCTCGCCGGGCTCGCACCCGTACTCCCCGCAGACAGGAACGTCCGCTTTGAAAGTCGCTATAGAAGCGCAGGCCCTTTCGGGCTGGCTCCACGTCAACGTCGTCAGGAACCGTCCCCTGTCTGTAAGTATCCTCTCCCCCACCGCCAGGCCCGGTGACTTGTCGCCCGTTACATACTCATCTTCTGTGAAGCTGTCCGACCATATCCTGCCTGTTCCCTTGCTGCCGCTGCCTATGCCGAATGCTGCGATGGCGAGCTCGTCCCCGACTATCGTTTCTCCGGTGGTCCCGCTGGCAAGGGACGAGACCGTCCCCTCCCGGCTGTCGTTCTCGCTGTGCTCGTCCAATGGGTTGGCTCCCTTCATGCCGCTGTATTCCCCCACCCACGCGACCGACATCTCGCTGCCCTCATAGTTCCAGGTGAACTCGTCCTCCCCCCCGTCCGCTACCTTGTAGGCCAGGGCACAGGAGACCTTAGACCCGGAGTAGTCGTCTACCACCGTGAATCCAGGGGGCGGGCTGTATGGTCCGCTGTCTCCTGAGGTTGATATGGCCGTGACCAGCAGGTTGCCGGTCCCCGCCCCCGATCCTAGACTGCATGTTATGTGGTTGTCAGGGGAGTTCTTGGGGTGCACGCAGGACCCCGTCTGCTCCTGGCTGATGGACGCTGCCAACCACGCCAACACCACAACCAATGCGAAAACCTTGACTTTCATCCTTCTATGTTTCGAACCTCATCATCGTCTTGACCGTTCCCCTGCTGCCGCTCCTGCTGTTGTTCAACCTCGCCCTGTAAGACTCGGTCCTCAAACCATCGTGCACGTACTTTCCTATGGTGAACCTGACGCTGTCGTTGTCTTTGAAGGTGAAGTTGAACGTGCTCTCCCCCGATTTGTTCAGGTCCCCTGCGTAGGAGTATTTGAGGTTGTCGAATTCAATGTGGAACGTGAAGTCCAGGTCTCCAGTGTCCGCCCCGGCCTCCAGAGTGTCAGGCGGCCTCCCGAAGCCGCCGTAGTCGTTTGGGTCAACGTCAGGGTCGGAGGCGAGCATGATGACGTCCACCGCCGCCGTGTTGCTAGCCAGCCCATAGACCTTAACGTCCAACGGCCCGGCTGTCACGGTGAAGTTGTCTCCCATCTCCCACCCGTACGCCCACCCGCCCGCGGTGTGCTCCCCGAAGTTGGAGGACGAGTTCACCCCGCCGACGCCGACTATGAACTGGTGGTCGGTGGACTGGTTGTCCAGGCTCCTCACCCACAACGTGTAATTGGTTGTCAGTGGCGAGGTCACGGTCCTCGTCAACACGTCCGGCTCTGCTATCCCGCTCTTGTAGTATCCGCCTGATGCGCTCCCGCTCGCTGTGTTGTCCCCTCCGCCGGTGAGGTTCTCCCCCTCCAACCACATCACATCGTATATGCGGTCGTCGGCGAACGTTGCGACTATGTCGTACCCTATGAAAGTTGAAGTGTCGGATGACGTGTTATAGGCTAGTATCCCCCTCTTGAAGTCGTTCTCCCACCCGTATGTGAAGCTGTAGGGGTCTATTGGGAACAGGAGGTTGAACTGGGTGACGTCCAATGTTATGTTGGAGTTCACCGACGCCTTGTATTTTGTGTTCACGTAGTCGCTGTAGTTCACGACCGCGTATGTGACATTATACGATGAGGGTATATAGTCTTCGAACTCCACGGTCACGTTGCCGCTTCTGTTGACTGATATGTCCAGGCCGAGGGTCTCCTCCAGGTTCTCCCCGATGTTGTCGTTTATGGCGCGGTTCTTCATGGGCGTCACGTCGAAGTACCGCCCGTCCGCGTTTATGCCATGGTAGAAGTAGGCCAGGCTGAACACTGATATTAGCATGAAGAACGTCAAAGCCGTGAAAAGGTATCCGCGCTCCCTCACTTGTACCACATCCTCATCTCAGAAAGATAGTTCCTGCCCCCGTCCGTCACCACGTACTTCCCAACAACCGCATAGTCAGGGCTCCTGCAAGGCCTCGTGTAATTGTATACCAGGCTCTCATCCTGGTCTTTCAGCGTGACGTTGAAGCATACGTTGCTGGAGGCCATGTCGAACAGGTCCTCCGCGGGGGTCCAGTTGCCCGAGATGCCGTCGGAGAAGCTTCCCTCCTTAGTCGCCACAGTCAGGAAGTCCACCGAATACCTGTAGAGGTACTCGTCCGGGTACTTGCTGGGCTCTGTGAGCAGCGTCAATGTCGCCACTATCATCACCACCGCTATTATGGTGGCTGCCATCACATCCAGCGAAACAACAAACCCTCTCCTCATCTTCTCGCGTACCCCACCTTGACCTTCAACCTGACCCTCTCCCCGTCCAGCAATGCTATCCTCTCCACCACGTGCACCTTGGTGGAGGAGCTGTTGAAGTCGCTCACATTGTACAGGAGGTTCGGCGTGGTGGTCCAGTTGGCTGTTATGGTCACCTCGAACGTCTCCCTCGTCAGTCCCAGTATTGTCCTCAGTATTGTTGTGTTCGATGCGTTGAACTTGTCGATCCTGACGCGGTCCAGCACGTTCTCCTCCTCCGCCAGTCCGATGGAATGCGTGTTGGCTGTCGTCACCTCCTCGTTCAGGTACCAGTTGGCGGGTGTGCCACCCGACTTCACGAGTATGTCGGAGACGTCAACCGACTTTCGGAACCTGGCGTTCTCGTCCCCGCTGTAGTAGACCTGCCTGTATGTCTCGCTCCACAGCCAGAGGATGCCCAAGAGTATGACCACGAACAGGAACACCGCTATTATCATGTCCAACGTGAAAGCCGCTCCCCTCTTCATCTTAGCTCAAGTATATGACGTCGTCTTTGTTCATTATTGTGACCTCCCCTTTATGGAGGGTCAGCGCAGCGTCAGACCCGTTTATGTTGCTGGTGAGTATCCTCCACGTGAACTCCCTGTTATAGGAGGGTATGTCCAACGCGACCATGCGCGGGTAGACCGTTATGGTGTAGTTCACTCCCCCCACTAGCTTCCCAGGCATTGTTATGGTCATGTTGGTCCCAGGACCTCCTATGACGGCCGCGTTTATGGATTCCGCCAGGTCCCAGGTGTTCTCCCGGGCGTCCACGCTCCACAGCATCTGGGAGGCGTGCTTCCGCTCCACGCTCACGGAGTGGAAGGCCACCACGAAAACCAGCATCAGGATGGCGAAAACCACAACGTACTCTACAGTCACCTGCCCCCTAACTCTCATCTTCAAGTTCATAAGCTATGTTGAGCATGATCCGCTGCTCCTCGTTATGCTGACCACCTCGCCGAGGCATTCGATGTCCACGCAGTAGCTTCCGCCCTTCTCGGGCAGGCTACCGCTCAGGTTAGCCTCGGTGTAGACGTCAAAGTACTCCCTCTCCCCGTTCACTAGGACCTCGGCCTGTATCTGACCTGTCCCGGTTGAAAGGGTTTCTATGGTGATGTTGGTCTCCACGGGGATGGTGACGTAAACCCTGGTTTTGGCGCCGCTTCCCTGGCTGTAAACGAAATCCGCGGAGTTCTTCAGCTCGTTCAAAGCGGCCTTAGCCTTGCTAACCTTCATGTTGTTCCTGAAGAAAAGGTAGTTCTCCTCGTTGAAGGACAGCATGACCGCAAGTATCAGTATCGCAACGGAAAGTATGACTACCCATTCCACGGCTGCCTGCCCCCTCCTCATTTTCCAAATAGTGATTAAGGCCCGGGAAATATAAACCACATTTCGCATATCTCTACTGGTATGAAACCTAAGATAGAGGACCTCCGCAAGAAGGCTTACATGCTCTACGGAGGGCTTGACGGTGTCGAGCGGGTCAACCGCGAGGTCAAGAAGATGGGCATCGAAGAGGACAAGCTTAACAAGCACCAGGAGAAGATAGTCCTCAACAACATAATAAAGAACGTTTTCATAGACCATGTGGGCTTGGAGAGGGCGAAGGATCTGCTGGTCAAGGAGGTCACACACGTCCCAGGCTATCACAGGTCGGTGCAGGAGAACAAGGACAGGATCCACATATTCGAGCGCAGCAACTTCATGAAATGGTTCGTCAGGTTCATGGTCCTGCTCCTCGTCGGCTTGGTGTTCCTGGCTGCCAGGTATGCGATGTCCTTCAACCGGACGGAGTTCTGCGGGCAGAAGAAGGACGTGGACGCCCGTGACATATGCTTCCAGACCCTCGCGTTGGGGCAGAACAACCTGACATACTGTGACCAGCTCAGCACATTGCAGAAGAAATACCAGTGCTATGGTTCCATCGGCATAGCAGTTAACAACTCAGACTACTGCCTCATGATACCCGACAACGAGATAGCCTTAATGGGCATAAGGGACAAGTGCATATTATGCGTTGCCTTCACGTTGAAGAACGATTCCAAGTGCATGCTGTTCAGGAGCAGCATCAAACAGGAGGACTGCAAATCACAGCTTGAACGCGGTTACTCTCTGATCTGCGGCGGCACAACCTAATTTTATACGCAGAATCCAATTCTATTTTGGTGTCCATTGGACATGATACGGTCCTTTTTCAACAGGTTAGGGGGGTATTTCAGGGGCAACAAGTCCGTTCAGACCGTGAGGTTAGAGATAACCGCCGAGCAGATAAGGGAGTTCAAGGAGGCTAACCGCCAGATAAACGACAAAATAAACACGTTAGAGTCCAAAACCGACGACCTGGACACTACAATGTCCAAGACCTTGGATCTTACGCGTGAGAACCAGGACCGGCTATCCACAATCGAGGAGAACCTGGAGATGATAATAAAGATGTCCGAGATGGTCCTGGCGGTCAAAAAACCCCAAAAAAGCCCTGAAAAAGAAGATTCTGAGGGTGATAAAGGGTCTTTGGAGGGGGCTGAAGGGGATATTATATGATAACTTTCAAATAGTGGTATTGGAGATGGCCGAGGAACCCAGTGAAGGGGAGGAGAAGGACGAGGACTACATCAGCATAAGGATCAAAAGGGACATGCTCCACACCAAACTTGGTGGTGCCATGCCCTACAGTTCCATGGTCCTCATCGAGGGCAAGGACGGCATGGGCAAGAGCCTTCTCGTGCAGAGACTCCTCTACGCCTTCCTCGTCAACGGCGCCTCCGCCACCTACATAAGCACCGAGCTCTCCACCAAGGACTTCCTGGAGCAGATGGAATCCCTCCAGTACGTGGTCGACGAGTGGGTCATCAACCAGACGCTCCTGTTCATACCAATGTTCCCGTTCATCGGCGGCGGCAAGCTCCGCTCCGACTTCCTGGACAGGTTGCTGGCGCAGAAGGAGCTCTACGAGCGCAAGATAATCATCATCGACACGCTTTCGTTCCTCCTGGTCCAGGGGAACATAAGCCAGGAGAAGGCCTTTGACGTTATAAAGTTCTTCAAGAAGATTGCGAACAAGGGCAAGATAGTCATATTCACCGTCGACCCCGAGCAGCTGAACAAGAGCCTGCTGACCCTGCTGCGTTCAGTGTCCGACATCTACCTGATGTTCGGCACAAAGCAGCTTGGCGGGGAGACGAAGAAGTACATGGAAGTCAACCGCTTCAAGAGGAGCAAGATACAGGTAGTCCCGCAGATCGCCTTCCGTGTCGAGCCGGGGCAGGGAATGATCATCGACATCGGAGGTCTGGCATAGCAAAATGACTGATGAGAAGGAGTTCATCGACGCGCAGAACAGGAACCCCCACCTGAAAGAGTACTTGCAGACCAAGGGCCTTGAGAAGCCCGACTTCTACGTCCAGTTGGACAGGAGCCTCAAAGGCCTCGATTTTCCCAACGTAATGTACCCCGTCGGCGATCCTATATTCATACACATACTCCGGAGGCCGGGGGAGAACGAGACCCAGTACATCGCCGTCGAGCCGCAGCTCACGCCCCGGGAGACGGAGATGTTCAACAAGATATCCGACCAGCTGATCAAGATCGCCCACAGCATGGACACCAGCGACACAACAGAGGACCTTAGCGACATACTCGTGAACCTCATGAACCAGCTTGTGACCGTCGGGGGCAAGCCCGTGGCGGCCGATGAGAAGAAGGGATTCTTCGAGAACCTCAAGTCCCAGATGGGCGGCGGATCCAGGATAAACCTCACCCAGGCCGAATATGACAAGATAAAGTACTTCCTCATACGTGAGCGGGTTGGTTACGGCATACTCGAGCCTCTGCTCCGTGACCCCTACATCGAGGACATACACTGCATCGGCGTCGCGAGGGTGTACACCATCCACAAGATATTCGAGATGGTGGCTACGAACATCATATTCAACACTGATCTC
The DNA here is from genome assembly GCA_014727915.1 of Candidatus Altarchaeales archaeon. GTDB lineage: Archaea > Altiarchaeota > Altiarchaeia > IMC4 > SCGC-AAA252-I15 > WJMO01. The sequence continues at coordinate 263,193 of WJMO01000006.1, read as the reverse complement.
CAGCTGGACAAGTACGTGTTCGACTCCAGCGAGCGGGTGGAGCGGCCGGTGAGCGAAGCCTACCCTGTCGTGGACGCCATCATGCCCGACGGCAGCAGGGTGAACTTCATCTACGGCCGGGAGGTCAGCCTCGAGGGCAGCAGCTTCACCATCCGGAAGTTCAGCAAGGTCCCCATCAGCGTCACACAGCTCGTAAACTGGCACACGTTCCCAGCGGAGCTGGCGGCCTACATGTGGCTGTGCCTGGAGAACGGGATGAGCATATTCATCTGCGGGGAGACCGCGTCGGGTAAGACAACCACATTGAACGCGTTGAGCGCTTTCATAAAACCTGACGCGAAGGTCTACAGCGTTGAGAACACCCCGGAGGTCACGATGCCCCATCCTGCGTGGCAGCACCTCGTAACGAGGGAGTCGGGTAAGGAGACGGATGTGGACATGATGCGCCTGCTCGTGGCGGCCCTTCGGTCCCGACCCAACTACATCATCGTCGGCGAGATCCGTGAGAAGGAGGGTAACATCGCATTCCAGGCCATGCAGACCGGCCACCCGGTGATGAGCACCTTCCACGCCGGAGACCCCCACAAGATGATACAGCGTATGACCGGCCACCCCATAAACGTCCCCATATCCGCAATCGACAACCTCAATGTGGTGTTGATCCAGCAGGCAGTCTACTTGCACGGGAAGTTCGTCCGTCGTGTCCTCTCGGTGACGGAGCTGATCAAATTCTATGACGAGCTCGGCAAGGTGGGCACGGCAACGGTCTTCGAGTGGGTTCCGGCAACCGACGAGTTCGGCTTCCTCGGATACCACAACAGCTACATCCTGGAGGAAAAGATCGCCAGATTACTCGGATACAAGGACGTCCGCGGAATCTACGACGAGCTAGAGTTCCGCGCGGCCATACTGAACAAGATGATAAGCGAGGGAATATTCAACTACTTCGACGTGTGGGAGATCATCAAGTCCTACTACTACAAGGGCAAGGAGGGCCTCCCCTTCCCGGTTTAAAATGGATTTGGACTTCGAAGAGGCGACCCGGCTGGCAGGATACAACACACTAGACGACTTCTTCATGAAGCTGGTGGCCCCGGTCCTCGCCATAACCCTGCTGCTCTTCTTCTCGACGCTCATCCTGGTTAACTTCTACGGAGGCATGTTCGACCTCGGGGGATTGACCCCCTTGCTCTTCCTGCTGCCCTTTGGCATCCTGCTTCTTGGCTTCGCGTCCGTGTTCATCTACCCCTACTATGTCATCGAACGAATCAAGGTCAACATACACGAGAACATACACTATTTCATCACATACACCGGATCTCTTTCAACCCTCCACGTTAAGCGCCGCCAGCTGTTCAGGCTCTCCTCTCAGAGGGTGGAGTACGGGGAGATAGCGAAGGTCATGGAGAAGGTCGCCTACCTAGCAGACTACTGGAACCTTGGTTTGGTAAGGACCTGCCGTAAGCTTTCCACCCTCGTACCCTCGAAGATACTGGGCAACTTCCTGGACAGGATGAGCGCCGCATTCGACTTCGGGGAGCGTGTCGACCTGTTCCTCAAGCAGGAGCAGTCCGCGGTCATGGAAGACTACTCCACCGAGTACAAGCAGAGCCTCCAGACCCTGAGCCTCATACAGGACGCTCTCGTCTCCCTGACCATCGCGGTGTCCTTCATGATGGCCATATCCTTCATGCTGCCGCTGATAATGGGCTACAGCATATACGTCCTGGTAGCGTTGAGCGGCGTCGCATTGTTCTTCATAGACATACTTTCTCTGGTGTTCATAGACAGCTTCATAACACATGACCTAATATGCCACCATCTGCCCATCAAGGCGCCGGAGTACAGGCGTATAAGGGCAGTGATGATACCCATATTCATACTATGCATAGTCCTTGCGATCCCCCTTCTGTGGTTCCGCCCGTTCGGCGCCCCGACACCGTTGCTCATAGCACTGTCCCTCTCTCCGCTGGCCGGGATCGGCGTGTTGGGCTCCAGGCTGGAATCTGCCGTCATCAAGAAAGACCAGGCCTTCCCCGCGTTCATAAGGTCTCTTGGTGGTTCCCTCTCTGCGCGGGGCGGCAGCCTCGTAGGCACGCTCGGACCCCTGAGGATCCACGAGTTCGGCGTCTTGAACGACCCTGTGGAGAGCCTCTACGCTCGTTTGAGGGTGAGGTGCGACAAGTTCCAGTCCTGGATGTACTTCGCTGGGGAGACGGGCAGCAACATGATAGAGAAGTTCGGGAGCATATTCATACAGGTGATAAACCTCGGCGGCGACCCGGAGGAGGCGAGCCAGATAATCAGCGACAACTTCATCAAACTACTGTCTCTCAGGGAGTTGCGGCTTCAGCTGGCATCCAGCGTCAAGGGAGTCTACTATGGAACGATACTCGGCGTTACTGGCGCCGCATATGCTACCCTCAGGATGGTGGGCATACTGGACAACACATTCAAGCAGTCCTTCGCGTCGATAGCCCAGACCCCGTCCATGGGAAGCCTCATGATGGGCTTGCTGCCCTCCATAGGCGAGATAAACATACCCCTGGTGGAGGACATGCTGTTCGTGGTATTGGTCATACATGCGGCTTTCTCGGCGTACTCCATAAAGATGGTGGACGGCGGCACCAAGTACGCGGCTTTCCTCGATTTCGTCATAATGTCCTGGCTGGTGGCTTTGACGGCGGTCATAATGCCATTGATGTTCGACTTCCTGTTCTCCCAGGGGCAGGTTGGAACGGGGTTCGTCAGCGACGTCTCACCCATACCCTGATAATCGGCTCTAGCAGAATGTGGCTAAGAAGATGACCGCCTCCACCGTCGGCGGTGTTGACTCGTCCTCTATGACCTCCAGCCCATCCCGCGGGTCAAGTCTGAGCATGTACTCCCTGTCGGGGTCCACGTTCTCGAACGAGTACTGTATGGTCTTCTTCTGACCTTCCTTGAAGTGCACCACCTTCGTGAATATGCCGCTTTCCGTATCAGACTGCCGCTCCACGAGCAAGGCCCTTATCTCAACGTACCTGGCCTCCGCCTTGTTGACGAACGTCAGCTCTCCCACATAGCCCCAGAGTTCGCCTTTGATCGGCCTGGCTGACAGCCTGCAGTCGTATTCCCTGAAGTTCTTACGGCCGGTGTACATCACCTCCCTCACTTCGCCGGCTTCGAACGTGTCGTTGGTAGTGCTCTTGTACACCTTCCCGTTGGGCCTTATCAGCTCCACGTCTATCAACGCTATCTTGTCGCTTCCTATGTTGGCTGCTACTGCGCTCACCATGGAATTGGTCATCTCCTCCTCCGTAGGCTCTTCGGTTATCTCATATAGCAGGAAGTCCATGCCTGTGACTGGGTCGTGCTCCTCCTTCAAAAGCTTGAAGTGCCTGTCCGCGGTCTTCGTCCTGAGCTTGTATATGGTGAACCTGTTCGTCAGCTCCATAGGCGGGACCTTGTCGGGCTCCATTAGCAGTCCTCCAGTCAGACGGTATGCCATGTCCACACCGTCACCTATGACGTTGAAGTTCTCGCTGTTCAATAGGACGTACCTGACGCCCTCCTTCCTCAGGCTGACGGCAGCGTGTCGGTCGATGAACCAGAGCATCTCATGCACGTCCTCGTCTATCCGATGTGGGGTTGAGACCGCCTCCAAACCGGATACTGCCTCCACCATGTAGCCCCTGTCCCATCCTGCCAGCACCTTCCCGCCGCGGTTGTTCTCTCCCAGCCAGTGCAGGACCTGGTATTCTGTCTCAGTCACTATCCTCCGGGGTTCGACGTTGTAAACATAGGCCGTGTTGGCCATCAAACCAACCAACAGCACAGTCGAGACAGCGTATACGAGCAGCTTGTCCTTCTTGAGCGTGTAGAGGGAGTACAATATGGTCGCGCCCCCGGCCGTGTAGATCATGAAGTACTCGGTCCTGAGCACGGTCCAGGAGCTCATGAAAGCGAACAAACCGACAGAATACAGGGATGTCAGCCACCACATGTACCTCCTTCTCATGAACTCCGGCAGGCTCTTAACGAAACCGGGCTTCCTCCTGGGCTTGAGGTTCCAGTCGACTATCGCATAGGCGGACAGGATGGCCACTCCCACGTCGCTTACCCTGGTGCCCCGGTCCATTACTGTGGCTATCACAAAACCGAAGAGCATCAGGGAGATCCCATATGTGTCCCTTCTCTTGTATCCTGCAGCGAGGCCCGCGGGCAGTAGGAACAATAGTATATTATATCTAAGCCAGAATGTGATCAGTGAAAGGGGCATAACGTCGGCGCTGCCGCCCCACCCCTGTGGCAGCGCTTCCATCTTACCCACCAGGTAGTCTGTTATCAAAGGCACCACATTCGTGAAGAACACCAGCGACAAAACAAGCAGCCCTATCATGGCGGGGTAGACCTTCGAACCTGTTTTCCTGCCGTATCTGTCCTCAACCCATGGTCTGAAGGCCTCATAGAAGATGTAGAGTGCAGTCGCTCCCGCACCCACATATACTATCTCGTTCACATACCTTGCAATGAACACCAAAACCAGGTAGCCCAAACCCCAGGCCCTCCTCTCCCGGCCCGTGGAACGAACCGCTTTCAACGCGATGATGAATGTGACCACCACGATCGGCAATTGCATGTGGTCGTGTGTGAAACCTGAAAGGCTGAGCGCGAGAGGCTCTATCATGCCCCCGTAGATGAGCCCAGCAACAAAACCTGTTCTCTTGTCGTATAACATTCCGATGAAAACCGTTATCAGAGCGGCTGTCAGGGATGCCAGGACTACAGCGGTGAACATCACCGCATATAGGCTTAGCCCGTCGGGCACTGCCATGCCAATGATTCTGAGCAGCCAGACCGTCGGGTCCAGCAGCTGGTATCCCGTAAGATGGGTGCCTTCCATCACGCCCGTGTACAGCCAGGTCTCCAGGTGGTTCACCGAATGCCAACCGAAATGGGATTGGAACACGTAACCGATAACGAGCCTCAGCCCGAGCGAGACCGTGAAGGCAGCCGCAGCCACATGCCAAAGGCTCTTCTTTAACAGGCTCTCAACCTTCATATCCCTTTTATATTCGCCTCATTTCAATATATATCGACTGTGGTGGTCTAATTGAAATCAGCATTTATACTGCTGAGTCTGATTCTCGCGTGCGGTTGCATGGAATCAACCGCCGAGGGCAGGCATGAAACATTGTCAAAAAGGCCGGAACTCCAGGCCTGCAACGAGATCGAGCCCAGCATGCCAAGGGAGAACTGCTACTCCAGGATAGCCCTATCGAAGTGTGACTTCAGGCTCTGCGAGGAAATACTGGAAGAGGGCCTATACAATCAGTGCATCTACAAGGTTGCCGACTGCGCCGGCGACCCGAACCTATGCCAGAGGATAAAAAACGACGAGTGGATGTTCAGCAAGTGCATCAGCTCAGCGACCTACTAGCTATAAATCCAACTTGAGCCTGTGGCCTTCCAAACCCTTTATGAACCCCATGTCTTTGAGCTCCTCCATTATGTCCTCATCGTCCAAGCCTTTCCTCTTCAGCTCCCTGATCCTGTCCAATGCGAGGTTAAGCTCTGACATCCTCTGGTATAAGCGGTCGCCCTTCGCCCTCTCCTCGTCTACACCGGAGGAAGCCTCCTCATAGGCTCTCAACTGGTTCTCCAGCTGCTTCTCCAGCCTCTCACGTTTTGATTCTATCCCAGCTTCGACCTTGAACTCCTTATCCTCCCTTTCCATCCTGCTGAAGTACTCGTCTACCGCCTCGTTAAAGCTATGGAACCTGTTCTCACCCCCTCCAAACGGCAGGACGTTATCCTCCTCCAAGACAGGGTTGGCATCCGCCTCCAGCGAGTCTATGAAATCCTGGAAGGCCCTCCACAGCATTCCATGGTCCACCTCATCATATGCTGCTCCCGGGTCTATCCCAGCATCGCCGCAGACTTTCTCCGCATAGTACCCTCCAAGACTGAACCTGGTGGCCAGCGTAGACGCAACACCCTTCTCGGATGATGACATCACCTCCCTGAAACCGTCCTCGTCCACGAGTTGGGGGTCTTTCACGGGCGGGGGGTACTCGTATACCCTACCGACGCCGAGGGTCCGGTCCCTCCACTTCTGCCAGTCCAGCAAACCCATGATCTTCATCCCACTGTCGCATAGTATGACATTGCCCTTGCTGAAGAGCTCGAACACCAGGATGTGCTCGTCGAATTTCACCTCCACTATACGGTCGAACCCGTGCTGTCTCACATCCCTTACCGACTTTCCCTTCAGGTTCTTCCTCAGCTGCATCGCGAACGAGCTGGGCTGCCTGGGAGCAGGCCTCCTGTACTTTGTAACGCACATGAAGTTAGAAGCCGAAATGAAATCCAAACCGCCCTTCCCGTACATTCTGAAGGCAAGCTCCCGCTCACCCACCTGATAGACCCTGTCAACCCTCGCTCCCACCAGAAGTTCCCTCAACTCCCTGACCAGGAATTTCAGGTCGACGCTAGAAAGCTCTGACTTCACGTAATCAATATGCTAAGGCAGCGATAAAAATCAAGACCTCTTCTTCCTTCGCTTACCGCCTTTCCCCTGCATGTGCACGGCGGTCCAGGCCAGCACCAGGAAGATCAAGGCAGGAGTCCTTATCATCTCCCCCGAACCCACGCTGTGCATCCGGTCTATCAGGTCCCCCCCTCCGACGCACTTCTTGCTCAGCTTTATATTCGCCCTTCTGCCGTCCATTTCCACGAAGTTCATGGACATCACACTCCCCAGCAAGTAATCAGCAGCCCACTGGTCCTTCTCGCAGACGCCGTCGAATATCTCGTAAGCGTACTTGAAGCTCCTGTCCCTGAGGTCGTCACAGTAGCTGGTCTCGTTGAATATCATCGTGGACCAGTGCCTGATGGTCTTCACGTCGTTGAATGCGGGCAGGAATATGATACAGTACCCCTCGGTGCTCTCCCTGCTGGCGTTCTTGAACGCATAGTTTATCTGGGAATCCCAGGACTTCGGGCCGAAGAATATCATCTCAAACTCCCCCGACTCGATCCTCCGCGCCAGCTGGTATTCTTCCTCGGTCAAGTCGAAGAACTTGTCCTCAACGGCCCCATAGTGTTCCAGGCCGGGCGCGAATCCCAAGTCCACGTTCCTGCTCAAGTCCGGGGGGTTGTTCCTGTTCTCCACATACTCCAATTTTATGGGCGTGTCCTGCTCTACTAGCAGCTGGTATATCTCATCGTTGACCAGGACTATGCCCCTGTTCCGGGGCAGGAACGTGTAGAACCTGTCGAAGGTCTCCTTCAAACCCGCCACTTCAACCTGGAGGCCGTCGTATCCGCCAGCCAGCCTGGACACGCCCTCCCTGACGGTCGGATGTCCGTGCACGTGGAAGGAGCCCATCAGCATCGCGCCAACCACCAGTAGAGCAGCCGCCCGCGACCTCATAGCACCCCTCAAACTTGTAAGGTGCCTTCCAACCACCAGTATAAGGAAGAACAGTGGATATACGACGTATTTTGACCCGAATATGTCGGGGGTGGTTCCCATGGGCTTGTACCTCGCTACGAACGTAACGACAGACGATACCAGATAGAGCATAGCGTAATCATCCCGTGACCTTAGGAAGTAGGCTCCCACGCCGGCAGTGAAGACATAGAAGACGAAAAGGTCACAGTCCGAGAACGGGTCCGTACCCACTATCCCTGTGATGGCCTCCAAGTAGCCAAGTTGTTCGCTGTGCGCGTGGCTAAGCAGAGTGTATACGAGGAACTGTGGGAACAACAGCTTCATGATGATGAAAGCCGTCATTAACGGGCCGATGAACAGGAGCGAATCCCTAACTGCAAGCCGTGTCTCATACTCCCAGTCGTCGCTCTCCCACCCTCGTCTAATGTGCTCTATGACCATCAGGGAGAACAGCGCCGCCACAGCGGACAGGACCGTGACCTTGGACATGAGCGCCAACGCGAGCAGCGTGGACGATACGAGCCTGCCCTTTGCATCATCACCCTTGAAGAAGTAGTAGACGCCGCCCATCATGAAAGCGCAGGCGAAGGCGGTCTCCAGCTCGCCCAGCATCAAAGGCACCACTAGAAGGCAGTAAACAGCCGACACGACTGCCCTGACCTTGAAATCCGCCCTTCCTATGAGCTTGAGCATGGTGTGCAGGCAGACCGCGTTCAACAACAGTATGAAGGCGTTCGACAGTGGCTGCAGCATACCCATCTTGGAGAAGACCGCCCCTGCCAAGTATACGGTCGGGGGCTGCACGCACTCCGGCTGCCCATCATACAATGTCCCCCCTAGGAGGTAGTCTATGCACCTTATGTTCCGGTACTGGTATCCCGGGCTCTGGAAGAAGGTGAGCAGGAGATAGGCCAAAGCGACCGATACCAGCGGCAGGGCATAATCCGCCCGCGAGCTATCGCGGTTCCCCCTTTTTCCACCACCCATAGTCATTATTAGTATTAAACATATATTTTACCATGTCCGTCTCTGAGACTGCGGAAAAGATAAACTCCATGGAAGTCCGCGGTGCATTGCGAATCGCGGTAGAGGCAGCCAGGGCATTGGAGGAGGAGTTAGTCAACGGCGCATCCTATGATGAGCTGGTCAGGGCAGGTGACGTCCTGAGGGACGCCAGGCCAACTGCGGTTTCACTGCCTAATTCCATCAACTACGTACTGCACCTCGCGGAATCCCACAAAGACAACGACCCGGTGGTCGCCAAGCCCATGCTGTTGGCGGACATATCCGACTTCATATCCAAGTTGGAAGGCTCCCTCGACAAGATTGCAGAGTACGGGGCGAACCTAATCGAAGAAGGTGACGTGCTCCTCACGATATGCAACAGCCACACGGTAACTGAGATAATGAAGCGGGCATGGGCTGATGGCAAGAGATTCAAGGTGTACGCCTGCGAGACCCGGCCCAGACTCCAGGGCCACATAACCGTCAAAGACCTGCAGGCCACGGGCGTAGACGTGACTCTGATCGTGGACAGCGCGGCATACCATACTATGATACACAAGGACGTGAAGAAGGTGTTTGTCGGAGCCGACACAGTGTATTCGAACGGCGATGTCATTAACAAGATCGGAACCAGCCAGGTCGCATTGACAGCCAAGCACTCGGGAGCCGAGTTCATAGTCTGCACGAGCAGCATAAAGTTCTCCCCCTTCAGCGTTCACGGGGAAGTAGTCGAGATAGAGGAGAGGGACGCCTCGGAGGTCGCTGAACTCCCCGGGGTGAAAGTCTTCAACCCAGCATTCGACATAACCCCCAAAGAGCACGTTAACATGATCGTGACCGAAGACGGTGTCATACCGCCTGAAGCAGCCTACCAGGTGCTGAAGGACCGGTTCGGTTGGAGCCTAGGATGAACAGGTTGAATGAGGTATTGGATGCCATATCCAAAGAGGACTCGGTGAAGCTGAGGGAGCTTGCAGGGCATTACAGCGACAAGGCCGCTGTTACGCAAGAGGAGGAGATTGTGAAGCTCTCCATGATAACCTACTGCTTCCACAAGATATTCATAAAGATGCACTTCCGGGAGAAGACCGAAGCCCTGGTCGAGTCGGCGTTGAAGAAGCTGTCCGCAGGAGACCTGGAAGGCATACTCTCCGACGTGGACGACTTCGACAGCGACCACGGCCTCTTCGAGGGGGGTCTTGTCTGGAAGGCGCGGATCAAGATGGCCAGCCGGATGCACAGCAGGGGGATATCCCTAACCCAGTCCGCCAGCCTGACAGGAGCCCATGTGAGCGACATACTCGAGTATGTGGGCGAAACCAAGGGCTACGAGCATGCCGAGGGCAAGACAGTTCCCGACCGGCTGAACATTGCACGGGACATCTTCGGATAGGTTGTTTTTAAAGGCTAACTCCATATTGTTTTGGTACTTAGAGAAGAGGTAACAGAGGCCTGATAATAATGTATCCTCAAGGTCCTGCGGCATATGACCGCGCGATTACGGTTTTCAGCCCTGACGGACGGCTTTTCCAGGTGGAATACGCCCGGGAGGCTGTGAAGAGGGGCACGACAGCCGTGGGCTTGATATATGACAAGGGCGTTCTATTGGCTGTGGACAAGAACGTCTCCAGCAAGCTGATAGTCCCCAAGAGCATCGAGAAGATATTCCAGATAGACGAGCACATAGGCGTGGCAACCTCCGGGTTGGTCGCGGACGCCAGGAGGCTAGTCGAGGATGCGAGGGTGCGGGCCCAGCGGAACCGGCTCGTATACAGCGAGTCCATAAGCGTGTCAGCACTCACGAGGGACCTCTGCGACATAAAGCAGGCTTACACACAGTACGGGGGCGCCAGGCCCTTCGGGACCGCGCTGTTGATCGCGGGCGTGAACGACAAGCCACACCTCTTCGAGACAGACCCCAGCGGCGCCTTCACCGAGTTCACGGCAGGTGCCATAGGCATGGGCAAGAGGGAGGTGGAGAAGCTGCTGGAGGAGAAGTTCAAGGAGAAGATGCCTCGGAAGGACGCCGTTAACCTCGCTATCATATCGTTGAACAGCGTTTCAGAGGGCAAGATAAAGGCGGAGAACGTGGACATGATAACTATCGAGGTCGGAGGAAAATACTCCGCTGTCACAGTAGATGAGATTTCAGAATCAATTAAGCACCTGGGAAAGGAACTTGACTCACAGGATGGCAAGGGAGAGTAGCCAATTTTGTGCGATTCCACCGGTGGGGTGACATTTAGATGGTCAGCTTGGATGATGCTATAATCATACGCCTCAAGACCCACGGGGAAAACTACGAAGTATACGTGGACCCCGACAAGGTATTGGAGTTCAAGAGCGGCGACGACGTCGAACTATCGGAAGTCCTGGCTGCGGACCACGTTTTCAAGGATGCTAAGGCAGGAGACAAGGCCAGTGAAGAGCATCTGATGGAACTCTTCAAGGTCGATGACATGGAGTCGGTCTTCAAGGAGATAATCTCCAAGGGAGACCTGCACCTGACGACCGAGCAGAAGAAGCATATGATGGAGGACCGGAGGAAGCAGGTCGCGTCCATCATATCCATGAATGCGGTTAACCCCCAGACGGGGAAGCCCCACCCCCTCCAGCGGATAATGTCCGCTATGGAGGAAGCAAGGGCTGAGATAACAATCTCAAAGTCCGCGAACGAGCAGGTCGAAAAGGTGCTCAAGGCCTTGAAGCCCCTCATACCCATCAAGTTCGAGAAATTGGAGGTCGCTGTTAAGATACCCCCAGAGTACTCTGGGAAGATGTACAATGTGCTCAGAGAGTTCGGGGAGGTCAAGAAGGAGGACTGGGTCGGGGGAGAGCAGTTCTGCCTAGTCGAGATACCGGCCGGAATGCAGGACGAGTTCTACAGCAGGCTCAACAGCATGACTCACGGCGAAGTGAAGACGAAGGTCGTTAAACATGATTAACGTGAAAGACAGGGACATCGTGGTCCCGGGAGAGCTGCTAGGGCAGGGAGTCCGATGCGAAGGGCTGTGCGTCAGTGAGGGCGAGAGCGGATACTCGCTGGTGAGGGGCCTTGCCCGCGTGAATGGAGACAGGGTATCCATCATACCCTCCAACGGAGCCTATACCCCCAAGCCAGGGGACATGGTAATCGGTGTTATCACCAATGACTTTGGGGGAGTCTACTTCATGGACGTTGACGGCCCGTACATCTGCGTTTTGAAGCCTGACCGGAATGGCGGCTTCAGGGGCAGGGCTGGCGGCAGAGGAAACAGGGACAGAGGCGGTGGAAGAGGAAACAGGGGCGGCCCGAGGATGGAAAAGCCCGAGACGTTCGAGGTCGGCGACCTGGTAAGCGCCAAGATATCCCATGTGGACGAGGTCAAGGAAGCCAAGGTGGTCGGCCCCCGGAAGCTCGGAGTGGGTAAGGTTATCAGGGTTAAGCCCATGCGAGTGCCGCGTGTCATAGGGAAGAAGAAGTCAATGATCAACCTGATACGAGACTACACGGGCTCCAAGATATCGGTGGGGCAGAACGGCCTCATATGGATAAAGGACGGGGACGTTAACCTGGCCGTGGAGGCCATAAAGAAGGTGGAGGCGGAGGCCCAGACATCCGGTCTGACGGACAGGGTCACCGAATTCCTAAAATCAAGATCGAAAAGAGCGAAGTGATTCAAATGAGCGGAAAATCAGATATGAAGTTGATCGACGGCGGCGTGAGATTGGACGGCCGCAAACCAGATGAACTTAGAGAGATAAGGATGAAAGTGGGCGTCTTGGATAATGCCCAGGGGTCAGCTTACCTCGAATGGGGTAACAACAAGGTTTTGGCTGGCGTTTACGGCCCGAGGGAGATGCACCCTAAGAGGCTGCAGAACCCCACCGAAGCGACTGTAAGGGTAACATATAACATGGCGCCGTTCAGCGTTGACGACAGGAAACGGCCCGGACCGGACCGGAGGAGCGTCGAGATAAGCAAGATATGCAGTGAGGCTCTGACTTCCGTTGTCCAGACCCACATGTATCCCAACGCGGCCATAGACGTGTTCGTGGAGATACTGCAGGCTGACGCGGGAACAAGGTGCGCGGGCTTGACGGCCGCTTCCATCGCCTTGGCCGACGCTGGCATACCCATGAAGGACCTGGTAGCCTCCTGTGCGGCAGGCAAGATAGGGGAAGAGGTCGTAGTGGACCTGATGAAGGAGGAGGACAACTACGGCGAAGCTGACGTTCCCTTGGCGATAGTGCCGAGGACAGGCGATGTCGTATTGTTGCAGATGGACGGCAAACTGTCAGAGGAAGAGTTCAACAAGGCATTCGACCTGGCTTACGAGGGCTGCATGAAGGTATATGAGATCCAGAAGAAGGCGTTGTCGGAGGTGCAGAAATGAACATAGAGTCATTCATCAAGGGAGACTATGTCAAGAGCATCGTGTCAGAGGGCAGCCGAACAGACGGCAGGGGCTTCGACGACATGAGGAAGCTTGAGATAGAGAAAGGATACGTTGGCGAGAAGTCCAGCGGATCAGCTTATGTCAGACTGGGGAAGACTGAAGTGTTGGCTGGAATAAGCATGGACATGGGAGAGCCATATCCTGACTCGCCGACCTCTGGCGTCATGACCACGTCAACGGAACTGAGGCCCATAGCCTCGCCTTACTTCGAGAGCGGCCCTCCAAGGGAGGAGAGCATCGAGGTGGCGCGTGTCGTGGACCGCGGGATACGCGAGTCGGGCGCCATAGACGTTGATTCGCTCCTCATAGAGGAGGGCAAGGTGTGGATAGTCTTCATGGACTTGCACATTCTCAACTTTGACGGGAACCTATTCGACGCATGTAGCTACGCTGCCGCGGCAGCATTGCGCGACAGCCGCCTGCCAAAGATCGAGGATGGTACGATAGTCAGGGGCGAATGGGATGGGAAGCTTCCCGTAACATGCACTCCAGTATCCTTCACATTCGGCAAGATAGGCTCCAACATCCTGCTGGACCCGTGCTCGGACGAGGAGTATGCGTTGGACACCAGGCTTACCGTCACGACCACCGACACGGTTAACGCGATGCAGAAGGGAGGTAACGGCTCCTTCAAACCGGAGGAGGCGAAGGATTGCGTGTCCAAAGCCTTCAAAAAGGCGCCTGAGATACGCAAAATACTGGAGGGGTAGGTGTTTTTTAAGCCCTTCCTCCCTAAAGAATATGCCAAAATGTACAGTCACACCAAGAAGGTCGGGAGCCTTGGAAGGTACGGCACCCGGGTAGGCCGTAAGATCCGGAACGAAGCCGCCAAGATAGAGGTGGAGTCCCGGAAGTCCAGCGGCTGCCCAAGCTGCAGCAGGGGAAAGCTCAAGAGGGTGTCGGCGGGCATCTGGAGGTGCAGGACCTGCAAGCACACCTTCACTGGCGGAACGCACATACCTGTTTTCAGGCGCATGTCAATGGAGGAGGAGCAATGACCTACGTATGCATAGAATGCGGCGCCGAGTTCCAGTATGAGGAGCTGCTCAGGAGCAAGATGAAGTGCAACAGCTGCAGCGAGAAGCGCAGCAACATCTGGATCAAGAAGCGCCCCGAGAACATAACCAAGGTAGTCATCGGAAGATGAACACGTTAGAGGTTCGGCTATCTGTCCCAGCGGACAAGGCCGAAGCCTGCCTTTCTTCCATACAGCCTGAGATAGACTCCGAACTACACGACCGGTCGTCTGTGAAGCTTGAATATGATAAGGAGCTGATTCTCACCGTAACAGCCAAAGACCTTCATGCCATGCGCGCCGCCGCCAACACGTACATACGCTGGCTGGACATGAGCTTGAGACTCACCGGCTAGGATGGCAGTCTTATTATGAAGGTCGCTCCTCCGCTGTTCACGTCACCTGCCGTGAACCTCCCGCTGCTCTCGTAGGTTATGGACCCCCCATGCCCCTCTATTATCCTCCTGGTGATGTCCAACCCCGCGCCCTGGTGGCTGCCCTCCTTTTTCGTGGTCTCCCCTGATTCGAAGATGCTGTCTCCCCTTGCGGGGTCTATGCCGACTCCATTGTCTGAGAACCGTATTTCGGTCATGCCCTCCGCCTGTCGTGTCTCGACCCTTATCCTCGGCTGCCAATCGGACCCAGCCCGCCGCTCATGGTGCAGTCTCTCACCCAGGGAGTCCCGGCTGTTCCTCGCCAGGTTGGACAGTGCCTCCTCCAGCTCTATCCTGTCGCCGGAGGGCGGCCTGACGTCCCCGTATGCGAACTCGCTTGATATCATGGCCTGCTGTGGATATCCAAGATGCCTTGGGGACCAGAGTGCAGTCCCCTCTCCTATCAGGTTCCCTGTCTCGAATCCTCGCAGCATCTGGTTCACGTTCACCGGCACGTGGGGGTGTTCGAGGCTCTCACCCCTGTATAATCTTCCGTAGTCGTCTATCATCCTCTTCATGTGCTCGCATGCGTTGGCGAACTGGCTTTGGCTTGACCTCACCTGGACTTCCATCTCCGTCTCCCCTGGTTTGACCGACATCACATCCTCTCGGACTGCCTCGAGCATTGGCGTCGCCTTTCCGAGCCTTCCCGCCAGCCGCTGGCATGCGCCGTATATCACCGCCTTCCTATCTGGGCCTAGACTCCTGTATCCTTCGACGTCCAGCCTCTCCGTTGGGATGGCAGCCATATACTCTGCCAGCCCCTCTGTCACCGTGGAGTTCAGCCTGTCTGCGCCCTCTTTTATCCTCCTCTGCTCTTCGTCGCTCATCCGCGCCAGCCTGGGCACCAGCATCGACCCGATGACCACACCCTGCAATGGCGTTCTGATGTCATGGTCCACGTCCCGGCCGCGGATCATCAGCTCATGCCTCCTTCTGACTGCCTCCTCGGTTTCGGTGGACCTCCACGTGCCCACTATCGTAGCGTGGTCAGGAGGCCTCAAATCAACCCTTTCAGCCTTCTTCTCCCTGCTGGCCATCACATATACTTTCACATCCATCCGATATAAACCCAGGGCTGGTTTCCCCTATCTAGTCCCTTTTTTGGCCCTATTTTGTCATCATCTTCTTTTATTGGGTTTAGTAATGTATGTTCGAGGCGTGGGCCTTGGAGTGATGTGATATTTTGAGGTGATGTGATGAACGAGGAAGAATTTGACCGGATGGTCCGGGAAGTCCTTTCGATGAAGTCCGCAATAGCGAGGATCCCCAGGGTTCTGATCCCGCTGCATTCGATAGATGCGCGTTAGAACGCCTGCAGAGGCTTCCTAAAGGGGGGGAGGAGGCTGAACAGGCCGCAGGGGCCCACGCCCCAAGAACCCAAAAAACCACAACTATTTAAAGAATATTATAAACTATTGATACTTTTCTCATGATATTTTGAGTTTTGATGTCTTTTATCCGTTTCCTGCCCATATTTTCATATCATGGTTGAGCAGGAGAAGGGCGGCCTTCCTGACGGTCCGGACAGGCGTCTTGCATGGGAATCTGGCGCTCAGTTCAGGGGTCAAATGGGTACTGACTTGAATGAGATAAGGAGGGAGTCCATCATAGCCTTTATTGCTCCTAAATTCGACCAACATGGGCTGCGGGAGCTGAGGCTGCCCATAACATCACCTCACCTTGTGCGTATAGGAAGTGATGCCATGCCCCAGTTCGTCAAGGGCGTGAGGGAAACAATTGAGAGGGAGGGGCAGTTCACAGCCGATGTCGACGACATAACCCCCGTCATAGGCAGGCTTCTATACAGGACTAAAGTCCCCATGGACGAGGATATGCGGCGCCTCTTCTATGAAGGCAGATACGGTGGCATACTCCATAGTGAAGCTTCCGTTGAACGGGTGAATACCGAGGATGTTACGGTCGCGCAGGCCCTTCAGCTTTCCCGTTGGCTGCACCAGACCGGTCATCCTGCTGGGCCATCCCTCAACCAGTGCATAATCAATGCCTTGGGAGACAGGCTCTCACAGCGTTCAACATACAATGAAGGGTCTGGCAAACAACATGTGAAGCCGGTGCCATATAATGACATACTCCCTGAGCTGTCTGCTATAGCTTGTGACGCGTCCATAAGGGCTCACGTGCGGGGCCTTGGAGGGGATAGTTGGGGCAGGGCCGCGGACATATCTTCAACAGGCGATCCTGAAAGCAGCGTAAAAGCCGGAGAATACCTGATGCCATGCTTCCGCGCGGCAGTGGACACTTCAAATGAGCTGCCTATGTTGATTGAACTTAGGGGTGGTGGCAAGGTGGTTCAAGCTCGTTCAGTGCTGCGTGGTATGGAGTCTGCCCTGGCTCACAGTGTTGGTTTCGGCCCGTCCTGTCCTCTATGGTATCTTGCTCTACTCCGTAGTACTCAAGGCGAGTTCACGGAACAGCTTCAGCAGCAGGGAAATGACAGGGAGCTGGCTGACGGCATATGGGCCAGGCTTGAGAGGCCTGATGTCACAATCGACGGAATACCCCGGTTGACCTCTTCAATTGTTGTGGGAGCGCAATATCCGGGGGAAGTATCCGTTGAAGAGGTCAAAGACCATGTGCCCACAGTCTTCAGGATATTCGAATCGACGCTCCGGACCGGGCCGACCCAGGAGGAGAGGATGTGGCGGCAGTTCGCAGAGGCTATCGACCGGGATGAGAGGAAGACCAGGGTCCATGATAACGTATACCGGTTGCTTGGTTCCGGGATGGAGGACATGATCGGTTTTGCAGAGGACCGGGACAGTGGAAAAATCGGACCTGAGAAATATGATCGGCTTATGGAGTCGAATGCGTTGTCCGTCGCTGTCAGGAGCCTCGGCTTGGACGAGGAAAAACAGGCCGAATGCATCGGTTTGCTTAGCAGGGCTTTCAGGATGCGGCAGCTCCGAAGGAAACTAATAGCCGGCGAGGTGCTCACTCCACGTGAGTCAGCAATGTTCAGGGAGGACATGGCTGAAATGGGAGAGGAGCACAAGGGACCTGTTTCATTAGATGCTGTTAACGGAGGGCTTGGGAGGAGCATGACCCGTATGGCCGACTCCCTCGACCCCTACGACTACCACCTGTACACTTATGCTTTGGATCTGATCTCTGAACAAATGAGCAAGGACCCCCGTAGATGGACTTGACTTTTATAGTCTTCTTTCATATGTATTGTGGCTATGGACGTTCCTAAGAATGTGCAGGACAAGCTTGCGCAGTTCCAGAACCTTCAGAACCAGGTTCAGCTGATCTCCATGCAGAAGCAGCAGCTTATGCTCCAGAACACCGACATCGGCAATGCGAGGAAGGAGTTGGAGGCGTTCGAGAAGGGCAAGGTCTACCGCCTGGTCGGCCCCATATTGGTTGAGACCAGCAAGGAGGACGGGTTGAAGAACCTCTCTGACGAGTCCGAGTCCGCTGACGCCAAGATAAAGGTGCTGGAGAAGCAGGAGAAGAAATTGGTAGAGAAGCTCAACGAGATGCGCGGCGAGCTGCAGCAGATGATACAGCCTCCAGGTTCCGGTTGAGACATGGAATGCGACTCTGTGATCGTGAGATACGCGGAGATATTCCTGAAGAGCGACTACGTCAGGCGCAGCTTCACCGAGCGCCTAGTCTCCAACATAAGCCATGCGCTGAAGTCCTCCGGTTTGGAAGCCAAGACCCATCTGAAAAGGCATAGGATATTCCTATCGTCTGATCGCGCGTCCGACGTTGCTGTCCGGGCGTCGAAGGTCTTTGGCGTGCACTCCACCAGCCCCGCAGCGGAGGTGGGCTCCGACTATGGTGTGCTAGCGGGTTCTGTTGTCGAGTTCGCGAAGCCTTTCCTCGAGGGTGGAGGCTCCTTTGCCGTTCGCGTCAAGAAGCCCGGCGGCGGATATCCGATGTCAACGATGGATCTGGAGCGGCAGCTTGGCTCTCTCATACAGGAAGAACACGGCAACGGCGTTGACCTATCCAGCCCTGACGCGCTCGTCGGGGTTGAGATCCACGGTGATGCCGCATACCTGTACACCCGGTTGTTTGACGGTGTGGGAGGCCTGCCATATGGCTCGCAGGGGCTGTTGGCTGCGGAGGTCAGGAGTCCTCGTGATGCGCTGGCTGCTTGGATGATGATGCGCAGGGGCTGCAAGATGTTGGTGGCAGGCGACCGTGAATATGCGGGCAGGCTGAGCTACTACAGCAACCCCGACGTGGAATGCATTGGTTCGCTGGATGATGCCCTGGCATCCGGCGTCCACGGCGTCGTATCCTCGGATAATCTCGGATCACTGGCCGATAGACCCTGCTCGGGCGTTTCTCTGCCGGTTTACATGCCCCTGATCGGCTTGGATGATGCTCAAATAGGCCGTCTGATGGACCTGTCAGGCCTCTAGTATTTAATCCCGGTGTGTAATACTTTACTGATGCCTGAACTGCTTGAATCCTATGGTAACGTGAAGATAATGGAGGGTGAGTCAGGGCAGATCCCATACTACATCTCCCTTACCCCGGAGCTGACCGAGGATGAGAGGAGGGTGATATCTGATTCCCGCGATTTCGTCGGCGACTACAACCAGATAAAGGCCGAGCTTGACAAGATACACACGAGCATAGGCAAGGAGGAGTACCTGCGCGAATACCTCCAGCAGAGGCTGATAGAGAGGAATGTCACCCCGGAAAACCTTGAATATGTGACGTCTTCCATAATGGACGAGCTGTTCCTCGGCTACGGGCGTCTTGGGCCGTTGATGCGCGACGAGCAGCTGGAGGAGATAATGGTAAACGGCGTTAACACACCCGTTTTCGTCGTTCACAGGCGGCATGGCATGTGCATAACCAACCTCACCTACGACTCCCACGGCCCCCTTGAGGATTTCATACACTGGCTGTCCAACTATGCCGGGCGGGAGTTGAACGAGGCGAACCCGCTTTTGGACGCTCACATGCCCGATGGCAGCAGGGCGAACGTTGCCATAGCCCCCGCAGCACCTTATGGTCCTGCCGTTACGATAAGGAAGTTCAAGCGCGTCCCCTTCACAGTGCTTGACCTCATCGAGTTCGGGAGCTTGAGCCCTGAACTGGCCGCGTTCCTCTGGGTGTGCGTCGAAGGCTTCGGCCTGTCACCGATTGATATCATAATAGCCGGAGGGGCTGGTTCGGGCAAGACGACTCTGATGAATGCGCTGGCGATGTTCATACCCAAGACCGAGCGTGTCGTTACCGTGGAGGACACTCTGGAGCTGAACTTCGAGTTCATAGACAACTGGGTTCCCATGGAGGCTTCCCCGTCTGTCATCACCCCCGAGCACCGGCTGAGCATGCACAGCCTGTTGAAGAACAGCCTGAGGATGCGCCCGGACCGGGTCATAGTCGGAGAGGTCCGTGGCAGCGAGGCTGAGACCCTGTTCGTGGCAATGGACATAGGATTGGACGGCAGCATGGGTACTTTGCACGCCAACAACGCCCGCGAGACGACCATACGCCTGATGGACGAGCCCATGAACGTGCCCTTGAGGATGATGCCACTGCTGAACCTGATCGTTGTCACCAACAGGATATTCGACCGTAAGAAGGGGATGCTGCGGCGTGTCACCCAGGTATCCGAGGTTTCCGGCATAGAAGGTGATGTCGTCCAGTTGGGGGACATATTCTACCATGACCTGAACAACGACGTGATAAAGAGGACAGACTATCCGATACTCTTGACGGAGAGGATCGCCAAGGAGTGCGGGATAACCAAGAAGAGGCTAAACACTGAGTTGCTGATAAGGGAGAAGGTCCTGAAGTACATGATGGCGAAGGGCATCAGGGGGCACAATGACGTCCTGAAGTTCTTCCACCTCTACCATCAAGACCCCAAGCTGATCCTTTCGGAACTTAAGGAAGGCGGCTCCCTTAACAACATCGCCTGAACCTTATGTCTTTTCCATGCAGGACTTCTTGATGAATTCCGTGCTTATCCTGTTGCAGACGGTGTTGTCCTTGTTGTTAACCGCAATCTTGTAGTAGCATATGTCTTTCAGGTTGGCTGTCTCAATCTTGCTGCATAGACTGGCCTTACCCTCTTTGACTGCTATGTCCCTTATGCAGATGTCCTTAAGCCTGGGGTTGTCCATCCTGTCGCATGAACTCACGTCAGACTCGGATACTGCTTTCCTGTAGTCTTTAACGACCTCGTTCAACGTCGTTGTCACCGGCTTCTTGATGGTATCCCCTGTGGGTTGTGTTGTTGTCACCACTACCGGCTCTGGTCCGCTGATGCATCCCAGGAAAAGAAACACAGCCAAGACAGCTGTTAATAGGCTCAACTTGTTCATGGTAAAATATTTTCTCCTTACTATAAAAGCTTATTTTTTCTTATATACCTCGTCAGGTTCGAAGAGTTTCTCGCCGACGGTCTCCAAACCCTCCTCTGTTATCTTCCTGTAGAAGCATGTCCTGTATCCTCTGTGGCATGCGCCCCCCTTCTGCTCCGCCTTGTATATGACGGCGTCTCCGTCGCAGTCCACGAGTATCTCGCTCACCTTCTGGGTGTTCCCGCTGCTCTCGCCCTTCAGCCAGAGCTTCTTGCGGCTTGTGCTGTAATAGTGTGCCAGGCCGGTTTCGGCCGTTTTTTCGAGCGCTTCCCTGTTTGCGTATGCGAGCATCAGCACTTCACTGCTGTCTTTATCCTGGACTATAACGGTTATAAGGCCTTCTATCCCGTCCACAGTCCTGGTTTTCAGCTCGTCCCAGATGGTCATATTAATTAATAAAGGTCGTTATTATTAAGCACGATGTCTAACGGGCATAATCGCAATGGAGTGGAGGTCGGCGCTGACGGCCAGCCGATAGTCAGGGTTCGCCTGCCGCGTAGGGGGCAGCTGCTGGGCGAGGTCGAGCAGCTGCTCGGCGACCGCAGGATGAGCGTCAAGTGCACGGACGGGAACACCCGCCTATGCCGTATCCCCGGCAAGATAAGGAGGAGGATATGGATAAAGGAGGGGAACATTGTCCTTGTCGAGCCTTGGGAGGTTCAAGCCAAGGAGCGGGGGGACATTCTCTGGCGTTACACGAACCAGCAGGCTGACTGGCTGAGGAAGAACGGGCATCTCGAGGGCATTGAGGATTTCTGATTCTTTTATTCGGAAGCTGTAATTCCTATTCTAAATGGATGAAGCCGATCTGTTCCAGAGGTTCGACGTCACAGGCCTTAAGAGCGCCAGGCAGAGGTCTTCCAGCCGTAAGATCAGCGAGTCGGTCTTCGACAAGGACACTCTGATGGCATTGTACAAGCTCGCTAAGAAGGAGGCTTTCACCGAGATAACGGGCGTGGTTTCGACCGGGAAGGAGGCCAGCGTATACCATGGCCTCAGGGACGGTGAGGATGTCGCCTTGAAGATATACAAGAACGAGACCTCAGATTTCAGGCATATGAGCAAGTACATCCGTGGAGATCCTCGTTTCGCGTCTTGGAAGAACCGGCGGCAGCTGGTTCAGATGTGGGCTCAGAAGGAGTATAAGAACCTGAGCAGGGTCTGCGAGAAGGTGAGGTGTCCCAAGCCCATAGAACAGCATAAGAACGTTCTCGTCATGGAGTTCATCGGTGATGGGGGCGTTCCAGCCCCGAAGCTGAAGGAAGAGGGCCCATCCGACCCTGGGGCATGCTACCGTGAGGTGATGGGTTTTGTGGGTGAGATGTACAAGCTCCGCCTCGTCCACGCGGACCTTTCAGAGTATAACATACTCGACTATGGGGGGGCGGTGGTCATAGACTTCAGCGCCGGAGTTCTATTGGATCATCCTCGTTCCATGGAGTTCCTCCAGCGGGACGTCGGGAACATAGTCAACTACTTCAGCAAACTCGGGGTTGAAGCCGACTATGGGACGGCGTTGAAGGGGGTGTTGGATGCCAGGTGAGCTGGTCCGTGCAAGGGGCCACCCGAACGTCCTGTGCCTCCATAGGTCCACTTTGGAGTTCACCTGCGAAGGCAATCTTACTGAACGGGGGGATTGCATATTCGCGGTATCATCCGGCAAGGCAATGGCTGACCTATCACCCGAGTTCAGGGATTCTCTGAGGGGAGAGGATGCGGTTTTGGAGATTGCCATAGAGTGCGGCGGGTTGACGGAAAAGGTCACAGCCCAAGGGCATCCGGGCCTTACATTGGACCATCCGACAGACTTCGTCATAAGGAAGAGCCCTTATGTCTGCTCTAGGACATTGGCTGTTCATGCGGACAAGGCTGCATGCGACCTAGGCAGGGACCTGGTAGCCGAGCTGGTTAAAGGCGGTGAGGTACTAATAAGATTGGAGGTCAAATAGTGCCTTTGAAGAATGGACTATGACGTTGTCATCATCGGGGGCGGCCCAGCGGGCCTTACAGCCGGGATATACTGTGTACGCCGGGGTTTGAAGGCTTTGGTCGTGGAGCGTGGGTCACTCGGCGGTAAGGTGTTAATGGCTTCGGAGATTGAGAACTGGCCTGGCGACAGGCACGTGACAGGCGAGGAACTGTCCAAGAGGATGTCCGACCATGCAAAAGGATTGGGTGTGGAGTTCGTCTACAACGAGGCGATCATGCTCGGCCTAGCGGGGGATGTGAAGAACGTCACCTTACGCGACCGTGAGCTCTCATGCAAGGCCGTGATACTAGCCACCGGAGGTCAGACGGTGAAGGCGTCGGTCAAGGGCGAGGAGGAGTTCAGCGGCAGGGGCGTGAGCTACTGCGCAACCTGTGATGGTCCCCTCTTCAAGGGAAAGGCTGTCGCGGTCGTGGGCGGGGGCAACATGGCAGTTGAGGATGCGGTGTACATTGACGACCTGTCTTCAAAGACCTACCTGGTAGCGGATGAGATCAAAGCCGAGGAGAGTCTGCAAGAACGCCTTAAGAAGTCAGGCGTTGAGGTCTTGGAGGATTCTCTCTCTGAGATAGTCGGCTCAGAGTTTGTTGAGGGCGTTAGGCTGAAGTCGGGCAAGGACCTGGAGGTTAACGGCGTGTTCATCTGCCAGGGCAGCACCCCCTCAACTGAGTTGGCAAAACAGTCCGGTGTTGAATTGGATGAGCGCAGCTTCATCGGGGTCAACCGTGACATGGAGACGAACATACCCGGGGTCTATGCGGCTGGTGACGTTACGGGTGGTGTCCCTCAGATCGCTACGGCGGTCGGCGAGGGTGCGACTGCAGCGCTGAGAGCATACGTCCATGTCAAGCAAGGTTAAAAACAACCCCTTCCTTATAGCTTATACAGTGGCTCAACCTAAACCCGCCCCTACTGTGAAGCACCCTACTGTCGAGTTGAAAGATGATGGGACGTTGGTTGTTGGCGTGCGTGCTGCTGAGGTGTCAGACCTTCTTAAGGGGCTTGGAGAGGACCGCCAGAACCGTGCCGCTGACGAGCTCAATGCTGGCCGTGACTATCCTGTGAGGAGCCTGACCGATGCCAGGGGCGTCTTTGAGCGTCTTCCCCCTCACACGCTTCTAAGCGCTGTTGCAGGCGCCATACCTGATGATTTCGCCGGTGACAGGAAGCCGGTGGATGAGTTAAGGCCTTTAACGTCAAGGATGCGGTCAGCAGACGACCGCACAAGGATGGGGTTGAGCGTGGCTCAGGCATTATATGGCTCATGGGGGGGATACCTTGGAAACGCACTATTTGACGGTCTTGGAGATTCGAATCTTGCGTCGAGCGCTGAGAACATGGTTTTGAACACGCTGGCGATAGGAAATCCAGGGAGTGACACACATCACAGCCCCTATTCGCTGATAACACGAAAGCTTATGCTCAGAAAACTGGATTAAGAGGTTTAGAATAGGCTGTTTCTGCGCCAGTTTCGCCTGCTCTTGGGGCTGTCCCTTGTGCCCCTGTTGGTTTTGGCGAAAACCCAGATCGGAGCCCTCTTCCTGACCCTGTTGGCCTTCACGAGCTCCTCCTTCTTGCCTTGTTCCTTGTTCCTGGCCATAGCCCTACTTTATAGGGTAAATGCCCTTATAAATACGCCATGACAGGTTTGAAGTGCCCCGTATGCGGCGAACCGTCCACTGGAGTCTGCGCGTCCTGCTACCTCAGGGAACACCCTCTTTCCATTAGGAAACAGGGTTACAGGCTCTGCGGGTGCGGTTTGAAGTTCTTCAAGGGCAGGTGGTACGACAACGAGGAGGAGATGTTCAAGGATCTAGTGGTCCGGAGCCTGAAGGCTCCACCCGGGGCTGAGGTGAGGGTTGCCAGGGTCCAGCACGAGCACGCCAAGGGGAAGACCAAACTTGTTGCGGACGTTAAGGTATCCTACAAGGGTGCGAAGGCGAAGGAGGTGTTGGAGTGGTCTGTGGTGCCGGAGCATGTGACCTGCGACACCTGCCGGAAGCTGGGCACAGGATACTTCGAGGCGGTCTTGCAGGTTCGGACGGACGGATTGGACCTTGACCTAGACTACAATAAGCTGATGAAGGCCGAGAAGGTCAAGGGGGGCGTAGACCATTATCTGACCTCACTGGCCTATGCTCGGGAGAAAGTGAACGACCTCATACGAGACGGCTACCTTGTGAAAGAATCCTCCAAACTATATGGGAAAAGGGACGGTAAGGATGTTTACCGGCATTATTTCAGCATAAAGAGCCCCCATTTTGGCGTGGGGGATTTCCTCGAGTATGGCTCGCGCCTGGTGAGGGTCTTGGAGCTTGGCAAGACGGTTAAGACCCTGGACTTGTCATCTGGGAAGGTGAAGTCGGCCACAATGAACAAGCTGTTGGATTCGAAGGTGCTCGCGACCTCCGATGGCGTCCGCAGGGCGATCGTGACCGAGGTCCGGCCGGACGGGGTGCAGATTATGGACTTGGAAGACTATGAGAACCACGATGTGAAGGCGACGGACGGGGTCTCCCAGGGTAGTGAAGTTTCCTATGTGGTGTTGAAGAAGAAGATATTCCTCATCTGAGCTTCTTCAGCGCAGCTTTTACCTGCTGCTTCGAGGTTCCAACATAGCGTTCAGGGTCAAGTGCCCTGTCTATCTCGTCCTCTGACAGGTATTTTGTGACGGTCCGGTTCTTCATGAGCGTGCCCTTGAAGTGGATGTTCTTCCGGTAGCTTTCCAGGGCGCAGTCCCTGACCACCGCGTGGGCCCGCTGCCTCCCATACCCCTTCTCCGAGAGCTTTATCATCACCGACTCGGCCATTATCCGGCCCTGGGTCATCTCCAGGTTCCGTTTTATGTTGGCCTTGTTGAACGCCAGGTTCTTCACCAGGTCTATGGTGAGCTGTAGCATGTAGTCTGTGAGTATGCAGGCCTCGGGTATTATGATCCTCTCGCAGCTGCTGTTGGTGAGGTCCCTCTCATGCCATAATGGGATGTTCTCCAATGCTGCCATGGCGTCGGCTTTTATGACCCTTGCGATGCCGCCTATCCTCTCCGCGTGTATGGGGTTCATCTTATGCGGCATGGTCGACGAGCCCACCTGCTTCTTGCCGAACCCCTCGCGGACCTCGTCTATCTCCGTCCTCTGCAGGTTACGTATCTCCGTGGCGACCTTGTTCAATGTCTCGGCTATCAGCGCGAGCAAAAGCATGAACTCCGCGTGCCTGTCCCGTTGTATGACCTGGTTGCTGACCTCCACCGTCCTGAGCCCCAGGTCTTTCATCACGTGCCTCTGTATCCTGACGGCGTGCTTTCCGAAGGCTGCCTGGGTGCCGACTGCGCCGGTCATCTGACCAACCAGTATCCTCCTCTTGGCCTCCCGCAGCCTTTCGACGTGTCGTTGGACTTCAAGGGCGTATATGGCGAATTTCAGACCGTATGTTGTGGGGACCGCATGCTGTGCGTGTGTGCGGCCGACGCAGACAAGGTCGATGTTCTTCCTCGCCTGCCTTGCTAGCTCCTTCCTCACGCCCTTAAGCGCGTCCTCCAAGCATGCGATGTAGTCCTTCAGCTGCAATGCGAGCGCGGTGTCCGTTATGTCGTTGGATGTGGCTCCAAGGTGGACGTGCTTACCGGACTCCCCGCACTGCTCTGACAGCGCTTTCACCACGGCCATCACATCATGGTTTATCTCCCGCTCTATGGCCCTCACCCTCGCCACCTTGACATGCCTTGTCTTGGCCTTCCGGGATATTATGTCGGCGTCCTTCTTCGGGATGTTCCCAACCGCCGCATGCGCCCGGGAAAGCGCGGCTTCGACGTCGAGCATCCGCTGGAGCTTGTTCTCCTCCTCAAAAACAGCTTTCACTTCAGCGCGTCCGTAGCGGCCTTCTATGGGGTGGATCATCTCAATATACTATGTGTCAGCGATTAAAAGACAAATAAATTATCCAGGTTCCTAGAGTATATCCTAGGATGACGAGGGTTATACAGAACTGGCCTGGCATCGGAAGAGCGCCCGACCAATCCCTTGAGGATTACATAGGCCAGGTGCACCTCCAAATGCCTGACAGGCTGGATCAGGTGGATTTCGCAGGAACCATAGCCTTGGCGAAGAAGAGCGCCCCGGTGGTCTGCGACTTCGAAGAGCACGTCCTAGAACGTTTCAGAGGGAGGAAGATGGTGCACATAGGAGGGGCGTGCAGGCTGCCCTACCTGGTGGGCAGGAAGCTAGCTCCCAACCATGGCATACCACGCGATGACATAATCCTTTTGGACCTGCCTGAGAAGGTTCTGATGGAGGCATTGCAAAGGGAGGGCGGCGAGAACCTGGTCGTCGACTACCTTGCCGGCAGGAACGTCACGCCAGAAGATGCACGCGGCTACGTTTTCCTGGACAGCGGCATGGAAGGGTCGATACCCTCCCTCCTCTCCAGCTTCGTCGGCGCGGGCAGGTCCGAGAAGTTTCTTCTATATTCCAGCTCGGAAGTTGACGGATACAACAAGCTTTTCCCAGGGGTTGAGGGCGGAAACCGTGAGCGCCGTGATATGATACACAGGGCTGCGGTGTTCCTGGACTCTGCTGCCAGGTCGACGGGCATCGGCTACCTGGTCAGGGATGACCGGGGAGTCCACCCCAGGTACAAGCCGGCGGACAGGATACAATATGAGGAAGAGTACATGCCAAACGACAACGGCTACTCCCACAAACACGACCGCAGGCTCGCTTGGTTCGTGGCGCAGATAATGCTGGAAGAAGCCCGGAAGCGCATTAGGTGATCACTTCCTCTTAGGCTTCATCCCATACTGTATGTCGATGTAGTAGACTCCCTCAGCTGCTTTTATGACGACCGGCTCTCCTCGCATGAGGCTCTGGAGGTTCAGGTGGAACTTGCCCTCGTCGACCCTCAGCACGTTCTCTATGTCCAGGCTTACCGGCTTCCCAGTCTCCCTCAGCCGGTCCTTGAACTCGTCATCCAGCCATTCAAGGTCGCTCTCGCTTATCTCCTTCTCCTCCAGGACCTTGATGGTCTCCTCCTTGGTCCCTGCGTAGTCAGCCCTCAAATAGAGAAATACCCTGCTGCCGCATCCGCAGCCTTCGCTCAGCTCCGGTGCCCCGTCCTCGAATATCCTGGAGCAGCGCGCACACTTATGTGGCATAGTACAATGTACTATTAAATGCTTTGCATAAAAAGCCTGCTGGTATCCTCTGAGTTACTTTTTCCGTTTGCTGCTCTTCTCCCGCTCCTCGTCTTCGCCTGCCAGCAATGATATGTGCCTTGGGTCCTTCTTGATCTGTCTGACCAGCTTTGACGGACCGATGACTGTCAAACCTCCCGTCCGACCGCCGAGCATCCTTATCAGCTTCTCCCTTATGCCCTCCTCGCTCTTCTCCCTCAGCGTGCTGACTTCTATGCCCGAGAACTTCTTGTCGACCAACTCCATCGTCGCGGTTATCAGCTCGCCCTCTTCGACGGCGCTCATGCCCTCCTCTATCACGAGTATCTTGTCCTCCTTCACATGGTCGAGTATGTAACTCATCTTCTCCCCCCTGCTCATGCCCGCCAGCACGTTCGCCGAAACGAACTCGAGTTTAACGCTCATCTTACCTTGAATGCTTTGCTATCGCCTTGTATAGGTCGTCCACGTGATCCCCCTTCAAACCGGATATCTCGACCACCGGGTGCTGGGGGAACGCCTCCCTTATCTTCTCCGGCTCCGCGTCCTCCAAGTCTATCTTGTTGGCGACTATTATGACCGGTATGTCCCGGGCCTCCAGGTTCCCGATTATGGTGATGTTCACCTGCGTGTACGGGTCCTCGGTGCTGTCCATCACCACCAATGCGGTGTCCACGTTCTCCAGCCACTTGATGGCCTCGATAACCCCCTTGGTCGCCTCCTTCGCCCTCTTCTGGGCGTCGGATTTGCTCATCCCATACTCTAGGAACTCCTCGAAGTCTATCTTGGTGGCGATACCAGGCATGTCCAACAGGTTCATCTCGATCTTCCGCCCGTCCGATTCCACCACAACATGCTCCTTCCTCTGCACCTCACGGGTCTCATGGGGCACCTCACTAGCTGGGCCTAGGGGCTCCCCCGTCCAGTCGACGGATATCTTGTTGGCTAACGTGGTCTTGCCAGAATTAGGCGGCCCATAGAGGCCTAATCGTATGATCTTGCGCTTGCCGAACATCCCCTTGAACCACTTCACGAACTTCTTCCAAGGCATTACCATATACTTTGGAAAAACCCCTTAAATAGCATTTTTAAACGAGGGTGCAGTATATATTCCCTACCCAAAACCTCCCTAAACATGGGGGGTCGGAGGTGTGCGGCACAGAAGGCCGTGAATCCGAGCGGGAAAATGGTGAGATACTATGGGATACAGCAAATACGTCAAGGAACTATACACGTCCAAGGACACTATGAAGGACAAGATGGGGGACGTGCTGGTGGAGAGGAAGAAGGCCTGGCGGAAGGACAAGCCAATAGTGCGCGTGGAGAACCCGACTAGGATAGACCGCGCACGCCACTACGGATACCGGGCCAAACAAGGATTCATAGTCGCCCGGGTGAAAGTGCGCCGGGGAAGCCTCCGGAAGAGCAGGCCCACACGCGGCCGGAAGCCCAAGCGCATGGGAGTCCGCAAGATCACAGCCGCCAAGAGCATCCAGCGGATAGCGGAGGAGAGGGCAGCCAAACACTACCCCAACCTCCAAGTCCTAGCCTCATATTGGGTGCTGGAGGACGGCAAAAACAAATGGTATGAGGTAATACTCGTAGACCCAAGCCACCCGGCCATACAGAAAGACAGGAAAATAGGGTGGATGAGCAAACAAGACCGGGGCAGGGTATTCCGGGGGAAAACACCCGCCGGCAAAAAAGGCAGGGGACAGCGGAACAAGGGCAAAGGAGCCGAGAAAGTAAGGCCAAGCCTCCGAGCCAACAAAAACCTCGCCAAATGACGGAAATCCGTCAACGATTAGGTCACGATAGAGACCTTCGGTCTCTGCGCCCAGAAACGTCCGCGTTTCCTGGGTCTTCGGACCCACGGTCCTCGATGACCTTGGTAATGTTCCCTCCATATACTTTTTTTAAGGAGGGACTACCCCAATATTTTAGACCAATGCACCAGCCATAATAAACTGGGAAGAACAAACATCCAGCTACACGCACGCCTCTGTAGCTCAGTTGGTAGAGCGCTCGACTGTTACAACCCTTTTACCCCGCTACGCGGGGCAAAAGCGTTGACGGAAAACAGCATTCCGGTAACAGGTTGCAGCTATCGAGTGGTCCAAGGTTCAAGTCCTTGCGGGGGCGAACTTTCATACCTTATCATATGAACGTTCATTTTTCCCTTTTTTTTGTTTGATTTATAAGCTAGTCTTTCCTTTTTGTTTGTAGTTGAGTAGAATTTGGATTCAGACTTATCAGATTGTTGATAATTCGTATCACTTTCACCTGAAAAACTAGGCAAGTGAGGAAGGAACCCTGATTCTACGTGTAAAAAATTGAGAAATAGAATAGAATGGACACTATGGACAATGTAGAGATTAGAATGGAAACTATAGGACACGTAGCGGAAAATACGGATAATATAGGTAAAGCAGACAGAAGCAGTGGATTTGACGGTTTGGACCTCAGTACCAATGTAATGAAGGACCTTAACTATCATGGGATGGAGACTCCCATGCCCATACAGAGCGAGGCGATCCCGTCGTTGCTTGAGGGCCGTGACATGATAGCGCAGGCGAAGACGGGCACGGGCAAGACCCTCGCCTTCGCCATACCCATCATAGAGGGCGTAAACCCCCAGCAGAGGAGGGTTCAATCTTTGATAGTGGCTCCCACGAGGGAGTTGGCGATACAGGTCGCCGGCGAGGTCAAGAAGATCGGCTACAAAAAAAGAGTTAATGTAGCCTGCGTCTACGGTGGCAAGAGCGTTAACGCGCACGCCGACATGGTCCGAAAGGGCCCGCAAGTCGTTGTCGGCACTCCCGGGCGGATACTCGACCTGGTTAACAGGAGGGCGCTCCGCCTGGATGGCGTGCGCATGCTCGTATTGGACGAGGCGGACAGGATGCTGGACATGGGATTCATCGACGACATACGCAGGATAATATCCCACACGCCACGTGACAGGCAGACGATGCTGTTCAGCGCGACCATCGGTGAGAAGATAAAGGAACTCGCCAAGTCGATAACCCGGAACCCCCTGAACATCTCGACTGGAGAGGACGACCTCGTCGTGGACGAGATAGACCAGTGCTACTATGAGATCGGCCAGGACGAGAAACTGGACGTGTTCATCGACGTTGTCGAGAAGGAGAACCCCTCCAGCGCGATAGTCTTCTGCAACACCAAACGGTGGGCTGACACGCTCATCAAATTGATGAAGCGCAGGGGTTTGGACGCGAAGGCCATACACGGAGACCTCAGCCAGAAGCAGAGGGAGCATGTGATGGAAGGCTTCCGGAAGAACAAGTTCAAATTCCTGGTCGCAACCGACGTTGCCGCGAGGGGCTTGGACATAGACGACGTGAGCCACGTGTTCAACTACGACATACCCCAGGACCCGGAGAGCTACGTCCACCGGATAGGCCGCACAGGCCGCGCCGGCAAGACCGGGAAGGCGATATCCTTCATAACCTCCCGGGAGATCTACAGCCTCTGGGACATCGAGAACCGGTGCGAGATAACAATACCCAAGGTGGAGCTGGACCAGTACTAGCTCCGCCTATGGTCGGTTTCTCCCGGCTATCCCCCCAACCAGGGCCAGGCCCAAACCCCAGAATGTTCCGAAGAACAGGTTTAGGGGTATGAACATAACCGTTATGAGCGTGGTTAGGGTTGGAGGGCTGTCGGAGAACGGAGACCCCGGAGATAAAAACACCAAAACGAAGAAAATTGAGGGTAAAACCCCCATCAATAGGCCGTAGGCTGCTCCTGCCACGATTATCTCCTGAAACTCCAGCCCGCTCCTAGCAAGCTTGAAGCCTATGTAGGCTACGGAACCGAACATAAGGAGTCCAATCACCATCCCAATAAATGGCAAGATGACTAGTCCCACATTGGAGAACGCTCCCGTCAGGATCATGGACAACCCAGTCAAAAACTGTGCGGTTAACAACCCGATAAATATGTAATGGGCCCTTCCAGCAGTCTTTGCGCATGATCGGAATCTCTCGGTTATTTTCATCTCCTCACCTGTATCCCTCGAGGTGCTCTTCCTTGTCCTCCTCGTGGACTGTCGCGGTTTCCTTGCCCAGCCTTGACAGCTTCAAAGTGGCGGTCTTGGACTTGGGGTCGAGTTTGATTGCGCGCTCGTAGGCTGTCCGGGCTTCGTCCAGCCGGTGAAGCCGTTCGAGTATCATGCCCTTCTGGGTGTGGTATGTCGCTGACGTTGGATTGCGGTTAACGGCCGCGCTGATCTCCTCATATGCCCTGTGGTAGTCCTTTCCTATGTGGATCTTGGCCTTGGCGCTGTATACTCTGGCATCGTCCGGAAGCAGTTCCGCCGCCCTCTCCAAATGCTTCAACGCGGTCCTGTCATCCCTCAACCTGCTGTAGGATTCCCCGATGAAATAGTGGGCCTGCTGGCATCGGCTGTCCAACTCCAAAACCTTGAGGTAGTCTTCGATCGCCTCCACATAGTTCTTCCCTGTGAACCTGATGAATCCCCCGAGCATGTAAGCCTCCGAGAAACCATGGTCTTTCTCCAAGGCCTTGGAGAGCTGGTCCAATGCCTCCTCTGTTTTACCCCCCTTTCTGAATATCTCCGCCTGCATGAAATGATCGTATGCGTCCACCGTGGACGTGTCCCCCTTCTCCAGCCTCTTCCGGGTCAGCAGGGCCTTCTTCTTGTACCGTGCGTATGGCATGATCTCATAGGATCGCTCCCAGCATTCTGCGGCCCGTTCCAGCCGGCCTTCTGCCTCGTACATGTACCCAAGTTCGGAGTAGGCCTTGTGGTTGTCAGGCTTAATCTCCACCGCCTTCTCCATGGACCTGATGGCCTCCCCCAGGTTACGGCTCAGGAAGTGAGTTTCCCCGAGCTCATAGTATAGGTCACTCTCCTCCCCCGCCTTCTTCAAGCCCTTGTCCAGGACCCTCAGCGCAGAGTCGAAATCCCTCATCTTCTGATGGGCCATCGAAGCACGCACATACGCGTCTACCATGCTATCATCGGATCCTATGGCCTTGTTGAAGTGCTCAACGGCCGCTGGGAAATTCCCCCTGCTGTAGTAGACCTTCCCAGTGTCCAGGTGGGCTATCCCATTTCCTGGTTCCAGCTGCAGTACCTTGCTAAGCGTGTCCAACGCCTCGTCGAACTCGCCCAGGCTGGACAGCGCGGAAGCCAAACCCAACAACCCTCCTATGTTGTCCGGGTCGGAGTCCAACGCCTGCCTGAACTTCAGAACAGCGTCGTCGAACCTTTTCTCCCTGGCAGCCTTCAAACCCTCTTCGACTAGCGCCTCGGCGTCTGACATAGAAACACATTAAACCCAGCCGGTTAATAAGACTATTCCCTCACCAGCTCCCTGTCCAGTTTCTCCTCCACCTCAACCACCCTCCTGAGCTTGCTGAGCCTTCTCATCCGGGCCAGTTTCAGCAGCCGACCGTACCTGGCGATCCTGATTATCCTGAACACCGGGATCGCTGACAGCACGTCCAGCCAGTTCCTGAAGACGAACTCCCGGAGAGGCCCGTTGAAGTGTGTCCATAGCATCCAGAGGTCGGCGATGAACACTGTCAGAGCCGCAACGTCTATCACATACAACACGGCAATCTCGCTCTCATCCAATTCCAGGACATACTCCAGTGACACGGACACTATGCTGGCCAGCACCGCGAAGAACACTATGATATCCCAGGCGAAATGCCGCCAGGTGATAGGTTGATTATCTTCCATCGTCGACTTCGCTCACACTGCCACTCCACACGATGAAAAGCAGGCATCCCCCGGGGCCGGTGGTCACCTGGTGAACGCCCTCGCTGCTGTTAACAACAAAATCTCCTTTCACGTGCATGCCAGCCTGATCTTCAAAGGACCCCTCCAACACATAAACCCATTCTATGTCGTCGTGGGTGTGCGGCCGGTCCGTCACGCCCCCGCCGATCCTAATCAGGTCGGCCTGCAGGCCCCAACCCTCATTCACAGCCAAAGGCCGGCGCATAACGCCCGGGCGCAGCTCAACCCAACCTTCCGAGTCCATATAAGAAAAAAATACTCGCCAAACCTTAAATCCACCAGACCAAAAGCTTTTTATCCCCTGACAGGACATATCTATGGTGTTGTAGTAGGATGAGCTCCATAGAAACCGTCGATTTGACCAAAAGGTTCGGGGACGTAACGGCAGTGGACAGCCTCAACCTCAGAGTGGAATCCGGGGAGGTGTTCGGCCTCCTGGGCCCCAACGGCGCTGGCAAGACAACAACCCTCAGCATATTATGCACGATATTGAAGCCCACATCCGGCTCCGCCTCCGTGAACGGGCACGGCGTGACCGATGAACCCTCTGATGTGAGGAAGTCTATCGGGATAGTCTTCCAGGACCCGAGCCTGGACAACCGGCTCACCGGCCGGGAGAACATGGAGATGCATGCCGAACTCTACAACGTGGACAGGCACATGCAGAAGAAGAGGATAAAAGAATTGTTGGAGCTGGTTGAGCTAACCTCCCGCGCGGACGAACCGGTGAAAAACTACAGCGGCGGGATGAAAAGGCGGCTGGAGATCGCCAGGGGCCTGATCCACAGGCCCAATATACTCTTCCTCGACGAACCCACCTTGGGGTTGGACCCGCAGACCCGGGGCAAGATATGGGAGTACATACGGAAACTCCCCTCTGAGGAGAACATAACAATAGTCCTGACAACACACTACATGGAAGAGGCCGAAATGCTGTGCGACAGGGTGGGCATCATCGACCACGGGAGGATAGTGGCGTTAGGGCAGCCCAGGCAACTGATAAAGGACATAGGCGAGGACATAGTGTCGTTGAAGCTAGGGGACAAGTCAAGGGCCGAAGCCTTCAAACAACTATCCTTCGTGAAGAACGTCAAGGTCGGGGAGACAGTCCGCCTGGTGGTGGAGGACGGGGCCGAGGCCACACCCAGGATATGCGAATTCGCCACCCAGAACAATATAAAATTGAGGTCTCTGGAACTGCGCACCCCCACGTTGAACGACGTATTCCTATACCATGTGGGCAGGGAGCTCCGGGAGGAAAACGCCAACAGCAGAGACCGTATGAAGTCTATGATGAGGAGGAGGGGGGGACGATGACATTCCGGGCCCTCAGAACCATCGCGTTGAGGGAGTTGAAGGTTAACCTCCGGAACAAGGCCAACCTCGTAAGCAGCATATCCCGGCCGATCATATGGTACCTGATATTCGGCAGCGGCTTCGGAGCCGCCCGGTTCGCCGGGTTGAACATGGACTACCGGGAGTTCCTATTCCCCGGAGTGGTCGCCATGTCGCTCCTGTTCACCTCCATGCGCTCGGGAATATCCGTCATATGGGACCGTGAATTCGGGTTCATGAAGGAGATACTCGTATCACCCTCTTCCCGCCTGAACATAACGGCAGGCAAGATAGCGGGCACCGCAGTGTCAGCAGTGCTTGAGGGAGCCATCATACTCGTCCTCGGACTGCTCCTGGGAGCCCACGTCAACACCATATCATTCACCCTCTCACTTGCGATAATGTTCCTCACCTCCATAAGCCTCGTGAGCATAGGGCTCATCATATCATCGTTCATGAGGAGCTTCGAAGGATTTCAAACCCTCATGACATTCCTCGTCATGCCCATGTTCTTCCTAAGCGGCGCAATATTCCCCCTGGGCCAGATACCCTCCTGGATGAAACCCTTGACCACAGTGAACCCACTAACATACGGCGTGGACGCCCTCCGGATCATCCTAACCGGCGCAGGACACAACAACCTCCTAACAGACCTAGCAGCCCTCATAACAGCCGCGACCCTGACCACCCTCGCCGGAACCCGCGCCTTCAAAACCGAAGAATAAAAAATATTCAAACAAAAACATAAACTATTTAAAAAAAACTCAAAATAATTAAAAAACCAACCTTATTAAAAAACAAACACCCTAATACAAACACTTAACGGGCCTGTAGCTGTCGGAGTTTGCCGACGACAAATGTGCGACCTCCGCTCCGCTAAGGCCCCCCCCGAACAAAAAATGCACTAGCCCAAAGGCTAGGAAAAAAACACACATACACGGGCCTGTAGCTCAGTCCGGTTAGAGCGCTCGACTCATAGAACCCCTTTTCTTTTTAGAAAAAAAGAAAAGGTGTTTCATCCCCAAAAGAAAAATAAAGGGATGGAAAGAGGAGGGGTTTGGGAGATCGAGTGGTCGGGAGTTCGAATCTCCTCAGGCCCATCACCTACATTCTATACCAGCATCATCCAACTTCTGCCTGATGTACTCGTATCATTCCATGATACTCGTCTCCTCAGGCCCATCATCCCCAGTCTCTTCAAAATCACCTTACTTCTGCCTGATTTACTCGTATCTAATGGACAAATGCTAAAGTAAGTGGCCCTTCTTAAAATAAGGCCCGCCTAAACCACCCATCCTATTAATTCCTCTTTCTGCCCCCTTGTCATCTTCTTTATCTTTGCCTCTCTCTTCAGGGCTTCCTTGCGTGTCTTGTGCTGTTCCGTGTATACGAGTCTGACCGGTGTGCGTGTTCTCGTGTATCGTCCGCCTTCCCCTTCGTTGTGCTGTCGTAGCCTCTTCTGTAGGTTGTTGGTTTGGCCGCAGTAGTAGCTGCCGTCGCTGCATTCCAGGAGGTAGACGTAGTATTTTGTAGCTTTTGCACTCATTGTGCCTCCGTTTTCCTATCATGGTGGCAGGATTTCTCTGGTCTTCTGGTGTGGTGCTTTTTTCTTGGTTAGTCTGCGGGGTTCTCCTGCTCATCTCAGTTTTTTTAACTCGGCGATGGGAACGATCTCCCCTGATTTGGGAAGGTAATCTATCACCTCCCCCTCCTTTTCCACCTGTACCATAGGATATCTCTTTTCGCCCGGAGCAAACCTCTCATCCTTCTCCCTTGCATATAATCCGAATCTCGGGGCGTCATCGTCCTCCCTCATGATCAGGAATTTCCTCCCCTTTGACCGGTCATGCGCAAGTATAGCGGGTTTCCTCTCACCGTCGGCTTTCCCCCCTTTTAGCAACTGCACGTCCACATTCTCCAGCTTAAACAGCCCAAAGCATGCGACGTTAATCATGCCTAGCTTTGGGCGCTCCCCCCGATGCCACCTGCACGCGATCCTATCTGCGAACTCGCCCGCGTCCGGGCAGAGGCCGACCTGGTGCAGGCCTTCCTCCCGGGCGTAAAGCCGGAATCTCCTGAAAATCTCCATGTAAAAAACAATTATCCTGAGTGAATTTATAACAAGACACCCTGGGAACCCATCACTTCAGCCCCTCTCGTCTCCTTGATGTTCCCCGGTCTGGCAAATGGGGCCGGGTCCATTCTCCCCGAGGTTTCCAGTTCTGTTATCCTGTGTCAGCGCCAGGTTCTCGCATGCCAGCGGCGAAAGCTTCCCCCCCGATCCTTCGCATTCTCACTGTGTGACAGTCAGCATTTATATGTCTGTCTTCTTTTTTCTCCTACTGTGGCTCTTGAACTTTTGTATCCGAAGCCGTTGAAGCGGCTCAACAGCCATTTGCAGGATCTAGTGGCGGGTAGGCTATGGCTGAAGATACTGTTGGGCATGGTGACCGGCCTCTTGGCGGGGCTGGTGTTAGGCCCAAGCGCCGGGTTAGTCGAGCCTTCCACAGCATCCATAGTGGGAGACTGGCTGGCTGTGCCCGGGCAGGTGTTCCTCGGACTCCTTAAGATGATCGTTGTCCCCCTGGTTTTCGCCTCCATCATAGGGGGTATAGCGTCAAGCGAGAACCTGGAGCAACTGAGGAAAGTCGGTTTGATGCTGCTGGTGTTCGTTGTCGTAACCACATCCTATGCGATAGCCGTGGGTGTGGCGCTCGCATACGTCGTGGAGCCCGGAGAATACGTCACCGCCCCAGAAACCGCGTCAGAGCCGGAGTCCTCGGAGAACCCACAACAGGCCTTAGACCTCGGTAACCTACCTAAAGCCATAGGCTCCCTAGTCCCTGCTAACCCGTTGAACTCGATGGTGGAAACCGAGATGCTGCAGGTCGTTTTGTTCGCCATGGTCATAGGGTTGGCGGTGATATCCATCCCCGTAGAACAAGCCAAACCCATACTCGAACTAATCGCCTCCCTACAGCAGGTTTGCATACAGATAGTGAAATGGGCTATGGTGCTCGCGCCAGTGGCGGTGTTCGGGTTGATGGCGAAACTAACAACCCAACTCGGGTTAGACGCTCTCCTGGGCATGGCGGTGTACGTAGGCACCGTACTCGCAGGCCTACTCCTCCTACTCACAACATACACGCTGATATCATTTGCCGCGGCACGTATATCGCCATTAACGTTCCTGACCCGCACCAGGGAGCTACTCCTACTAGCGTTCTCCACCTCAAGCTCAGCGGCTGTGATGCCGCTGTCAATCAAGACTGCCGAGGAGAAACTGGGAGTCAGGAAATCACTTAGCCAGTTCATAATACCCCTGGGCGCGACCGTAAACATGGCTGGGACGGCATTATACCAGGGCGTCGCCGCAGTGTTCCTGGCGCAGGTATTCGACGTCCAACTCGGCATCAGCCAGATACTCCTGATAATAGCGACGGTCGTTGGCTCCTCGATAGGCTCGCCAGCCACCCCTGGAATGGGCATAGTCATACTCTCCATCGTGCTTACGTCTGTCGGCATACCGGCGGTCGGCGTAGCCCTCATACTCGGCGTCGACAGGATACTGGACATGGCCCGCACGTCCGTGAACGTCACGGGAGATCTGACGGCATGTCTCGTAATGGAAAAACTCATGAAAAAGGAAAACGCCAGCTAGCGTCATAACTGCGGCCCCCCAATTATATACCCTCACCCTCCTAATCATAACAGTTTTCTGACTGTTAAAATGCCCTCTAAAAGAGATGTTGAGGTCAGGTTCACCTTTGACCCTGGGAGGCTTCGGTGGCTCGGCGGAGTCCTGGTGTTCTTCATAGTCCTCTATCTGCTACTTCAAACCAGTGAAAGCCCCAACAATTTTGTGACCTCAACCACATTGGCTGGGGCGGCCACCACCACACAGCCTCCACTTCCAGTAGTGGGTGACCCGCCCATACTCATGATCGTGTTGAACGACCGGACCTGCAGTGCGTGCGATACGAGGGAGATAGTCCAGACCACCCAAACCAAGATATTCCCCACGGTCGAAGTCGAGGAGGTTGACATCTCATCCGAGAGGGGTAAGCGGCTGCTGTCAGAGTTGGGTCTCAACACCCTGCCCGCGTACATCTTCAACGCCAGCGTAGAAGGTGCGGGGGAGTTCAGCAACGCCCGCAGCCTCCTGGTTAAGGTGGGCGGCAGGTATGTCATAAACCCCTCCGCGTCCAAGGTGGGCAGGTTCATAGAGCCGCCGGGCGAGGACGACGACCCCGTCCTCGGAGACCCCGGCGCTCCCGTCACCATAATCGCATTCTCCGAGTTCGAATGCCCCTTCTGCGGGAGATTCGCCCAGGACACCCTCTCGAAGTTGAAGGAAGAATACATTGACACCGGGAAAGCCAGGCTGGTGTTCCGCGACTTCCCGCTGAGCAAACACGATCACGCAATGAAGGCTGCGGAGGCTGCCGAGTGCGCCGACGACCAGGGCATGTTCTGGGAATACCACGACCTCCTCTTCCAGAACCAGCAGGAACTCGGCGTGAACTCCCTGAGAAAATACGCCCGCGACATAGGATTGGACATGGGAGAATTCAACCAATGCCTCGACTCCGGAGAAAACACTGAGGAAGTGATGGCAGACATCGCTGACGGCTCAAACGTGGGAGTAAGCGGCACACCCCAGTTCTTCATAAACGGAAAACCCCTAGAAGGCGACAAGGATTACATCCAATTCCAGGAGTTGATCGAGGATGGGCTCAAAAAAATAGCATAAAAAAACCCACAGACTTATTACCTATAATTTCCCTGTTCTACTAATAGGATGGTGGTTCCAGGCCAGTTGACGAATAAATCTATCCCCGGCCCTATGGTGCCTGACCCCCTCCAGTTCCTGGCCGGCGAGCCGATCCCCCTGTCTGAACCTCCCGAAACTGAAATACTTGAACATCCCGTCTTCTGGCTTGCCAAACACACGGGCAAGACAGGCCTGGGATGCCTACACGAGCAGCTGAGACAGCAGAGCGAACTCTCTAGGATTCGCAGATCCGACGGGAAGCCAATATTCACGGGCTTGGGATTCTACCCTGAGATGGGAGCCGACACCCTCTGGCTTGTCAACACATGCACCCAGGGCCGGCTCGTGGGCATGTGCATGCACGAGGGGGAGATGATAGCAGGAGCCGGACTGTTGGAAGCGCTCAAATTAGACCCCTCAATGGTTTTCGGGAACTTCATAAAGTCAGGGCCTATACGCAGAGACATAGAAGAAGCCCTCCAATATCCTATAACATCCGAGCACGGGGAGGGCATCCGGAGGATCAAATACGCCCATGAACGTATAGGATATAGCATAGGCGAGAGAGACTGGCGTAAGATGGGCAGGTACCTCACATGGGAGCACTTTACTTTCATACCTTCGGTGTCGGGCGACGAGACCATACTTTCAAACATATTGGGCGGCGGGAAATTCGACTATGCGATATTCAAGGGGATGGAATACCACCGGTTCCTCAGGGAGGACCTTGGCCAGGAGGAGATAACCAGTTGGGTCAGTAAACTCGACCATAACCACCTAGCCTCCGATGCCGTTGCGGTCGTGGCCGAACACGAGGAGACAACCCTTAAAACACTCCATGAAATAGGATACGAGAGCATAGGTTCGACTGTGAATCCAGCCCGGCCTCCTGAGATACATAACATACCCCTATCCGACATGAAGATGGAAAACAACCTGCCTGGCGTGCAACTGGAGAAATTCAACAACGCGGTGATGCTCATCTCGGGAAGCAGATACCACGTTCTCCAAAGGAGAAAATAACACTTGCTCCCTTATATTGGTGTAATTTCATGTGTTACCATGCGCTCTCTCATACTGGTTGTCCTGGTCCTGCTTGCTTCCGGGTGCGTGTGCATGGGAACCAACGTGGAAGTCACCCTATCACCGTCGGAGGAGAAAACCTCCGGCGACCGGATATACTACTGCGAGTGGAGCTGGCCCCAGAAGATAATCGAATGGGACACCAAGGAGGTCTTGTATGTCTGTCCCGCTAGGAGGCCATACTGCAACGTGAACTCCGCTGAAGTCGGAGTCAGGGAATGCTGCAAATACGACACCCGGGACAAAAGCTACCACGACTGCATGGAAGTATGACCCCTCCCGGGCTTCCCTTCCCGTCCTCCAATATGCCTGTCTTCTTCGGTCGCTCCATCCCCTCCAGGCTGCTATGCCCGGCCAGCTAAACATCATATCGGTCGAAACCGCCCCCATAATCACTCAGTTATTATACACTCACTCTTATCCCTTATCCATGTCAAAATGGGATTTTCGGAGGTATATCCTAGTCTATCTGATTCCCATACTCCTCGTCATTATCCCCTACATATCCTATCAGGCTGCCACCGGATTCGAGTTTTACCCACTATTCAACCCGGATCACCTCAGGAGCGACACCGCCAACAGGGTCCTGGACATACGCACTCAAATGGTCCTAACCGGCGAATACTATCAACCTTTCTTCCAATCCTACAATGTAGAACATCCTCTGTCCAGGAGAGAATTTGATCACTCGAGCAACTTGTCCTATGATGGTCTGATAGGCGATTTAATCTGTGAAGACTGCAATGTTGTGATATTCCTCGTAGACGCCCTGCGCTCTGACCATATGGGCTTCAACGGTTATCCCCGGAACACCACACCCAACCTGGACAATATTGCACTAGCCTCTGTCAACTTTGCCAATGCATACAGCCAGGAGGCCTACACAACCCCCTCGGTAGCCTCGATATTCACCTCAGAATATCCCAAATCACACGGAATAATCGAAGTGCCCTTTGAAAACCGCTTAAGCGACGACCATACCACACTCGCTGAGGTGCTTTCCCTCGAAGGCTATAAGACCGCAGCATTCGTCCTGAACCCCTTCATGCACGAGCGTAAAAACCTTGGTCAAGGATTTGACACATACTATGTCAACAGTCGGGGTTTCATAGGCGATGAAGAGGTTGAGAAGTTCGAAACAGCATCCAAGATAGAGGAAAAGGCACTTAAATGGCTGAAAGAGGAAAGACCAGAGAAGTTTTTCCTATATCTCCATTACATGGACGTACACTATCCCTTCATAGCTCCAAAACCCTATGATAGCATGTTTTGCGATCCCGGGGGAGGTTTGCTGCCTTCAAAGCGCCGGTTCCAACGACTTCAGATATGCAAGTACGACCAAGAAATCGCATACACAGACTATATGATATCCAATCTCATGGGGAAGATCTCAGAATACGATGAGAACACCCTCTTTATTTTTACCGCCGACCACGGAGAGGAGTTTTTCGAGCATGGAGGCAGATTCCACGTATACACGATATACAATGAGCAGCTTAAGGTCCCCCTCCTCTTCTACAAGCCAGGCCTTGATAAAGGCCTAGTCGTAAAAAAGCCGGTCGAGATGATAGATCTTGCGCCCTCGACACTATACCTATTGGGGGTTGAGGCTCCTTCGACCTTCAAGGGCATGAACTTCTTCAACCTATCCTATGACAAACCCTACATCTACGCTGGAGGCAGATATGGGCGGGACATGCTCATAGACGGGGAGATTAAGTACATCAGGTCCAGGGTCAACTCGTATAACGAGGAATTCCTGATGGTAAGGCAGGAACAGGTGCTCGAACTACCCTACAGGATGGAAGTTTACAACCTTTCATCCGACCCGTTCGAACAGAGGAACCTTCAACTTGGATGCGACAATTGCGCCGCCCATCTCCAGCAGATGCTATTGGACTACTCCTTCAAGGACCTCCAGGAAGAAAATATTATCGAGACCCCTGAAACAGTCAAAGATCAGCTTAAGTCACTCGGTTACGTGAATTAAAACCATCATCCCCAGGAATGCATTCTTTTTGCCTTTTGATGGTGTCCTGGCTGGGAGCATTTATACATCAGTCCTGTCCTCATCCTATCCTCTGCATAGAGCAGATTATTGCTGTCCGGTTCTCATCGTCCGCGTGTGTGTTCCAGTACTCCCACACAATCCTGCCCTCCCTTGTGACTTCGAACACGCGGCTCATGTCCGATTCTGTTATCAGCGTGTTGTTGTTGGGAAGCCTCTGAGCCCAACCCCTACTCTCCGAATAGAACGACTCCGGCGGGCTTCCTTCATACTCCCAGACCACCTCTCCCGTACGAGGGTCCAACTCCAACACCCTGGAATATCCCCTGCGAACGCCGTTGTCAAAGACGAGAATGTTACCCCCGTCCAATATGCTGGGGCTGTGGGGGTGCTCCAAAACCCCGGGGCCCCAATGCCAGACCAGCTTTTCCTCGTCCATGTCTGCTATGCCGATGAGGTCCAGATTCCTCACGCAGAAGAGGACATCACCCTCGTTCGCGTATCCCAGGTCTTCACGGACCTCCTCGACGTAGTTTGTGTGGAGCACTTCAACCGCTTCGAACGGGAGATAATCCCCGTATTCGGCCATGGTCTCGTTGTTCACCAGGTCTTCCACCAGGTCAAAGACAGAGACAGAATCAACGACCTCGCCCGAAGGCGATAGTTCGACGATGTGGTTGTCGACTATCATGTAACCCCTGCCCCCTACTGTTATGTTCCTACGTTCCCCGGGCATCGTCTTGGAACCGTCAATGGAATACACTCTACCGTCGTCAGTCACCCATACCCCATGATGGTATGTGCCCGGGGACTTCCATATTATGTTAGAACCCTTGTCCATCCTTACTATGCTGCCCTCTACATCACCGTCGACGACCCGGTAGGCCAAACCAACAAGGCTCATGTTGTCCTCTACGGCATGATGCCAGTATCTGCCGTCCAAAGTCCACGTGTGCCTCACACTTCCGTTCATGTCCATCAACAGCACTTCACTCGTCCAAAGATTCGTGAACAGATTCAAACCATCGTATGCGGAAACCCGGTCGTAGACGGTAACACCCACCCCCCGGTCATGGCTTTCCCTCGCGTGGCTCAAGTAGCCTAGGGATAGGAGCTTGGCTGTGGCATCGCTGGAATCAACAGGCCCCCGTTCTTCAGAGTCCTCAGGGTGCCCATAGGCTGGGATTCCCGCCAAAATGATGATATATGAAACGGTGATGGCAATTGCAAGAGCCAAAGTCAACTTCCAAAAAACGACGTTTTTCAATTTAACCCCCCTTTCAAACCCGGCCGGCCTATCTCATGGATTTCATCTTCAGCTCCAGTTCGATTATCTTCCTCTGGTTGTCCCGGACGATCTCCCGGAAGCTCTCCTCGTCCAGCTCCCTCCGATGGTATTTGGCCTTGGCTAGGGCGGTCATCTTCTCGAGCTCGTCCCTCTCCCGCTCCAGGTCCTCCCGGGACTTTGCAGTCTCAATGACTTCTGGTCCCTGACGCCTTCCCGTCAAATTGTACAAGACGATTATGGCAGCGACTATGACAGCTGCCGCTCCTG
Organism: Candidatus Altarchaeales archaeon; assembly: GCA_014727915.1. Classification (GTDB taxonomy): domain Archaea; phylum Altiarchaeota; class Altiarchaeia; order IMC4; family SCGC-AAA252-I15; genus WJMO01. The sequence continues at coordinate 218,797 of WJMO01000006.1, read as the reverse complement.
CGATAATCATCTTCAGGGGATATCCGCCATCTCCTCCAACGGATGTGCCGCAGTCCGTACTGCAGGAGCCGGATTTCCTTTCCGCGTCACTGCATATGTCGTCTCCGCAGTACTCGTCCCCACCGCAGTCGACGGTGCAATCCCCCCTTTTCAACTCTGATTCGCTGCATATTCTGTCGCCGCAGACGCCCCTCACGCCGTCGAGGACGTATAACACCTTCGAACCGCCGTTGTTGTCCTCGTCGACCTCGTCTATCAGGTTGTTCTGGTGGGGGAAGTTCGAGTTGGCGTCGACGTCGACCGTGACCCGGAACGAACCCGACCTCCCAAGCCCGAGGTTGTCTGTGAACGTGTGCGTTATGGTCGAACCCCTTAATACGGTCTCGTTGACCTCCTGGTTGTCCTCCGTCAAAAGAACCCCGCTGTCGCGTATCTCCAACAGTATCCAGAAGCTCTCCAACACGTTCTCCCGGCCCGTGTTCTCCACGGTAACGGTAACGTTCACCTTATCGTACGCTTCTGGCTTTTCGGGCGAGATGTCGATGGACTTAACGATGAGGTCGGGCTTGTTCGCGTCAACTGCCTTTTCGATGCATGCCTCTTTTCTGAACTGGCATTTACCCCCGCAGCACACCCCTGATATGTTGGTCCATTGGGTGAAGTCACCGGGGAAGACGCAATTCCCTCCTTCCTCGATGCCCAGGCACCCTATCACCCTCATCTCCTCCATCATCTCCTCCGTGCTCATCCTGACCTCTTCCTTATCGTCCTTCATGGCTTTCCCGCAGTCTTCAGCGCAGTTCCCCTCCCTCTGCTCCTGGCTCGTGCAGTATCCGTCCCCGCAGTAGCTGACGCACTTCCTCTCACCCCAGTTGCATTCCCCCCGGCAGCATACCCCGAAGAATTCCGTGCCCTCAACCTTCTGGAACAGGTCCGGCATGTAGCATTCCGTTCCATCATATCTCTGCTCGCACATCTTCCGTGATATCGTCCTGACGATCTCCAAACGCATCTCACCACGTTCGCTGCAGTCGTCGGCGTTGACGTTGCACACGCCCGAACAGCAGACCCCATAGAACATTTCCTCCATATCCCCCGGGGTCTTGCAGGGCATGCCCTCCTCTGAGTTCAAACACACTCCTTTCATGAGTATCCGGTATACGTCCCCTTCCCCAAAACCGCTCGCATTAACGGCGGAGAAAATGATCAGGAAAAGGGCTGCGGTTGCTGCGCTCCGGCTCATTTTACTCTTCAAGTATCTCTATCCCATCGTCCCCGAACCTCAGTGTGTGGATGTTCTCGCTGTGGCGTGTCTTTCTCATCTTGTCGATGACCAGGGTCCTCCCCGGGTCCGGTCCGACAGTCACATACCTCAACGTCAGCACACCGTCTACGACGTACTTCTCAGCCGCTTCAGTCACGTCCCCGGCTATCTCGTCCGAGATTATCAAGGTCGTCAAACCCAGGCTCTTCAAAGTGTAGTTCAGGTTCAGTATGAGATGTCGGAGGCTCCTGGAATCCTCGAACGACAACGTCATGGAGCTGAGGCTGTCCAACACAACCCTCTTCGCGCCTATCTGATCCACCGCACCCCTGATAACCTCTGTCAAATTGTCTACCGTAGCCATGTCCGGGTTTATGTCGTGGGTTTCCGACTTCAACTCCAGGAAGTTACCCTCCCTGTGGGTGAGCTTGGCGTTTATTATTATCAGCTTACCTTCGTCCTCCAGCCTCTTCAGGTCTATGTTGAACGACCGCATGTCGTCTTTGAACTCCTCGGCGTCCTGCTCCAGCATGACCAGTATCCCGGGCTCCCCGTAGTCTACGGCACCCCTGTATAGGAACTGCGTCGAGAACACAGTCTTACCAGTCCCGCAGGTCCCATTAACGAGGACCGTCCTGGACCTGGGCAGACCACCACCTACCAGATTGTCGAATCCCATGATACCCGTTGGGCACCTGTCCTCCATATTAAAACACCTCATTTAATATATGTTTTATTAAAATTAACAAAAACCGCCCTCTGCTGCCCAGGACATCCGGTTTCCTGCAAGTTACTGCCTGTCTTTTATGCGTTTAAACTCATCCCTTACCTGGGTGATATGAGATGAAGTCATTGAAGTGCAGCGAACTCAGCGGCTTGGAATGCGAATTCGAAGCCACGGGGGAGACGGCTGAGGAGGTTAAGAAGGCCCTGCTGGACCATGGCATGAAAGAGCATGCCGATGTGATGGCGGCGATGTCCGAGGATCAGAAGAGGATGCTCATGGAAAAAGCGGACAAGATGCTCTCAGAGGGTTGAAACCCCTCATACCCTCCTTTTTAAGCTTGTATTGCTTATACTCTTTCAGCAATCTCTATCCTAGAGTAAGTCGTTTGTAGTCTAAGATTTGCCGCCAAGGTTTTTCTTGTTCTACATGCTACCCCCCCGGAAGAGGCTTTCGGCTTGCCAGTGGATTGGAGGCGATGGAGACGGATCGGTTTGGCGAGAGGACCCAAAAAACCCAAGATGGGCGGTAAGAGGAGCTTCCGCTCAAGGCACAACGAAAAGAACAAGGGGGGCAAGAAGCGACGGCTGTTGGACGTTGGGAAGAGCAAATATTTCCGGATGGACTTGGACGAGATGCTAGACGAGATCGGAACACCCGAGAACAAGGGCACAATATCAGCCAACATACAGACGAAGCTCATGAACCAATCCTTTGACGGGGCATCAGAGTACGTGGAGCGACTCAGGAATGAGAGCACCCTCCCGGACGAGCTCGCGGAGAGGATCAAAAAGCTAATGTTGAGGAACTCCAAGTGGAGGTAAGCCATATTTCTAATCTAAACAAAGTAAAGGAGGTGAAACCATGGTTGAAGGCGTAGTTAAGTTTTTTAACACAGAAAAGAACTTCGGGTTCATTACCGGAGACGACGGGAAAGACTACTTTGTCCACCGAAGCGGGATAGAAGGCGACAACGTGATCCGCGACGGCGACAGGGTATCCTTCGAAGTAGTTGAAGGCGAGCGCGGGCCCAAGGCAGAGAAAGTCCAGGTAATATAAGCCGGTTTTCAACGGCCGGGTTCCTGCCAGACCTCCTTTAACAGTCAAAAAAATGACCCGGCAGATCCCGCACTATTCCTATCATTTTTTAAAATAAGGTTAGCCTGCGGTCCGCGTCATTTTTCCCCGATGATTACCTATGTTATATCATGCCTGTCGTAGCTGGCCAATCAGCCCCGGCCGATGCGGCTTTGCCTCCCGTGGGCCCCATAGTCGGGAAATTGGTCGAGCGGGAGACCTTCATAGTCGACGCGTTAACGAGGAAGCGGACCCCCGCCATCATAAGGAAGGCCATCCCCGCTGACAAGGAGGCATTGAGGGAATTGAGCCCCGGATACAACACTGACATCCCCGGGGAACATCGGATATACGTTCTCGCAACCAAAACCGGAGGTGTTGAACGTGTTGAGGGAGCCTTGTGCGTGAAGCCTGGTAGATACCATGGGGCGAAGTCGCTTTCGATAGAGCGCATAGACTCTGCATCGTGGAACATGCACGGGACCGAAGGCAGAGAGTACTCTCACGTCGGCTCCAGGCTGATGGAACACGCGGTAATAGTGAGCGAAAAGACCGGTTTGGAGGGGAGAGTCCATGCGGAGCCACAGCTTCCCATGTCCCGGCTCTTCTATGAGAACCTCCGCTTCAGAGGCCGCGGCCTCACCCCTGACAAAAATGGCCTCTACTTTCTTTCAAAGGCTGTTGTGCCGAAGTTCAAGGAGGAGCTGAACCATTTGGTCCTGGAGTCTTCAGGCGACTAGCCCCGTGCACCGCCAGTTGACTTCCGCGGTCATCGTGTCCTCATAGACCACGCATGCGGGGCTGCAACCTGCTTTTTCAGCGTCCAGGTCTATCCACCATGTTCTCGTGTCCTCGTTCCTGTACATGCGGTCAGTCAAAGCCCCGACCTCCACGCATTCGCTCTCCCATGCCACGTCCACAGCCTCCTCTGAGGATATGGGCCTCGGACCGGCGTCACAGCATACGTGGGGTGATATCAACCCCGTCACCTCTCCCATGTTGTACCTGCCGTTGCAGGGGTCCTCCCCGCTTTCGCCTACTGTGCTGACGGTCTCGCCTCCCTTTAGCCTGCACTCTTCCGGGGTGATCGATCGGTCCCTGACAGTCCAGTTGTTCAGCTCGACCTCCACCCTGTCACTGCCTTTCTCAACGGTGACATAATAGCATCCAGGGCATCCTCCGGCCTCGACCCCTACCACGGTCACACCGTCGTCCCATCCCACGTGGTCAACGGCGGTTGTCGCAGCCCTCCTGACGTTCTCGTCCTTTATCTCCCAGCTCCGGGTGCAGGCTCCGATTTCCCCATCCCATGAGTAACCTGCGGGCGTAAGGCAGCCGTGTTCGTCACGGTCCCCCCCTATCGGCTTGGGGGGGTCCAATGGCTCGTCTATCACCTCAGTGTAGGATTTCCCTTCGGGGCCCCTGCACCTTCTCGGATAGCTTTCCATGACCGGATATCCTGCGTCAGCGCACTCTTGGAAGTTGGTAATGCTGCCATGGCAGACGTACTCGCACTTGCCTTCCTTGCCGTCGTACCTCCAGCTTCCCACGCACGTGTCATGAGGCGTGTCCGCGTTCTTTCTGCCGCAGCATTCGTCCCTGCCCTCCGGGCTCACAGTCCCGCAGTCACCGCCCACCATACCCCCATCATGGGATTTCGAGCCGGTTAGCAACACTAAAAGCGACATCACCGCTATCAACCCTGCCAGTATCAACAGGCTCCTGTCCGCCATATCTTAATATTTTCCAGATGCTTTAATAACCTAATGACATTATCTTCGGCCCACGCCGAAAAACCAGCAGTAATACTATGCTGGTTCAGTTCACATACCCTAGGGACTTCAGCACTTCCAGGGTCTCATTGTCGACCTCGATGTAGTCCCTGTCGCTGTTGTGCACCTCCTTCATGACAGACAATGCCTTCGTCCTAAGCTCCTCCCTGATGTCCTCGTATCCTGGGTTTGATATCCTGTTGATGCCCTCTCCAGGGTCCTTACGAAGGTCGAAAAGCTCCTCCCTCATCCCGTCTCTCACGGGTGTGGCGATGAACTTAACGTCGTCCTTCAGGGCGGCGACGGATTTTCCCTTGATGCTCTTTCCTGGAAAGCACCCGCTTACCTTCTGCTTTTCGCACCTGTCGCTCTCGAAGAAGAGCATCCCCCGACCCTCCTCCGAGAAGAGGGATGGAGCGACCGAGTGCTCATCCCTTATGTCAAGGATTTCTAGCAACGTGGGCATAAGCTGGGTGTTCTGGCCAACCCTTCCGGAGTTGAAGCGCGTCCCGTCCACGTATATCAGCAGTGGAACCCACAACTGGTCCTCATAGAGCAGGTCCCCGTGATCCCAGAAGTAACCGTGTTCTCCGAGTCCCTCCCCATGGTCTGCAGTGACCACAAAAACGGTGTTCTGCAGCAGGTTCTCGTCCTCCAAGTACTCGAACAGCCTCCTGACCTCAGAGTCCACATACCTTATCTCACCGTCGTATCTCGCGATCTTCCCCGTGTTCTCGTCCATCCCCTCCTCGTAGAAGCTGAAAGGCGTTGGCGGTTCGTAGCCGTAATGTGGGTCGAAGTAGTGCACCCACATGAAGAACCTCCCCTGCTCTTTCTCTCTCAGCCAGTCCAGGGCGATGTCGGTGGTTATCGTCGCCTTTCTCTCCTTCTGCTTGGGGTAGTCGAATTCCCTGAACCCCTGACCCAAGCCTGTTCTCGGGTTCAGGTGTTTGGCGCTTGTGAAAGCCACGGTATCATAGCCTTCTCCCCTCAGTATCTCCGCCAGGGTGGTCTCGCTGTCCCTGAGCTTCTGCCCGTTGAACTGGAGCCTGTGAATGTACGGCAGCTTGGAGGTGAACATGGTAGCGTGGGAGGGGTTCGTCTCGGGTATTGGGGCGTAGAACCTCTCATACACTATGGACCTGTTTCCAAGGTAGTCGAGGAAGGGTGAAGTGTCACGGTCGTAACCGTACAGTCCGAGATGGTCTGCTCGTGTGGTGTCCATCGTAACAAGGACCAGGTTGCACCCTTCGCACATTGGAGCGTCTCCATAGCCGGATATGGATGGATACTCCGCAAGGAGATACAATCCCCCGACCACCAGGAACACCAGGACAAAAACAACATATCTCATCCTTAAAGGATTAAATAAATCCAGGTAAATACTGCCCGGCCCCTGCCTGCCTTGGAAATATGCAGTGGCAGATTCTAAAACAAATGGAATGGGAAGGGAATATACCCCCCGGGATTAAGCATCTGCCCTCCCTACTATGTCCGCTACCATGGCAGACAACGTCAGGAAACGCTCTACAACATGAACACGAAACACCTCTTTAACGGCTTTATATACCATTAATCCCTAAATGTTGTGCACGAAGATGGCATTATTGGATGTTGGCAGGGTGTGCAAGAAGACTCGAGGCCGCGATGCAGGCGAATTCTGCGTGATCACCGGAAAAACAGACGGGAAATTCACGGTAGAGGGAGCGAGAGCCCGGAAAAAGAAGGTTTCAGGCAGCCAGTTGGAGCCCACACCATGGGTTGTGGACGCCAAAGACCCGGCTAAGGAGCTTTCAAGCCTTGGCCTGGCTTAAACCTCCGAATAAGCTGTGGGAGGTGGTTCTGCATGGATGGAAGGATTCTAGTGAAGTCCGAGGAGGAGGGAAGCCCAGACTATGGCAGCCCCCCATGTGAGAGACCCATCGAAGAATACATCCGCAAGGGCATAGTCAACATCGACAAGCCCTCCGGTCCAACCTCGCACCAGGTGACAGCGTGGGTCAAGGAGATGATGGGGTTGAAGAAGGCCGGCCACAGCGGAACACTGGACCCCAAGGTAACGGGGGTGCTGCCCGTCGCATTGGAGGACGGGACAAAGGCGCTCCAAGCCCTTCTGCTCTCAGGGAAGACATACGTAACGTTGATGAAGCTCCATGGGGACACGACCAACAGCCAGATAAAGAAGACACTAAGCCTTTTCAAGGGCACCATATACCAGAGGCCTCCGCAGAAGTGCGCGGTTAAACGTGAGCTGAGGACTAGGACCATATACTCGATACAGTACATCGAACGCGACGGCCCCTATGTCCTGTTCAACGTCCACTGCGAAGCAGGCACCTACATAAGGAAGCTCTGCCACGACATAGGGCTGCTATTGGGGGTGGGAGCCCACATGCAAGAACTAAGGAGGATCCAGGCAGGACCCTACACGGAAGACAAGCTAGTGTCACTCCACGACCTCCGGGACGCTTGGGAGACCAGGGACGAGGAACAGCTGAGGAAGCTCATACAGCCGATGGAGACCATGGTCGACCACCTCCCCAAGATATGGGTGAAGGACTCGGCGGTAAGCGCACTATGCCACGGCGCCCCCTTGAACGCCCCCGGAGTCGCGAAACTAACCGACAACATTGTAGAAGACGACCTCACCGCCTTGTTCACACTCCGCGACGAGATAATAGGATTGGCCAAGGCATTGAAGGACAGCGCGTCGATCATGTCCCTGAAGAAGGGGGAAGTAGCATCCCCGGAAAGGAATGTGATGCACCCTGACACATACCCCCAGAGTTGGACGTCAAAAAACAGCTAACCCTACCGGTAGATGTTATAAGAGCATTTCAACTCCCCCTCTGAGAAGAGCTCCTCTATCCTGTCCATCCTATCGACCACAACATCCTCCGGGACCTTGGGCTCTATTACCGCGGAGTCCATGGTCTCCACCTCATAGTACCTGAAAACGTCAACCTCGTCGAACCCTGCAGCCCTCAGAAATCCGATGGTCTCCTGGAAGTCCTCCTCGGACTCGGTCGGGAAACCAACTATCACCTGCGTCCTGAGCTTCAACTCAGGGTTGGCCTCCCTCATCATATCCAACGCCTTCTTGTATTCCTCCAAGCTGGTGTGCCTTCTCATCAGCTTCAGCAGACGGTCGCTTCCGCTCTGCACAGCCGTAAGAATGGAATTCACCCTCCCTGTCCCAACCAGGTCGACGAGCTCGCTCCTATACTTTACAACCCAGTTGGCGTGCAAGTCCTCTACGTACTCGACGGTCACCCGCTCGTCCTCGTCCAATATCGCCTTCAGCAAACCGGGGAAGGTCTCTCCTATGTCCAGCCCATAGGCTCCGGTGTCGCTGGAGATGATATTCACCATGAATCTTCCCTCTGAAACCCCTCGCCTCAACTCCTCCAACAACACGTCCACGGGCTTGCTCCTCAACCTCCCAATGGCCTTCTTTATGTTGCAGTAGCTGCAGCTCCCGAGGCACCCATAGGATATCCGCAGGCTCAGGTAATCGTTGTTGAACACCACAGGGTTGCTGTGGCGGCTCATGAAACCATGATACCTGAAAGACAGGTGGCCCAACACATCCTTCAATGCAAGGCCCAACCCGGATTCGCGCATCTTCCTCAGCTTCCTCTTCACAGCCAAACCCCTCGTAAAACCCCTGTTAACGTCCGGCAAATCCCCGAACTTTACCGTGAACTCCGGGAACAGGCCGTCTATCCCGTCCAGGTCGTAGGTGTGGACGACCCTCCCGCCATATACTGCCTTGACCTTCTGCGGGTTCATGGAGGGCATGCAACCGCACACAACCAACTCCCCACTCATCTGCTTATAGTCTTTTATGAAGTCTACGCAACGGTCCTCGTTCACCTTGTTGAGACCGCAGGTTATTAGGAAAATGTAATCCGCTTCTCCGGGGTTGTCCGTGTAGTCCAAACCGTTCGCCAGAAGATACTGTTTGATCCTCTCAGCATCCATCATCCTCCGGGTGCACCCCACATACTCCACAAAAAAAGACTTCACATCCACTCTATAGCCCAACCCTCACATGACACCTACCATATTACCAGAACAAACCTTAAAAACCATTTTTATTCAAATATTTCCTCTCTTATAGCTGAATATGACACTCGACAAGAAGCTTTTGGACATCCTGGCATGCCCCAAATGCAAGGGTGACCTCGAATACAAGGACTCGGAGAAAGAGGAGAGCCTCACATGCCACAAATGCAAGCTCAAATACAAGGTAGAAGACAACATACCGATAATGCTGGTGGACGAAGCAGAACAGATACAATAAGGAAACTATCATCTTGCAGAGGTGGCGGAGCATGGTTTAACGCGCAGGACTGCTAATCCTGTTCCTTCGGGAGCTCGGGTTCAAATCCCGACCTCTGCGACCACTTTTTAAATAATACAAAAAAATCTTTAAATTATACGTAAAATAACCCAAATATTTTGTGTTTGCTGTTATTTAACCGTTGGTGCAGTAATTTGTAGACATGGGCTCGTAGATCAGCCCTTGACCCCCCCTTCTTTTGGTGAAAGAAAAGGTGCCTCACCCCCCAAAGAAATAATATACTTATAATCACATATTCCAGACATGGGCTCGTAGATCAGTCCGGTAGATCGTCGCCTTGGCAAAAAACCAAAAAGCAGGGTTTTCCAGTGTGGCGGAGGCCTCGGGTTCAAATCCCGACGAGTCCAAATCTTTTTTTTATTTCTGCTTCTGCTCCAATACTATCACTATGGTGTCTATTGACGTCATCGACCTTTCAGAATACCGGGGACGTTTCGGCCTGTCCAAGACCCTCTATGCCATCGAATCCGTTGACGACCCGGAAATCGACATCGACCGGCCGGGTATGATAATGCACGGGAGCGAAGGCGACCACGTTGCCATATTGAAATATGGCCTGGCACCGCATCAGGCTGACGGCAACGAGATAGACAATGAATGGCAGGTCTGCATGGGTCTCAGCTGCAGGGACTCGAGCATGACACTGTCCACTAACCTATCACGCAAGAACGCAGCGGTCAAATACGCGGGGAACTTCAGCGATAACGGGATAGTCTACGTCCTTTCAGAGGATGTTAAGCTTTTGAGCGGATACCGTGAATACTGGGATGCTGGGGAAAAAGCCAGGGGATACGCCTGGGTGACCCAGGCCATACCCGACAACCTCATAACCGCGTTGATATCCAAGAACCTGAAACTAGCCGCTGCTGCGTTGGTCGCGGCGGACAGCGACCTCTGCCTGTATGAACCGGAGGGCAGATGCTACCAGATAAAGGAACTTGACGCATGAACCCACCCAGAACCTATATAAACGAGTAAATCCTAAAGTATCCAGTCCATTTTGGGGCCGTGGGTTAGCTTGGCCATACTTCCAGCTCGGGGCTTCGTCAAGCAAGGGGAACCCATTAATTTTCCCTGCTGTGAAACGGAGAGCTGGCGACCTGAGTTCGAATCTCGGCGGCCCCAAACGAACGGCTCGCTCCGTTGCGATGAACAGTTATGCTGTTCAAGCAACCCTAGCAAGCTTTGCTTGCTTCGGGTTCACACGCGAAGCGGAAGGGGGATTTACAATCCCCCAGAGTCCACTACAAAATGGACCTTAAATTAGAGAAATTATCTACCAAAGATATTTTCCATATCTTAGTTGCTTGGTATCTGGCAATAATAGGTGGTGTCGCAGGAGGATTTATTGTTTACTGTTCTAGTCTTTCCGACAAGTCTAGTTGTCCCTTAGAATCAATTGTCCACTATGGACTATTCTCACTTGCTGGACCAATATTGCTCGTAGTAATCTACACATATCTAGCCAATCGTTACTAACCTTATTCGCCGATGTCTTCGTTCCAGAGTTCCGGGTTTTCATCTACCCAGTTCCTGAAGAATTCTATGATAGCCGGGTGGTTCAACACTTCGACTTCAACCCCTCGTTTTCGCATGTGTTCTTCGGCTCCTTTGAAGTTCACGTTCTCGCCGACCACGACTTTGGGTATCTTGTATAGTAGGACTGCGCCGGCGCACATGTCACACGGGCTTAGGGTTGAGTAGAGGACTGACCTGCCGTAGTCCTTGGATGTTAGCCGTCCGGCGTTTTCGAGGCAGTCCATCTCCGCGTGCAGCACGCTGCTATCCCCCTGGACTCTCCTGTTATGGCCTCTGCCGACTACCCGGCCGCCGACTACCAGAACGCTCCCTATGGGTATCCCGCCCTCTTCCAAACCCCTCTTAGCCTCCTCCCACGCCGTGGTCATGTGCTCGTCCATGGTATGTATTCAAACCATGCTGTTAAAACGGCTTTTTAGTTTTTATTCTCATTGTTTACCATGCCCGATGACGATGGCTCTGAAGACATAGACCAGGCCGAACTCGACAAGCTTAAGGAGGAACTGAGAAAAGAACGGGAGCGCCATAAGATCCAACAGGATGCCGAGGCGGAGAAGACCGATCACCCAACACCCACAACCCCGGAAAAAACACCCTCTACCCCCGCTCCGCAAGCCCAGAAACCACCTTCGCCCTCTGCACCCGCTAGTCCCTCTGCTCCTCCAGTTCAGAAGCCGACTGTGCCTTCGGCTCCTGCTACTCCCCCAGCTCAGAAGCCGGTCCAACCACCTACTCCCACCCCGCCCGGAACTCAAACTCAAAAACCGGCAGCGCCCACACAACCTCAGGCTCAGAAGCCTCCAGTAACAGCTACTACCTCACCAGCCGCTAAGCCTCAGACTCCTACAGTGCCTGAGAAGCCGGTTCCGCCCTCGTCTACTCAAGAAGAGCCAGATCAACCCACATCTGCCAGGTCTACTACGCCCCCTGCCAGGCCTCCAGCCTCGCCGGCTCAGAAGACTGCCGGGTTAGAACCTGTCTCCCCGGTTCAGAAACAAGCTGAGACGCCCCTATCTAAGCCTTCAAGGCCGGGGTTTCCCCGCCGTGAAGAGCCTAAAACAACAGCCAAGGCACCGCAGACGCCGGCCAGGCAGCCTGCTACTCAAACGCCAGAGGCTCAGAAGCCGCCCGCACCCACTTCACCGGCTGCTAAGCAGACTGCGCCAGCAGCCCCTGATAAACCCTCAACTACCGCCCAGCCTCCGGCAGGGACAGCTGAAAAAACAAAGCCCAACCCCGTTCCCGAAACATATCAACCCCCCGGATTCAGAACACCAGAAAGTACACCCCCTCAAACACCTAAAACCCCCGGAACTTCGGATTCCACCCCTGAAAAGCCACAGTCACCTCCTGCCAGGCCTCCAACTCCTCCAGTTCAAAAGCCCTCTGAATCTGCTCGTCCCCAGCCTACACTCCAAAAAACCGATGTGCCGCCATCAACCCAGGCTCAAACTCAAAAACCTGTTACACCACCGCAACCCCAGGTTCAGAAAACACCCCAACCGGTTACTCCTCCCTCCTCTGAAAGGCAACCACCGCCTTCGCCTGCCGCTAGGACTCCTGTACCCGTTCAGGAACAGCAGCCTGCTACACCTCCAAGGCCCGCCACAACGCCCACAAAAACCCCATCCACCCCTACTACTGCAGGCCCGTCATCAACCTCCCCCACAGACATGACAGCGCCTCACATGCGAGGCGTGAAGCCAGACAACATCCAAAAGCCCCCCACCTTCAAGCCAGCCACACCATACCCCCCTGAAAAGCAGCCTATTGAATCCTCGCCTGCTGGTAAGCCCCCAGTTGCCCAATCACCGGAGAGACCGCCGGCTCCTTCACCGGCTGCAAAATCTGCAGTTCCTCCCACTCCACCGACTCCCATCCCCCCAGCTCATGCTCCCACCACCCAGGCAAAGGCACCCCCCACAGGGGAGTCGGATGCTGCTGATGCCGGAACATCCAAAGAAGAGCCATCCCCTCCCAGGACAGCGGATGGAACCCCCTCCAAGCCCGGTGGCCGAACAAGCCCTCCCGGGGGGGAACCCGCTGGCGGATCGGAGATAACCTGGTCGCCTGCAGGGGGCGAGCAATCACCCACCCAGCCAAAACCGAAGAAGGAGGGCGGCCTGAGGGAGCAGTTCTTCGGGAAAAAGAAGAAAACCAAGCCAACCCTAGAACCGTTGGAGGAGACCGAGAAAGACAAGGAAGACTTCCCCTCCCCTGCGGAAGAAACAGAACCCGGGGGAAAATCCCCTGTTATGAAGCTCGTAATGGCAGGCGTAGTTTTCATCATACTCATCGCGGTCGGGGGGGTGGTCATACTATTCGCGTACCCCTACGTGGAAGGCCACGTCAGCTCTGCACTCGCGTCATTCACAAAGCCCGCAGTCCTATACCAGTGCTACGACGGCAAATGGGTCATGGAGAGGAGCATGTGCCCGACCACAACCACGCTGAAACCCACAGTGACAACCCAGTCGACCCTCCCGCCCCTGACATTGCCCACCAACCCGACCACGACCACCACATTGGAGGTCAGATGCTACAACACCAGCATGTGCGAGGAGCCCATACCATACCGGCCATTCTGCGACGACCGGTTCGTCAAAACACCAGACGTCAAGTTCACCTGCATACACCCCGGCACTCCCGACTCATACTGCAAGTCAGTGGCCGTAAACCCACGCCTCGTGAAAACATGCGAGGACAGCGAATACTGCTACGCTGGAGAATGCTACCCAGACCACTGCCGAAACGACGTTAGGGACTATGAGAGGGGGGAGGTGTGGATGGACTGCGGCGGACCCTGCCCCCCATGCGACGAAAACGACACAATGTGCCTGGTGAACGAGGACTGCGGCGTGGACGTGTGCGGCGCACCATACTGCAACCACGCCAACAACCCCTCCCTGAACTGCACCCGGAACATATGCGAGAACCCGGGGGAGTACACCGCCAACTGCACTGTAAAGGATACCGTGGAGGTTATCGAGGTATGCGACCAGTGGGAGGTGTGCATCGAAGGACAGGACGACTGCATGGGAGGCCTGCCAGGGCAGGGCAACTGCTACGACTGCATCCAGAACCAGGGAGAACTCGGCATAGACTGCGGCGGACCCTGCAAGACCTGCGCATCCAAGCCCCCACAATACGACATACTCAACCTCACCGCAACGGATGTAATAGAATACCAGTCTTTCAAGCTGAAACTCGACCGCATAGTCTGGGACCGCCAGTGCTACAACGGCGCATGGGTGCGCATATGGGACCCCTACGACAAGAGCCAGAGGTTCAAAGTCAGCTTCTGGGAGAACGCCGAATACTGGGAGGTCAAATTCGGCGTCATAGACATAGACAGCAACAGCCTAAGAGTCTGGATAACCAAAGAAGTCGTAGTATAATTTATATGCTGTTTTCTTAATCCCTTAGATGAACGGTAGAGGGGATGTGCTGGTCTTAGGGGCTGGTTCCTGCGGTTTGTCCGCTGCGTGGGACCTGCTGGAGAAGGGCTACAAGGTGACCGTGCTGGAGGTGCTCGGCGAGCCCGGGGGTTTGTGCCGGACTTCAGAGCGTGGCGATTACAGGTTCGACCTGGGCGGCCACCGCTTCATAAGCAGGGACCAGGGGCTCATCGACCGCGTGCAGAAGCTCATGGGCTCGGAATTGCTGGTCTCAACCCGGAAGAGCGTTATCCGCTTCCAGGGCAAGAACTACAAGTACCCGTTGAACGCCCGCGACCTCCTAGTGAACATGAACCCCCTCCTGTCTTCCGCCTGCTTCCTCAGCTATGTGAAGTCCCGGCTGTTGAACCGGTTGAACCCCCAACCCGACGATAACTTCGAGGAGTGGCTGGTCAACAGGTACGGGCGGAGGCTCTACCAGATATTCTTCGAACCATATTCCACGAAGCTCTGGGGTGTCAGCCCAAGGGAGATATCCAGCGAGTGGGCGTCCCAGAGGATATCGCTCTTGAACCTATCCGACGTCATACTGCGGGTGTTGGGGTTGCGGAAGTCCAAGCCCCGCACCTACGCGCTCAAATACTTCTACCCCCGTGAGGGAATAGGGCAGATGTTCCGCGTGCTCGCCGCCGAAGTCGAACGTCTGGGGGGCATGATAGTCTACAACGCCAGGGTAACGGCGGTGAACCTGGAAGGTGACACCGTCACCTCCGTGGAGTATGAACTCGACGGGGTGAAGAAAAAAATAGAATGCGAGAAGCTGATATCAACACTGCTACTACCCGATCTTGTGAAGATGATGCATCCCAAGCCGGCAGCGGAGGTGCTGGCCATGGCCGACGACCTGAAGCTGCGCTCCCTAAGGTTCATGAACATACCATTGGACGGTATCGAAGACATCAGCGACAACACCTGGTGGTACCTCCAGGACGGCGGCTACGCGGCCACCCGGTTGCAGGAGCCGAAGAGGCGAAGCAGATACAGCGCTCCCGAGGGTAAGACGTCCGTGATGCTGGAGATACCCTGCACGGTCGGCGATGAAACATGGACCATGGACGATAAGAAGCTGTTCGAACGTTGCATGGTGGACTTGAAGGACATGGGCTTGGACCTGGAGGATAATGTCGTCGACTACTACACCACAGACGCCATCCAATCCTACCCCGTCTACTCTATGACCTACCGGCAGAACAGGGACGGCCTCCTCGAACACCTCAAAAAGTACGGGAATCTCATATCATGCGGGCGCCAGGGCCTCTTCGACTACATCTTCATGGATGACGCCATGCTCATGGGCTTCCAAGCCTCCGAGATAGTCCAGGGCAGACAGGAACACAGCATCCTCTACGACAGGCTCCAGGACCCCGACCTCCTCGAAGTCAAGTCGAAGCTCCCTGACGGGGGATATGAATGATCAAAACCGCACTTTCGATACCCTCTGTCCTGAAAGTAAAAGCAGGTTCCAAGATACCGTTGCGCGTGACCCATATGATAACCTACAATTGCAACCTCGACTGCAGCTACTGCTCAAGACACTATGACACAAACGAACTCGGCACACAGGATGTCATGGATTTGATGAAGTCCTTCCGAGAAGCTGGCACTCGTTTTTGGAGCTTCAACGGCGGAGAAGCGCTCATGAGGGACGACCTAGGAGAACTCATAACATACGGCCGTAAACTGGGGTTCATCACGTCACTGGCCACCAACGGCACCCTCGTGGCAGAACGCATAAACGACCTACGAGACATTGACATGGTCACCATAAGCCTGGACGGACCCAGAAAGATCCAGGAGGAATCAAGACCCGGAAGCTTCGACAAGATAATTGAAGGAATGGACGCTTTAGACTCAAACAACATACAGAACAACATAATGACTGTGATAGGAAAACACAACATCAACGTATTGGATGATGTGCTAGGATTCGCCGAAGCATATGGCACCCGCGTCTTCTTCCAGCCAATACGGGTGCAAAAAGAAGATACTGAAGGCAAATCAAAGATGTACTTCCCAACACCAGATCAGATGAGGGAAGCAACCACCCAATTGATAAACGCTAAGAAGCAGGTACGGCCGGTCGCATCATCAACTAAATACCTGGAGCATATGAGAGACTGCTGGCCCGACAAGATGCCAGCGGAGAAATGCTGGGCCGGCCGCATATCCTGCGCGATAGACCCCTCCGGCCATGTTGCACCCTGCTGCGACACCCTAGCATCATGTGCCGGACGGGAGGACTGCAACGCAGGTAAAAACGGAGCCCAATCATTCCACTCAATCCCCGACTTCAAATGCTCAACCTGCTACAGCTCAATACCCCTGGAAACCAACATAATGATGAACCACATGCTCAAGCCCAAATTCGCACACGACCAAATCCTGCGGGAATACCTGCTACACCAGCGATAATACTGGGGCAAGGACACCCAAAACCCTACCAAAAAACCGTAAAAACCAAAATAGCACTTATATTCCAAAATCACCCTAAATATTAGACATCCAAAAAACACACGCCTCAGTGGCTCAGACTACACGGCTAGCTCCGTGCACACGCTCCGCGGGTGCCACCATACGGTGCCACGCACATTAAGGAGAAAAACAATAAAAAAACACACGCCTCAGTGGCTCAGACTGGTAGAGCGGCAGACTTGTAATCTGCATGTCGAGGGTTCAAATCCCTCCTGGGGCTTCGAAACCGACAACCGAAAAAAAGGGCAAACTCAATCCCGCCTCAATCCTCGGGGCTGTGAACGTCTTCTCTAGCCAACTTCTGAACTGCGTGTTCTTGAATAACTGCACGAAGAATTTACTGGCTTCCTTCTCTTCCTTTTCTATCGCTCCAAGGGCTTCATCGACCTCGGGGGCTGGCAAGAGCTTCTTTGTCAAAGTCTTCGAGATACGGCAGCTTCTGATGGATGCGAACGTAATCAACCTCGATCCCCAGGGCGAATACACGAAGCTGACGGAAGCCTACAAGGGGCAGGCGATAAAGATATCCAAGGACTCGGACACTGTCATCAACCCGTTTGACATGATGGGGATGGACTATGCAGACAAGATAGCGTCACTGCACTCTCTGATGTTCACGATAATCGAGGACATCTCGCCGTCACAGCGGGCTCTCCTGGACGATGCATTCAGAAAAATCTACTATGATGCGGGAATCACCGAGGAAAAAAGCACATGGAAAAACACACCACCCACATTCAGTGAACTCTACTCAGCCATAAAAGCCAAAGAGTCAGATGAAAACCACTTCACAAGAACCTCGGCAATGGCATTGACCAACCGGCTGAGGATGTTCACAGAAGGCTCGCTGAAATTCCTCAACAAGCAGACAGTGCTTGACTTCGACAACCGCATGGTCACATTCGATGTAAGCCAAGTCCCGAAGCTCGCCAAGCCGGCCATGATGTACACTATATTAGAATATATACTGCACAAGATGAAAGACAACATGAAACGGAAAGTCTTCGTCATCGACGAGGCCTGGCTGCTTCTCCAATACCCTCAGGCAGCAGAACGCATATTCGAGATAGTCAAGACCAGCAGGAAATACAACCTGAGCTTCATCATCATAACCCAGGAAGTCAACGACCTCCTCTCAAGCGGTGCCGGGAAATCAGTCCTCGCAAACACAGCATGGAAACTGCTGCTACGGCAAGACCCGTCAGTAATAGACAGCATAACACGGACTTTCAAGCTCAACTACGGGGAAACCATGCTACTGATGAACGCCCAGCCAGGCGAAGGCCTGCTAATGGCCTACAACAACCACATACCCCTCAAAGTCATAGCATCGCCTCGGGAATACGAGTTCGTCACAACCAAGCCCGCAGACCTCGTGCGCCTGGAAAGGAAAAACAAGCCAGAGGAGAAACCCCAAGAAGAAATCCCTGCGTCACCCAAGAAGCGATTCGACATAGACAACAAAGTGCACCTGAAAACCGACCTGGACACGGGCCAGATAGACATCCTCCACAGGGAAGGCTTCAAGGAAGTCCGAGACCCAGGATTCGTCAGAGGCCGCGGATCTGTCTACCTCGTGCAAAATACGACAGTCGAATCCGACGAACACTTCATACTGCGATACCTCATCTGCGAAGAACTCCAAAAATACAACGCCACATACGTCGAGAATCTGACTAAAGAACCGGACATAGTCTTCACAACAGAAGAAGGGGAAAAAATCGCTGTAGAAATAGAAACCGACAAATCAGCCAAAACCAAGAAACAATTGGACTTGAAACACAGCGTACTCCAAAAATACGACGGATGGTTCTTCATACTCACAAACTACGAAAACAGCCCACAATACGAACCATACGGAGAAACAATCACCCGCATAAGAGTCACAGAAAAGATAAAATCATACTTCACAACAGGGGATGAATCAAGCCCAGGACAACAAACAGAGGATGAATCACGCCCAAAACAATAAACAAAGCCAAACCGCTGTTGACTGTACAGCCATGTACAGCGAAAACACCCAGAACAAAAAACAAAAGCCAACAAAAGCCTTTACAAAACTGTATATTTCACCCCCTCCAAAAACGAAAAGTACAGCCAACAAGCCCAAAAACAAGACAAGCCGTTTAAATCATGAAAACGAATAATCTTGTGGAGGCAAGGATAAACACTAATGAAAAATAGCCGAATAATCAAATGCATGAAGGGCTGGAAGCTCTGGATTCAAGTATCGATAATATTGGCTGTCCTGATATTCAGCATTCTCTGGCTGATACCTACCGTTTCCAGGGAGTTAACAGTCCGCTTATCATACTGTTGGGTAACACCCCATGAAGAACTGAGAGATGCATGCTTTTACAAGGAGGGCAAAAAGGATTTAAGCTTGCGCAAATGCATGGAAGTAAGTGATTCCGGGAAGAGAGGATATTGTATCCGGCATGTTGCACAGGAACTTAATGATTCGTCCATGTGCACACTTATTGAAAACCAGGAAATAAAGGACTATTGTATAGAAGGTATTGCACACAAGACAAACAACATCGGCCTATGCAAGCAACTGCCCAACTGGACAATCATCGAAAACGACTACCTTAATACGTCAAAAAATAACTGCATTTCCCATATAGCAGTGAACACAAATGATGTCAGAATATGCAACAACATAAACGAGCATGCTGAACGGGATGAATGCTACATCAGATATTGCAGCCAAAAAAGAACATACGTCATATGCGACGAGATATTAGACAACAATAAACGGGACAGGTGCTACCTGTACTCCCACTATCCAAAAAATACCACGATCTGCGACAAGATCGAGAATTCCAGCATACAAGGAATGTGTTATCTCCTCCCTGCCATCGAAGCCAATAATCTCTCACTCTGCGAAAAAATCAGAGATAACGACTACAGCAGCATATGCTACGCCAGGTTAACAAACAACTCAATTCTCTGCAACAAAATACAAGACATTGAATTGGCTGGGTTTAGGTGCTATGACACTCTCGCAAGAATTACGAAAAACTCGTCATTATGTGATAGGATAGTCCTAGACAATAGAACAAGAAACAGTTGCTATGGTTACTTTATTCTTCATGATGGATTCAAAGACCTTGACCTCTGCAACAAACCCACATACACTGAAACCAGGGACTGGTGCTTCAATTATGCAGCATACAACCTGTTAAACACTAGTTTATGCACCCTAATAGTGGAGCAAGAGGAAGTAGACTCCTGCTATTCTGGACTTGCAAAAAACCTAAACGAAAGCAGCCTATGCGACAAAGTCAAGGACAGGTATGACAGGAGTCAATGCTACGAGGACGTTAGCGTGAACTCAAACAACATAACCTTGTGCCAGAATATAAGCCACCGATGGGACAGGGAATACTGCTATGAACGGATAGTGATATCATTAAACAACAGCAAAACCTGCGAGTACATAACTGAAGAAAATGATGCGACATGGTGTTACAGCAAAATACAAGAATGGCTGAACCGCACACTCGACTGCCATGAAATAGACAATGTGGATATTGTGAGATCATGCTTTGACTGGCAGGCCGAAAGAACAAAAAACATAACTCAATGCAGGATAGCAACCACCAAAGACAAGACAGATCGGTGCATTAAAAGGATAGCGATAGAGAATAACAATCACACAATATGCTTTGATATTTTCAACGTATCAATACGAAACGATTGCTTATTGGAAATTTCTAAAAAGACAAACAATCCAGACATATGTAAAAATGCCTTCTCAAAGGTCGGTTGCTTATCAGATATTGCTGAAAGAACAACCAACATCACAATATGTGCAAACATGGAACCGCCAAACTGGAGGTTCGGGTGCAAGACAAAAATAGCCGAAAAAACAAACAACATCACAATATGCGATGAGATGGCAAAACAAAGCGAAAAAGACCAATGCTACCGAAACGTCGCCATAAAAAACAATAACTACTCATTATGCGACAAGATTAAGCAAACAGAAATAGACAATGACTGGTGTTACCTGGAAACAAGCCGTGAACTCCGAAACCACACCCTATGCGAAAAAATCAACGGCGAATGGAACAGGAACGTATGCTACTGGGACAATGCATTACATAAAAAAGATAGAGTACTATGTCATAAGATAACAAACACCACAATGTCAAAAGAATGCCTCCAAAAAACACCCAAAAGAATAATACCTCCAGCGGCAGAAAAAATAATCAAAAAAGTGATCAGTATGATAACCTAATCAAACAACCGTAATCCCATGTTTAAACATATTCAAGGGCTTTATATTATCCTCATCAAATAGCTAATTGTGGTGGTTTTGAATGCGATTTAAGCGAGAATGTGTATCGTGGATTCTTTGCACCTTTCTTATTCTCTCTGTTTCTACGGTCTTTGGTGCCCCCTCCCCTGAACCCGATATCACGCCTAGCTATGAGGGCATGAGGATTGAAACAGACTATGGCATGAATACAAACACCTACAATATAATCTTCAAATCAAGCCCCGAAGACAGGGGCATGCAAGTATCTGTTGGCAATAGCAATCTTCAATTCAAGCCAGACTCATTGAATACTCTCGAAAGAACATCCCCTTCATTCAACCCATACTTTACAGACTCCGAACAGGTCACATACTATGATGTCTTCGGAAAAGGAATCGACATGGAATACCAGATGCTGCCAAATAAAGTCAAGGAAAAGATAATCATCGATGAAAAAAACAGCATACCCTCCTTGTCGTCTTCCACGGTAAGCATCGACTTCACTTTGATATACTCTGAAGACACTGACATATACGTTGAAGGGAAAAAATGGATGGGCAACGAAATAACCACCAACAAAGACATTCCATTCAAGCTAAAGACAAAACAGGGGATTATCTACCAAGACCCGACAGTATTTTTGATAGAGGCACCTACAATCGAAGACAACACTGGAAAGATTGAACCTCTAGTTTACCGGCTCACAAAAGAAAAAGAAAAGATAAAATTAAGCCTAGAAATACCATATAAACTGCTTAACGAGGCCCAGTATCCAATAGAGATAGATCCAACAGTCAAGATTGGCGGCGATGAAAACTATTTCAAATGGCAGAACCTGAACAATTGCAGCACGAACACGAACGCATGCGAGGACATCTTTGAAGAGCCAGACTACATACAATTCAAAACACAACCCTTCTGCTGGGGAAGCGCATACGAAGGAGTCTCAAAGCCACTATTCAGATTCAACGTCTCACACCTTAACTGGAAAACAGCACACCACGCCACACTACACTACTATGGCTCATGCGTAGGAGAAGAATACATGCCCTCTGGATACAATATCCAGCTATTCCGAGTCAACTCATTCACAGAAACGCCAGACTGCTCAAACAACGCAGATGTCAATACCAGTTCAAGCCTCGTCACCCTCATGTACGAGGACACATGCTCAGAGCAGGGAAGCCAAACACTCGACATAACAGACATATTTCAAGACGCATTAAACGGAGACGAATACCTAGCCTTCAAGACAGACATAGCCCCTGAATTGCCTCAGGACGAGCAACCAGGCCAAAACGACCATGATTACTATTATGGCATCAACAAAGGCGGGACACAATTGTTCATAGAATACGCCATAAACTGCACGTCCTCGACAGGAAACTGTTTCGCAGACGAATTCTGCAACATCACATACATGTGCGAAGGAGACCTAGACTACGGAGACCCATGTGAAAACGTAACAGCAGACAACGACGACGAGGAAGCCTGCCCCCACGACTACGAAGAATGCGTGCTAGATGAATACGACGGGATAGGATACTTCTGCGATGAAGAAGACAAATGCGTACACGACAGCACAATATACAACGAAGGAGACAAACACTGCTACAACACCACAGCATACAAACAATGCACATCAGGCACATTCGGAAACATCATAGAATGCGACCCCGGATACGTATGCAATGACCCAAGCGGCTGCCAACAAGGAAACCCAGACCTAGTCGCAAAAAACGCAAACATAATATTTTTTAGAATAAGATGAACAAGACACTAGCCACTATACAAAAGGATATAAAAGAAAACTGGTTGAGACATTTAACATCTATCCTCTTTTTTATAATTTTACTAGTATCTCAAACAATCTTCATTCTCATTTTAGTTTTTCAATATGGGCTTGTAATTAGTCTTTTTTTTGAACTATTTGGTCATATAATGACTTTTTTCGATCCAGTGTTAAATGCCATCTCTAATACCAATAATGAAATACTGAATACACTCTCTTTACTTGGAGTATATCTTTTTATTATTTTGTCAATGCTTACTGTAGGCATTAATGGTATTTTTTACACTCCTATTTTCTTAGGAATGCTATACTTGTTTGAAAAAAGATTTAATCACTCACCTAACTATAAAATAATTCTCTTATCTATTTTGTTGATTTTCTATTCATGTTTGATTTTTATTCCAATTGTTATGGTGTGGGGTTTAATATGATAATGAAAAAATACAAAACTCAATTATTAATCTTGGGTTTGGTATTCCTATTATTCCTGCCAGTTGTGAATGCAGAAAATGTTCAATTCAAAAATGTTGTAATCGTCCTAATTGATGCAATCCCCTCAGAACGACTATATTGGGGTTATGAAAATAGTGAAAATCGTATTTTTTCAAATTCAGTATACTTCGTAAATACAACAACCATCTTTCCAGGGAGCTCGCCAGCTGCGCACCCATCCATATTTACTGGGAGATATCCAAGAAATCACAGTTCAAATGGTATAAATTGGTTTGACAGGACAAGTTCAACATATAGGACATATAATATTGGATTAGAAACGGATTTAGTTATTCCTTTTTTAGGTGTTAACAATGATTTGCTAGCGGATACAATATATAAAAAAGCAGACAATTCAGAATTAACAAGTCAATTATTTGGAGAATTTCTAGAGAAAGATGCTACACATATACACTATGAAGCATATGGTCTGGTTGGTATTTCATTGGCTTCAGCAAAATTACAATTAAAAAACTGGGTCATAAAAGCTGAAAACGGAATGGGTATTCTAACAAGAGAACATCTTTCTAGCCCTTACAATATTACTGTTGTTTATCTTCAGGGCTATCATGATGTCAGTGGTTATTCTGGGACCGATACTGATGATGCTAATGATATGATATTGAATGAGATAAATGTAGTCGATAGTATTTATGGAAAATTGATGAGTCTCAATAAGAGTGAGGACACTTTAATTGTTGTAATAAGTGATCATGGACAAAGTGATGTGAATTCGTCATTAGCCATATCTCGTGAAGATATCGAGAGTGTTCTTGAGGGTGAAGATTTTGCCACTGAACCAAAAACTAATTATCTTCTTTTAAATGATTATAGTAATACTACTGCGGTTGTCGCAACCATTGGTAATTCCGCTTATGTATATCTGAAGTTTAATCAAACTAGTTATTCAATACCCTGGGATGCTTATCCGACTAATGCCACAGTTAACCGTGCTGCTCAGGCTTTGTATGATATGGATGGAATAGACAAGGTACTGGTGAGATATGAGGGGGAATCAGAGTATAAAGTCTATACAGGAAATAATAATTCTGCAAGCCTGGATTCTCTTGATCCCTCAGACTACCCCTTTGCTGATAGGGTCAATATGCTTTATCCTCAACGGGCAGGGGACATAATCATTCTATCCAATGTCGAATCAGGCTATTACATCATGAACGAAGAAAAAGAGGGCATGCACGGGGGACTTTATCGCACAGATACCTTTGTTCCGATGATGTACATTTCTCCACGGTTCGGCGGATGTAGCTATGGAGACGTTAACTACAGTGTTCTGGATATGGCCCCCACACTCGCCGATCTTATGAATTTCAATATGGGAGAATATGATGGCAAATCCCTAACCACACAACTACAGGACTGTTTTAGATACTATGATGGGGAGTTAGTTAACCTTACATTTACAGTTGAAAACCAGGGTAGTAGCAATGCATATGACGTTAATGTTAGTTTTTATGATGGTAACATAAGTGATGGAGGAGTATACATAGGTTCAAGCATTGCGGATGTTGTCGAAGCAGGAGGAAGTAAACAAGTTGGCGTATCATGGAATATCCCCGATGCAAATAACCATACAATATTTGTAGAAATAGACTCCCAAGATGATATTGAAGAAACTGATGAAGCAAATAACCAGGCTTATGCAACAATACTAGTAAAACCAGAACCACCAACTAACGAAACAGAGGGCATACTTGGAATCCTAAACAGTTTGGATTCCCTTGCATATTTCTCAGGATTTGATATAATCTCTGCTCCAACTGGCGGTGATAACAGTAGCATAGGTAAATATGTGAATGTTGAGATCAGTGGATCATTCAATTATTTCTTGTTGAAAATCCCCTATAATTCCAGTGCATTAACCGTTCCAGAAGAAACTCTAAAAATTCACTGGTGGAATGAAACCGCTTCAGAATGGCTTGAAGAAGCAATAACTGGAGTCGATACCATCAATAAATACGTATGGGCGCTCATTGATCATAACACAATTTTCACGGCAATCGGTGCGGATATGCCCGACTTCAACTCAACCTTGAATGTCACGCCACAGAACCTCTATGAAAACCAGATCATCACTATAAACGCATCGGTCACAAATGACGGGACACTAGCATCAACTACCTCAAGCGCGGAAATAAGCATTATAGTAGCAACACCCACCGGAGCAGAAGAAATATATAATTCATCAATGGGCCTGCTTGACGTTGGAGAAGATTATCTTGTTGATTTAACATGGAACGTCACAAACAACACAGGAACCAACCATGTATACGTGATAGCAGACAGCAAAGACTCTGTCGAAGAACTGGACGAAACCAACAACGTAGCAGTATTCAATTACACGGTCCTTGCACTTCCAAAAGTAGATATATCTATTCTTGATCCTTTGGTATCTTCTGAAATAGTTTACCAAAATCAGTTCTTTGATTTTACCGTGAACGTGACATGCCTGGTAGACGACTGTGGTAATGTTACCGTAATCCTGGATCCAGATCTGGCCTCATCAACACAGGATGAAAGCAAAATCCTGGTAAGCACAACAAGCACATCCTCAACTACCTCCACGAGTGAGACAACCACCACCATTCCATTATTAGATACCACAACAACTATCACACTCCAACCATCCTCAACCACTACAACCCTCCCAGCAGAGACCACAACCACGACAATTGAAACTACAACCACCACCCTAATTGAACTAACCACTACAACAATGGACACCTCAACAACCACAACCACCCTGGTTTCAGCCGAAGAGGACATTAAATACGAGAAAAAACACTATAGTGCAGTATTCCACATGGATAAGACCGTTGATTTCACAGCATTAGACACAACACTATCCTTTAAAATAAAGCCAACCACTAATCAAAAATTATTCTATGATTCAAACAGCTTATCCATGTTTAACGACGAACCATTTTATGCGAATATTCTTGGTGAAGGTGTTGACATCAAGTATGAACTAACAGACGATTTGCTAAAGGAATCCATCATTGTAGACTCTTCAAATCTCTTTGCATCTTCAACACAGGACTTTGAAATAACATATATCCTTGATTATCCAGAGCACTTAACCCCGATTGTCAATGGTATAAACTGGGATGGCAGTGAAAAACTCGTTGAAGAAGATATTCCATTCAAACTAAAGAAACAACAAGGCAGAATACCAGTGGAATTATCGTATTTCACAATACAGAGGCCGTTCATCACAGACAACCACAGTGAAAAACTCGACACATCATATACAATCTACAAAGAGTTGGGAGATACGATCCTACGATTGAATCTCCCGAAAAAATGGCTATTGGAAGCAGAATATCCCATCATCATAGACCCGACTATTAAACCCCTTCAAGAATACAACGATGTAGAAGAACTAGATTTCCAAAGCTGCGATAAAAACAACTGCAGTGGAAGCGACTTAAGAGACAATCTTATAAGAGCAACAGGCAGCGCACTGGAATACGGGGATTTTTCCATGGGATGGTGGACATACAACATCTCAGAGATCATCGAAAACGCCACCTTAGACGTCAAAACAATGAGGCTAAAAGGAAGTTCCAGTGGAGACTGCTCTGCAATAGGTTCAGGCAATAGTGGAGACGAACTAACAATAAACATTCTAGATGAAGATTTTGGAGGCCTATCATGCGACGATAAAGGCATAGGCTCAACTGAAATAGCGACCATCTGTGATATGAGCTGGGATGACGGATCATGGCATGATTGTGACTGCAGCCTTGACGAAGACATACTAACAGAAGTGCAAGACAGTTACTTAAACGAAAACAAGAGTATAATAGGATTTAAGCTGCATCTAGACGTCGAATCAGAAACAGACTGTGATGGACCACCAGGGGAGCCAGATCCTAAACTGAACGAAGTGCAATGGCTTCCAGAAGACATTTATCTTGAATACACGATCGGGTGTGTAATGCACAGTAACTGTTCAGCAGGAGAATACTGCAACAAAGACGGAGACTGCCTAACACAAGTATCTGATGGCGGAGACTGTGAAGACAAGGAACAGGAAGGCAGCGACCCAGATGATGTCTGTAGTGGAGGTTACTGCTACCCGGACGACTATGACGACAGCGGGGAATTCTGCTCAAGCCTATCAGACGGGTGCGTACACGACGGCAGCCAGTACAGCCAAAACTACCGTTACTGCGACGGACAAAGCTACAGGACATGCATAGGGGGAGGGGATGGAACATGGAACGACACAGAAGTGACCTGCACATCATCTTGCGTTAGCGGAGGAGGATGCAAACCCTATGTCACTCTTGCATACATACTGCCCTCCTCGCCACCGTACAGCGAGAACCTGGAATGCAACCACCTGGGACTAGGGGATGACGATGACACGCCAACTGCCCATTACCGCTGGTTCAAAAACGGTGAAGTGATAAGCGATGAAACAAGCAATACGCTGGAATACTCCAACTACACAATAGGAGATGGCATAATATGCGAAATCACGCCAGGAGACGAATACATGAACGGGACCGCAGTAAACAGCACAGCGGTCACCATAGGAAAAGGAGCAATCCCGATGAATAGTGGAACACCATTCTACACAACCAGCCAAAACCCCTACGACTGTGGACCACTGACATACGGGCAATCATGCAGTCCCAGCTGGAGTGTCAACGCAACAGGGACATCCGGCAACAGCTACGAATTCACTATAGAAATAGAGACAACAGAGGGCATATACTCAACCAGCGAAGCAATCAACATAACCATCCAACTCGAAGCAGGATGCAGTGGAGAATCATGCCCCGAATACGGAGACTGGAATGTTACCTCAGACAACACTTGTACAGTAGACGACATCTACGTCAACGGCACAATGAGAGTGATAGAATCAACATTCACTGCAAGGGAACTGACAGTATCAATCGCAGACTCCAAAATAGAACTAGACAACGGAACATTCAAATTGCGGGACGGAGTACTAAACTTCGAATAAAAAAGGAACTCGATATAGGCTAAAATGCTAGGTAACTTAAGGCGCAAGATTTTTTCACAAGAAAACAAATGGATAAAGTCGGCCCTAATTGCTTTTTTTATTATTGTCTTGCAGATTATGTTCTATCTACTAATTTTTATTATTGCAGGACAGAGCATATTCTCAGCTGGAAATATCATCCTTACATTTACCAAACCAGTATTCAATCTACTCTCAGATGCACAGAACATGAATTTAATGCAGGGAATGATTGAACAAATTTTTCTGATAATTAACCCGATCTGTTATGGGATTGGTTTTTCCAGCATACATGTCTATCTAGAGAAAAAAGTTAATTCAAGACGTAACCGAATAATAATCCCAGTTTTTATTTTCAATTTTATCTTTTCATTAGTCTCACTGATAGCTTGTGTAATGGTCCATGCCATTAGTGGGGCATATTCCTTAGCTGCTCATAGTTACATCCACAACGAGATTATTCCTTAAAATACAGGCAAGGATCAAGGAACCATCATCCTAGCATACAAGACAGGATAAAAACCAATATTCAGCCCAAACAGGCCAAGGAGACTTCACAAGACAAGACAACACCCTACCCTGTTTGTTCTTGTAGCTCACCTGTTTGTTCTGGTGCAATATAGCCTTTTGATGGGGAGATGGACCTTTAGAGCCATATATCTGTTTGTTGTTAGAGTGAAATCCAGAAATATTTATTGATTGGGGGTTATATGGTTTGAGATGCGGTGGAAAAGGATACTAGTCGGTATGGGAATGGTGTTTCTTTTATGTTTTGCCTATTCGTTCATTGAGGCATATCTTATTCGAGTTAATGAGATAGATATTGTTGACGAGGATGTTCCCAGTTCGTTTAATGGTAAGACTGCTGTTTTCGTGGCTGACATACACTGCGGTCCCCTGTTGTCAGTTGAGAGGACAAGAGACATAATAGGGATGATTAACGACCTCGAACCAGATATTATTTTGTTGGGTGGCGACTACATCTACGATGACATAAAATACATTGACCCCTGCATAGGAGAATTAAAAGACCTCCATGCACCTCTGGGAGTCTATGGTGTGTTAGGCAATCATGAACATTGGGCTGATGCAGAACAAGCAAGGAAAGCCCTAGAGGAGGCCGATATAACGCTCGTCGACAACCAGGGTGAATGGATTACAGATAATGGGAACAAGATTAGGGTAGGTGGCGTCGGAGACATATGGGAAGACACACAGGACATACAACCAACAATAGAGAATGTTTCAGAAGAGGACTTTGTAATCCTTATCTCACACAATCCAGACTACGCAGAAGAGATTAAAACAGACAAAATAGACCTTATGTTAGCAGGGCACACACACGGTGGACAGGTCACTTTCTTCGGTTTATGGACCCCCTACAAGACAAGCGACTACGGTGAAAAATACATAAGTGGCATCGTGGAAACAGAACACACAAAAGTCATAATAACAAATGGAGTAGGAGTGACAGGACTACCTATAAGATTCTTCGCCCAACCAGAGATAATACACCTTAAATTCAAAAAAACATAGCAGAAAAAGGACCCTAACACGCTGTTGGCTTCTGTTCTTGGTTGTGTGTTGGTAGTTTCGACGGGTTTAGCTTAATTCTAGCTGATTTGCTATTTGGCTCTTTTTCTTGGTTGTGGGTTGGTGGTTGCTCCTGGGGCTTCGAAACCGGCAACCGAAAAAAAGGGCAAACTCAACCCCGCCTCGATCTTCGGGGCTGTGAACGTCTTCTCCAGCCAAGTTCTGAACTGCTTGTTCTTGGACAATTGCACGAAGAATTTGTTGGCTTCCTTTTCGATCGCTTCGAGAGCTTCATTGAGTCGGATGAGGATTCGTTGATTTGGGGGGTGTTGAACTCCTTTAAAGAATTGGGGTGAAAATTTTACTTTAGTAATTTGTTGAATTCTTCTATTGTTATCTCAGCATCGCGGATTAGTTTTCTTAGTATTCCTTTTCCTAGTGTTTTGTGGTCTGGGATTGTTATCTTTTTCTTACTTTCATGTTCCAGGCGAATATGGCTACTCCTCCTTCTAATAACAGCATAACCAAGTTTGTTGAACGCTTTGACTGCTTGTTTGCCAGAAACGATGGGCAGCTTCGATGCCATCATGAACCAACAGTAATAGTATGGAAGCTAAACTCTACTGGGTGATAGTTTTTCAGAAAATCTTTAGTGGACGATTCCTCAAGACAGATCTCAATGACTTCCCGAATATTCTTCATCGCCTCATCCAAGGTTTTACCCTGAGAATAACACCCCTCCAACACTGGGCATTCTACAACATAGAACCCATCCTCATCTTTTTCAATAACAAGGGGAAATTGAGTTTTTTTCATCATAAAAGATATAAGAATGTAAGATAATTAAATACTATTTAAGAATGTTAAACCTTTGATTTATTGGTCCCTAACGCCTTTTTTAGCCTAAAACCAGCACATATGCTATTTGGCTCTTATTGTTGGTTGTGGTTGGTGGCTGCTCCGGGGGCTAAATTTTATAAATTGTTTGTATTTTTGTTCAAATTATTCTGTTTTTTTTTTAGTTGGCTATGGATATCAGGATTGTTCCGGTTGTGATCAGTGCTGCTGCGAAGAGTCTGAATCCGGTGTATTTCTCTTTTAGGAGGGTTGTCCCTTGGAGGGGGCGGAGGGCATAAAGCAGAAGAACGCGTGCATCGCGTTGTTGGATGTGAAGCCCGGGTTCGCCCAGCTATACACCCTCGACAACAGCATCCACAAAATCAAATAGCCTAGATGAACATGGGCGTTTTTTCTCGGTATTCCTTGAATTCTCTGGGGTTTTGTTTCTCGACCCACGCCTCCTCCTCCCTCGCCAGCCGGTAGTAGACAACCGCCAGCACCGGCCACATGGCAAGTGTCGGGATCGTGGGCCAGTGTATTATCCACCCGAAGGTGACCAATAGTATGCCCACATACTGGGGGTGCCGGGAGTACCTGTACAAGCCGGTGGTGACTACCCCGCCCCCGCTCTTGTACACCTGATACCACCCCGCCGCTATCAATGCGAGGCCGAATACGGTGACCGCAGCGCCGGCGATCATCATCGTGGGCAAGGTGAACCAGACGCCCAGGAAATCGAAGGTCAGATTGTATGCGGGTCGGTAGTCCACGTCCACGACCCCGAACCGGTTTGCGATGAAATACGCGGTCAACGGGAACCCGTACATCTCCGCGAACAACGCGACTATGAAGGCGGTGTAGATGTTACGGGAACGCCAGTTGACATGCCTCTTGTAGGTTGTGAGCAGGAGGAAGAAGGTGAAGAAGGCCACGTTCAAAGCCACCAGATCCCACCTGCCGGCTATTATGTTCGGCAGGCCCTCCCCTCCCATGAGCCACAGGGCATGGTTAAATATTGACGGCAGGGCAGCAGCTAACACCACAGCCAAAACCGAGAGATAAAAAATCCTATAGGCTTTCATCTTGGAGGATAATTATGCAACCCCACGAAAAAAAGCACTAGCCTACAGCAGCAGCCAGAGCCCAGTTATGAAAAGGGCGGCTGAGGTAATCTTCCGGACCATAAGCCCGTATCTCTCTGAGAATAGGGCTCCAACCTGCGCCCCCACTATCACCCCCACTATAAGCGGTATGGCATATGATATGTTGATCTGGGATTTCATGGCGAACAACGCCACTGCAATCGCACCCCCGAATATCGTCGTTACCTGGCTTGTTGGCGCTGCGATACGGGCTGGCATGCCTTCCAAAACGACCATCGCAGGCGTCCTGAGGACTCCTCCGCCGATGCCCACAACCGGCGAGACCACCCCGATAACGAAGCTCATGAGCGCCCCCCTCCTCATGCTCACGTGATACTTGTATGTGACTCCCTGGCTGTCCGTCTTCTCCCGGTCATAGTGGATGGGGTAGGGGATATAATGCGGTATCCGGATGTTGACCCTCTTGAATAGCAGGGTTGAGATCATCACCAGCAGGACCCCCAGTATCATCCTGAACTGGTCCGCTTCTATCCTCTGGTTTACTTCCACGCCGATGAAAGTCGCCGGTATCAGAGCTAGGACAAATACTCCCGCGACAAGGTAGTCGATCTTCCTCTGCCTGTGATATGCGACAAAACCCGACAGGGATGTGAACAAAGCCACTGTCAAGGAGGTCCCCGCGATAACCTGGGGTGAGAGGTCGGTTAGCAGGAGAAGCAGTGGGACTACAAGAAAACCCCCTCCCGAGCCTATTATCGTGCCTAAAGCCCCTATCAAAAAACCCGAAACCGATAATACTATGAAGTCCATATGTGACCTCCACGCCTTCTTATTTGACTGCAAATCTATAAAAACCTATCAGTGTTTCATTTTTTGATACGGCTGTTTCAACCCTGGATATCGCCTGTTTCACCCTTTTTTATTCTTATTAGTTGTATAGTACTGAGGTGATATTCTTATGAACCAGACTTTTGCCGAGTTCGGCGGCAGGGCCGCAATGTTCTCCACATGCAGGGCGCCGCATCCTTTCCTGGGTCGTGAGCCCATATTCGGATTGGTTCCGACCTTCATGGTGTGGAATCTCGTCATAGTGGTGGTCGTTGCCCTCATATTCTGGTGGCTTGTACGCGGCTCCCGCAGGGTTGAAACACCATTGGACGTGCTGAAGAAACGGTATGTGTCAGGGGAGATAGACAAGAAAACATACCTTGAGATGAAGGAGGACATAGGCGGATAGAAGATGGAAGTCTCGGAGAAGCGGTTAGCGATAGCATTAACGTCAGTGTTCGGCTTGGGGATACTACTGTCCATACTTAACGGGTCCTACATTGAAGACACCGGCTCGTCCATGCCTGTGGTGGTCTACGGGGTGACAGCTGTCTCCATGGGTGTTGGAGCTCTGATAATACTAATGTTCCAGTGGAAGGTGACCCAGAGGCAGGCCTACTCGATGCTGAAGGTATTGCCCGCTGAGGAGCGGAAGATAATAGAGGTGCTGTTGAAGGAGGGCAAGATGGAGCAGATGTACCTCGTTGCAGAGACCGGAATATCCAAGGTGAAGGTCTCAAGGGTCCTGTCCAAGCTGGAGCAACGGGGTGTCGTTGAGAAGAAGCCCCTGGGAAACACCAACCTCGTCAAGCTGAAGCTTTAAAGTCATGTTTCATCTTCTGCCACAACTGTTTCATCCAAACTTATGCCCTGTTTCATCCAATGAATCCTTCGAGGTGAACCAAAGTGGATGGTAAAACCAAACTGTTTGCCGCTGGCTTGGCAGCACTGCTGGTCCTAGGACTGGTGGTGGCCGTCAACGCAACGGAAGCGGCAGGGGGAAGCAAGGGATTCTCCAGACACGGGTTTATGAAAGGACATGAGCCTGTGAACCTGGAGGAGCTCGGGCTTACGGAAGATGCTACGAGAGAAGAGATAAGAGAAGCCATGTGGGAGAAGAGACTATCCGACCTCGGCCTGACCGAGGACGATACGATAGGGGAGTTCCATATTGCAGTGAAGGCCCGTATGGAGGAACGCCACCAGGAGATGGAGGAAAGGCACAGTGAGATGCTATCCAAGCTCGGCCTCGGCGAGGACGCCACACACGAGGAGATAATGGAGGCCCACCATGCCTACTGCCAGGAGAACCCGGATAAATGCCCCGGGAAGATGGGGGGTGGATTTCCTGGTAGGGGTATGCGGGGCGGTGGATGCCCTTTTGCAGAAGGCCAACCGGCAGGAACTAAACAATAGCTCACTGCAGCCACCACAACGGAGGCTTCCCACTCTAATCCGACCCGGGAAGCCTCCCAAACCCATGTTTCACATTCTGCTACAGGTGTTTCACGCTGGGATATCCCCTGTTTCAGTATTATATTTAAGGATGTGTATTCTTGATATTCAGGATAATAAGGTGAAAAAATATGGTGAAAAGGATTTTGTTGTTGATGGTGTTCCTTTGCATTTTTTCAGATGGTGTCTTGGCTGCTACTGCAGGCACGACCTCACCAACTAACGTGGTCGTTGACTTCGACTCGACATACTATGACTCTAATCTCAGGCCTGGTGACAGTGGCATACTCAACCTTGCCATTGAGAACACTGGCGGGTTTCGCGCTGACGACGTTGAAGTATACATTCCAAGCACTGGTGTCGTGAGTGTCGACAAGAAATTCTACATAGGCAGGGTCGACCCGGAGCAGTCCAAGACCGTGCCCGTAGTTGTGAGGGTAAAGGAGGGAGCGAAGACGGGTTTGACAGCGATTAACGTTCGCATATCATATGACGGTTTCAAATACGATGGGACTTCGGTGAACAACCTGCTCACCACATGGGACGTGCCCCTGCGGATATACGGTAACCCACTCTTCCAGTTGAACCCGGAGAAGACCACATACTATAAGGACACGCTCGGAGACCTGGTCCTGGAAGGTACGTTGCGCTCCTCGGTGGAGGACCTGGAAGCCACGCTATCGTCTGACTGCCTCACCGTTATAGGCTCATCCAGAAAGTACATAGGAGACATTGAGGAAGGCGATGATTTCACATTGGGCTACCAGATAAAGCCTTCTGCTGAGGGGGCGTGCATGGTCTCTTTGAAGATAGACTACACGGACGAGTCCGGCACTTCAGCCTCCAGAAACATGTCCTTCGGCTTGAACGTTGAGAGTGCGGGCATTGACTTCAAGGTTTTGAACGTCAGCTACGAGCCGACAGGTCCGGGAGAGACGGTAGAATTGAAGATGGGTTTGAAGAACTATGGGGCTGCGGCCGCTGATGATGTCACGGCAAGCCTGACACTGTCCGAGCCTTTCGTCCCAGTTGACACTGCGGAGAAGCACATAGGCACGGTCGAGTCCGGCGAGGATGTGCAGACAGAGTTTGAGATATCCATCTCATGGGATGCTGAGATTCAAACCTATGCGATACCCTTGACGATAGACTATACGGTCGGGGGCACTTCGTACACGGATGAGAAGAGCATCGGATTGGATGTGTCGGGGCAGGTCATATTGGAGGTGATAAACGTCGATCAGGAGCGTGGTTCGCTCCGCATAGAAGTCGCTAACATTGGCACCCGGGCTGCGGAGGGAGTCAAGGCCACTGTAAAGACGTCGGACCTGGGTAACCGGACGTTTGACCGTAGCACCCAGTCCACGGATGAGGCCTGGGAAAACAGGGCGAGCCAGAGGCAGTCTAATCCGGTGTCCATGTTGTCTGGCAGGGGTATGGTCCGGCCCAGCGGAGGTGCCAGGCAATCAACGTCTGATAGTGGGACTTCCGCATACGCTCAAACCGGAAGCCAGGAGATTGTCTCCTACAAGTCGGACATCAAGCCTACGAAGCAGACGACCTTCACCTTCGACACTACCGTGTCCGGCCCGTTCACTTTGACGTTGGAGTATGCTGGATTGAACGGTGAGAGAGTCACCCAGGTGGAAACCTTCAACCTTGGGGGTGGTTCTTCAACTGCGATGTCCTCTTTCACGGGCTCTTCAAATAGGAATTCTGGTTCTGGGCTGGCAGCCCTGTTAATGAAGGCAGTTATAGTCTTGGTTGTGGTTGTTGGCGGTTACAAGCTCTACAAGAGGCGTAAGAAGAAGTAAGATGCTTGACATCGCGTTTAAGAACGTCTTCAGGCAGAAGTCCCGCAGCATATTGACCATGCTGGGCATAGCCATGGGCATAGGTTTGATACTCACCCTCGGAGCCATAGGTGAGGGGTTGAACAAGCAGATACAGGATTCCTTCGGTGACATGGCGGCCGTCATCGACGTCCGCGACTTCGAGAGCGAGGACGGTATAACCGAGGACATGATACAGGACATACGGGACATAACAGGCGTAACGGACGTTGTGGCAATCGGCGAATACCGGATAAGCCGCGGGGGCCACAGAGGCTTTGGGGGGATGATGGGTCGGATGATGGGCGGCTCATCCAGCACCCTGGAGTTCACGGCCTTGAACCCTGAAGACCAGGACTACCTGATAGGCGAGAACATAGTCGCAGATGACGGTCGTAAACTTGATGTATCAGACGACTTCCAGTATGTGGTGCTCCTGGGATCCACGACCGCCTACAACCAACTGTACAACGTCGGCGACGAGATAGAGTACCAGCGGGTCGAGAACGACACCACCGATAGCTTCCACTTCGAAGTCGTGGGCATCCTGGAGGAGACCGGGGACTCAACAATTGACGAGGCGGCTTTCGTCCCCCTTTCAACCATGCAGGATTTGGAAGACGACGACAAGATAACCCAGTTAAAGGTGAAGGTGGACGAGGTCGAGAATGTAGAACCTATCCAACAGGAGATAAGCGACATGTTCGACACGGTCCGGGCTTTCTCTGCTATTACGTTGGTCCGGAGCTTGGAGAGCACGTTGGGCACCATAACGATGGCAGTCTACGGCATCGGCGCTGTGTCCATTATCGTGGGTGGCATTGGCATAATGAACACGATGATCATGAGCGTCATGGAACGCAGGCGGGAGATTGGGGTGATGAAGGCCATCGGCGCCACCACAACCAACATACTCATGCAGGTATTGGAGGAGTCCGCGGTGTTGAGCCTCATAGGCGGGTTCATCGGGTTCATGCTCGGATATGGAGCCAGTGAACTGGTGAAATCCCACACGTCATTCACCCCCATATTAAGCCCTGAGCTCATCGCCATAGGATTCGCATTCTCCCTCATACTAGGGATGGGGGCAGGCTTATATCCTGCATGGGCTGCTTCGAGGCTCGATCCTATAGAGGTGTTGCGCTATGAGTAACGGGGAAATACGCTGTGTGGGTTTGTTCAAGATATACAACGAGGGCGAGCCTAACGAATGCAGGGCATTGAACGGAGTGGACTTGACGATTGAGTTGGGGGAGTTCGCTAGCATAATCGGACCTTCAGGCTCTGGCAAATCCACCTTGCTGAATCTGATAAGCTGCCTGGACACCCCCACACGGGGGGAGGTCTACATCGAGGACGTTGGCATAAGCGGGTTGAACGGAGTTCAGAAGGCCAGGTTGAGGAGGGAGAAGCTGGGGTTCGTTTTCCAGCAGTTCAACCTCATCCCGACGATGAGCGCAGCCGAGAACATCGAACTCCCCATGAGATTCAAGGGCACACCAAAACCCGTGCGGAATAGTAAAGTAGAGGAGATAATCGAGCTGGTCGGCCTCTCCGACAAGGCGGGCAACAGGCCGTCGGAGCTGAGCGGCGGACAGCAGCAGAGGGTCGCGGTAGCTAGAAGCCTGGCTAACGATCCCCAGATTATACTCGCCGACGAGCCCACCGGGAACCTGGACCAGAATACCGGGAAGACAATCATGGGCCTGCTGAAGAGGTTGAACGAGGAAGAGGGCAAGACCTTGGTGATAGTCACCCACGACTCGAAGATAGCCAAGAACGCCAGGCAGAAGATACAGATAGTCGACGGGAAGATAGTCTGACCTTCCTCTTTTATTCTTCTCCTGTGATTTTCTTAGGTGGAGTCTTTGAGCCCGATGCTGGTGGGTTTCACCGGCTGCCTGATGGTATCATTCCTGTTCTCCGAGTTCTTCAACAAGCTCAGGTATCCCAGGGTTCTCGGATACATACTCGCTGGAGTCTTCATCGGCCTGCCATATGTTAACGCATTCCTGCTGCCTGAGGGTTTCATGCCCTTGCTCGAGTTCCTATCAGAGGTGGGCATAGTGTTCTTCATACTGCTGGCCGGGACCGAAATAGACCTTGAGCGTTTGAGGGAGATGTCGACCGCCTCCCTTGCAGTGGGGTTTTCAGCCTTCATATGCCCTCTGACGCTGACGTTCACTTTCCTCTCACTGTTCGGCCTGGGCTTTTCAACCTCGCTGATCGTTGCATTGTGCATGTCAGTCACAGCCGCGGCCATCGCTGTGGAGATCCTGATGGAATACGGCCTCCTACAGTCCAGGGACGGGGCTGTCATTGTGGGCGCGGGCATGGTCGACGACATACTCGGTGTGGTAGCGTTGTCGCTTATACTTGTGGCTGTGAAGGTTGACGACCTGACGGTGGACTCACTGGTCGCTGCCGCGGGGAAGCTCGCAGCAGAATACCTAGCGTTCTTCCTGATAGCTGTTGTAGTGGGCTTGTGGGTTTACCCATACATTGCCAGCCTTGTGTGGCGGCGCCGGGGCGAGAACCAGATGCTTACCTTATCCCTCATATTCGGATTGCTCGTCACCTTCCTCAGCCAGGTGTTCGGGTTGAGCTCGCTGATAGGCGCGTTCATAGCAGGTCTCATAATAAACCAGACCGTGAAGAAGCGGAGGGAAGGCAGGGAGATAATACGGAACCTGGACGCCATAACCTTCGGTTTCATAATACCCTTCTTCTTCATCTCCGTCGGGTTGAGGTTCGACTTGGCGAACATCTTCAGGAACATGCCCTTGCTTATTGGATTGACGGTCTTGGGTGCAGTCGGCAAATACGCTGGCGTCTACCTGGCTGGGAAGATGGTGAAGCTGAAGGAGGGGACCATCCGGGCAGTCGGCTACGGGATGAACAGTCGCGGGGGCATAGAGCTGATAATCGCGGTAGTGGCGTTGAAACAGGGGCTGATGGGGGAGTCCGTGTTCTCCCTCATAGTCTCTGTCGCGTTGTTAACCACCTTCACCTCACTCCATTTCTTCAAGAGGCAGGTTGCAGAGAACATGAATAGGCTAGGGCCGCTGGTAGACGATACGTTGAAGGAGGGCGTTCACCCCCACCGACATCTAGCTGAAATGTGAATCTGAAAGGCCATTTTGGTTGAGGGGCGCTGATCAGATGCAGAGTGGCTTACCCTCCAAGAGCCTACCATGAACGACCAACTTACCATCCTGCAATGTTGAAAGCATGAACTCATCCCTGGTGAACCTGACCAGACCCTCCCTCTGGTCTTCGGCGTATACTCTGCCGCCTTCGAAACCCAGGACAGCCATGAAAGTCTCTCCCTCTCTGTGAAATAATATGGCTGTATTGCCCTCTTCGCAGACGTGAACGCCCAACTCCTCCCAGTCCATGGCCTTACCCTCTTCAACGTGGAGTCCGTGCATCCTCAGCAGAGACTTCATCCGGTCTAACCGGCCTGTTCCAGCTTCCATGGCTAGGTCTCCTTCCAACACCTCCAAGCTCCTGTTTATCCCGTAGTATTCCAACACTGCCCGGGCGAAGGCGGCATCACCCACGCCATGGAATTCGATCTTCAACCCGCATTCCTCCGGCAACCCATCCTCTACGCCGATGCAACCGCTGAAAACCATCAACAACACCAGAGCCCCCCTACACTCCATCAAACCCTCACCCCTCCCCTGACTATCAAGGCGGTGTTGTCCACCCTGTTCGGGTCGTTGAACTCCCACAGCTCCCTGAACTCGTTCCTGGTGAATCTCACCCGCCCATAGTATGGGTCGATTACATAAGCGTATCTCCTGTCGAAGCCTGCGACGATCCTGTAGTGGCTGTTCGGGTTTTCGAAGCCCATCCTCTGCAAGACGATTACGGGCGACCTCTCCCCGCAGACTGCCTTCTCCAATTCGCTGACACCCTCCAAACCATAGTTCTTCTCCTCGACCTCCAGCCCATAGCCTGCAAGCACGTCCTTCATATGCGTTAAGGAGCCTCCACGGTCCCCGACTATCTCCTCCGAGAGCGTCTTCTGGTCCGCGTATAACCCATAGTATTCCAGGATCATCTGGGATACCGCCACCCCGCACCAGTCCCCATCCATCTGCAGCCTGACTGGAACGTCTAAACCGCAGTCCTCGGGCAGGGTGATGGTAGTCGTCGTCGGCTCGGCCTCCACGTCGGGCCCGCCTCCGAGGCAACCCGACATAATAACCAGCAAAACAATGGACATTCTCATATTGGGAAGAGATTATGCGTCAGGGTTTATTACATTACTTTTTAAACTATCTGTCCAATAGCTTCTCCTTTAGGATGAGTGGATTGTTCGGAGTCATAGGCGGGGCGGATTGCACGAGCAAACTATTCGTGGGCGTGGACTACCACAGCCACCTTGGAACACAGTACGGGGGCCTCGCAGTCCTCAACGGCGAGAACAGGATAAC
The DNA here is from genome assembly GCA_014727915.1 of Candidatus Altarchaeales archaeon. Taxonomy (GTDB): domain Archaea; phylum Altiarchaeota; class Altiarchaeia; order IMC4; family SCGC-AAA252-I15; genus WJMO01. Next base: position 178,521 of record WJMO01000006.1, on the reverse strand, counting down.
GAAGAAGATACACGACATACAGCAGAGCCAGTTCAAGGGGAAGTTCTACCAGGACCTCCAGGACATAGAGGGCAAAGCGGGCATCGGCGTCATAAGCGACAGCAACGAGCAGCCCCTCGTATTCGAGTCGAAGTTCGGCACCTACGCCCTCTGCACAAACGGGCTCATAGAGAACAAGTCTGAAATAGCCAGCGAGCTGATCGAGAACGGGGAGACATTCTCAGAGTACTCCAAGGACGGAGTGAACCCGGCCGAGCTGGTGGCAACAATGATAAGCAAAGGCGATGACATCGTCGACGGCATAGGCAAGATGTACGACCAGATCCAAGGCTCTATAACACTGCTGCTACTGAACAAGGACGGAGTATACGCTGCCCGCGACCGGAAAGGCAGGTTTCCCCTCGTAGTCGGCGAAGGCGATGGATTCCACGCGGTCACATCCGAGTCATGCGCCTTCTCCAACCTGGGTTTGAAGGCGAAGAAGCACGTCGGACCGGACGAGATAGTCCTGCTCACTGAAAAGGGCGTTAAGACGGTTAAAAAAGAGGGGGAAGACAATCGGATATGCTCTTTCATGTGGATATACACGGGCTTCCCGGCATCTGACTACGAGGGAATAAACGCGGAGGAGGTCAGGGAACGGTGCGGGAAGGCCCTGGCAGCACGCGATAGTGTGAAGGCTGATATGGCCGCGGGCATACCCGATTCCGGGGTGGCGCATGCCATCGGTTACGCGATCGGCGCTGGAGTTCCCTTCAGGCGCCCCATGGTCAAGTACACACCCGGATATGGACGCAGCTACACTCCCCCTTCCCAGGAGACAAGGGACCAGATAGCCTTGATGAAGCTCATACCCAACGAGAAGATCATAAAGGGCAAGAGCATCGTGATATGCGAGGACAGCATCGTCCGCGGCACACAGCTGAAGAACTACACCCTCAACAAACTATACAACAGCGGAGCCAGGGAGATCCACATCAGAGTGGCCTGTCCCCCGCTTATGTTCCCCTGCAAGTACAACCTTTCCACGAAGACCCTGGAGGAGCTGGCCGCCCGGAAGGCGATAAAAAGCCTGGAAGGAGACATAAAAAAGAACGTGGACAAATACCTGGATTCCGACTCCGACGAATACGCCAAGATGGTAGAGTGGATAAACAATGACCTCGGCTCCACGTCCCTAATGTACCAGCGCCTCGAAGACATGATAGAGGCGATCGGCCTGCCCAGGGAGAAACTCTGCCTATACTGCTGGAACGGCCGGAAATAGAAGGGCTTGACGTTACAAACCGCTCTTGCAGGCTCCGTCTTCGCAGCCGTTGGGGCACCTGTACTGTGTGATGTACCGGGTGTCGCCGACGTAGTAGTATTCGTTGAGTATGAACTCGCCTTCGCAGCTGTCGGTCTCAGTGTCCACAGAGGTCGAGGCGGAGTATCGTTTTCCTGTTGTGGTGCCTGGGAAGTAGAAGTGCTGTCCGAGGTCTGTGTCGGTGCACTTCAATCCCGACTTGTATTCTGTGCCGCAGCTCCTCACGGGCCTCAATACCCTGGATGCTATGGCCGAAGACCATCCTAAACTTGCCCATGGTAGAATACTAGGTAGGATATGGAAAAATATATCCTGCTTTTTCAGATTCTCTGCCGTTGGCTTGCGTACTTGGCAGCGTGCGTTAGTTGCGTGTGGAAGTGCTCCTGGGGGTGGGGGACTTCCTTCTCGTGCTTGAGCTTCTCAAGCCGGTCGAACAACAGACCCGCGTCCTCAGGGTCCAGGTCGTCTTTCACACCTTTTATTATGGAGTCACGCTCTTGTAGGGAGAAGATCCTGCCAACCGGGGTCTCGGCCCAGGTGTCCAACGGGTCTTTCACGTCCCCATAGCACTCCACTAGCAGCTTGTCCAACAGCTGCCGTTCACTCCTGCTTAGTCGCACGAACTCCCGCGGCCCCACCAGAACACCGTCCTTCCTCAAAATAGCTCCGTCAGTGCCAATACGCCGGGGAACCTCCTCCTTGGGGACTGTTCCAGTGACCATTATGCCATATTTGGTAGTATGCAAATAAAGCTTCAAATTTTTTTTAGAATGCCAGGAAGTTCCACCAGGGCTTATTCTCCCCCAGTTTCTCCCCGCTGTTGGCGTCGACTGTCGTCTCCACGTTCACATCAACAGGAACTATGCCTAGTATCCTGGCTCTGCGTTTTTTCTGCACCTGGTAGGCGGGGCGGCCGTCCTTTGTCACGTTCTTCACCTTCACAAGCTGCTCGCCGGATTTCATGTGCTTGAACAGCAAAGCCTTCTCTCCGCCCGTTTTACCCTCCGGGCCTTTGAAACCGCGCATCTCTGATCTATTTGGCTTCCCAAGATCCGGCTTGTCGAATGGCTTAGCCGTCGACTTGTTGAACGGCTTCGGCGGCGTCTTAGAACCCTGACCTAATGGTGCGAGTGCGTATAGGGTGAAATGGTTCAGCTGGGTTGACACAACATCATATGCCGTGTCAACCTCGGATGGCAGGGCAGTCCACCTGCCCTGGGAGAAAGTGTGAACAGCCAGGGAACCCTCCTCAACCCCGGCGAGGTCTTCACCCCCATAGCCTATGGACAATGTCACGGGCTTGTTAAGCCTCTGCCCCGGCGGGAACTGGATGTCATATACTTCCCCCACGGGATCGAACCCCGCCATACTACCCCTGAATATCTTCACCTTCAACGGCAGCTGCCTGTCAACAGCGCCCGCGGGGAAGTCAACGGTCAAATGGTCGTGGTAGAGGTTCGTACCGCCCTCCGGTCCTATGGTCTGCAGGATCCCTATTATCTGGTCTATGCCGGCTTCGGCGATGTCCTTGTCCAACTCAGGGGTGTCCGCGCCGTCCACGGAAGCTTGAGGCCCGAGTATGCTGTCTATAACATCGTCAGGGTCTATTCCAGCGACTCCGAAGCAGTCGCTGAGCTTGTTGTAGGGGACTTCAACCACTTCATTGTCCTCATGGCCGTCCATCTCATCCACCGAATCGATGGTGTATATCGTGTGGGTGACAGTGGCGCATTCGCCCTCGTCCAATATCAACGAGAACGTCTGGGAGTCCAGGCTATAAGACCCGCCTTCCAACAGCCCGGCAGACAAAGTCACCTGCTGGCTGCGTTCCAACGGCATGTCCAACATGCCGTCCACGTTCAAAATGAGTTCAGGCCCGCTGCCGCCTTCATCCTCGTCCGGGATGTTCTCCATGATCATCAGCTTCTTACTTCCTTTGGCCTGGGTTATCTTCAAAGGCACAATCTCGCCATCTTCATCGGCTGTTACCTTCTCACCCCCTGTTGTCACTGCCTCCTGCACCCACTTCACAACCAGTGAAGTCCCGGCTACAATGGGGTCTGTTCCCTGGTTGGTGAGGTTCGTGTCGATGGTGAATGATATCCTCGCCCGCCCGTCACCCAACTCCACCTCGGAATAGTCCCTGTAACCGTATTCTAACACGATGTCCGGGTAGTCGCATATGTCCCCGTAATCGTCGCCGTCGCCGTTCTCCTGGCCTGGGTTGTAGATGTCGGGGCAGTTGTCCTCCCCGTCATAGATGCCGTCCTCGTCGGAGTCTATCCACCTGGCCACGAAGCAGATGCCGTCCTGCTTCTCCAACACGTTGGTCTTCTTCCATGTGCTGCCGTTGGTGAACTCCGCCTGGTAGGGCCTGAAGTACTCCGACTGGACGCCGTCGTAGGGGTCTGCCTCGTGGAACCTGGTGGTGTTCAGCAGCCACCCGCTGCACTCTCCCATGTAGTCCGGCTCTGAGACAGGCCGGATGGCGAACAGGTGGTACTTTGGATAGGCTGTTGTGTAGTCTCCGACCTCGAGGGGTAGCCAGTGGGTGAAGTAGTGGTCGTAGTAGCCGACGTAGCCGAAGTTGTACTGGCCCACCAGAACACGCTGGTTGTCCACCGTATCATATCCTACTATGACGATGTAGTGGTCTGCGAGCTTGTGGTTGTCCTGGTCGTTGGCTGCGTCCTGCCGCAGACCGTCATGCCTGAGCAGGTATACGAGGGGCCGGCCGTTGTCTATCTCCTCCTTGACCATATCCCATATCTGGTCGAAGTCGCTGTCCTTGGTTATCTTGTATTTTGTGACCGTGAATTCCACGCTGCCGTGGTCGTCCAGGTAGTTCTGGAATCCTGTCTCGAACCTTGAGGGTGTCACCGCCGCCTGGCCGCTGTCACAGTCCGGCAGCCTCCTCAAGTACTCGTACTGGCCTATCTCTATTATCGTGTCCTGGGGCAGGCCGTCCCCCTCCACCGTATGCAGCAGCAGGCCGTCTACCCCCCGGCGCTCCCACCACCCCATAACAGCCACTGCAGCAACCGGCCCGCACCCGGTCTTATAGTCCTTGTAGCCTGCGGGCACGGGGCTTCCCAGGAGCAGGGGCAGGAGGTTGGGGCACATCTCCCCCTCCATGGTCGCCTGATAATAGTGTGGCACGCCGGAGATGAGCGCCCGCTCCCCGGGCACCTCCGGCAGGTCTGCCGGCTGGCTGCCGGGGCCGGTCTCTACCTCAGGGATGCCAGCGCCGGGCTTCTGCTTTCCCAGGTCGGGCATCATGCCCTGATCCTGCCTGCCAGTCGTGAAGCCTGATAATAGCGCCAACACTATGAATAAAACCAACCACCGCATATTGAACATGAACTCATGGGAACAGGGAATAAAAATACCGGCCAGCCCAACATGGAAGACAAAGTATTAATGTAAAATTTTAAATTATTTTGAAAATATTATAAATAATTTTAACTGTCGGTTGTGGCTTATGCCTTTAAGAGGATGTCTGGCATATATATTCTCCACGATGAAGCGGGTTTTGCTTTTCATCTTATTGGTTGGTTTCGCCTCGGCCGAGGCCTACTACGCTGACGTATCATTTGATGTCAGCGGGTCTGGAGCCGCTACAATATCTGGCACCAGCAACCACCCCCTGCTGGCTGACGGGGTCTACGACCAGTACACGTTCAAGCGCGGCGGCTACTGGCTGCTTAACATCAGCTTGGACGGTGATTTCACCGAGTACGTGTACTCTGTCAAGCTGCCCGAAGGGGCGGAAGTCAACTATGCCATGTCCCCCCGGGGCTTCAGGATATCCTCCGAGGATGGGAGGGTTAAGGTGTCGGGGGTTGGGGAGGATGAGCCCTTCAATGTCCTGGTCCAGTACACCATCGGCCGTGAAAGTTCACCTGACAACAGCACACTGTATGCTGCCGTCATAGCCTTGTTGGCTGCCGCCTCTGCGGTGATGTATCTATGGTGGAGGCCTTCCAAGGCAGGTGCTGGCTTTGACGATCGTATGCTCACCGACAGGCAGAGGATGATAGTCGAGTTCCTCAGGGAGAGGAATGCTCCCGTGAACCAGGCGGAGATATGTGAGCAGCTGAACCTGCCCAAGTCCAGCGTGTCACGGAACATAGACACACTCGAGGGCATGGGCGTTGTCGAGAAGAGGCGGGTCGGGATGAGCGCCATGGTGAAGTTGAACTAGTTCCGCGGTTTTCCGCCGTTTTCCGGCGTAGGCTCTTATGCTGTTCCACCTTAGATGTAAGCAACCAACAAATGTTGTGAGGTGAATGGAATATGAAAAAAGCATTGATTTTGAGCTTGTTGGTGGTGTTGGCTTACGCGAACCCTGTATTCGCAGAGGATGCTGGTGGAGAGGTGGAGAATGAGACACTGGCTTTCAGGTCCACCTGGGGTTCTGAGGTGCGTCTGCTCCAGCTTGAGCGGGCGCTTGAGAAGAACATCGCATGGGGTGAGGAGATAATAGGGTATGTTGAGGCGAACGGGAGTGACTCGTCCGGCCTGGAGGCGATTCTGGCCGAGATGAACGTGCTATTGGACGAGGTCGGGTCCACGGAGCCCGCGGTCGGGGAGGCGGCGGCTAAGGCTTTTGTTGACATGAAACAGGAGTCTGTGGCTTTGACCAAGGAGTTCCGGGAATCCGCGAGGACTTTGATCTCCGGTCCTGAGGCGGCGGCTTTGAGGAAGTCATTTAGGGCTGAGTTGAACGGCACCGGGCAGGAGTGGAAGCAGAGGTTCCGGAATGCCCGGAACGCGTATAATGCGGAGCAGCTGCAGAACATGATGGACGCGGCCGGCATAGACGACCCTGGCCTTATCGAGGATGTGGAGAACGGCGAAGCGAACAAGAGCCAGGTACAAAAGTCATTGAAGAACGCATTTAAGGCAATGAACAATACCCAGAAGAGGAACGCATGGTCTGCGATGAAGGAAGAGCATGTCAAGGGGAGCGTCTTCAAGAAGGCTGTGGCCGACAGGGTTGCGTTGAACCAGATGGAAAGAGCTAACGCCAGGCTTGAGAAGAGGTTGGAGAAGGCCCAGGCCATGAACCTGTCGGATGGCGCGCAGGAGCGGCTGCAGAAGAGGGTGGAGAACCTCGACCGCCAGATGGGCAAGCTCCAGGACCGCATGGAAAAGCGCCAGGAGATAATCCAGAAACAACAGGATAAGAAAGGCCCAGGCCAGGAAAACCCCGCCGGTGGAGGACCGGGCAATAACGGTTTAGGAGCACAGGGCAATAACGGCGGCGGAGGCAATGGAAAATGAGAGCATTAGTCGCCCTCGCAGTGCTGGTGGTGTTTGCCATAGGATGCATGCAGTCCACGCATACGGACGCCGGCATGTCGGAGGACTCCAGCCCCCAGGGGGATACGAGAGTGCAGCCCGGCACCGTCGCAGATAACACGTCATTGGACGATGTGGACGTGGACGAGGTTATGCCCCCGTTCATACCTGAAGACGACACAATAGAGATAGGGGAGATGCTATAGACATCCCCCCAAACATTTATTTTTCCGCTGCTCTAACCCCTATTGTTTTTATTAGGGTGTCGAAGTTCTTCATATGCTGAAGGGTAAGGGCTATTTTCTGAAGCAGCTTACGGCTCAGACCAGGATCAGGAGCGTTGACGTCGGCAGGGAGATGGAGGGCAGCACTCCCCCTTCGGTGTTCATCGGCTCCTGGAACTATCCCAAAGTCTACGCCGGTCCCATGATGGCAGCTGAACATGAGGCGACGGAAATATATGACAGCCCGGAAGAGTGGGTGCCAGGCGGATACGAGCAGGATGAGATAATAAACTACAGGGTTAACCTGGTCAGGGGCAAGCGGGAGCTGGATGTCACGGACGTTGAGGACAGGCTCGCGGTGAAACTCCAGGAGACCGCACTCTCAAAGCGTTCAAGCATGGGAGAGGTGAAGTTCAGGAACCAGCCCAGGGGATTGAGGTTGAGCGACGAGCACACACCTCACGGACCCAGCGCGTTCCTCGAAGAATACAGGGTAGAGGAGGGCAGCTGGGACAGGGACCTTGAGAAAGCATACTATGACACGGACTTGAAGGCGAAAGAAGCCATACTGGACCTTCACAGGCGTGAGACGCATTTCTCCAAGATGCAGAAGGCGCTGTCTGTAGGCGCGTTCGGGTTGAAGAGGAACCGGAGGATGGTGCCCACCAGGTGGTCGATAACAGCATGTGATTCGACGATCGGAAACCACCTCCTTGAGGAGGTCAGGCAAAATGACATCCTAGACTGCTACCGGGTCTACGGGCACCAGAGCCTCAACAACAGCTACCAGGTGATTCTGCTGCCTACGGCATGGCAGTACGAGTGGACTGAGTCCTTCATCAAAGTCTTGGGCGGCAGGACCCACACCTTCGGAGACCATGAGACCAACCTCGGCAAGAGAGGATACAGTTGCGTGGGCGGATGCTACTACAGCTGCAAGATGGCTGTGTTGGAGCAGCTGCACAGAGAGAAGATCCAGGCAGGAGCGATAATACTCAGGGAAGCCTACCCCGGCTACGTCCCTCTGGGAGTTTTCAATGTGCGCGAGAACGTCCGGGCGGCGGTGAAAGGCAAGCCAACAGAGCATAACACCCTCATAGAGGCGCTTGACCAGGCTTTGGGAAAGCTGACCCTGCCTATTGAGACCTATGAGAGAGAGTCTCTTCTCCTGAGGGAGAACCTTCATAACGTACAGACGAGCCTGAGCATGTTCACTTAACCGGCTCTTCCTCTTTGACTTCGCATCTGCGGCTTGCGAGGTAACGTTCAACTCTGGACTTCAGTTCCACTGGCAGTATGACGGACAGTGTAAGCAGCAGGGGCGTTATCGCCTCCGTCAGACCGCATTCACCGCAGAACAATCCCATCTTCAACTGAAAACGCTTTTTCGCCCGCAGGGCAGATGGTCTTTGCCGGCGTGCTTCCCGCATACTCCAGTGCATCCTCCGACCTTGCCTTCTTTGCGTCCGAAACTGCACCCAACTTCAGAACCTTCGTACTTGTGCCTATCGCAGTTGCCGCATCCCCCTTCACTGTTGTGCTTCAGGCACGTTCCTTCCTTGTCGCATACGCCGTCGCCGTCAGAGTCGATGAAATCAAGGCAGTCGTGGGCTTTTTCATCCACCTGCTGGGGTAATTGCGGTGTCTCGTCCGCTCCGGTGTTCAACGCAAAGAACGCGGCAGACAAGAGCAGAATGGCTAAAACGCCCGTAAGATACCTAAGGTCCTTCATATTAATACTATTATTCCCCTGGATTATAATGTTGAGGTAACCATCTGGTAACTACATGAGCGGGGTGATGGCTGCCGGAGCCAAAACCGCCGATATCCCTATCGTGACTCCGGATGATGCGAAACTCCTCCCGGATCCACCACGCTCATCGTCCAGGGTCCAATTAATAATTGCCAATTCTAATTGTCTTGAATGATCGAGTCCACATTCCAGCATATCCCCGGGGTCGGGGAGAAGACGGAGAGGATGCTCTGGGAGAGGGGTGTCAAAAGCTGGAGGCATCTGGCGAAAAAAGAGGTTGAACTGCCGGCGCCCATCTGCAAGCGTCTCAGGGCAGCCTGTCTGGAGAGCATCGCACGCCTCGACGCCCTCGACCACCACTACTTCAGGGAACGCCTGCCCAAGCCTCTGACGTGGAGGGCGTATAACGCGTTCAGGGACCACGCCTGCTACATCGACATCGAGACAACCGGACTGTCACCTGTCTATGACGAGGTGACAACCGTCTGCGTGCACAGCGGCAGGGAGACCAAAAGCTATGTGTCAGGGGATAACCTGGGGGAGCTGAAGAAGGACTTGCAGGATTTCAAATACATAGTCTCATTCAACGGAATGAGGTTTGACCTTCCATTCCTCACCCACGCATTGGACATAAGTTTCAAGCAGATTCACCTTGATCTCATGTATCCCCTGAGGTCCCTCGGCTTCAGCGGCGGCCTTAAGAGGATCGAATCCCGGCTGGGCATGTCAAGGGACACGGACGGCGTGACGGGATACGATGCTGTGCGGCTGTGGAAGGCCTACGAGAACGATCGAACGGTGGAAGTCGCAGGCAAAAAAGTGAAGGGCGAGAAAGCACTCGACCTTCTGGTGAAGTACAACCGCGATGACACGGTGAACCTGGAGAAACTCGCGGAATACACGGTAGGCCAACTTAAGAGAAAGCACAGCAGATGACTATGTTCAGATTTCCAGGTCCTGGTATACCTCTACGTCTCCCCCCGCGCCTGATAGTTCCAGCACCCTCTCCAGGTCCACGACTGTGGGGTCGTATATGACGTAGCTGACGTTCTGCTTGTAGGCCAGGCTGCGGCTCTTCACCCCCGGCTCGCCGATGACCAGGTTGTTCACTGCCGGCACGCAGCTGGGGCACAGCCAGTATATGTGCATGTCAACCTTGCGATAGCCCTTACCCCGGAACTTGTCGAGGTAAGGGTTACGCTTCAAGGTTGTGGTGGTTGAGGATGACGTGGCAACTACCGTATAGTCTGAACCTTCGCCGGTTATGGTGTTCCTGTCGAAATAGGCTTTAAGCTCCCTGCAGTCGTTAAGGTCTTCGGCCAGCTGGTTGCGTCCGCATTTCACCATGAACCTGTAGGTGCCGTTGACGTCGTTGACGGGTTCGATGCTCCTGCCGCCGCGTAGTGTGACTATGTCCACGGGTATTAGCTCTGGGCTGTCGCATGTGACATATGCCCTGGGCTCAGGCTTCTCCCCCCAACTCCCCTCCAGCTCGTCGCCCACCCACGCCAGCAGCGTGTTCATGCTGCCCAGGGAGGTGCTCCGGCATTTGCTGAGGTCGCTCCACCTCACTTCAACATACCTCAAAGTCGTCGAGGTGGTGGTCGAGGTGGTTGTAGTGGAATCGGGCTTTGGGAGGGTTGTTGACGTCTGTGTCGTCGAAGTAGTCGCTGTTGTTGAAGTGGTCGGCACGGTAGTGGTGGTCGTTGGGAACATGGTTCGGGGCTCGTCCTTAAGGTTCACCAAGACCAGGCCTGCGAACACTATCAGCAACAGTAGACCCGCGGCCAATACTATTCTATCCACCATCGAAGACAATAAGCAGGTAACCAATATAAGCCTCATGGTAACCTTTTAGATACCCCTCTGAACCTTCAAAAACCCTGATTTTTTTTTATCATGGTATTTAAATACTTAACAGCGGGTTTTCATGGGTGTCTGGCCCGTGTTCCAACTGCTATAACATGGAAAATCGAAGGCAGGATCTGCCCTATGGTCGTTTGGAGTCTGTGGCCCTCATACCCGTACTTCTGGTCTTGCTATGGTCTTTTTTTATGTATTCGGGCCTTGCAGACCTACAGTGGGATTTTCCTGTCTACTACTACACAGCCAAGATGCACTCGATGGGCGTTGGGCTTTACGATTCTGAGACTCTACTTGAAATCGCGCCTTATCCGATCAACACATACGTTTATCCTCCGCTGACCGTATATTTTTTCAAGCCATTCTCATTCTTTGAATATGGCTTGGCACAGCATGTCTTCCTAGGTGTTAAGCTGCTGCTCGTCGGGGTCCTCCTCTCTTCATGGCGTGATTTCTTCCTTAAACGGGATGTGGACGTTTTCTACTATGGGGCCTGCCTGCTTGCCTATAACATGACTCTCATAAGGGACCTTATAGGGGGCAATATCTCTGTTTTTGAGCAGGCTTTCCTGTGGTCTGGCTTCTACTTCCTCCTTAGGGGCAGGCACAGTCTTTTCTCTCTGTTCGTGCTGGCTGCTTCGTCTTTCAAGCTGAACCTGATAGTCTTCTTGGGCTTGGTTCTGTTGGTTGGCGATAATGCAAGATACCGTGTCTTCCTGCGTTCAGCCTTTGTTTTCTCGCTCTATCTCGTTTTTTCCTATCTTGCAAGCCCTTCCCAGTTCGATTCATACGTCAACAGCGCTAATCTGTCTGTGTCGATACCCAATGAGCGGGGGGTTTTGAACCCCTGCATGCCAGAGCTCCTGGGGGACTTGTCAGACATCCTCAGATACGAGTATGGCATATTTACTCCGGGCATCCTATGGCAGATCATCTATCTTCTCACTTCTCTGACGGTGCTCTTGCTGACCTTGAAGGCTTTTATGGTGCTTAGGTCTTCTTCTGCCTCTGACTGGCGCAGAATGATTCTCTTCCTGTCGACGGTTGCGTTCGCGCTGGTTATGCCAAGGTTCAAGGACTACTCATACATACTCCTGTTGCCGGCTACTTATTTCATACTCCGCCGACCCAAGTATGTTAGGCACTACAACTTCCTGGTGATGGCGACGTATTTCGTCATACCCATCTTCAGCTCCGGGCTGAAGTATCCCTTCACCTTACTCGAATACTATCCTCTCTTCATGGCATATGCCGTCTGGGTGATGTACCTGAAGGACGTATTCAGTGATCGGTGATTTTGATGTGGCTGCCCTAAAAGCCTGACCACCCTCAAAACAGGGCAGCCACATCGGTTCCCTACCCTTGGGGTGTCTTGACGTTGATATATTCTTGAAGTCTGTTCATGTAGTCTTTCTCTTCGGGGTCGAAGAGGTCGAAGAACACTGGCGTGATGTTCTCCTCCCGTATGATCTCGGCAAGACCTTTTATGTCCTCTGCTCCGTCGAATTCGCCGATCATCAGGAATCCCCTACCATGACCTTTTATCCTTTCCTTGCACTCGACTATCGTCTCCGCTATAGTGTGTTTTTTGTCTTTTTCTGCCAGGTATGTTGAGATTTCTGATGCTCTTTTTCCGTCCTGGTCGTATAGCACTATGGCGTCCATGCTGTCAGTCCTCCTTCATCATCTGGGGGTTGAAGCAGTCTCCGTATATGGAGTGTCTGCACTCGCATCGTTTTCCGTCCTTTTTTTCGAAATGTTTGCACTGGTATGGTATGTAACAGTATCCATTCATATTGCCACCCACGTTTGCGTTTTCAACAATTTTTTCCGGTCCCACTTTTAGACTTCCCAATTTAATGCACAGGAGCGATTATATATATGTTGAATCATTTATATATCTTTCCGACATAAAATATATATATTATGTATTTGGGGTTGTTTTGGTGGATCTGAGAAAAATACAGGTTACGGGTGGGTCGTCCTACATGATAACCCTGCCTAAGGATTGGGTCGACAATAACAATCTTACGAAGAACAGGCCTGTTGGCGTTCTCCAGCAGCCAGACGGCACGCTGACAATAGTCCCAAAACTGACCGGCGAGAGCGTAGTGCGTAAGAAGGTGATCTCTGTGGGGGACAGCTTCAGCCCAAGATACCTATTCAGGCTTCTCGTCGGCGCCTATGTTATGGGATACACTCTGATCGATGTCGAGTCGGAGTCTCACATGGGCACCGACAAGAGGGAGGCTGTGACAGAGTTCATACAGGTGGCGGTGGGCCCGGAGATTGTGGAGGAGACGGATAACTTCATACAGATAAGGGATTTACTCAACCCTGTTGAGATGCCATTCGCCAATACTCTCAATAGGATGCACGTCTTGATAACCACGATGCGAAAGGATGCCATTTCAACCCTCTCCAAGAAAGGCATCAAGCTGGCAGAAGACGTGGTTTCCAGGGACGTTGAGGTTAACCGACTTCACTGGCTTATAGCGCACCAGTATAACCTGTTAGTCAACAACCCGTTGCTCTCCAAGAACATGGGCGTTCTCCCTCAGGAAGCGAGATTCCATTATCTGGCGAGCATGATAATGGAACGGATATCCGATCACACGGTCACCATCGCAAAGAACGCACCGTCCCTGACCAGTAAAAAATACAAGCCTGTGCGGGAATCTATCAGGGCAGCCAACGACACGGCCATGGGTATATTCAATGAGAGCATGAACTCATGGTTCAACAACGATGTTCTCAATGCTAACCGGACAATCGAATCCCTGCCAGACCTGGACCCCCTCTGCAATTCGATATCCGCCGAAGCCTATGGCATCGAACCCCAGAAGATTCACTCTGTCGACCATATAGCCGAGAGCATAAGGCGGACCGGCGAATACTCCGCTAACATCTGCGAGCTCATAATAGACCATCTGATCGGTGAGGTTTGAAAAGATGAAAATACCAGACCTTGATATGCTGACTTCCTCCGAGGATTGTTTCGCCTGCACTGATCCCTGTTGCAGGTTCAGCCCCCACTACCCCTCGTTCTTTCCGGTCTTCACAGACGAGGAATACGAGGCTGCCTTGGCGTTGGGCTTCTCCGAGGGCCTGTTCAAGAGGGAGTCTGAGAACACCCACAGGGTCACGTTCAAGATCATGGAGAACGGCCACTATATCTGCCCCTTCACAGACGGAGTGAAGTGCAGGGTATACGAGGTCGGGCCCTTCTGGTGTCGTCTATGGCCCTTCTTCGTCATGAAAAAGGATGGTAAGGCCTACCTTACACTTGATTCCCTGGAGTACTGTCCCAGCCTGGAGAAGAGGACTAAGGAGGAGATACTCGAACACGCGGAAAGGCTCCGGGAGCAGCTAACAACCTCTGAGGCGCGGGACTTCTTCGGGGAATACCCCAACCTGATACTGCCACTTGACCAATCCCATAAGATAATGGTGGAGTTGGACCTTGGCGTAGGGTAACAATCCGGTTACCAACACCTATTTATTCAAAGAACACAACATATAGTGTTAAAAAGTAACTATAATCTTTGGAGGTGAGCTTTATGGGTCCAGGATGCGGTTGCTGCTAGGACAGTATCTATAACATCATTTTTTTTTACTTTCAAAAGATGAGCCTGAAGACGCTTAACAAAAAGGAAGGCGGCGGGGGAGTCAGCGAGAACAGGATATTCATAATAATATTAGTGGTGGTCTTGCTGGCTGCCCTAATATTCTACGGTTTGGAGAGCGTTAAGGAGGCTCGGCGCAGGCCGGCCAAATCACCGAACACGAGAGAACCACCGGCAGCAGAGGCTGTTGGAGAGGATTTCAAAGGCGAGGTTGATAGGATAGGATGGGATTGAAGGGATTCTGGACGGGGGTGAAGGCCACGATCATAGCGTCGAGCTGCTGCACGCTGCCCCTGATACTGGTCATGATATTCGGGACATTGGGGGCTGGGAGCATGACCGCAGCATTGAAGCTTCCAAGGTATAAGCTCTTCTTCATAGCGGCGGGCACGGTTTTCATGCTCTTGTCCCTCTACTTCAAGATCAAAAGGCAGTGCGGCGGCACATGCACCTTGAACGACGTCAAAGCCCATAGGACGATGGTGGCTGTTAGCATAGTCACCTATGTCTCTCTGACGTTGATGGTCTTGTACCTGCTGCTGCCCACACTATCAGCCTTCGTGTTCGGCTGAGAGGATACAACATGGTAAAGCGTAGCATAATCGAGATAGACGAGGACAAGTGCACAGGGTGCGGCTTGTGCATACCCAACTGCCCCGAGGGAGCGTTGCAGATGATAGACGGCAAGGCCCGGCTGGTCAGCGACCTCTTCTGCGACGGGCTCGGAGCCTGCATGGGACACTGTCCCGAAGGCGCGATAGACATAGTCGAGCGGGAGGCGGAACCCTACGATGAGCGCAGGGTCATGGAGAACATCGTCAAGCAGGGCTATAACACGATAAAAGCCCACCTTGAACATCTGAGAGATCATGGGGAGATGGGATACTACAACGAGGCTGTCGGATTCCTGAAGGATAAGGGTTTGGAGGTCCCGGAAACCGCAGCACCTGAGACGCCTTGCTCAGGGTCTGCGGGGGGCTGCCCGGGAGCCAGGACTATGGACTTCTCCCATGACCCGGAGGTAGTGGGTAAAGTGGTTGGTGAGGTTTCCTCGCAGCTGAGGCAGTGGCCTGTCCAAATGCACCTGGTATCGCCTTTGGCACCTTACTTCAAGGGCGCTGACGTGCTGTTGTCGGCTGATTGTGCGGCATACTCTTACGGGCGCTTCCACGGTGAGTACTTGAAGGGAAGGCGGCTGGCGATAGCCTGCCCGAAACTGGACAGCGAACAGCAGACGTACGTGGAGAAGCTCGTTTCACTCATTGATGACGCCGGGATAAACACGCTCACGGTGGTGACAATGGAAGTCCCATGCTGCACTGGGCTGCTGCAGATGGCGAAAGAGGCTGTTGAAAGGGCTCAGCGGAAGGTGCCTGTGAAATCGGCGGTAATAAGCATAAAAGGAGAAAAGCTAAGGGAGGAATGGGTTTAGCTTAAGATGAGGGCCGGATTGCGGGAAGTAGGGATTGTGCTGATACTATTGGCGGTCTTTCTGGTGGCGTTATTGTCAGTTCTCCTAGACACTCTCGCCGATATGAGCACCCAGTCCTGCACCTGCGGGGAAAGCTGCGAGATGATCCATTTCAAGGTCCCTCCCGTCTTCTATGGCGGATTGGCTGGTGTCGTGATACTGTTCTTCATCGGCATATACCTGGCTTTGAAGGGCGGCAGATTGGATCAGGAGCCTTCAGGCAGGGAGAAGTGGCTGGAGAACCTCGGAAGCCTGGATGGGGATGAGAAGACAGTCTACCAGCTGATCTCAGACTCTGGAGGCACAATCTTCCAGAGTGAGATATCCGAGAAGACCGGGCTGTCAAAGGTTAAGGTAACCCGGAACCTGGACCGGCTGGAGTCCAAGAACCTGCTAGAGAGGCGTAGGAGAGGCCTGACAAACATAGTGGTCCTTAAATGAAACCAGTTTCACCTATGTTGGCTTATATTGTTTCATCCTAGTTGCTCTGGATAAACATGAAAAATTCTAATATCAACAGAAGGATAGCGTTTTCAACTGCGGACTTGAAGAACGTCTCCGTGGTTTTGGGTGTGTTGGCCATCCTCGCCGGGGGATACTATATGCTTCATGAGAGCTTTGGCGTGTACATGCCCTCATTGGACAGTGACACTTCAATAATGTTGCTGTTCATAATAGGCCTGCTGACCGGCTTCCACTGTGTTGCCATGTGTGGGGGTTTTGTGGTAAGCTACTCTGCCAAGGAGGCCGCGGACGGGCGTATCAACTACGGCTCCCACCTAACGTATGGATTGTCCAAGACAGTGTCCTACGCGTTCTTCGGTGCCGTATTCGGTTTCATAGGGTCTTTCTTCACTTTCACCCCGTTCATGCGGGGTGCGGCGGCCATACTCGCGGGTTTGTTCCTGGTTTTGTTCGGGTTCAACATGCTGGGAATGATGAAATGGTTCCGTCGCTTCAGGCTTACAATGCCCTCGTTCATAGACAGGTGGCGGTCTGAAAAGGAGAATGAGAGCAGGAGCCCCGCGGTTATCGGATTGTTGAACGGGCTGATGATAGCCTGCGGCCCACTGCAGGCGGTGTACATACTGGCAGCATCATCTGGCAGTCCAGTCCACGGCGCTCTATACCTTGCAGTGTTCGGGTTGGGCACACTACCTGTCCTGCTCGGCTTCGGGGTTTTGACATCGGTGGTTAGCTCCAGGATGACCCATAAGATAGTTCGCTACTCTGGGGTAGTAGTTATACTGTTGGGCCTGGTTATGGTGAACCGGGGGTTGGCGTTGACTGGCACGGGAGCGGACTTCAACACCATCCTTGTGTCGGCTCAGGCGATGGAAGACGACCCAGGCAACCTCTCATTGGAGCTTGAAGGCGGCTACCAGGTAATAGAGATGGAGGTGAACCGGTACGGTTGGAAGCCGGACAAGTTCGTTCTGAAAAGGGGGGTTCCAGTCAAGTGGGTAATAGACGGCAAGGAGATAAACGGATGTAACAACGCCATACAGGTGCCCAAGCTAGGTTTGGAATTCGACATAGAACCCGGTTTGCAGACGATCGAGTTCACGCCAGACGATTCTGGTACTATACCCTGGAGCTGCTGGATGGGGATGATACCCGGGGTTTTCGTGGTAAAAGAAGACATAAACATCGAGGACCCTGCTGCTGTTGCAGAGGCGGTTGAGACCATCGAGGTCCCAGGTGGGGGCTCATGTGGCGGTTCATGCGGTGGCGGCGGATGCGGTTGCGGATGCGGAGGTGGAAGATGAAACGGGAAGGATCAGACGGTTGCTGCGGTGGGAATAACATACTGGCGTTGAGCGTCGTCATCGCCGTGTTGTTCGCGGTGGCTGCATACGCGCTATTGCAGCCATCAGAAACACCCCCGGCTGAGGGCGTTCAGTCGCCCCCTAATGCCGTGGTTGCATCTGATTCAGGCGGTGGGGGTCTTTTGCAGGTTGTCGTCTACAGCGACTTCAAATGCCCCTACTGCGCGAGGGCTGCGACCACTGTCAACCAGATACGTGAAGAGTATGAGGGCCGGATTGAGGTTGTTTTCAGGCAGTTTCCCCTCTCCTTTCACAGGGGCGCTGACAAGGCTGCCGAGGCCGCTGAGTGCGCCAGGGACCAGGGCATGTTCTGGGAATACCATGACATGCTCTTCGAAAGGCACGGTTCAGGCTATGATGTCGGAGACTCGGATGTCCTGAAGTCCATAGCCTCTGACCTTGGGTTAGCTAGGTTGCAGTTCAACAGGTGCCTGGACTCCAGCTCGAAGGAGTCGCTGGTGGAAAGCCATATCTCAGAAGGAAGGAGCCGGGGGGTGTCCGGGACCCCGACGTTCTTCATAGGCGGGCAGAAGGTAGTCGGCGCCCAGCCGATGAGCGCATTCCGGGAAGTGATAGGCTCAGAGCTGGGTGGTGCCGGTGGATAAGAGACTTGTCGCGTTGGCGGCGGTGATAGGCATATCATCCATTCTGGCATACTCTTCAGGCGGGAACCCGCCCTATCCTGACAGCTACCAGGTTAGGCGGGCTAATGCCTTGGATGAGGTGAACTCTCTGATAGCCGAGAAGGTTGAGTCCGGGGAGTACAAGTGCTGTATCAGCCCGGTGTGTGACATGTGCTTCATGGGGCATTGGCTTTGGGATGACGGCATATGCAGGTGCGATGAGATGATAGCCCAGAGAAGATTCGATGAAGTCTGCCCCCAGTGCAAGGGAGACATCGAAGAGGGCAGCTGTGGCATAGGTCCAGGTGCCGGGTTTACTGGTGAATGATAAAATGGCAAGAAAGGGAAAAAGGGAGAAAAATAGAGGGCGAGCATCTAAGAGCGGTAGCGTGAGAGTGTCAGAAGAATCCGGCGGGCAGGCATCGGTTGATGGAGGTGGAGGTTTTGGCAGCGCACACCTGCTGTTAGGCTTGGTCGTCCTGGCGGCCGCGTTCGCGGTTTTGTCCGGTGGGTCGGGAAATGACGCTCCTAGAGCGGAAGAGTCAAATGCAGTCTCTGATGTTGTTGGGAGTGTTGTATCCGGGTCTGACTCCCAGTCTGCTATCGGCTCTGATGATAGTGTGGTCAGGATACCCTTGTCTGAGATATCCTCTCAGATCGGCAAATACAGCTTTGACTTCGGAGGCGAGACGATAAGGTATCTCGTGGTCTTGGGAAGTGACGGAGAGGTTAGGACCGCATTCGACGCCTGCGAAGTCTGCGGAGGATCCAAGGGATACGCACAAGTTGGTTCCGACGTGAAATGCGTGAACTGCGGAAGGCACTTCAGGATAGACGATTTGGGCGGGATGAACCGTGGAGGAGGTTGCTGGCCTGCATATCTTCCGCATGCTGTGGAGGATGGTTTCGTGACCATCGAGAAAGACGATTTAAAAGAGGGGGTCAGATTCTATTAAGGGGTTGGATAAGATGATGAAGAAGTCGTTCAAGGTTAAGGGAATGCACTGTGCGGGTTGCGCCGCTAACATAGAGAAGGCGTTGAAGAAGCTGGATGGCATCTCATCCGCCAATGTCAACTACGCCTCTGAGAAGGCATATGTCGAATTCGACCCTGACAAGGTCGGAGGGGAAGATATCAGGAAGCGCGTTGAAGACGCGGGCTACGACGTGGAGGAAGCTGACAATCGAAAATTAACCTTCAAGGTCAAGGGGATGCACTGTGCTAGCTGCGCCAAGAACACCGAGGATGCTCTGAAAAAACTGGATGGTGTGGATGCGGTCGTGAACTTCGCGAGCGAAAGGGCGACCGTCAACTATGACCCTGTCAAGGTCGGCTATGATGAGCTTAAATCGGCTGTTGAAGCGGCTGGCTTCGAGGTAGTGGAAGACGAGGAAGTCGAAGAGGACGAGGATGGCGAATACTCCGAGGCGCGGAGGAGGGCGTTCATCGCATGGGCGTTCACGGTCCCGATAATGGTGTGGATGATCCCCGAGATGTTCATTGGGGTAGCATGGCCCAACATGCGGGTGTTCAACATTGGAATGGTCGTGTTGGCGGCTCCCGTCCTCGCGTGGGCCGGCTCCTCCACCTACAAGAGCGCCTTGAACTCGGTCCGGCATGGTAGCGGCAACATGGACGTTCTCATAGCCATGGGGACATTGTCTTCGTATCTCACGGGTGTCGCGGTTCTTTTCACTCCCATATTGAACTACGCTGGTGTTTCGGCGATGATAATGAGCTTCCACCTCACCGGCAGGTACATTGAGGCGAGGGCGAAGGGCAGGGCGTCCCAGGCGATCAAGAAGCTATTGAAACTGGAGGCTAAGACGGCCCGTGTAATCGTTGACGGGGTTGAAAAAGAGGTTCAGCTGAAGGATGTTGCTGTGGGTGATGTCATGGTCGTCCGCCCGGGGGAGAAGATACCAACTGACGGGGTGGTCTTCGACGGTTCGAGTTCCGTGGACGAGAGCATGGCCACGGGAGAGTCCATGCCGGTCGCCAAGAACGCAGGCGATGAGGTCATTGGTTCGACGGTGAACCAGAACGGCCTTTTGAAGGTCCGAGCCACCAGGGTGGGTAAGGACACGTTCCTTGCTAATGTCATCCGCATGGTCGAGGAGGCTCAGGGAACGAAGGTGCCGATACAGGAGTTCGCAGACAGGGTCACTGGCGTGTTCGTGCCGGTAGTGGTGGTTGTGGCGTTGCTGACTTTCTCCTCCTGGATGCTGTTTCCCGGCACAATGAAGGTCGGCGCAGGCCTCCTCCAGGATTATCTTCCTTGGGTTGACTTGACTCACGATTCGGTTTCTCTCGCGGTATTCGCCACTGTGGCGGTCTTTGTGATCGCATGCCCTTGCGCGCTCGGCCTCGCGACCCCCACGGCGCTGATGGTCGGCAGTGGGATGGGGGCTGAGAACGGAGTACTAATAAGGAATGGCGCTGCCATGCAGGCGTTGAAGGACGTTAGATCCATAGTATTCGACAAGACCGGCACCATAACCAAGGGAAAGCCCGAGGTGACCGATGTGATACCATTTAACGGCGGGGCTGGTGGTTTGATTTCTCTTGCGGCCAGTGTCGAGTCCGGCTCGGAGCATCCTCTGGGCGAGGCGATAGTAGAGAAGGCCCGGGCGGATTCGGCGGAACTCAGGGACATCACCGGCTTCGAGTCCGTGTCCGGCAAGGGAGTCCGGGCAGAGGTCAGCGGGAAGGTGGTTCACGTTGGCAGCCGGCGTCTCATGTCCGATGCGGGCGTTGACGTTTATCCTGCGGTCGAAGAGGTCCAGAGGCTCGAGGGAGAGGCTAAAACCGCCATGTTCGTCGCGGTGGACGGTGAACTGGCTGGTGTTATCGCGGTTGCCGACACATTGAAGGAGGACTCGGTGGAGGCCATAGCCGAGCTGAAGGCTCTCGGACTGGAGCCTGCAATGATAACCGGCGACAACCAGAGGACCGCTGAGGCCATAGCTGAGAGGGCGGGCATAGAACGTGTTCTGGCGGAGGTCCTGCCAGACGGCAAGGTAGATGAGATAAAGAGGTTGCAGAGGGAGAGCGGTGTTGTAGCGATGGTCGGCGACGGCATAAACGACGCCCCAGCACTTACCCAAGCTGACGTCGGCATAGCCATCGGGACCGGCACGGACATAGCGATCGAAGCAGCGGACGTGACTCTCGTACGCGGGGAACTGTCGTCGGTTGTCACGGCAGTTAAACTTTCGCGGGCTACGTTCTCCAAGATCAAGCAGAACCTCTTCTGGGCGTTCTTCTACAACCTTATAGCCCTGCCGGCGGCGGTGCTTGGTTTGGCCCATCCGGTGATAGCCGAGATTGCCATGGCGACCAGCTCCATAACGGTGGTGACCAACGCGAACATGCTGCGGAGGGCGAAGATCAAAAAGTTTTAGAAGTCGACTCCGAACACGGACCTTACAGCGTACCCGATTATGAAGGTGAGCAGGGCCACTCCCATGCTGATGCCCGCCATCTCCAGGAACCGCTCTCTGAAGCTTAGGTCCTTCGCGACTGAGATGTAGAATGTGAAGAACGCGATCACCAGGATTGCGTTCACCAACGTGAACGCCAGGCTCAGGTAGATGTTGGTTAATGCTAGGTAGGGCAGTATCAGAAGCGCCACGGTCAGCACATAAGCGGAGCCGGTGTACACCGAGGCTTTAACCGGGTGTTTGCCATCATCCTCCGACTTGGTTGCCAGGTACTCGCTGGCTGCCATGGAAAGCGACGCCGCGAAACCCATTATCAAACCCGTAACAGCAACTAGTCTGCTGTCCTGGAAGGCGAGTGTGAACCCTGCCAGTGCGCCGGTCAACTCCACGAGGGCGTCGTTCAGTCCCAGCACGACAGACCCCATGTACCTCAGCCTCTCCTCGTCCAACATGCCCAGCAGCTGCCCTTCATGCTCGTCCTCCTCCTCGATTATCCTAGCAGCTTCTGGGATGTGCTTTGAGATATCATCGTATGCTATCTGCGCCCGTTCCTCACCCTGCTCCATCAGCTTCACCGCGAACGTCAGACCCAACAGCTTAGCGGCCATGGTGTATCGCCACACCTTGAACGTGTCGGGTTTAACGTCCTCTCCGCTGTGATCTCGCCAGAATTCATAGTGGGCCAGCTCGTCCTCGCCTATCCTCCTAAGCAATTCGCTGTTTTTCCGGTCGCTGGTGGCTTCCGCAAGTCTCCTGTAGATGAGGTACTCCGTTATCTCGTTCTCCTGGGCTTTCAGGATGTCTTCTCTGATACTGTCATCCACCATGTAATTGATTATCCTCTCTCACTTTAATATCCTGCCGGTCTCCATGTACCATAGGTAGAGGTCCAGCTCGGCAAGGGTCACGCCTGCCTCCTCTGCTATCCTCTTCAACACCTCCTCCACCTCAAGGTATCTCCTCTTCGTCATAGTATTCGGCCTATCTATGAGCTCGTGCTTAACCAGCAGGTCCACTATGTGGAAGTCAATTATCGCCACGTTCTTGAACCCTACGTTCCTCAGGAAGTGGCTAGCCTCCTTGTAGCCCAGGCCTTTGACGTTCTCGGCCAGCCAATCCCTCAGGTCAGTTTCGTCCTTGAAGGATTTCAACGCCTTCTCTAGTGGCTTCTTGTGCTTCCTCGCCGACACGATGTATCCTGCGCGGGCGTTCGGGAACCTGTGACCCAGTTCCCTCAGCTTCTTGGCCAGCTTCTTCTCCGATAGATTGATGAAGCCGTCGCCGACTGCCTCTTGTATCCTGATGGACCGTTCGGCCGTGAAGTTCGCCGTGAGTATGCAGAAGCACAGCTCTTTGAACAGGGTGCAACAGTCTTCCCTGCCGCAGGATTCGAACTCTCCCATCCTCTCACGTATGCTATCGCCGACGGGCGAAGCCTTTAGGGATTCGATCTCCCTAAGCAGCTTTCTCATAACATACCTCTAGCACCTTCGGATATTTATTTCTACCCCATACCATTACTAACCCGATGCCAGCAGGCAACAGGGTCTTGAACGGCTTAAGGCTTGATTTCAAAGGTTTGGATTTTGGGGGTCGGGACCCTCTTGACATTGCAGCCCCGCAGTTGGACAGGATACCCCAGCAGCTAAGGACAGGCTACCTTTTCCGTAGTGATAAACAACTCATATCCTCCGGTCAGGAGGAGCGGCTGGACGTGATAGACAACCACCTCATAGAGGATGGGCTTCTCCGCTTCCACGGGTACGAGGCTGACATGCAAGCCGTATACATAGCCTCCGAGCGCATAAAGGACGCCTACTCGATGGACGCGGTACACGATCTCATACTAGTGGGTAACGGCGGCTCCGTCAGCACATGCCATGCACTATATGATGCGCTTATGAAGTTCTCAACGGGCTATGGCAGACTTCACATCCTGGACACAATGGACCCCGACTACATATCATATCTGAAGGGGGCATGCAGCGAAGACGAGACCGTAGTATTGGCTGTCAGCAAGTCAGGGTCTACGCAGGGGGTGTTGGACGCGTTCTCACAGTTCAAGTCATACAACCTGGCTGCGGTAACGGCAAAAGACGAGAGCAGGCCATTGTATAAGATGCTAAAGTCTTTCACTGGCGGGGCGGCTGACAGGGTCTCGCTCGATCATCCGCCGATTGGCGGCCGGTACAGTGGACGAACACCCTCCGGGATGCTCCCCCTGGCCCTTCTGGGGTTGGGCTTGGAGGATCTGGAGAAGATAGACGCCGGCGCTTGCGAAGCATACGAGAAAATCGGGCCGAAGGTCGCTGCAGGCAATAACCCCGCATTATTCCTTGCCGCTGTATTGTACGCTCTTGAAGGGGAGGGTAAGAACACGTTGTTCGCGCCCATGTACTCACACCGTTTCGATGGCTTCGCCCACCTTATCGTTCAGCTATTGCACGAGAGCAGCTGCAAGTCCGGGGCTGGGCAGACCATTCTGGCTGCTTCTGCTCCCGAGTCCCAGCATCACACCAACCAAAGGCTGTTCGGCGGAAAGCAGGACATGGCAGTATTATTCTTCACCCTTAAAGCGCCCGACTCCACCGGCTTGAAGGCAGGTGATGGGGTTCCCTTGGAGAAGGCCTTGCTGTTCGAATACGAGGGCACCCGAGAGGAGGCTGGTGAACGTGGTATATCTCATGTGACGGTCGAGGTCAAGGAGATGACAGCGAAGACGGTTGGCTCCCTGCTAGCTTTCAGCCACTATGCCTTCGGTGTGTATCCCGCCCTAGTTAGGGATGTCAACCCGGTGGACCAGCCGCAGGTGGAACGCAGCAAGCAGATAACAAGAGAGAAACGAAAGGGATATACTAAGTGATCAACCGGTCTTTTAGGTCTTCTCCTTCGGGTATCCCTCCCTCCTCCAGGCGGCGTACCCGTCCACTAGCCTGTAGACGTTCTTGAACCCTCTCCTGCCCATCTCCTCCCCTACGCGTATGCTCTGCCCGTTCCCGCCGCAGTATATCAGGTACGTTGCTTCCTTGTCCAGTGAGCCCAGGCCTTCGACCTCCTTCTCGGGAATGTTTATGGCTCCTGGTATGTGTCCCGCGTCGTAGAGCGGCCATCCCCTGACGTCAACAACAACAACGCCTTCGACTTCATCGTATATCCTCTTGGCCTGGCGGGCGTCAACTTCAGTGTAGTGTTTGGAACCGTCTATCTCAGGGATCATAACTTCAGTGTTTGTGGCGGGCTCTTTACCGTGGGTTGCAGGCGTCTCGACCGCGTCTCTTCTGTTTTCGCTGGTGCTATCAAGGCATCCGCTCGCAATGAGCGAAGCTAGGATGAGGAATGCCAGCAATCTGCCCATAGACTGAGATATGGCAGGAGCGTTTAAAATACTTGATAGTAACCTTGAGGTTATCGTGGGGGGGGGTGTTCAACCGATTTGTTTGTTTATCCTGGCAAGTATCTCATAGGTTTTCCCGTTCTTGTCAAGTTTCTGGCTCTCCCACACGGCTTTAACGTCCTCCGGAGTGTCTATGTCCCTCAATCTCTCGGTGTAGGCCACATTCAAACCCTGTTTGCGGGCGTTCTCTGCGATCGTCTCCAATGCGTTCCTCGATTTCCACTCTGCTCCCTCGAACAAACCCTGTTTCAAACCCCTGCCGCCGATCAGATAGAACCCTCCGTCATAGGCGGGTCCTAGCACTAGGTCGTTGTCCCTCATCAGGGCAAAAGCCTCTTCAACATGCCCCTTCGTCAGAGACGGGGCGTCGCAGTTAACAGCCGCCACGTAGTCGAATCCCATCCTGTAGAAGTCGTTGAAGACGTTGACTATCCGCTCCCACATGCCCTTACCCCTTTGGACTATGTAGTTCCTGTCCCCTAGTATGGTCCAGAGCATCTGCTGCTTCCGCTCAGGATAGTAGGCCACATATGGGGTGTAATCCCCGAGCTTTTCCAAAGCGTCTTTCAGCAATGCCGTATAGAGCTCTTCGACTACATGGGATTGTAGCTCCTTCTGCAGTTTCGTCTTCACATAACCCCTCTCGGGGACCTTCGTGAAAACGATGACTTCGCCCAACCTTCACACCCCGTTTAACCCATTGGCGCCGAGACTATAAATGGCTAGGGTTTCGACAGAATGGACTTGAAGTATTGGATGTGCCAGAGTATATGGAAGATGGAGACGGTAGCCATAGCTATCCCGGCTTCCACATGCCAGTATAGCATGTTGAATGGTGGTTGTATGATTATCCCATAGTTTATCCTGAGCACCAGCAGGACTCCCAGCAGGCCGGATACTAGGAACGAGATCAGCAGCATCACGTTCCATATCCTCCTGTGGGTTCTTAGTGATATTGTGCCCCTGTCCGCCGCCCTCAGGGTCACCAGGTATACTACTGTTAGGAATATGACCAAAGGTATCATGTTGTAGACTTTCCTGGCGTTCTGGTTCCTGCTTATCGTAGGGATCAGCTGGGACTTCAAAACCTCGTCTCCTCGGGTTTCACCATCCTCCGAGTCGGGGGTGGTCTCTTCCGGGTATGGTTGGCTGCGGTCGCATATGCTGTCCCCTCCGGTGTCGACGTATCGGCCGCAGAGTCCCGGCGAGCTGTCGTTCACTATGTCGAAGGGGCAGTCGCTCCACTGGGCGGACGACATGGACACCAGCGAAAACATCAAAAGGACGGTCATGGCCTGTTTCATCGTGTTTTAATCAGATGTGGTTCTCTTTTAAAATAGAACCAGGTAACTCCGCGCATACCAAGTCTTTTATATACCCTACGGGTTATAAATTGTTTTGGGAAATTCCTAAATAATTCGGAAATATTTTAAAAAATTTGAAAAAATGTGGTTTCAAAATGGATGTGAAGGACGTTTGCGAGGGTTTTAACAGGGCGTTGGACCTGGAGTTGGAGGGTGAGGCTTTCTACCTGGGCTGCGCGAAGAAGACATACAACAAGGACGGTAGTGCAATGTTCGAGCATCTCGCCTCCGAGGAGCGGGTGCATTTTAACAACATCGCTGAAGTATACAAGCGGTTATACGACGAGCAGTATTGCATGTACGTGGATTCGAAGAAGGAATACGACCCTAGCGGCGTCTTCGAGGAGAAAGTTCCAGGCGGCAGCTTGGACGACATGGCTGACGCCTTGGATGCGCTGAACATCGCCATAAAGGCGGAGGAGAACAGCATCGACCTCTACAATTGGATGTCCGCGAACGCCCCCGACGACGAGTCCAAGATATTCTTCGAAAAGATGGTCAAGGAGGAGGAGAAGCACCGTTCCATACTCGAGTCTGAGGCGGAGTTCGTGACCGAAACGGGGGAGTTCCACGACTTCAAGACCGTTACGATGTAAAGTGGATGTCCGCGAGGCCATTGAGGGGAGGAGGGCTTACCGTGCCCTGGAGAAGTTCGAGGTAACGGAAGAGTTGGTCGATGATCTTGCGTCTGCCGCCCGCCTCGCTCCCTCCTGCAACAACAACCAGCCCTGGCGCTACGTGCTCGCATACGATCCTGCGGTGTTGTCCGAGCTTCATGGGGCCCTGTCAGATGGCAATAGGTGGGCTAGGGAGGCTTCGCTGATAGTGGCTGTCTTCAGCAAGCCAGACGATGACTGCGTGATAAAGGATCGCGTTTATAACAACTTCGACGTCGGTTTGGCGACGGCCTTCATGATCCTCCAAGCCACCGAACTAGGTTTGGTGGCCCATCCCATCGCGGGCTACAGCCCCAAGAAGGTGCGCGAGGTTCTTGGCATACCCGGCGAATACGAGGTCATAGCCTTGTTGGTTGTGGGCAGGCACAGTGAGTCCGTCCCCGACTATCTGAGCGAGAAGCAGAGACTGGGGGAGAAGCAGAGGCCTCCCCGGAAGGAAGCCAGCGAGTTCGCATATAAGAACAGGTATGTCGAATAGTATGCTATGAGATTCTTCGCAGTACTCTCTATTCTGCTCTTATGCGGGTGCATTGGAGGGGAGGGTGTTGGCGGGGCTGCCGTTGCAGTGCCTTCAAGGCCGAATATGATGCCAGAGGACCCACGGGCGGAAGATGACGCGGGCGAGCCCACTGCAGAGTACACTGACCCGGGTGCGTGTGAGGGGCGTGAGGGAAATCTCAAGGACCTGTGTTACATTAACACCGCCTCTGAGCTCATGGACGTTAAAATATGCGATAAGGTCTCTGTACCGGAACATAGGGAACTTTGCATCGGCAGGGTCGGGGTGGCGACTGGCAACCGTAAACTATGCGATAGGATATCGGACCCTTCTGTCAGGGCCCAATGCCACATGGCCATAACCTAGGGCGTGCATGGCTCATCTTTTCACGAAAAGCCCGCACCAGCATTGTCCCTTCTCAGCCCATGTTTCGTGGGTTTTGAAGTTGCAGGGGCAGATGAGCTGAAGGTCTCTTTCTCTGGTGCCGTCCCGGATCCTGCAGGGGCAGAGCTTCAGGCCGTGTTCCTTCTCGTTAGCTAGAACGCCGTCCAGTATCATGTCCACGTGCTCCTTGTCCGGGTTCAGCCTGAAGTCGTTCTTTTCCGTGAACCTCTTCCAGGCCTCGAGCAGTTCCTCCTTGTTCATAGTCCCATCACTTTCCTGGCTTCTTCAGTGTCTACCTCGACGTATGCGTTCTCCACGTTGCAGGTAGGGCAGACTTTGGGGCCTGCGTTGCCGTAGTGTATGTCGTTGCAGACGTTGCAACGCCAGTGCCTCTTTCCCGTCACCTTATCCGCTACCCCAGAGGCCGTGTATGTTGCAGTATTCCCGGGCCTTCTGCACTTCCGAGGACAGTATGAAATCCGCTTCTGGCTTGTCTCCTGCCTTCAGGTATCTCCGGTGTATCATCCCGTCAGAGTGCACTTCGATAAATTGGATGTGGTGCTTTTCCTCCATGGGGTGTGGCACGCTCCCGACCTTCACCTTAACGCCGTCCTCGGTCTTCTCTATGACTGGCACGTGTTTTTCGTTGCCCTCATCCTCTGTCTTCTCCTCTAAAAGTTCCATGGGCTTTTCGCAGCATACTAGCTCTCCACCGCCAACGATCAGCACCTCAACGATGTTGCCGCAGACGTTGCACTTGTACACTTCGCCCCTTTCTTTTGTGCTCATTCTTTTTCACCTCATTTGATTCCTTTGATATCCTCTGCGATGGCTTGCAGGTCGTCTTCGTGCTCTACCTCGTCTCTCATGATTTCGAAGGCCATCTGGTATGTTATGGGGTCTTTGCCCTCTGTCATCTTCATGATCTTGTTGTACACGTCTATCGCGCACTGCTCGCCTTTGATGTTCTGGTCTAGTATCTTCCTGACTGCTGGGTCATCTGGGCTGTCGTATCCGCAGTTGCACATGTCATACCATTCCTCTGGTTTCAGCACTGGCGCGCCTTCCAACTGCATTATCCTGTCGGCGAGCATTCCGGCGTGCCTTAGCTCGTCGTTAGCGTGCTCTGTCAGCTCCGCCACGACCGCGTCCCTCATCGGGCCCACAACGACTTTCGACCCTATCCAGTACTGGTAGTATGCCAGCCATTCGTCTGACAATGCCCTGTTCAGCTCTACTATGAGCTTTTCAACGTCCAAACCGACGATTTCCCGTCCTCTTGTGCCCATTTACATCACCTAATATGTTATTTACCTGTTCATCGCTAGGTAGCGTGCGGCCTTTAGAAGGGCCATGCAGCCCTGGCCTGCGGCTATCACGTACTGGTATTCGTGCCCGTCCGTGCAGTCTCCCGCTGCGAACACACCGGCTGTGCTGGTCTGCGCGCGGCAGTCAACTTTTATGTGGCCTTCATTGTCTGTTTCGACCAGGTCCTTGAAATTCTCAGTGTTCGGCGTCCTGCCTATCTCGATTATCACGCCTTTCACATCTATCGTCCTCTCCCTGCCGTCTGCCTCGTACTTCAACGAATTGACGAACTCATCACCTGCTATCTCCTTGATATCTGCGTTGAACATTGCCTCCACCTTTGGGTTGTCCTTTGCCTTTTCCTGGAGGTATTCGTGCGCTCTGAATTCCGCCTCGTTCGTCAGCACGTATATCTTGGATGCTATGTCCCCTATGAAGTCCACCGCCTCCAGTGCGGAGTTTCCCCCGCCTATGACTGCCACGTCCATGGCATTGAAGAGGGGTCCGTCGCATATGCTACAGTATGTCACGCCCTTCTTCAGGAGCTTCTCCTCCCCTGGGACTCCAAGCTTCCTTGGGCGGGCTCCAGTTGCTAATATTACGGTCTTCGTCTCGTATTCTCTCTTGTCTGTAATCACGTTGAAGTCTTCTCCTGCCCTTTCCACTTTCTCGACTGTCTCTCTGACCACTTCGACGTCGTTTTTCCTCATCTGCTCTTCCATGGTCTTCTGGAATTCAACGCCGTCGGTTTCGACGACTCCGGGGTAGTTGAGTATCTCCCCGCTGGCGTAGAATTGGCCTCCCATCTCTGAGGAGATTATGCGGTAGTCCATCCGCTTCCTTGAGGCGTACAGTGCCGCGGTCAAACCTGCTATTCCCCCTCCCACGATCACTGTATCATGCATCTTCTAATTCCTTCTCGATGGAGTCCGGGTCGAATCCCACTATGACCTTGCCTCCGATGTCTGTCTGGGGCACTCCCATCTGTCCGCTCTTCTCTATCATCTCACGGGCTGCCTCGTGGTCTGAGGAGACGTCAAAGTCCTCGTATTTGACTCCTTTCTCGTCCAACCATCCCTTCAGCTTCTTGCACCAGGGGCATGTCGGGGTCGAGTACACTTTTATCTTGTCCATACTTGCATCACCTACTTCTTTTAACACATATAAAACCAGACATGGTTACTTTTGTAAACTGCATTCTCTATTTGGTTGTTGTCCAATATAAACCTTGGGGTATCCTATTGGTTACCTTGTTCAGAGCCCAAGGTTTGCGGCTGCAGCCAGGATGCCATGGCCAAATGCGAAGAAGATCGCAGCAAAAGCCAGCTTCCTGTGGTATTTCACAGGCAGCAAGTTCCTGCCCGTTAGGGCGGTCAGAACCACCAGGGCCAGCGAGGATATCCCGGACCAGACTATCAACGCAACGCCCGCGAATTCCGCGTATGCGATCTCAGCCACTGCCATAGTCTTGAATGTGATGCTGTCTATTTAAGCTCATCTCTCGAATACGGGGCCGTCAACGGACCCGTCCTGGTTATATCCGCGGGTCTCCCAGTATCCTCTGTAGTCCGGCTCGTCCGAAACCTCGATTTCAGTAACCCACTTCACCCACTTGTATCCCCACTTGTCCTCTGCGACAAGCTGGAAGGGGAACCCCCGCTCCGCCGGGAGGGTGACGTTGTTCATGCTGTAGGCGAGTATTATGTCGTTTTCCGTGAAGTAGCTGAGGGGCAGTGACGTGCTGTAACCGTCTTGGGCGTGGAATATCACGGTGTCGGCTTCCGGCATGACTTCCGCTTCTTCCAACAGGTCCCTGACGAGCACTCCCTCCCATAGTATGGTGACATCCCATCCTTCAACACAGTATAGGGTTACTATCTTGGAGTATCGCTGGTGGTTCAGGATGTCCTCGTAGGTGTATTCCCCCGGGTTGTCGACCAATCCAGTGACCTCCAACCTGTATGTGCTTGCGTTTATTTGCTGCGGCCCCCGGATGGAGTTCTCCCTGAAGTCGTTTATGGAGGACAGGTCCTTGCCCTCGTAGTCCCGGACTTCAACCCCGTCCAACCCTATTACCTGCGTCTGAAGGCACCCTGAGAATATGACAAGCAACGCGAGAAGCGGCAGTCCCTCTTTCACAGGTCATTATCCGTCTTACAGGCGTATAAATGCAAGGGTTACGGTCAAGTAACTGACGGGTCACCAGTTTATAACGGATTTTTTCTCGTCAACGTAGTATATGTTCCTCTGCCCGAACTTTTCAGTGAAGTCCATGTAGTATATCTTCTCTGGTATTACCTCTATGAAGATGTGATGATTGGGTATGCCTCCGAGGTCGTTTATGTGGGGGAACTTCCTCGAGAAGGCTTCCTGAAGCCTTGGGGCATGCCTTTCGTCCGTCAGGTTGGCGCGTCCGAAAAGCTGTATGCCCTTTATCTGCCTCCAGTCCTGGTAGTCCTCGTCTATGGTCAATGATATCCTGGGGTTTGCATTTAGCACGTGTATCTTCTGGGAGTTGGGGTCTGATTCCAGGTATATGTGGATGCCGTGGCTCACGTAGTACATGGTATGGGCCGAGGGGTTCTCGCCGTCTGTCACCGCTATGGTGCAGACGTTGTGCCCTTCGATGTACTCCTGTATGCTCTTACGCAGTTCTTCCCCTTCCATTTCAGGCACCTATTCACCTATGATGTTATGTTCCTGGTGCTTTTTAAGTATGCTGTCTGCCAGCCGGTCGAGTTCTCTCATGTCATCCGCTCTCGGAAGCCCTTTGACTATCACCGGCTCGAGGAATTCGACGCTAAGGTTCTGCAGCATGCTCTTGACCTGGTCCACTGTCCTTCCCCCCCACCCGTATGATCCTATGACCGTCGCATACCGTGTCTTGGGCCTCAATGCGTTCGCGAGATATGCCGCGTAAACGGCTGCGGGGTGCGGTCCTGCCAGGACCGTTGGGGTGCCGACAACCAGGGTTGCAGCGTCCACAAGAGCCATA
Organism: Candidatus Altarchaeales archaeon; assembly: GCA_014727915.1. GTDB lineage: Archaea > Altiarchaeota > Altiarchaeia > IMC4 > SCGC-AAA252-I15 > WJMO01. The sequence goes on along the minus strand of WJMO01000006.1, from coordinate 146,457 downwards.
GCAAGCTCTCCCACATCAGACCCGGCCAGGTTGAACGGCCTTACCCGGATGCCGCGCTCGATAAGGGTGTTGGCGAAGCGTTCAACCATCCTCTCGGTGCTTCCGTGCATCGACACGTACGCTATCACCACCTCGTTTTTAACGTCGTCTGAGGTCCAATCCCTGTATGCCTCCATTATGGATTCAGGCCTGTCATACAATGGTCCGTGGCTGGCTGCTATGACTTCGATGTCGTATCCCCTCAGCTTCTCCAGATGCCCGTTGATCAGCTTTCTGAAGGGCATCATGATCTCCGCGTAGTATCTCTTGGCGTCTTCCAACACCTTGGATTCGTCTTTCACATACTTGTCGCTGGTTGCCAGGTGGGACCCGAACAGGTCGCATGAGAAGAGTATCCTGTCCTCTCTTAGGTATGTGAGCATGGTCTCGGGCCAGTGGACCCACGGTGCTATTATGAATTCAAGCGTCCTGTCCCCAAGTGAGAGGGTTTCGCCGTCCTCCACCACCTGGAACTTGTCGTCTTGTATGTGCAGCAGGTCAATCAGGAACTCCTTGCATTTTCCGTTGGTCACTACCTTTGCTTCTGGGTATCTCTCCAGGACCTTGGGTATCGTCCCCGAATGGTCCTGTTCAGCGTGGTTGGGTATAACATAGTCCAGCCGGTCCACTCCTGTTCTCTCCAGGTTCTCGAACAGCTCATCCTCTTTTGTTGGGTCTACCGTGTCTATGAGCGCGGTCTTCTCGCTTCCCCTCACCAGGTATGCGTTGTAGCTTGTGCCGTCGGGCAGTGGTATCAGCTCGTCGAACAATCTCCTGTCCCAGTCCACCGCTCCGACATTATGTATCCCGTCTTTCATCTCCCATGCCATCATACGCCCTCATATCCTTTTATTGTCCGCCTTCCTAATCTTGGCCTTAGCGGTCTTCTTAACGCTTTTCTCGGCCTTCTTCTTCACTGTCTTCCGGCCTGTCTTTTTCCTCATCGCCTTCCCGCAGCATACCAGACGGGGTTTCCTGCAACCGCAGCCTTCTACGCATATGATCTCCACGCCACATACTCCGCACTTGTGTCTGTCGCCTTGTCTGGCCACTTAGGTCACCTCCATCTGCTATGAAATTGGATGAATACACCACCCACTCAAAATATGGTTACTTTTGTAAACTATCTATTGTTGTCTGTGCATAAATACTGGCTGGTATGCCCTGAGTAACCTACTCTATCTTCTCGAACTGGTCTTTTCCAACGCCGCAAACCGGGCACGTCCACCCTTCTGGAATGTCCTTGAAGGCTGTTCCGGGCTTTATATTAGAAATAGGGTCTCCCTTCTCTGGGTCGTACACGTAACCGCATACTTTGCACTTATATCTGTCTTTTTTCCCGCTTTCAGAGCTTTCCATGCAACATAATTAGTCATTGTTCAATATAAATGGTTTTATTTGATGAAGTAGTATATGTGTAGTAAAATGAAAATCCAGGAATTAAGAGACAAGACGCCAGTGGAAGAGATCGTAGTCAAGGTGACGGAGGTCAAGGAGCCTAATGAGACCCGCGTGGGCTTCGTCCAGCAGGTTACGGTCGAGGACGAGACGGGAAACGCGGTTTTGACACTGTGGAACGACCAGATAGACAGCTACAAGCCGGGAGACGTTGTAAAGATAACCAAGGGCTGGTGCAAGGAATACAAGGGAGATAAGCAGATTTCTTCAGGAAAATACGGGACACTAGAGAAAGTCGAAGGCGAAGCTTAGTTCTCACCCAAAAGTGCGTTGGCAACCACTTCCCCCACCTTCTCCTTTATCCTTTCCTTCGTCCGGTAAATAGGCCCCTGCTCTTCCGGGTGTTCCTCCACCCAGTTGCTCATGCAGTCCTCACGACGCTCGTCGTCTTCAATGAGGTCGCATCCCTTCATGGTGTCGGAGGCTTCCGTTGCTTCCGTTATGCACTTGTCTCTCTGTCCAACCTCATTGATGCCCTTGCAGTACTCTGGATTAGCTGCTGAGATGGCGGCGTCTTTCAGGCAGAACCCCTTCAAGTCTCCTGATTTGTCGCAGAGTTCAGGCCTGCCCGATGCCCCCCCGATGTTATTGTAGCATATCTGCCTCATGTGTTCGGTCCCTATCCTAGCGCAGTCGCTTTCCTTCAGGGAGTTCCTGGCAGCGTCCAATATGCACTGGTCGACGTTGAACTTGCCGGGGTCCAGGCTGTCGCATAGGCCGGAGTCTCCGGTGACTTTTGCCTTGCATGCGATGCTATTGCCCTCGCTCATGCCATCGCAGACCCCAGGATCGTCTGTAACAACCGCCAGTTCATCATAGCATACGTCCCGCATAACCCGGCTTTCTATGTGCTGGCATAACTGTGGATTGCTGTTTTTCTTGGCCAGCTTTCCCATGCAATTGTCTTTAGTGAACTCGTTCTCTACCTCATGGCATAGGCTTACGTTGTTTGTGTTGATTGATATCTGCGACCTGCAATCGTCTCTATCACGTTCTTCCTCAGCTTGTTCGCAGAGGCTTGTCGAGTTGCGCATTATCGCTATGTCGCTCTTGCACCCGCTCTTATGCAGGGTTGTGTTGATGCTGTCGCAGATGCTTACGTCGTCATTTTCCACTGCGACCGATGAAAGGCACATCTGCCAGGCGTCACCGTAGAGTTCCTTGCTGTATTCGTCGCATATGCTCCGGTCCCCGGCTGCCACCGCGACCTTGTGGAAGCACTCCCTCCTGCTCCTGTATTCCTCGAGCGTCAGGCAGAGTCCCGGGTCCTTCTTCTCAACAGCCTCGGATATCACCGGATCCTCGAATATGCAACCCGAGACGAATAAAACTAGAGCTGACGCCACCAACCACCGCATGGTATATAATTGCAATATGCCCTTTTTAATGGCATTTAAGTATTCCGACCCAATTGATGAACCATCACATCAAAGGTGGTTTCATTGGCTTTGGAGGACTCTTATGACCCATTATCCGACAAGGACCTGCCCAGGGCTGCCCTGCTCTTCTACCTTGTATTCCTCGCATTCACTGTCTTCTCCTTCTCGGGCGGTATAAGCCAGTGGGACTTCAAAGGATACTATGCGGCTGCGGAAGCCCAAAGCCACGGCCTGGACCCATATGACGGAGAAACGCTTGCGATAATGGCCGGGGAGACGGTCCACCCCTACGTTTACCCGCCTCCAACCCTGATGTTCTTCCGGCTATTCACAGTCTTAGACTGGGGTCTCGCACAGGAACTATATCTACTTCTGAAATACGCTGCAATGGTCTTCCTGTTCCTCTCATGGAGGAAGAGGATATTCCACGGTGAAGTCGACGTATTCTACTACCTGTTCTGGCTGATGGCCTACAATGAGGCGGTCTTCAAGGACGTCTTCGCAGGTAACATATCATTGTTCGAGCAGGTGATTCTATGGTCCGCATTCTACTTCCTCCTGCAGAAGAGATACGCGCTCTTCTCGTTTTTCACGGTTTTGGCGTCCACCTTCAAGCTCACACCACTCGCATTCCTGGCTCTGCTACTTTTCGTGGGGGACGCTCGCCACTGGAAGCTCCTGGCGATTTCGGCCATTGCTTTCTCACTCTACTTACTGGCACCATACGTGATTGCTCCGCAGGCCTTCAGCGGCTACCTGCACAACGCCGAGTTTGTCGTCACATCCCCCGGGGAGAGGGGCACCATAAACCCCAGCTCATATGCCTTCGCGAAAGAAGTCTCCTCGAAACTGGGTCATCTGCCTATACCTGCGGAGGCGATATACTCCCTCCTGGTAATCCCGGTCCTCTGCTTCTCCTTCCGAGCCTGCGAGGTCCTGATGGAACGCGGCGGCGAAGACCGAATGCTCCAGGTCATAATAATGTCATGCCTAGTATACGCGATTGCTGTCCCACGTTTCAAAGACTACTCTTACATACTGTTGATAGCCCCCACCTACTATGTCCTCCGGCAGATGAGGCACACCCGATACTATGTCCCCCTCCTCATAGCAACGGTGATGGCGCCGTCAATCCTGGCATCATATCTCGGGGGGCTGTTCGACTACACGGTATTGTTCGTAGCCTACGGCATCTGGGCTTCATACGTAAACATGATACTATCCGATGACGTCAGCCCTTGACTATGACGCCCTTACCCTGCTCTATGTCTATCATGTGTATGTTCTCGCTGTGTTTGGTGCCCCGCATCTTCTGGATTACAAGGTGCCTGCCGGCGTCAGCCCCGGCTGTGACATAGTCGAGCGTTATCACACCGTCCACCATGAACTGCTCTATGTTGTACCTGCTTATCTGGCCGCCTATCATATCCCCTATGAGCAATGATGTGAGGTTCATGTTCTGGAGCTTGTAGTTTATGCCCACGATGGTCTTCCGCAGGTCTTCCTGTATGTCACCGCCCTTTGCGGAGCTGGCCTCCAAGACGGTCTCCAAAGCGCTGAAGCTGTCCACCACAGCCCTCTTGGCACCTATCTGCTGGACAGACTCGTTTATTAGGGCGATCACCTTGTCGAGGCTGAATTCCTGCGGGCTTATGGTGTACTTTCGGTTGAACTTCCTGAACGCAAGCCCCGACAGGCTCGCATCGATTATTACCAGCTTCCCCTGCCTCTCAAGCGCGTCCAGGTCGAAGCCCATGTTAAGGGCGTCCTTTTTGAGGTTTACCGGAGTCTGCTCAAGGCTCAACAGTATCCCCGGCTCGTTGTAATTCACAGCCCCGTTGTAGAGGAATTGTGTGGAGAATATGCTCTTGCCCGTCCCGCAGTCCCCTGCTAACAGCACAACCCTGCCTTTGGGCAGTCCGCCTTCGATCAGCTCATCAAGCCCTTCTATCCCCGTGGGGCATCTCTCTACCATGGGCTCCTGACCTCCGCCTCCTCCGCCGGGGCCTTGACCTTCAACTGCCATCCTAGTAATAATTTGGTTGAAATGGTTAAAAGCAGACCTTCACACGCACGATATGCTCTCCATGAGATCCAGGTAGTCTGACACCGCCTCCTCGCTGGAAATGCTGGAGTCGTCCGGGGCTACCACTGTCAAAGTTATCGGATGGCCTTCGCAGACAACACCCTGGAATATTATCTGCACCCCGCCGTCCCCCCCGGGCATCCTCGCCTCACAACCCCTAACTAGCCCGTATTCCACGTACTCGGCTGCTTTCACCCCCGGCTCCGAGGCCATGCCGAACTCGATGGACCTGCAGGATTCGCCAGTGTACTCTTGACCGTCACTTGGAAGGAGCCCGCTGATGATGCCTCCCTCCGCAATCATAATAACAGCATCGCCCTTCACGTAGTACCTGTAACCGAACAGTCTCAGGGCCTTGGAATCCCTATCCGCGACCCACCCCCCTGGCATGTGGAAGGCCAATCCCCCAGACTCTATCGTATCCGATGCCTGACCGACATCCAATATCTCCACGTTGTTGGCGTTCACCGCACGGTCCAAACCCATGAAACCCGAATTTAATGCCATAAGGCTGGCAGAGTACGCGGAGAACGCTACCATAGCGAATATTATGAACTTCATCAGGAAAGAAGATAACACAGCACCAACGCTCTTGGGTCTTGAAAGACCGTGGGCTTCCTCTATGGCGATCATGTCAAGGCACAGTGCGAAGGCCAGGAGAGGTATGTTTATGGCCATGAACCATAGTGACATATTGGATAGCATTCCCACGGCAACGGCTGCGGAAGCCAAGGGCACAGCATAGGTTCCAGTCAGCCAGAGCATCTCAACAAGTCTACCCCGCCCCCCGAACAATCTGGAGATAAGATGGGCTATCAAGACCCCTGAAAGCTGCAAAAAGGAATATGCCAGATATGCCATTGCGAAAGCTGAAACCCCAACCAATGCGCTGGGCCCATCCTCGAAATATAGCAGCCTGTGCAGGTGGAAGAATATCATCACCGCAGCCGCGGCCAAGTGGGCGGTTAAACCCTTCTTCCAGGTGGAACGCCCCTTTTGCAGGCGCAAGGTCTCCCCTGGTCTCAGGATCACATCATAGAAGACGCGAAAAATACCCGCTGCCGAGCCCTCTTCCATCGTATATTTTATTGTCTCCCGATTATTAATCATGCTAGACCTGCTGTTGTGGGTTGTTGTGTTCGCTTCGAGCCTTTTCGTTCTTGTGAAATCTTCGGAGCACTTCACTGACGCAGCCGAGAAGATAGGCCTTTTCTACGGTGTTCCCGCCTTCATAGTGGGTGTCACGATAGTCAGCGTGGGCACATCCCTGCCCGAGATGGTATCATCCGTGATAGCGGTCCTAAACGGCAGCTCGGAGATAGTTTCCGGCACGGTGGTCGGCTCCAACATCGCGAACATATTCCTAATACTCGGCATAGTCGCCATATTGGCGAAGAAGATGGACGTTACCTTCGAGGTGATACACGTTGACCTTCCAATATTCGCAGCCTCAGCCTTCCTCCTGGCGTTGATGTCCTACGATGGGGTCTTCACCCGGCCGGAGGCTTTCCTGTCCCTCGCAGGTGCCTTGATATATGTGGGCTATACTTTCGCGGTTGAGAAGAGGAAGAAGAGCCCCGAAGTCAAGGAGCTGGAGAAGGAGGCCAAGAAGGTCAGGATAACGCAATTCACGTGGGTGACATTGGCGTTGAGCGCGTTGTTCATCTACGTGGGCGCGAAGTACACAATCGAATCCGTTGTCGTGCTCTCAGAGTTCCTCGGCATAGGGAAGGGGGTTCTGGCAGCGAGTGCGATAGCATTGGGCACGTGTCTTCCCGAGCTTACGGTATCCTGCACAGCGGCCCGGAAGGGAAAGGCAGAGCTGGCCTTGGGCAACATACTCGGGAGCAACATATTCAACTCGTTCCTGGTCATGGGGGTGTCCGGCTTGTTCGGCACCCTGGCTATTGCAGAGTCGATGCTGGCGTTGGGGATACCCCTGATGCTGGTAGCGACAGTCCTCGCCTTCTTTATCGTTCAGGACAAGCAGGTAACGATGTGGGAGGGGTGGATGCTCACCCTCTTCTATGTTTTCTTCATGGGCAAGCTATTAGGCCTTATATGACACTAAAAACCTACTTATTACTTCAATACAATATCCTTACATGGCATCCAAGCTTGGAGTCTCTATCGTGGCCGTTTTGGCGACTTCGGTCGGGGTAATGTTGGCGCTGGCGCTGGGTTTGATATCACTGTCCATAGCCGCGGGGATATTCCTGGTTTTGCTGGTGGCGATGCTGGTGTTCCACGGTGCTGCCATGGACTTTACTTCTGGCCTGTCCGACTCGGAGGCTTTTCAGAAGGCTGTGGAGGAGAAGGAGCAAAGGGAGGCTGAACACGAGGAATGGGAGAAGGAATACTGGGGAGAACACCATCCCGACTACCAAGGGGAAGAACACCACTAATAACTTTTCCACTGCTCTAGGCCCCTCTTTTTTTCCGCATCTAGTGAATTGTCTTTTAGAAAATGAAAGGACAGACACCTGACTGGAGGGCTAGCACGGTTGTGACAGACCCTGAAACAGGAAAAGACAGATGGACGAACATTGGGGTGGCATTCGACGGAAACGGCACCGTAACAGTGCTAGTCGACGCAGTACCCGTGAACGGGAAGATAATACTGCATAGGCCGCGAAAAAAGGAAGAAACCTGAAAAAACACCCCAAAACACTTTTTTTTATATCTTCTTGATCATGTATATCAGGCCCTCCTCGACGCCGTCCTTCCTCTCATAGATGGACTCTGTCATGGGTTTGAACTTCATCTTCTTCCAGAAAGAATGCGCGGCCTTGTTCCCCACCTTAACGTTCAAAAGCACATGGGAGACATGCTTTCCCTTCAGTAACTTGACTGCCTTTTTGAACAGGTTGGTCCCGATCGACCTGCGCCTGAGCTTTCTCTCAACCACTATCAAGTCGACCTCCCCCAGCTTTTTTATCTTCCTGAACGGGTTGAACCTGGGTATCCTTATGGTTATGAATCCTAAGACGATGTTCTTCTCCCTTGCCACTAGTGTTACGCACTCGTCGTCTGTGAGCTCCTCCGCCCACGGCGAATCACCGTCCAAATACTTGAAACCAAGCCTCCCAGCCCCTGATTCCTCCCGGTCCTGGTTGAACTGCTCATACAGCCTGTAGATTCCTCTCCTGTCCTCCTCGGAGGCCTGGCTTATCTCCATTGCGAAATATTACACGTCAACTTTATTAACGGGCTTGCTTTCCCTTCCGATACCGTAGAGAATGTACATGCACGCCAGCATCGCAGCCGGCAGGAACAGGACCATCACTGTGAAGACGAGTAGTGTGTACGAAACCATGGGAACCGCAACATCCCACCTAATCATAGGATATGCCTTCCTGACCATCAACAACGCAGGGAACAGGCATAACAGAACGAACACTTTGACAGTCACAACGGCAGAGTCTAAAGCGGACTTCATATCAAACCTCCAATTCGACGAGAATCTCCTGCAGGCTCCTGCCATCGGATAACATGACCCTAACCTCGTCAGGTCGGAACTTCAGCGTTTTTCTCCCTCCTGACTCCCTGGACTCAAGGTAGTACTTCAGCTGCAGTCTCATCTCCCTTCTCTCGCCGCCGGTACCGTTTAGTATGATGTCGAACAGCATTCTCTTGAACCTGCCGTTCATCTTGGCGAGCTCCCCATCCAATCCCAGAGAGTAGAGGTCATCGCCTATCAGCCCTCTTATGCTGTCCATGAGCTCGGCGTCCGACACGACCAAACCCACGATTCTTTCCTCCCGCTCTCTTGCGACAGCCCGTTCGGCCACCCCTAAGGCAATAGCCTCCCTGATCTCCTCGTCAGATATCTCGTTTATCCTGCGTAGGACGTAGGGGTTCAAATCACTCATCTCCTCCTCGAATGCCCTGCAGAAATCAACCGACCCAAAACCTTCCTCTGCCGTGTCAGCCCTGACGGCCTCGTACTCCTCTTCCATGCAATCGGGAACCTCCACCTTCGGAAGCGTATCCAACGTGGTCGGCGTCTTCTCAACCACCGTGTTGGGAGCCCCTGGCGTGGGGTTGACGAAACCCGTCCACGAACCCATACCATCAGGGCTTCTGCCGACTGAAACAGCTTCCAACCCCCCCACACGGGAGTACCTGTCCGCCACCCTGCCCCGTGGGTCCACCAGAGAGACAGTCTCAACATCCCCCGAGAAAAGACCACCATAGACCGCCCTATAACCTCCTGGTTCGATATGCCCAAAGAGGTTGATCGAACCCGACTCCGTGCGCACGCTCCAACCCTCCAGGCTTAACTTGGAATCTCCGGTGTTGTGCAACTCTATGAAACCATCATCCCACCCAAGGCTCCCAGGGTCCGTCAGAACCTCGTTAACCCTCAAATCCAGGCTCTCAGGCCTTAGGTTTGGGTAAGCCACCCACAGAACACCCAGCATGATCGCGGCCGCGGCCAACACGATAAAGGAAGACTTCAAAGCCTTAACCGCCGTTGATATCCCGTAAAGCATCTTAACACTAATCGTCTTCAACTATTAAATCACGATTTGAAGATGATCGAGCACATAATCCTGTGCATCTCCCCCTGTATCCTCGCGGCATTCCTATCACCCCTGCACGGCCTTCCCCGTCCGCCCCCCATCCTATAAAGGGAATCGCACAATCTCATGCTGTCCTTCATCTCCTGTTCATTATGCAAGCCTCGAACATGGCATTCCACCTGTCCCTGAAGGCCTTCGCCCTCCCGTCAGACACCACATACCACTGGCGTCCTATGCTGGATACGCAAGCGCTCATCTGCCTCACCTCGCAAGTTTTTTTTTGGTTTTGAGGGTTGCCGCACCCCCTCTCATCGGAGGTGCGGACTTTTTTGCTTCACCCCCCCAAAGTCTGTCCCCAACCACCCCCCGAGTGGTTGGCTCCTTTGGTGATGGACTGGTGTTTGGCACAGGATTAAATCGCATGAACAGGCTATAAAGACGGCATAGAACAGTACCGAACAGTATGGAACAGGCGTTTCCTTTTTTAGAGGCTCTTGAACCACTCGGTCAGCTCGACATAGTGGACCGCATAACTCTTGTCGACCCTTATGATCTTCCTCTGCTCGAGGTTGTAGAGGGACGAGGCAAGGCTGGACTTCGGTATGCCCGACGTTTTCTCCAGCTTGTTCCTCTGCATACCCCCCATGTTCTGGAGCAGTAGGCTGACTATCTTCATCTCGTTCCCCGTCAGCGTCTTCAGCACATTTTGCTTTCCACCGCTTAGGACCAACCCCTCTCCCCTCTGCCTGCGCCTTACAAGATAGATTATCACAGCGGTCGCGGCCAGGGGGGCTAAAACCACAGCCAGCACATATTTCAGATCCAACCCCCTGCCTCCACCCTCTTCTGTCATATGTCCCGCGGACCCGGAGAACGAGTACTCGGCCACTATGGCCGAGTCATTAACGGGTTTGAGGTTCCAGATCATGCTCTTGGACTCCCCAACATGGCTTATGGCCGCAGGCGGGCTGGTCTCGGCTATGACTGCGGTCTCCGGCACATAAACAACGACCGTGGCAGATTCCAATGGGGGCAGTTCCATCATGTAACGCCACCTGCCACCCTCCCTTGAGGTCAGCAGAGCGGTCTTGTAGACGATAGTGGACTGGCCATCAGCGTCTATGCTCACCTCAACTCCGTTGCTCGCGCGCACGTACAAAGCGTCCCTGACTGCGGGGCTTCGCACATCCAAGGGCAGGGGGATGTTTATGGTGCCAACCCCATTTATCACAAGGGTGACGAGAGAGTTGCCGTTCTCCTCCAGGACTATGTTGTAGTTTCCGTTAAGCTGGGCTGAAGCAGAACCCGCAACCAACAACAACACAAGGAACGGCACCCGCCTCATACTACCATATTAGACGCGCACGGTTTTTATACTGGCCGCCCACGACGACCGCTAAGTTAATATATGACATGTGCCCTATATTTCACCCTCTTAAAATGTATTCTGAAACCGTAATGGACCACTTCACAAACCCTCGGAACATGGGTGCTGTGAAAGGCGCGGACGCGGTGGGCCGGGTCGGGAACCCCGTCTGCGGGGATGTCATGGAGATATTCCTAAAGGTGGCTGGAGACCGCATATCTGACATAGGGTTCAAGACCATGGGTTGTGCGGCCGCCATAGCCACCTCCAGCATGACAACCGAACTGGCCAAGGGAAAGACCCTCGACGAGGCGCTTAAAATATCCCGGGATTCTGTTGTGGAAGCATTGGACGGCCTGCCACCCAACAAGGTTCACTGCAGCAACCTGGCAGCGGACGCCCTTCACAAGGCCATAGCCAACTACCGCTCAGGCAGGAAAGAGGGCGAAACCCTTGAGGAAGTCTTAGGACAGTACAGTGAAATGGGCTTGGACGAGAAGAATTCAAAGGCACTATGGGATGCGGGCGTCAGGGGCGTGGACGAGATAAGGAGGATGCACTTGGAGGAACTCGCCCAGGTGCCAGGGATAAAACCCGAGGTTGCTGCAAAGATAAAAAAGGCGGCTGAAGACCGCTGAAAAAGGCCTTTTTTATTTATCGTATGAGATAGATAAAGAGGAGGATCGGCTGTGAAACTGAACGGATTCCTAGGTCGTCTGAAGACTCTTTTAGACCTCATACGCCTCAGAAACGCGGTGATAGCTTTCTCGGGCGTATACCTGGGAGCGGTGGTATTCGCTTCGGGGGCTCCGATACCTCAGTGGAACGTCCTAGCAGCCGCGGTGTCCGCAGCCCTGATACTGGGAGGTGGGAACGCGTTGAACGACTACTTCGACTATGATATAGACAAGGTTAACAAACCCTCGCGTCCCCTACCCTCCAACAGGATAAGCAAGAGCGACGCGCTAATGCTGGCGTTCGCAATGTTCCTAATCGGGTTGGGCGTTGCAAAGTCCATAAACACAATATGCTTTCTAATAGCGTTTTTCAACACTTCCGTCTTGATAGTCTACGCTGTATACAGCAAAAGACTCCTGCTGGCCTCCAACCTTATAATCAGCTATCTTGTGGCTTCGGTTTTCATATACGGTGCTGCCTCAGCCCAGACCCCCGGGGTTTGGGTGAACCCCGACGGCGTGAAACTCGCGGTCATACTCGCTTCATGCGCTTTCGCACTCACTCTCTCCAGGGAAGTGGTGAAGGACATCGAAGACCTGGAAGGCGACAAAAAAGCATACAGCACCACCCTTCCCATAAAATACGGGGTGAAAAAGGCTAAGGGAGCGGCCTTCCTGGCAGCCGCCACGGCAGTAGCACTAAGCCTAACCCCCATACTATCGCCCACAGTAGGATTCAACGAACTGTTGTATGGGATAGTCATAGTCGTAACAGACTTCATAATACTCGCCAGCTTCCGGACAGAACCCAACGTGAACCAGCGAATCCTAGTGTTCACCATGACACTCTCCATATTGGCCTTCCTACTGGGCATAAGCATACAATTCATCACCCACCCCTGAAAAAACCAAATATAAACGATAAAACCCTACAAATATGGAAAATCCACCAAAAATGAACATCTGGCAAAGATGGGATGAAAAACAAAAGTCGCATGCCTCAGTAGCTCAGTCGGTAGAGCGTTGCCTTGGTAGGGCCCTTTCTTTCTCGCGAAGAAAGAAAGCGTCCACGGAAAGAAAGAAGCATAAAATCCGTAAGGTCCCAAACAGGCAAAGGTCGCGAGTTCAATTCTCGCCTGAGGCTAAACAGGCACTGTCCGACAAGCTGGTGGGTCGTCCGCCAAGCGAGGATAAGCGAGTCGGTAGACGAGCGGGATTCTCGCCTGGGGCTAAACCGCAGGGGTCTACTCCTCTCAGCCCTAAATTATTCCTGATTACCCCGAAAATATTATTGCAATAGACGCAACTACTATCGCAAGTTCTCCCAGTCCTACATGCGCCTCCAGATTCTCCTCCCGTGTTTTTAACTGTTTTTATGTAATATCTTTGAAATTTACGGGGGACTAGGTTTTTTTTGGGTGTAAGATGGATTCGGTTGAGAAGGGCAGGCCTTCCGTTTACTTGCTGGTTTTCCTTGGCGCGGCAGTCTGTCTTCTGGCTTACATGTACGTGTTGCTTCCCGGATCCAGCAACAACTACCCGGTTAAGATATCCTCCGAATACTCTGACGGCTGGCAAAGGCTCGGCTTTGACGACCGTGACTGGGAGGTCTACAGTCCCCAGGAGATGTGCCGGCTTGTCGAGTGGGAGGGCACCGACACACGGTACATTAGGATGTGGGTTGACTCGCTTCCTGAGATGAGCTTCATAATAGACCGGGCGGACGATTGCATAGCATCGGCTTACTCCAACGAGCAGCTCATATACCGGAGGGAAAACTGCGGATCATGCACCCACTGCGGGGGATTGAGGATAAAGATACCCCCCTCAAAGGAGGAACCACCTTACCTCCTGGCGTTGAAGATGGTCAACTCCGGCGGTGGCACCATGGGATTGCGCGTTAACCCCTCCTCCCTCGGATGCGTCTTGAACCTTCAAAGCCTGGTCTTCATCGCCATAGTCACGGTTTTGGTGTTGGGTCTGCTGGAGTTCCTCCCGGGCGTCCGGAGGCTGGAGCTCGCCTTCATGGTTTTCCTGCTCTTCCTCTCCTACATGTCACTGTCAGACAGGTTGAACAGGCACCAGACTATCGGCGCTTCAATGTTGGCGAACCTGCAGGTTTCCCCTTTATCCCTCCTGTTCCTATTCCTCGCTTTCTCCGCCTTCATAATGGTGTTCCGAAGGAAGGTCATGTCCTTCATAGGATGGTCGGACATCTCCCTCCAGAAGAACAGCATACTAGTAATAATGTTGTTGTTGGGGCTGCTAGTCCGGGTCGAGCATGCTAACATGTCCTTGGACGTCGACACACGAGACTACGTTGGCCTCGCCCGCAACATCCTCAACGGCGATACCATAGGTAACAAGTATAACTTCCACACTTGGAAGACGCATAACATAGGCAAACCCCCCCTTCTGGTGGTGCCCTTCATCATAAACCTGCTGGTCTTCGGCGAGACGGAATTCGCAACGGTCTTCATGTCCAAGATGGTCTCAATAGTGGCTGACCTGCTTGTCGGGCTGCTCATATGGGACCAGGTTTACAGTATGACTAGGAACCGCAAGGAATCCCTATTGGCCTCAAGCCTCTGGGTTTTTAACCCGTTCATAATAGTGCACTCGGCGGTCGTGGGCAAGTTCGATTCCGTGTTCCTTTTCTTCTTGCTGCTCGCTTTGAGGAATCTCGGCAGGAAACGATTCGCATTATACTATGTGATTTCGGTGGGTGTCAAGCACGCACCGCTAGTTCTCGTTCCCTGGATGCTCACGAACCGTAAGGCAAGGCAGCTAATGGCATCTATGGTCCTGCTCGCGTTGGTCCTTTCGCCCTTCATCCTCTCCAACCCTTCCGGGTTTTTTGGCAACACCGTGGTCAACCATGTTAGGATACGTTTCTACGAGCACTCATGGTATGTTTACCTGGATGGCATTCGAGAGACTCTGGGCTTTTCAATAATGCAACACGAAGTAATCGTCCCCCTGATGTTCGTGCTGTTCGGGATAGCCTGCCTGGCTGTCGGGTTTTTTCTCCGCCCAGATGCGTACTCCTACCTTGCCTTCAGCTTCTCCGCTTTCATGCTTGTCATGCCTGCCATCTACCAGCAGGAGCTGACCTGGTGCATGCCTTTCATACTCATATACTACTTCACCCGGAAGAGGAGCAGCGTTCCGATAGCGTTCTTCCTGGCTTTGACGGTGTTCACTACCTTCAACCTTCAGACGCCCGGTAAGGGGCCCTACTGGAATCTGGTCCTCGCCGCCTTGATAGTCTGGTTCATACACGAGTCGTTCCTAAAAGACCTGTTTGAAACGGTTTCAGGCCGTTACCGGAGGTTGGTTGGCGGTTTCTCCGGGGCCGGAGTCTGAGAGGCTGTCTTTTATTTGCTGCTTTACTATTGTTTGTCTAAGATGAACTGTGGCAGATGCGGAAAGCCCGTTTTCAAGCCTGGCCAGTCGGTATGTGACAGTTGCAGGAGGACCATCTCCAAGGATGCGTCCCGCCACGCTGACCGGATGAACTGGCGCAAAGACCAGGAGGAAGAGTTGTTCATGAACATATCCCAGCCTGGAAAGGACGAGTACGAGGACCAGCGGGAGAGCATGAGGCGCCAGCATTACGTGGACAGCCATGATGCCTCGGCGGTCTGGGCGGACAGCGACAGTGGAAAGGGCAAGCGCAGGAAGCGCTAGCTGATAGCGTATCTTAGTTTGGCGGCTGCCCCGCCAAGAGAGTCTAGCTTCTGCCCTGCTTCTCCTTCGCTGTTTATTATGTGCACCCTCCCCCTCACCTTTCTCACGGAGCTCATCAGCGGCTCAGTCTCCTCCCTTCTGCTGAAGAAGAGACCGTCCGTGACAAGCAGTGTTTCCACGGCTCCCGCGTTGACCGCGTCGGCTACTTCCCCGAACCCGTAGGCTGACAGTCCAGTGTCCTTGGCGATGTTCTTCAGTATGTCTTCCACAAGGCGGAGGTCCTGGACGGAATTCACTTCCTCCAATGTCTTGTGTATGACCTCTCTCTTCAGGACCTCGTGTATTCCGTTCCTTCCTGAGCTGCCGGTGTCTTCGACGATGCATTTGCCCTGCATGTCCCCGTAGTTCTCCCTCAGGAATCTTTGGTAGTTGTTCTTCTCGAACCCTGGACCTGAAAGTATTATGTGGGAGACGTTCTCCTTCTCCATAATGTTCCTGAGCATCTGGGTCAGCTCCCTGTAGAACTCGTGCTTCCTCGCTTCCCGGCCTTTGATGTCGTATTTTCCTCCTATGTTTCCGCCCAGCTCGTAGTGGTCTATCCTGGATTCCCTCACCAACCCTACGGCTGCGTCGCCCTCGTCCAGTGAGACCACGAGTATCTTCGGCCGGTGGGTGCTCTTCACCGCGTCTTCCAACCTGTCCAGGTCTGTCTTACCCCATTTTTCCTTCCTTATGCTTATGGTGTCTCCCGGTTCTATGTTGAAGGTGTGGTGGCTGCCGATGCTCACCAGGTCTTCCGGACCGTCTGTTATCTCTCCTCCTATGCGCAGGACTTTGGTCTCTGATTTGAACTCCTTCCTATCGACTTTGATAGAGAGGGTTATGGTCCTTCTCTCCCCCCCCGACGATCTTTTGTCTTCCTTGTCCTTGATCCTGCGTTGGGTCTTGCTCCTCGCCCCGTCTCCGACCGCGATCACCTGGCTGAGGTACCATAGGTCGTCCAGGTTCTCGCTTCGCACTCTCACCAGTCCGTGTCGCAGGTCCTTGCGCTCTATCCTCATGGCTGTAGGATATACGAAAAACCGAATAAAAAACAGAAAAAGCATAGTTAAAATAATTTAAGCAAAAATAACAATAATTAACAAAAATTTATGTATTATTTTAGTTTTATGAATCGGCGGATGATGTCGCGGTTCCTCACCTCCGGGTGGAACAGGACCCCATACAGTTCGCGGTCGGCGTGTTTAACCAACTGAATGCAATCTCTTGAACTCCCAAGGACCGTGAAATCGCCACCAACATCAACGGACAGGTTGTGCAGCTCATAGGCTTTGAACCTGCCCTCGCATAACCTATTATCTCCCGTGACTTCCACCTCGGTCATCCCTATCTCCTGGCATTCTACCAGCTTCGAACCATGCACTAAGCATATCACTTGCATGCCCGCGCATATCCCCAGCACCGGGGCCTCACAGTCCCCTATCCAATTGAACGAATCAATCGAGTCAAGGTATCCCGTCTCTTTCAATGGGGTACCGGACAGTATCACATGCGTAACGTCATCACATATGGATGACACTTCACTGTAGTGTCTTACTGTCACGCTTTCGATCCCTGCTATGGTGGACGCTATTGGGGCTACGAACTCTGACGTGGCGAGACTGCCCTCCCGGTTCAAGTCGACTATCAGGATCATTTGTCCGCCAACCTCGCGTCCGATATGTGATATGCCCCCGAGATGCCCTTGAACTCTCTCCTGGAATCCGTCACCTCAATCCTCCTGTTGAAGAATGGAGCGTCCAACACGGTGGTCTCGATCTCCCCCCCCTCGCCGCTGGGGCTTATCATATGCTCTTCGCCCATTTTTTCCAGCTCGTCGATGGCCTCCGGGCCTACCCGCCTTCCAAGCCACTCCCTGGTGAACGGCTCCGCGAAAACACCCGAGACAATCACTTCAAAACCGAATTCCAGGATGTCCTCGAGCAACTGTATCTGGTCCATCTTCCACAGGGGGTTGAAGCACCAGAGACCGAGCTCGTCGCAGACCCGCTGCACCCTCTCCCCCTGGTATACGGATTCCACGGCGCCCGTCACAACACCCTCGATTCCATATTTCACCTTCGCGGTCTCGATGGCTTTCTTCAAGTCCTCCAACTCCTCCTCCTTGACGCCATCGGTTGCCACCTTCACCAATGGCATCCCCATGGCTTCAGCCTGGAGTTCAGTTAGGGCTATGTTGGGGGTGTGGAACATGTAGCTCTCAGGGTTCTCCGACACTATCGTGATAAGGCAGACGACATCCTCCTTATCCAAGGCCTTGTACAGCGCGTATGCCGAGTCCTTCCCGCCTGAGAAGAGCACTCCCACCTTCATAGCAGAAGATGAGGTAAGACACGTATAAATCTACCCAAGCATGTGGCCAGGGGAACGGTCTACTCGAGCAGGTGCTTGAGAAAGCCTTCAACAGTATGTTCTCCTCTCGTCTGATTCCACGCCCGCACCTTCCTCCCATACCCCCTAACCTCTCTAACATTCCGCTCGCCCAAACCCGCATGATCAACCCCATCAAACCCCTTAAAATGGCATATGTGGCCTTTTTTCGGCTTTCCAGTGACTGCGTTTATGGGGTATAGCTGGCAGGCGAGGTGGTGATGGCCGTGGACTCCACACCTTAAACCCCCACCTGCTCTAATGGCCAGGACGCAGGCTCCCCCCAACCTCTCCAACACCATATGGTAGTATCCATCATCCAATCGGACATCAGGGTATGATGAGCTCATCTCACATATGCTGATGAAGCCCACACAATCACTGACGTCTACGCCACACTCCATTAGCCGCCTCAGGTCAGAGTCCGTCACCGGCACGTTGAACGTCTCACAGCACATTCCATAGCAGCTGCTGCAGGCTTCCATGATTCAGCATATGCTCCAGTTCCTCGTGAAGAATCCGAGCAGGTCCTCCCGTCGGTGGGCGTCCGATCCCGCAGTCACCGATAAACCCGACTTCAACGCGGATTCGGCTATCCTGTCCGCTGTTTTCAGGCAGTGAGCGGGATGGTATGCCTCCACCGCATCTATTCCGTACGATCCCAGCTTTCCGAAGAAACCCGCCAGCTCCCTCACCGAGCACTGCTTCAATGACGGTCTGGTTGTCATTATATGGGGCGCGACGACCAGCCCTCCTGCCTTCTTTATCATGTCCACTGCAGATTCCAGGCTGGGCTTCCTCGAGGATAACTCCCCGTATATGGCGGTAAGCCTGTTGATCATCCTCTTCTCGAAACCTCCGGACCTCACCTCCTTTCTCCAGCAACCTCCTCTTTTCTCGTTCACCCAGAAGCCCAGAAACCTCTTAAACGGTTTGGGGTCATTGTATACCATGGACCTTGCGACGGCCTTGTAGACGTTATTGTAAACGTTTACACGCTCTTCGAACATGTCATCGAACCTTATGCCCTGCCTCCTGAGGCTTCCCACCACATCATACGCGTGTCTGATGTTATTCTCTCGCGTGTTGTCCTGTTCAATCATCCAATCCCATATGTGCATGTTGTAAGGGTCTATCCCCACCCCTAGAATATGCATCCTCTTCATGCCGTTGAACATGTTCTTCCCAAGCTTCACCGTGAACTCGATGCCTGCTATTATCTCAGAATCCGATGAAAAGCCAAAGACCCTGCTATACTCTTCCAGCGCCTTAATGGACTCCAATGCTCCGGAGAGGGTGTTATGGTCCGTGACAGCAACCCGTAAGTTCCTTTTGTAAACCTCGTAGGCGAGTTCCCTCGGCGTTCTGATGCCGTCGGATGCGCTGGTGTGAACGTGCCCGTCGATGTTGGAGCTGAGATGGGAGGATAAGCCTAGGACGTCGAGGCGCTTGAACCGCCCCTTCCGGTCGGTATGGACCCCGTGAAAGAACCTGCTTCCACCAGGCCCGACTCTCTCAGGAGACACTGATAACATATGAGAGTCATCGGATAAAAGCATGCGCTTCCAAATCATTCTTATGGGTAAGAAGGTGGTCCACTCCCATGGGATGCCCGCTCCCGAGAGCATGGACGAGCGTACCGCGGAGATGGACAAGCACAGCAGGTTCATCCGCTACGACTACAAGGCCTACACTGAAGGCCGGAGAAGGGCCCACGGCTGCAGGAACCGGGGTGAAGATGATGCCGCCGAGCGGGAGATGGCCGAAGCCGAGCAAAGATACGATTACGCCCGCAAGAACTGCCTGACAGTGCTTAGAGCATACTATGGCATGCCTAAGAGCACGCAGAGGAGCGAGGTCATCGCTGCAGTCCAGCGACACCCTCCTGAGGAGCTTGCCGCTTCTGTGCCAGCCCACCACAGGGAGTACCTGTCCACCGCCACAGGAGTTCTAGGCATATACGTGGACGAGAAGTCCGGAGACAAGGCGACCGCATTGGACCTGCTGGAACGTTCAACACTCCTGGACCCCCGGAACTTCGTTGCAGTCAGGTATTTCACTAGCATGGCAGCCGCTTTGAAGAGGGAGGACCTGCAGGGGTCCGTTTCAGACCCGGACAGGGAATGCGTTCGCATAATCGACGCAGCCTCAAAGGCAGGTAACAGCTGGCTTATTACACTACCCCATAAAGCCGGGCAGGGAGGCACTTCCAACCCCTTGGAGCTCGACTTCGACGCTGTTGCGGGCAACCACCGGGACATGATGAACGCCAACTGGGTGTTGAACAACATGGCGAGCCTAGCCTACCACAGGGTTCCCTTTGCAAACCCGCCCAGGGGGGAGATAGCCCCTGCCCTGGAGTCCGGGCTTCCATACGCCCAAGCCGCGGTCTCAGTCCTCGGAATACCTCAGAAGCTGCAAGAGGCTCGTAAAGCCCTCTCTGACCGGGATTTCAGGGATGCTGTCCGTAGCTTCCACTACGCTGCCTCCATGTCATACACGACCATGGGACTCCTCTACGACGCCTTACATGATGAAGTCAACGCCAGGAGAGCATATGAGCTCGCAATGGACCTGAACCCAAGGGGGAGGATAGCAGCCGACAAACTCGCAGAACTAGAGAAAAAAGACCCCAAGGCCCCCGTTCACACTCCCAAAACAACCACTACGCAGACCTCCAAAACAGGATCTTTCGAACCCGGGCAATGGGCTGTCCACCGGAGCTCCCAGGATGTTGGGACGCCCATTGCAGACTCCATGGACTTCTCGGACCTGTCCGGCTACCCGACCCTACCAGATGAGGCCCGGGCGTTCGAAGCGGACCTGCGGCTGCTAGGATCCCCACGGGACGCGGCCATGTTCCTCACGGCAGCCGAGGGAGAGCGAGACCTATGGTGGGAGCGACTGGTGCAGCCTAACCAGCACCTCCCAGCATTCATACGCGCCGACCTCGCAGCCCAGCACATATCAGACAACCCAGGCCGGTATACACCTGAGATGTCAGCCCGCGCAGCATCCCTGACTCAGAGCTACCAGCCAGCATACGACATGGCAGACCCGGACGACACCCGGATGATACAGGAAAAACTCAGGGTTATAGGGGAGAGAACCAAGTGAAACCCCTCGCCCCCCCATTCAGAGCTTTTTCAAATATACCAGCTTATGGTCTCCCTCGTTGTAGTAGTCCTCCACCCGAGCAGCCAAATCGTACCCCATCTTCTCATACAGCCTCCTAGCCCCCTCGTATCCCCGAGAAGACGAGGTCTCGATGAATATCGCCCTTCCCCTCCTCCCCCTGATGTATTCTTCGGCGAACCTGACCAACGCAGTCCCAATACCGTTCCCGGAGTGCTTTGGGCTAACGCATATCCAATACACTTCATAGGTTCCCACACCCAAGCCCGTGCCGAATGAGATGAATCCTCCAACATGTCCCTCGATAACGTAGCAGTATGTCATAAGGTCCCCGCTTACGTCACCAACGTACTCTCCTATCATGTCCATGAGGTTCAAGACCTCAAACTCTGAGAACACCCCCGACTCAACCATAACCTCCCGTATCTGCTCTAGGTCTTCCGCCATGCACAGGCGCATGTTCTCCAACCCAGGCATAGCATATGCAGATTCCATGTCAAATATTCAACTTATAAGTCGGGGCTTCAAATGCCCCCTGCAGAAACTAAAAGCCGCATCCACGACCCTATAACAGGTTAAATCCCCTCTGTCCTCCAACCCGGGTGCCATAACACCCAAGCCAAAACAATCTGATAAATACAATAATGCCCAAACCAGTATAAAAAACCCAGGGAAACCGGTTAAAACGCCGGTTTAAGGCCTGGAAACCGCTGGCGTGCATTTGGCTGGGGGTGTTATTTTATCTCTCGCCCATTCTATTACCATGGTTTTGGAGCACATCGGCTGGGCGGCGGTAGTGCTGACGTCGGTCCAGTTCATACCCCAGGTAGCCCGGGCGTACACGGAGAAGGACCTCTCCGCAATATCCACGAAAACCTACGTCCTAGCCTTCTTCGCCTCACTCTGCTGGATAATACACGGCATACTACAGTCAGACATCATCATAATAACAGCCAACACCTTCGTACTACTCTGCGCCACCGCCATAATCATCCGGAAAACGACAAAAAAACAGAAGGAATGATGCTTGCCATCCACTAAAAATCAAAAACTCACACAAAACAATGGACGTGATATCGGCGGTATTCCTCATAATAGCTGGGTTTTTCGCAGGGATCGTGACAGGCCTTGTGGGAGCATCCGCGGCGGTTATCGTAACGCCGATGCTCGTCGCATTCCTGGACTATCCAGCATTCACGGCGATCGGGATAAGCCTTGCGACAGACGTGTTCGCGTCAAGCACATCTGCTCTTAATTACTATCGGTACAAGCACATTGACCTGAAAAACGGGATTATATTAACAGTGATGGCGGTATTCGGTGCCTTCCTCGGAAGCATATTATCAAGCCACATGCCAGATTCCCTCCTCGGCAGAGGCGCAGGAATCGCAATCCTAATCATGGGAGTTAACTTCATACGAAAACCGATAAACGAAAGACTAAAAGAATTCAGAGAACACCACGACCTTCACGTGTTCAAGAGAAACAAAACACTCTCATCAATATTTTTCGGACTGCTCATCGGAGTAATCTGCGGCTTCATCGGCGCGGGCGGGGGAATAATGATCCTCATCATCCTAACCTTCATCCTAGGATACGAAGTAAAAACAGCCATAGGAACCTCAGTACTCATAATGACATTCATCGCCTTAAGCGGCGCCATCGGACACTTCATACACACCGGAACACCCCTACCGGAAATCCTAATCACAGGAACAGCAAGCATTATCGGAGCCGCCACCGCCTCAAAATTCGCCAACAAAACCACAGACGAAAAACTATCAAAAACCATAGGCATAACATTCATAGCCCTAGCAATCATCATGATGATGAAAAAATTCATGGGATAACAGAAATAGAAAGGGAAGTTGTGCTCCCGCCGGGATCCAGGCACGAACCCGACTGTGGGGATTAGAAGGGGTCGTAAGACCCCTCTTGCTCCCGTCGAAACCACCAACAGAAGACCAACAACAAGAGCCAACAACCCCTAACTTGTCCATCTACGCCAAAACACTAGCACCCCAAAGAGCCATATGCCTATCAATTGAATAGGCTGCACCAGAATAAACAGACGGCTTACAAAAACAAACAGGCTAGGCCGATGATGCACTGTGATTGCCCCACATTAAAGGGATTCATAGTGAGGGGGAATGTTTTGCATGTATTATACTCGGACTTCTTTTCCATATTGGGGCATTAATCGGGCTTTTTAGTCAAATCTTATAACACCATTGTCCAATTTTAGTTCACCATTTAAGATAAGGTTCTTTTCACTTAGATTGGTTTCTTGTTCTCCAAGGAACAATGTGGTTGAGTTTATGTTGATATCACCATCTATCACTGTATCATTGTACCATATTGCTGTGTAGTTGTTGATTATCCAATCACCTGTTTGTGGGGGGCATATGCCTGTGCAACCGTAGTGTATTTTCTGATATTTTATGCTGACAGATACAGAAGATTCATCGGGGTCATTACTGTATATGTCAACAGTTGTTGAATAACTCCCGATATTCATGTCATCTGGCAAATCTACTGTTACCATTACTGTTTGATTTGCTCCGGGTTCAAGAATAAATGATTGGGGATATAATGAGCTTATCCATGAGTCAGTACTGTTTATCGCATAGACTGACAAATTAGCACCTCCTGTGTTTGAGACATCAAAGAAATCACTCCTTAAAGCCATTGAGGCAGCATTATAAGCATCAACACGAGGGAATGTATAATTTGTAGAATTGTCAAAAATAGGGACGCCAGTTTCCTTTAGGATATAGCCTATATCATCAGGCAGTATTGTATTATCGATTTGAGTGATTAATGCTGCAACTCCAGCAACATGTGGTGCTGCAAATGATGTTCCCCAGCATTCCATATAATCCTCATTGCATGTGCAACTACCCATACATGGTGTTGGGGAAAAACCAGAAGACCATCTTGTAGAATTTATTGTATTTCCTGGAGCCAATAAGTCAAGATATTGGCTTCTACTTGTGAATCCAGTTATTTGG
Source organism: Candidatus Altarchaeales archaeon (assembly GCA_014727915.1). Taxonomy (GTDB): domain Archaea; phylum Altiarchaeota; class Altiarchaeia; order IMC4; family SCGC-AAA252-I15; genus WJMO01. The sequence goes on along the minus strand of WJMO01000006.1, from coordinate 122,660 downwards.
TCATCGTCTGTTGTTGCTCCAACCGAAAAGCCCCCTTCACAACATGCTGGGAAATCTATTTTATCTGTATAACCGTCATTTCCAGAGGACATAGCAACAAAGATGCCGTTCTCATATGCTTCTTTAATCTCAAGGCATAATCCAGAATCCGGATAGCAATTATCCTCTTCTGTACTGTTATACTTTATATTTAAGGTTAGCACTGTTATGTTATATTTTGATTTGTTACTTGTGCACCATTCTAATGCCTCGTTGGCAGCGTCTTCATCCCAGGCATCGCCAATTTTTAAGGCTACTATGCCTACATTTGGGGCAACTCCTTTTAGATTACCGTTTGCTCCAACAATTCCTGCTATCATAGTGCCATGTCCAACAGTATCTCTTGGAATAGGTATATCTTCAAACGTATCAAAACCTGCTATAACTTTACTACACTCACCATTAAGATATTGAGCGTCGCTACAGCCTCCCAGGTCTGCGTGACTATAATTAACCCCAGAATCAATAACGCATACACCAATATTCAAGCCAGTAATATTGTTACTACCCACATTCGTGCTCCATGTATCATTTGCTCTGATTATAGGTATGCTCTCTGCAAGATTGTATTCTCCTCTTCTATTAAGATAGACGCTAACAATATCTTCATTGTTCTCTAATTTTTTTAACCCCTCTTTTGTGACATAACCTGAAAAACCATTTATAAGACTATACCTTGTCTTTATCCTGAATTCATTTACAGATAATGAAGACAAAAGTTTTTCCTGACTCTGAAAAATCTTGTTCTTCTTGTCAGACAGTATGTTAATCCGTTGAGTTTCTGTTTTCCAACGAGTTTTAGTTTTGTTAATCCTATTCAAGATAATGATTACAAAAGCTTCACCATCTTTTTCTACTTTTTCATATACTGTTTTGTCTATAACTCTTGTTTTATCGTTATTGACTGCATGAACATGTGAAATAAGTAGACCTGTAGTTACCAACACTAAGAATATACTTTTTATTTTCATGTGTAAGTACCTATCACATTGTATCCAGCGTTTTTAGTATACCATCTATTATCTAGGTTATTGAGGAGTTTATCGCCTGCTATTTTCTTATCTGCATCGGATAGATTCTCATCGTATGAAATGGTGACGGAGCCACCATTGATTAGTGAATAGTATCTCCTTGTTAGATTTTTAACACCGTATTCTTTTTCAGTTTCTAATTGCAAATCATATATGAAATATTTATCAAATTTTTCGTTTGGATGACTTGCATTATATTTGACTTTAGCAGTGATATTGTCTAAAACTTCATCATTAAACATAATAATTATCTTATTTATGTCCTCTCTAATCTCCTGGTTGGGATAAATGATGGAACCATTTTCTCTAGAATGTAATGTTGTTGTAGTGGTTGAGGGAGGTAATTTAAGAGTTGTGGACGGGTTAGTAGTAGTGGATTGAGGTAGTGTACTGCTCGTAGAGGTTAACGTAGTAGAACTGTCTTCTGACTGTAAACAACCACATAAGATAACGCAAAACGCTAAAACATAAGCCTTATGATACATCATCCAACCACCAGATAAACCCATTAAAAAAAGGCCTTTAAAAGCCATGTTTAAGCATTATGGTTAATTTATTCCATTTCTATCCTCAAGGCGGCTATTTACAGGCCTGAATCCATAGTGGACATAGATATATTCTTAGAGTTTACTCCTGGGTTTGGGCTTTGTTTGGCTTGAAGGCTAGTGGGTCATGTTGTTGCATGTAAAGGGAACATGCGTTGGGGCCTGTTTATTGTCAGGGTAGGAATTCGTCTTTCTGGAGTGTTTGGAGAACAGCATCTTCATCTTTGAAATAATTTATGCGGTTAGTGAAATAGATTGTCTTTTTGTTCTGTAGGCTACCCTGGAATTTTAGGCCGATATCATTTTTTAATACCACAAGGACTAAGGTTTCATTTTGTTCTGTTAGTTGTTTGTATAATACTGAATCAACCCATGCTGACCTAATCGAATCGTTAGACGCGCTGGTCTGGATTGCTAAGCTGCTGAGTATAGCTAAGACGTATATGGTGGTTAATAATTTCATGTTATCATATGGTTGATGTGAGCGAATCTAGGAATGGCTGCTGAAAATTCGGGTCATTAGAGAGTTTTTTTTGAATCTCTAATTCTGTTTGATCCGAGGGTGTTTTTAGTCGGACAAATCCTAGCCGATTTTTAGACACATACTCACACCCATACTTCAATGCGGTCTTATTAATCTCTTCGGGCATGAGGGAATTGTTCTTTAAGGCGACATATATTACTCCTTCTGTAAAGTCTGGCTTTTCGCGTCCTATGTCAAAAATTATCGGTTCTTGGCTATTCCCCTGGGGGACGATATTTTCCACAATCTGTTTATGTTCCCAATCCCTATTGATATCCTGGTTGTAAATGTATGCATGACCATTTTTGTAGAATAGTATGCCATAATTGTCCGTTTTAGCGTAGAAAGAAAACTCTCCAAAATGGTTAGTTTGTGTTTCATTCATATACGACAAATTATGGAATAAAACAACTCTGACATTGGATACGTTTGAGACTGAAGTGCTAACATCATTGGAGTTGTTGACACATAAAGATACATCGGAGAATTGACAAAAATTATCGCGGATATATGTAGTCTCTATCACCCGCCCACTTATCGTCCCCCAACTAGTCATGAGGGTTGTTGGGGTAGTGAATAACGTTGTGGTTACAGTAGTGGTTGTTGATTTGGTTAGTGTAGATGTAGTTGAGCGATAACCAATGGTGCTTGTAGTCAAAATTGTGGTCGTTGTTGTCTGTTTTTCTGGCGTAATGCACCCGCTGATGACTAATGCAGCTAGTATGAATATGGTTTGGATCCTCATTTTATCACCGTGATTGTGATTTGATTTTTTGATACGCTGATATCTCCTTCTAGTGTTGTGGTTGTTGTTGTGCTGGTGGTTGTTGTTGTGGTTGTGGTGGCGCAGCCTGTGTTTTCGGTGCAGCCGTAGGTGCAGTTTGTTTGGGTGCTCCAGTTGGTTCCTGTGCAGTTTTTCCAGTAGCTGTTTCCGGTTGTTTGGTTGCAGTGTATTTGGCCTGTGGTGTATTGTGTTCCGTCGTGGGTGCATTTGTTGTCTTCTGTGCAGTATGCTCCCAGGCCATCAAAGTCATCTAGTTCGCAGTTGTTGTTTTGGCAGGCGTAGTTGTCGTTGTCTGTGGCGATGTCTTCGCATGATTCTCCGTATTGTAGGTCGTCTTGGCATAGTCCGCCGGAGTCGTCCCAGCAGAATTCACTTGGGTCTGCGCAGTCATCATAGACTTCGCAGTCGAACCAATATTCTATGTAAAGGTTTGAATCTGATATGTCGTATTTTATGTCGTATGTGGGTTCGTATGTTGAGTTTCGGCTTGGGTCAAGGTCTATTTGGAAGGAGATGTTTTGTTCGTTTTCCACTGCGGTGGTGAATTCGTCTGTTATATCCTTTTCTTTAGTTCCAGCGCAGTAGTAGTCGGACATTAATGTCGCAATCGACACCCCTACTTTATCGGGTGCGTTCTCTCCTTCACATGCGGGTGTGCCTTCGAACTCGGTTACTTCATATAATAAAACCCATTCATCTGGGTCTAGGCTACTCTGTCCGCCGCATGTTCCTTCAATATGCAGGTCTGCAGCTACTACATCACCGTAGTGTTCATCGTCTAATCCGTTTGTGTCGAACCTGAACGTTGGCTTACTGACCTGTCCGTCGGTGGAGCAGTCGTTTGGTATCCTGAATTGCATGTTGTTTTCGGATTCGTAGTTGTCACACCAGCTGTCGTATGTGTTGCAGTCGTCTTCGTTAATCCACTCAAAGCCGTCGTGGCTGGTGTCAAGATAGACAGAGGGGTCAACGACAACCGGGTACTCTAATTCACCTAATATTGGGGGAATATCCAGGGTTAACAACAATTTCCCCTCCACATTCTTCATTGTGTACGTCAAATCAACTCTCCGATCATCCGCATCCTCAAGGTAGGGTGCTTTAACCCTGTAGAATCTGTTTACTGCATATAGTCTGTGGGGTTCCTTCTTTCTGATGAAGAAGATATCCTCCCCTGTTGTTTTCACGTCTCCTTTCCATTCGGTTTTGCCGTCTAAGCTGGGCACAATAAATTCCGGGTTAATGATTGAAAACTCAATGCTCATGGTTGACGAAGAAAGGCCGGTGGATTCGATATATTCGTCATCTTCCAAGATGATGTTCTCCTTTATCAGATTACTCGTTAACTCATATTGGGTGTTGATTCCATCTCCGTACATGTTCCTGTATTCGATGGTGTCGTCGCTGATGTAGCGCATGTCAAAACTAGGACTCACCTCAACACCACCCCCATTCAAATTATGGTGACTAATCTTGACTGGAACATCGTGGACTATGAATTCGATAGTGTAATCGCGTGGTTCAGACTTCAATACCACATTATATGCGTGATTATCTTTCTTATAGTCTTCAGATAACTTATCCCCGGAGGATAGTGTAGGGAGTGTGGTGGTTGAGGTTGAGTCTTTAACTGTGGAGGTGGTGGTTTCCTCCAACGTCGTAGTAGTTGGTAAAAGCGTGGTTGATGTGATCAGGATTGTGTTGTCGTCGAGGGTGGAGGAGGCTGGGGAAGTTGATTCAACCAATATGGAGCCTAAGGAGAAGATGAGAAGCAGGGAAAGGTAGCCTATAACCTTAGAATCAGACCGGACCATCATTCCACCACCTTGGATAATATTCATATAAGCGGTTTAAATATCCTAAATTATGTTTAAACATGTTTTAGCAGCTAAAGTGCTATGAATAACCCTAACCCGTCTGTCTTTCGTATAGTGGATTAATTGCTCGCCTGCTGGAAATAGGGGGGATGATTTGCTCCAAACAAACTCCTTTAATCAGGCTATGTTTTCCAATTACTATAGCTCATGTAGCTCACTGTAGCTCCAACAGCTCCCAATACAACCAGAAACCAATACTGGCAGTGAACAAACCCCTGAATTTACTTCAGGCAATGATTCATCCCTTGTTTTCTGCCCAGATTATCCCCTCCTATTTTTTGAAGTAGATATTCTGATGTAGACATCCAAGCAGTAGAATCACCTATGCTTAGGGGTGAATATATGCAGATTTTGAAAATTGACTGTTGAGCTTTGTTTGCCCTTCTGAGCATTTCCGCTGTACATGGCTGTACAAACAACAGCGGTTAGGCCCTGACACAAAAACAGGCAGTGAAACAAGCCCTGATTCCAAAACAGAGCTTCACAAGACCCGCTTAATCAAATCTCTCTTATGGCCAGATGTTGGTTCTTTGGGTGATTATCTGTTGGGGTGTGGCGGGTTCTGCAATTGTGGTTGTGCCTGTTTCTGGGATTATCTTGATTTTGAGTTTCTGGTTTTCTTTGACGGCTTCTTTGAGGTTTATGGTTATCATTATGATGTCTCCTTGTGACAGGTAGCCTTCCCTGTAGGCTGTGCCCTGCTTTATTGACTGGAAGCTGTGATTCAAGTATATGTCTTCATCGCTGGCTGTCACCTGTATTGTTACTGGGGGTAGATGCAGGGGTTCACTGTTTTTCCTCGGCACGGCTATAATCTCAAGTACTCTAAGACCTTCTTCAGGGGGCATATTAACGCCTAGTATGTGCTGGGGCTCTAGGCCAAGGACCTGGCTGTCAGATTTGGAATCATCAGTTGCTCCAGCATCCGGTTTGTTTCCTCCGATTTTGTCAAGGCAGCTTTCTCTTATGTCGTCTCTAGGTATCATATTGCAGATGTCCTTGTCTCGTTTGTCCAAGCCTATGTACATATAGCACATGCTACGACGGTCCTCTTTGATGTTTTCGCAGACTGTTATGTCTTGTTTTTTCCGGGCTACCATCTCATAGCAGTACTCAACTCGAACCCAGTCCTTGCCTTTGGCGCAGATTGACTCGTTGTTGTAGTGTTTGGCTATGTCGGCGTAGCAGTATCCCTTCCATATGTTCCCATTTCTCCATTCGGTATCTCCGATTATTTCGCACAGGGAGATGTTGTAGAACGGCACTATGGCGTCGTAGTAGCATTTGGTGTTCTCTTCGCCTTCGGGTATTTCGTCGCATTCCAGCAGTTTCTTGGCGAGGTTAATGTAGGTCAGGTCGTTTTCCGTCAGCCCGCATTCTTCGATATCGCCTACTTCCCTCTCATCTGGGCAGATATAGACCTTCACTATGGACTTGTTTATGGGGGTGTCAGCTGTCTGGAGCAATTTGGCGTATTCGTCTTTGCCGAGTATTATCAACTCATTCATCTGCCTATGACTCTTTCTTATGAGAATTGCCGTGTTTACACGCTCTTCAGGGTAGCCGCTGCTGCCTTCCCGGCGTATAATCCTCTGCAGGCTTTCATTAGTCAGACGCACATGGTTCTGGTAATGGGATACAAACTCCATCAGGCGGACATTCGATTTCTGGAAGTATTCGCCAATCTTATCGGCGTATTGCATGCGCTCCGAATCAAGACCTGCTGACTTGGCGCTCAGATTGCGTATATACTCCTCCCGTTGGCTAGCCTGCATCTCAAGCAGGTCCAATGTCTCCCGCTCGGCACTCAATACGTCGCTGATATTTTGGAGAATATCGTCTACTTGGGACTGAAATTCCTCCATCTCAGCCTCACTGTGCATTACCCTTGGGCTGCCAGCAAGGTTCTCTAAGTCAGTGAACAGATTAACCCGCTGAGTCTGAAGAAGATCCAAACGGTTAAACGATGCATTTATCTCCCTCCCATGGACGAACAAACGGTCATAGGTGGCTAGGTATTCATCCAAGGGTGAACTCCCAGTACCTACCTCCTCCGACAGGTTAGTATTATCTTTGACATCTTCAGAAACACAACCTGAAAAAGCGCATAAGAGAAATATCACAGATATCCAATGAGCATAAGATATTTGCATATGAAAAACATTGATAGTAACCATAAAAAAGGACAAATCCAGCAGAATACTTGCACCTATCTATATTTGAAACGCATCTGCCAACCTATTAGAAGAAGTTAAGCTATTGGTCTTCTACTGCAGAGTCCTACTAGTTTTTATAGGTGTGTGTCTCACGTGTGTACGTGGAATCTATAGGTTTTTGCAGTAAGGACAAGTCGAATCTCGTCCTATATGTATGTGTGGAAGAGCAGTATGAGATTTTACTGGAGAAGACCCTGCCAGAGCATATAACACTGTTCCGGAGGCTTATTCAGGGCTTTGGATTGTCCTGGGAGGAAGCCTGCCGGCTTTTGAGGGAGGATGGACGCTAACTCTATCTACCGGGGCAAATACGGCATAGGCTACGAAAAGAACAAGTTCAACCAAGACCCAAGAATCACCCAGAAAAACAAAGACGCCATAAACGAGTTCGTCAACCTGATAGCTTCAGAGAATATTGGGGAAATGCGCATCCGCAAATACTATGCCATATATGGCAAAATCATGAAGTTATCAGACTACAATTTTGACTTTTTGGACGCGACTGAGAAAGACCTCCGGGAGCTGGTGACTACCATAAATTTCTGTGACTCCGCTGCACACACAAAGAAGGACCTGAAAGTAGGGATAAAGAAATTCTATAAGGTAATGAACGGCGGGAAAGCTCCCGAAAAGGTAGAATTCATAAAATGCTCTGTCAAGAGGAGGGACCGGAAGCTTCCAGAACAGCTGATAGCAATAGGGGAAGTAGACGCCATTATCAGGGCGTGTAAATTCGACCGAGACAGAGCCATAATATCCCTACTTTATTATGGAGGTTTGAGAGTTGGTGAACTCGGATCCCTCCGAGTAAAGGACATAGTGTTTGAGGAGAATGGGGCAAGGATACACGTCCATAAGGGGAAGACGGGAGCCAGGAGCATATTGGTTTTGGAGCCAGAACAATACCTCAGGGTCTGGATTAGGAACCACCCCCACGGCGACGACATGGACGCACCCCTTTGGCTAGACTTCCAATACAAGAATCCCATGAGATATGATGCAATACGATTGATGATAAAAAGAAACGCAAAAGCCGCAGCCATTCCATCTGCCAAATGCCACCCGCACAACTTCCGACACAGCCGAGCAACAGAACTCGCGAAAATAATGACTGAAAGCCAACTATGCGCGTTCTTTGGATGGATAATGGGCTCAGACATGGCCGCAACCTACGTCCACCTGAGCGGCCGAGATGTTGATGATGTAATACTGGGGATGAACGGAATCAAACCACCAGAACCAATGGAGACGAGAGAACCCCGGAAATGCGGCAAATGCAACAAAACTAACACACCAGACAGCTGGTATTGCAACCGATGCGCAACACCACTAGTCGATGAAGCCCTCGGAGCAATCGAGAAAGAGGAACAGGAGGCCAGGAAATTCTTCATAGAACTGTACAAGAATCAGGAGTTTAGAAACTGGCTCGAAAACAAATTTAAGAAGTCAGAAAACCGAACATTGGTTAAAGAGGCGTTAGTTTGCCCCTAAAACCGAACATCCGTTTCGATGCTCCCGTCGGGATTCGAACCCGAGTCGCCGGATTTCTTCGGATGTCCTTAACTGGGACACTCACCCCCTTCCTGGGTTTTCGTTTTCTTTGGGGGTGAAGCACCTTTCTTTTTGTAAAAGAAAGGGGCTCTCGAAAGTCCGGAATGATAGGCCGGCCTACACTACGGGAGCGGTTTGTAATCTTCTGTGTTTTTTGGTTCTTCTTATCCCCTTCCTTTGGGGAAGGTTCATGTGCGTGCCACCGTTAGGTGGCACCCGCGGCGCGTGTGAACGGAGCGAGCCGTTCCTACACTATGGGAGCGTAGTGGTTTTCTTACGTGTTATTGGAATAAATATATGAGAAAATGGGGTTTTTTTAGGGGGATTGGAGGATAGGGATCCCCCCATTTTTTTTATTTGGTTAGTTCTATTTCGATGTGGACGCCGTCCGGGACTTGTATGCGCATTATCTGCCTTAGGCTTCGTTCGTTGGCTGATACGTCGATTATGCGCTTGTGGATGTGCATGCTCCACCGTTCCCAGGTGCCGGTGCCCTCTCCGTCGGGGCTCTTCCGGCAGGTCACCCTCATCTTCTTCGTCGGCAACGGGACAGGCCCGCTGTATTTGGTGCCTGTCTTCTTGGTGACGTCCACTATCTGGGTGCAGACGTCCTCCAACTGGTCCACCTCCTTCCCTATGAGGATGATCCTTGCCTTCTCCATCTTGCATCGAAATAAGTTGGGTGTGAAGTGAAGGACTTCACATCTGCTTGGCCTTCACCTCAACCGCCATGCCTGCCGCCACAGTCTGGCCCATGTCGCGTATCGCGAACCTGCCCAGCTGCGGGAACTCCTTCGCGGGCTCGATGACCAGCGGCCGTGTGGGCTTGACCTTCACGACTGCCACGTCACCTGCCTTCAGGAATTCCGGGTTCTCCTCCTTTACTGCGCCGGTCTTCGGGTCGATTTTCTTCACCAACTCGGTGAATGTGCACGCGACCTGCGCGGTGTGTATGTGGAACACCGGCGTGTATCCGACTGTTATGGCGCTCGGGTGCTGTAACACCACGATCTGTGCCGTGAACTCGTCGGCGACCGTCGGGGGGTTGCTTGTCAACCCGACCACGTCACCGCGTTTCACGTCGTTCTTGCCGACTCCGCGGACGTTGAATCCGACGTTGTCGCCGGGCTCCGCCTTCGGCAGCTGCTCGTGGTGCATTTCAACCGTCTTCACCTCGCCCGTCACGTTCGCGGGCATGAAGATGATCTTGTCTCCAGGCTTCATCATACCGCATTCAACACGGCCCACTGGGACCGTGCCCACGCCGGTTATGGTGTAGACGTCCTGCACCGGCAGCCTCAACGGCTTGTCGACCGGCTTCTCAGGGGCTGTGAAGTTGTCCAACTCAGCCAGTAGCGTGTTGCCCTTGTAGTATGGTGTGTCCGAGCTCTTCTCCTTTATGTTCGTCCCCATGTAGGCGGACGTCGGTATGAACGGAACCTGGTCGACCTTGTAGCCGATGCTTGACAGTAGCTTCTTCAGCTCGTCAAGTGTCTTGTTGTAGGCTGCTTCCTCGTATTTGACGGCGTCCATCTTGTTGATGGCCACTATCAGCTGGTTTATGCCCAGCGTCTTAGCCAGGAATGCGTGCTCCTTCGTCTGGGGTTGGATCCCGTCCTTCACGTCCACGACGAGTATTGCCGCGTCTGCCTGGCTGGCTCCGGTGATCATGTTCTTCACGAAGTCCCGGTGGCCTGGGGCGTCGATTATGGTGAAGAAGTTCTTCTGGGTCTGGAATTTCTTGTGGGCGATGTCGATTGTGACGCCGCGCTCCCTCTCCTCCTTCAAGGAGTCCATAACCCAAGCGAACTCGAAGGTGCCCTTACCAGCCTTCTCAGCCTCTGCCTTGAGGTTCTTCATCTGCTGCTCACTTACCTCACCCAGCTCGTAGAGTAGCCTACCCACGAGCGTGGATTTTCCGTGGTCCACGTGTCCGATGAACACAAGGTTCATGTGTGGTTTATCAGCCATTTTTTCCCTATCCTCCAAAATTTTAGCTTTACTTAATGGTGTCTCTCTTTAATAAATGTGGTTCTAGGACATGAAATCCCCCGCTTTCGGGAGTTCCTTCTTAAGCCCCTTCCTGTCCCTCACCTGGGCGACTATCTTGTTCTGAAGCTCGGTGGGGAGCTTGTTGAAGCCTGCGTTTTCAGTGCTCCAGAGGGCGTGTCCTTCGCTCGCGCTCCTTATGTCTCCTGCGAACCCGAACGACTCCGCAACGGGTAGCGTGGCCTCTATGGTCATGAGCTCGTCCTTCTGGCTCATGTTGCCGACGATGCCCCTCCTCCTCTGCAGTTCACGGGTTACGCTGCCCATGTAATCCTGCGGGACGTCGACCCAGACGTTCTGGACCGGCTCCAGGATCGATGGTTTGCTGTTGAGTATGCACGCGTACATGGGGTTCTTCACCGCAGGGTATATCTGCGCGGGGCCCCGGTGGATGGCGTCCTCGTGGAGGCTCGCATCGTCCAATATGACCTTAACCCTCATCATGGGCTCCTTGGCGAGGGGTCCGCTGTCCATGACCTGTTCGAAACCGTCCAGCATCAATTCCATTATCTCGTCCAGGTGCTGGACTCCCCTTGTCATGTCGATGAACATGTTACCATGGTATATGTCGATGATCCTCCTGGCCTCTTCCTTCTCCATCCCCAGCTCGTGGAGGTCCTGCCAGATGTCCTTGCTCTTGTCCTTCCTCCGGCCCTCTGAAATCTCGCCGTCCCTTATGGCCTGGGCGACCTCCGGCTCCAATGGTTCGACCTTTATCTGGAATTTGTTGTGCTTGTTCGGGGACTTGCCCTCGACCGGCCCGAACTCGCCCTCGACGCTCTCCCTGTAGACTACGATGGGCTGGGACACTACCAGGTCCAGCCCGGACTCTTTTATCCTGTTGGTCACGACCTCCAGGTGCAGCTCGCCCATGCCGGAGAGGAGGTGTTCGCCGGTCTCCTCGTCTATCTTAGCCTGTAATGTCGGGTCTTCCTTGGCTGTCTGCCTCAGGACTTCAATAACACGCGGGAGGTCCTTCATGTGCTTGGCCTCCACCGCCACCGTCACAACAGGCTCGCTGTGGTGTTGTATGGCCTCGAAGGGAGCCATGTCCGGTTCCCCTACGGTCTCCCCCGTGTAGGCGTTCTTCAACCCGGTCAATGCTACTATGTTCCCGGCTGGGACTGCCTCGACGTTCTTCCTCTGGGCGCCCATGTAAAGGCCGACGTGTGTGACCCTGTTCTTAGCCTTCGAGTTAACGAGGTTGACCTCGTCGCCTTCCCTCACGGTTCCTGAGAATATCCGGCCGGTCGCGACCTCGCCCTCGCGCTTGTCGAAGGTCTGGATGTTCGTTATCATTATGGCTATCTTCCCCTTGGGGTCGCAGTTGACCATGGACTTGGCGATGTCCCGCTCCAAATCCCCCTTCCAGATGGCGGGTATCCTAAGCTTCTGAGCCTCCTTCGGGTTGGGCAGGTGTTTGACCGCCATGTCCAACAGTATCTGGTGGGCTGGAGCCTTCTCTGACAGCTCCTTCTGCCTTTCGCCTTCGCAGTGCTCCAGGATGTCCTTGAATGTTATCCCGCTCTTCTTCATGTAGGGGACGTTGATGGCCCACTTGTGGAAGGCGCTGCCGAACGCCACGCTCCCCGCGTTGACGTCGACCTTCCAGTCGATGTCCTTGGGCTGCTTCATGGCGATGATCTTGTTGACGTCGGCGATGATCTTCATGAACCTCTTCTGAAGCTCCTCGGGGGTCAGCTTCAGCTCGTTTATGAGCCTGTCCACCTTGTTGATGAACACCACCGGCCGGCACCGCTCCTTCAACGCCTGGTTGATGACCGTCTTGGTCTGGGGCATGACCCCCTCGACCGCGCAGGCCACGACGATGACTCCGTCCACCGCTCTCATGGCCCGTGTGACGTCCCCGCCGAAGTCCACGTGCCCGGGCGTGTCGATCATGTTTATGAGGTACTCTTTGCCGTCGTAATCGTGTGTCATGGACACGTTGGCGGCGTTGATGGTGATTCCCCGGGCCTGCTCGTCCTCGTGGAAGTCGAGGGCCAACTGCTTGCCCGCAGTGTCCATGCTGATAAGCCCCGCGGCAGCCAGCAGGCTGTCGCTCAGGGTTGTCTTCCCGTGGTCTATGTGCGCAACCACGCCCATGTTACGTATCAACTCGGGCGTGTTGACGATCTTCATAACTTTGTCCTTGACTTGTTCTTGACGGCCCATTTTTAATCTCACCTAGCTGAGTGCGCGATCCTCTCTGTCTCCTCCTTCCTCTGTATCGCATAGGATTTAGTGTCAGACTTCGATGCCCATATGATCTCGTCGGCGAGGCACTCCTCTATGGGCTTGTCCTTGCTGAATGCGGTGGCGAACGCTCCAAGGGACAGGTACTTCAACGCGAAGTCCACCCTCCTCTGGGTGGAGACGTCCACTGCCTGATGATATCTTATTCCACCGTATATGATCGTGGTGGTCTCCTCACGGGGTCCCGAAGCCTGTATGGCATCGACCAAAACCTGGAGGGGGTTCTTCTTGGTCCTCTTCTCGACTATCTCGAACGCCTTCTCTACTATGTTTAACGCGTTCATCTTCTTTCCGGTGTTGCCGCTTCCCCGTATGTACTTTCCGGCGACCTTCCGGGTTCCCTGGCCGGAGCGCATCATCTTGTTGACGAGGCGCTCCACGATGTTCATCTTGCTCTTGCTGAACTGCTTGCCCACCATCCTGCCTGCCGTGTGGGGTATGTGGACTGGGGTCAGGTTTATGTACCTTGCCATCCCCTTGTCCTTTAGGGTTATGTCGTATTCCCATCTGCCGAATAACTTCATCTCCGCCATTTTAACTCAACTTCTTGAAACCAATGCTTGGTGCGACCTCCCGGAAGCATCGCCTGCATATGTTGAGGCCGTACTTGTGTATCAGGCCCTTCTTGGAACCGCATACGCTGCATCTCAGGTTCTTGGTGTCCCCCCGCGGGTTCTTGCCCGAATCACTCTTCTTCTTCAATTTTCACACCGAATTCCTTTTCCATGTATTTGATGGCTTCATCACGTGTCACCCTCGCGTGGTCGGGCACCTTCACCTGCCTTTGCTTCCTCCGGCCTATCCTGTACCCGGGCCGCTCGAGGTTGATGTTCACGTTCATGCCGAATATCCCTATCTCAGGGTCGTATTTCAGCCCCTGTATGTCGATGTACTCTTGGATGCCGTATGACACGTTCCCGCTCACGTCGAAGTTGCCAGGCCTCAACATGTTGTCCTTGGCGTAGAGGGTCCTCTTGATGGCTTCGACCGCGTCACCACCCCTCAAGGTCACCTTGCACCCGATGGGCTCCCCCTTCCTAACGTTCCATGTGGGGTTCTTATGCTTTGAGATGGTCCTTGTGGGCTTCCGGCTTGTCAGCTTCTCCAGGAGCTTCTCGGCCTTTCCAAGCCGCTCCCCCGACTCTCCGACGCCTATGTTGATGACGACCTTCTCTATCCGGGGTTGCTCCATAACGTTAGCCATCATATCTCGACCATTGCCTTGTCCTTTCCGACCACGAAAACGTAGTCTGTGAGCGTTTGGAAGTCGTTAACTGCCGTGAGCGACTTCCTGGAGCCTGTGGCGTCCAGCACGTCCTTTATCGACCCGGTCTCGCCCCTGTGCCTGCCGTGCACGACTATTACCTGGTCGCCTACAGCGTAGGCTATGACCTCCTTCATCTTCCTGTCCGGCAGCTCCACTACCAATGTGTCTTTGACCTTCACGTCCTTGTCGGTTATTAGGCTTCCTCCGTCGTGGAGGTTGACCTGCGTCTTACCGTCTGACACGAGCTTCTTGCCAGTGACGCGGCAGAGCTTGACATTAGCCTCCTTCTCGGGTATCTCCTTGTAGCTGAGGCCTTTTTTGACGGCGATTATCCTGTAGTGCTTCTTCAACTCGGGTATGGATACTACGTCCATCAATCCCACGCCGAAGCTTGGCTCCTTCCTCTTCTTCCCGTCGACCAATACCTTGCCATCGATGATTATCTTCCTGGCTTCCTTCCTCTTGTCTGCCAATCCCAGGTCCACTAGCATCTTGACCAAGGGTATGGAATCCCTCCTCTTGTGCGGGCCCCTCGGCGTCGTGGTCCATTTCCTCTCCTTGTCAGCTCCCGCAGCTATCCTCTTGGTGTGCATTATTCAGCCTCCATGTTCCTTGAGAGTGCATCCCTCCTCTCCTTGTCCTCTTCATGCAACTCTGTTATCATGAGATTAGACGGTTCAAGAGCGCGTTCAACGTCTGTGCCGTCGGATTTCTTGGCCGTAACTCCCTGGACATATACCTTGTAAGTCTTCAAGTCGACCTTCATGACCTCGCCCACGTGGCCTTTCACGGACCCGCGCATCACCTTGACGGTGTCCCCCTTCCTCAGGGGCATGCTGTTCTTTTTGTACTTGTCCTTAAGGTCCTTGCTCAGCGCAGCGGAAACTAGCCTATGCCTCATGTGCAGCGGAGCCTCACCGACCCACTTCCTCTGCTTCCTCGCCTGCTTTGAACTCGGTCTTTTCATCTTCATACGACTATGCTGGCTATCGAGCCTATCTTACCCCAGCGTTCGGCCGCTTCACGAGCTACCGGACCCTTGATCTCGGTGCCCTTGGGCATTCCCTCCTCGCTGACGATTATGGCAGCGTTGTCCTCGAAGCATATCCTGCTGCCGTTGACCCTTTTATATGGTTGTTTCTGCCTTACGATCACCGCGTGGACGACCTGCTTCCTGATGTCCGGCCGTCCCTTCTTGACTGTTGCGACGACCATGTCGCCGACCCCGCCCTTCGGCATCCTGCTCCTGACGCCCTTGTATCCGCGGACTGTGATTATCTCTATCTCCTTGGCTCCCGTGTTGTCTGCGCAGTGTAGCCTGGCTCCCGCAGGCAATGCCCTTGTGACAGAGGCTGAAACTGCCTTTCCAAGCGGGAGGTTCTTCGGCATCCCCCCCAGGGGCTTAGCCATCATTCACCCCCTTCTTGGAAGCCTTCTTGGCCTTCTTTCTCTTGGTTTTCTTCTTCGTCTTCTTCTCCGGCGATTCAGCGGCCGGCTCTGACCCTGCCTTCCCGACTACGACGAAGCTGACGGTCTTAGAGAGCTTCCGGCACTCCATTATGGTGACCTTGTCGCCCTGTTTGGCGTTTATACATGGTGGGTTGTGTGCCGGAATCCTTGAGGTACTCTTCATGTACCTGTCGTACTTCTTGACCTTGACAAGGCGCTCCCTTTTCACAACGACTGTGTCTTGCATCTTGTCCGAAACCACCTCTCCCTCTAGTATCATACCCCTCGTCGCGAGGTTTCCGTGCACTGGGCAGTTCCTGTCGCTGCATTCCATGTTCAAAACCTTATCCTATGTTTTTTCTTTATCCGGTCTTCGGGTCTCCCGGCAAGCAGGTTGCCTTCGACCCTCACGACCGTGTTGTCTGGCAGCCTGAACTCCAGGTTGGCGGAGTCCTTGACCACCGTCTTCAACCCCCTTGGGGTTTTGACCTTGATCGTCTTTGATGTTTCGCCGTCTACGACGCCGGAGACCCTGGCGCCGGATATGTCGGCGTTTACCTCCAGCCCGACCAGCTCGTGCCGGAGTATGTTGTATGGTGTGATCATCTTTTTTTTTGGAGAACAATACCCCCAATATCTCCTCTTATGCGACGTCTATCATGTCCTCGGAGAAGCCCATGTCCACCAGGACATCCTTCACCCGGCTGACATGGTTGCCCTGAAGTTCCACAGTGTCCTTTTTAGCTGTTCCACCGCACGCGAGCCTTCCCTTAAGGTCTTTCGCGATTTTGCCCACGTCGACGTTCTCGAACCCTGATACGACAGTCACGTACTTCCCGTAACGTCTCCTGTCGGTACGCACCTTTATCTTCTGACCCACGCGGGTCATCTCATCGCAAACGCACAGTTCCTGGGGTAGACCACACCTGGGACAGTTCATCTCTTCTTTGAAACCTCTCCTTTGCCCTTGATCTGGGCTTTAGATCCCATGCCCCTGGTCTTCTGCGTCTTTATCGTCTTTATGCGCGCGATCGTGCGCTTTATCTCCCGGGCCTTTCCAACGTCCTCGGGTATTCCGCCAGAAGCCAACACACCGTTTATCTTCATTAACTCCTTCCTCAACTGAGTTAGCCGTTCATCCATCTCAGAGTCATCCATCCCCTGTATTTCATCTGAACGTAGTATCGCCATGTTTCGAAGTTTATATTATAATGATATTATGGTATTTAAGCGTTAGATTCCTCCTTTTCGGCTTTCTCAGAACCATCATCCGCCTTTGAAGCCCCAGTCTCTTCCTTGTCTTCCCCCGGGTCATCCTTCTTCTCAGCGGTCTTCTTGGCCTTCTTGGCTTTTTTCTTGGTCTTCTTCTTCGCTTTTTTCTTGGTATCCTCGCCTTCGATCTCCTCTTCCTTCACGCCTTTCAGCACGTTGATGTGGTCTGGGAACTTCGTGTCCGGGGGCACTATCTTGACCGTGACGCCTATGACCCCCGCCTTCAGGTAGGCTTGAGTGGACCCTATCCTGACGAGCTTAAGGCTGTCCCCCGCCTTCTTCATGTAGCCTTCGCTGTACTTCTCATTCCTCGAACGACCGCCCTTGCCGACGATCTTGCCTGAGAGTATGATCTCAACGCCCCGGGCCTTCGAGCTCATCACGGCTCTGACTGCCTTGTAGGCTATCCTCCGCCTGTTCATGCCCCTCTCCAAGGCGACGGCTATCCTCCGGGCTATGATGTTGGGGTCCAACGTTGGCTTCTCGATCTTCTGCACGTCTATGCTCGGGTTGTCCACTCCGAACTTCTCCTTCAGCATGTTGGTCAAGCTGTTGATACGGCTGCCTTTCTTGCCTATCACGATCGGAGGCTTCTCAACGTATAAGACGACCCTGGTGGTCAACGGTGTCTTCTGTATTGTGATTCCACTGTATCCTGCGCGGTTAAGCTCGTTCCGGAGGAAACTCTCTATCTCCGACCTTATAACACCCTCCTGTATGAAATGCCTCTCAATCGCCATTTTAAGCCTCTTTAGCTATCATCTGA
Organism: Candidatus Altarchaeales archaeon; assembly: GCA_014727915.1. Taxonomy (GTDB): domain Archaea; phylum Altiarchaeota; class Altiarchaeia; order IMC4; family SCGC-AAA252-I15; genus WJMO01. The sequence continues at coordinate 105,035 of WJMO01000006.1, read as the reverse complement.
ATGTGACTGTACTGTGTCTCCCACAGCGCCCACCTTCCCTTAGGCTTGCGCCTCAACCGGGCCAAGCCCTTCTGGGCCTGAACGTGGGTGAGCTTGAGCTTCTCAGTGTCGTAGCCCTTGTATTCCGCGTTCGCAGCCAGGTTCCTCAAAACCGCTAGAACGTGTCTCGCAGCCTTCTGCGGGTATTTTCCGACCTTTACCTCCTTGCCCTTCCTGTGCCCGACTCCCTTGTTGTGCTTCCTATATGGGACGGGATTCTTCAACTCGACTACGGACTCCATGTACTCTATGGCCTTGCTGACCTTCTTGCCGCGTATGGCGTCTGCTACCACGACCAGGTCCTTGAACGAGACGTTCATGTCCCGTCCCATCGCCTTCACGGCGCCTTCCTCGGGCTTCACTGAATACTTCAGATCCATCTTTACTTTATCGGCACGAACAACGAGCTTCTGGTCGCTCCCACTCCCGGAGCGCTGTGCTTCACAGGCCTCCTGGACAGCGTGAACTCTGAAAGGTAGTGGCCTATCATCTCCGTCTTGGCCTCGAACTCGCTGAACTCCTTACCAGTGTATACTGCGAACTTTACACCCACCATCTCCGGCAATATGACCATGTCACGGCAGTGGGTTCGGACAGCACCTTTCTGACCTGTTTCCCTGGCTTTCCTCACCTTCTTCAGCAGCTTCTGCTGCTGCTCTGTGAGTCCCCTCTTCAAGCTCCTTCTGGCCCTGGAGGGCAGCAGTTCCAATACCTCATCGTGGGACATCTTCTGTAGTTCCTCGATCTTGTAGCCCCTGTATTTGAATTCCTTCTTTGCCATGGTTTAACCTCTTTTCTTCTTTCCTGTCCTCTTAGCCGCTATGTGGCCGACCTTCCGGCCTGGCGGGGCGTTCCTGGAAACTGTCGTCGGCCTTCCGACGTGCGGGTGCCTTCCTCCGCCGTGCTTGTGGTCCACCGCGTTCATCGCCCGCCCGCAGACCACCGGCCATAGCTTGCCCTTTGCCTTCTTACGGTAGTACATCTGCCCTGCGTGGAGCATTGGCTTGTCCTTGCGGCCTCCGCCCCCCACACGCCCTACCGTGGCCAAGGAGTCGCTGTTTATGAACTTGGTCTTCTTGCTAGGCAGCTTAACCTGTGTGAGCCCAGTTGACTTGTCATGCGATACTATGAGCGCGAATGACCCTGATGACCTGACGATCTTGCCTCCGTCACCCGGCTTCACCTCCAGGTTGAACACTCCCGTTCCCGGGCTTATGTTCTTCAAGGGCAGCACGTTACCGTTGCTGACACTCGCCCCGGACCCAAACTCTATGGTCTGGCCTACCGTCACCGTCTCCGGAGCTATCAACTGGACTGTCGTGAAGTCTTCCAACAATACCTTGGCGACCGGCGCGGTCCTGCCAGGGTCGTGGTCGAACTCGATGACCTGCCCTGATATCCTGCCCTTGTAGTCTATCCTCGGATACTTTACGGACCCCTTGTACCGGTGTGATGGAGACCTATACCGCGGGTTCCCTCGACCCCTCCTCTGCGTGATATGCCGCTTGCCCATTATAGTACCCCCATCTGCGAGGCTATCTCGTCGGCGCTGTGCTTCTTGTCCAACCGTATGTGGGCTTTCTTCTTGCCTTCAACGGTGTGCATGACGTTAACGCTTGATACCCTCACCTTCAGCATCTTCTCCACAGCCTCTCTAATCTCCTTCTTGGTGGATTCTTTGCTGACTATGAATGTGAGCATGTTCTCCCTCTCCCTGAGGGTTGTGGCCTTCTCCCCCATCAGCGGGTAAAGTAGTATCTCATGCGGTTCCATCTTCACCTATCCTCTTGACTGCGGCTTCGCTCCACACCGTCAGCCTGCCTGCTTGGGTGCCGGGCGCCAGCAACTCAACGTCCAAGTCGTTCACGGTCGCCACATCCACTCCCTCTATGTTGCTGGCTGCGTTGAATATGCCCTTGTCCTCTCCGACGACTATGAGCATCTTCCTCTTCTTCTTGGAGGCTAGCTCCCCGTCCAAACCGAGGCTTTTGAACATCTTCAGAACGTCCTTTGTATGCTTCAAACCCTCGATCTTGTCCTCGACGACTATTGGCACTTCTTTGACGTCTGCAGTGTGGCCGCGGCCCTCCACCAGCTTCCTACTCGCCGTCGAAGCGATGGCCGAATGCAATGCTATCATGTACTCTTTCCTGTTGAGCTTCCGGGTGTAGTCCCTGCCCCTGGGTGGGTGGGCTCTCCTGCCGCCGGTTGACTGGGGCACTCTCCTGACCTGTCCCAGGCCTCCCCCGCCCGATTTCACCCTTGGGAGCCTTGTCATGCCTCTGTTGATGGTCTGCCTGTAGGTGCGCCTCCTGCTTCCGAAGTAGTCTGCGCTGGTCTTCAGACCAGCCAGGGACGAAACACCGTAGGGTTGGCGGACGTTGGCTTGCTCGGCCACCACGGCCTTCTGGATGAGGTCCGGCCTGTGGGGTGCCTGGAACACCTTGGGCAGATCCACCTTGCCCTTCACCTTCCCATCCAACAAGTATACGTTAACCATCCTATGCTCCCTGCTTTGAACTTAAATCCACGCTCTTAAGCGTTAGTGAGACCTCCTTGTGGGATCTCCTTGGCTGTGTCAGCCTAACAACCCTCTTGCTAGGCCCGGGCACGCTCCCGTACACCATAACATAGCTGGATTTGACCGGTCCATACCTGAGGAAACCGCCTGCAGGGCTCACCTCACCCCCGTCTTCGCCGATCTTCAGTATGAGCTTGTTATGCTCTGTGCGGGTGTGGTAGCCCATCTGACCCGGCTGCGGCTCGACCCAGAGCTTCTTGGTCGGAGTCCAGGAGCCGCCGGTACCCAGGTGCCTCCTCTTGCCGCTGGCCTTCCTAGGCTGCCTCTTAACGCCATACCTCTTGACAACCCCCTGGAAGCCCTTGCCCTTCGTCACCGAGGTGACGTCCACGAACTCGGACTCGCTGAAGGCGTCGTTTATGGTGATCTCCCTGCCCAGCACCTCCTTCGCGTAGGCCAGCTTCTCAGGAACATCCCCTGAAAGTGCCAGTTCCATTATGTCCGGTGTCTTCTTGGGACTGTGAGTCAGTATCGGTTGAGTGTGCGCCACAAGCCTTACATCGCTTATTTCCCCTGATTTCTTCTCTGCTTCGGCGATCTTCTTGTCTGGGTTGCCCTTCTTCTTGGGTGTGCTAGCGCGCCTCTTGACGCTCTCGTCGGGTGTCTCACACCATATGTCCGTGAACGTCTGCTCCCCGCCGTAGGCTTTCCTGTAAACCCTAACGCCCACCACCTTCATAGGGGGAGTCTCGAGGATTGTGACAGGCACGAACACTTCGCTACCTGACGTGGGGCTGTCCTTGCTCTCATCGACCGCTATGCAGTGGGTCATGCCAGCCTTGTAACCAGTGAAACCCAAGACTTTAGAATCTCCTTTACCAGCAGGCCAAGAGTGTATTCTCGGCTTCTCAGACTTCGCCCGCTTCAACGGACGATACGCCCTGGAGCCCGCACGGGGCTTATGTATCTTCGCCATAGGCCTTCCAACAAAAAAACCACAGCATAGCCGCGGGGAAAAGCATAGCAGCATAGAAAAACTGCTCTTACATATACTCACCCAACATTTAAAAATAAAAAGATTGGGAGGATGTGTGCCTGCCTATTCTGGCTCACAGTATTTCCCGTCACTGCTGCATTTCTGATTGCCGAACTGGTCATTGCAGCAGTCGTCTGCGGTCCCTGACTGTCCGTCTGGGCCTTTGCAGTCTTCAACTCCGTGTGTGCCGTCACTGCTGCACATCTTACCAGGGAGTAATCCATGTCCTAAGCTGAGGCATGTGTTGGGTGTGCATTTGCATACTCCGCTGCTTCCCGGGCAATAGGTGCCTAATCCCATGCAGCAGTCATCCTCTGTTCCTGCCGTGTCGTCTGGGCCCATGCAACTTACGACTGTGTCATCCCCGTCCTGATTGCACATCTCTGATTCGATCGGTGGCAGCTCACCTATAAAAATACCTGGTATAACGCATTTGTTTGGGGTGCAGTAGCATTTCTCGTCCTGTCCGCAGTAGGTATTACTTCCAATGCAGCAGTCGGTTCCGTCCACTTCACATTCTTTCTGGACTTCATCATCGTCGTCGCATAAGATCGGATAACCTCCGACAGACCCGCTCTGAATGCAACTTTTCTCTGGGGAGCAACTGCATTTTCCTGTTGTCGCAGAGCAGGTCTGCCCAGTCGGACAATCGCAGTCGTCTCCTCCACCTGCTTGCCCGTCTGGACCACGGCAGTCGTATTGGATATCCCCGTTGCTATCGCAGAATCCTGAGATTCCTTGTTTAAGAAAGTCAGACTGTTTGAAACATGCTCCAACAGGCACCCTCTCCCAACACTCGCTATTGTCTGTCAGGGGGCAGAAGTGGTCTGTGTCATGGCAGGACTCAAGTGGAGTGTCAACATCGCATCCTCTATAGCAGCATTGATTATCCTGGTCTCCTTCTTTAATCCAATCATCTGTGTCTGAATCCCCGCTTATTCCCGCTGTTGGATCGTATATTATCCAGTCATCTGTTGTTCCAGGATCCTTTTTATAAGACATGACAGCATGTCTATAACCCCATGGATCTTCTACGTCACCTGTAACATCTGTTATGTAACTGTATCCTGCTACCCTGTCCCCTCCACCAATGGTTTCCATCAGGCTTATTATGGTTCCGACGAAATGCCTGCACACACCCTTTTTCCCGTCTATAATGTCTGAGGCCGTGATTCCATAGTTATCCCCGTTGTTTGAGCAGTCCAGGTTGTCGAATATTTCTTCCACTGCATTGTCGAATTCATCGTCTACCCGTACTTCATATCTTATGTGGTAGTTTTCTTCGCCGTTGAACAGGTGGTTGCAGATGAACGTGTAGATGGGATCATAGGGTTCGCAGACCTCGATGAACTCTTCATCCTTCACGATGTACTTGTTTCCAGTCTCGTTAAAGCATATTTTCTGGGTTATGTCATCAGTGCTTCCCTCGCAGGCTTGTGGTGTCTGGTATGCTATGTTGCCCCATATGTTGGGGCAGCTGCTGGTGTTGCCTGTGAATTCGCATCCCATGGGCGCTATTATTGACATGTTCAGCTGTTGCTGTTGCAGCCATACGGCGTTGGTCTGGTCTGCTTTGCACTGTGCTTCTTTGTTGTCTTGGCTTAGGGTGCAGGTGGCTGTTGTGGTGTAGCTGGTGTCCTGGCCCACGTATATTGTGAAGGAGCCAGTCAGACCTTCCAGCGTTCCTTCGTCTATTGTGACGTTGGCTTTGCAGAGTATGTAATCGCACAGGTCCAACGGTTCTTTCTCGGCTGCTGGATGATTGGATTCCAGCCAGTCGTTGTATTCGCTGTCGACGTATGCGGTGACGTCTGCGTCACAGCTGGGCACTGTCGACGTTGTCGTTCCTCCGTAGGGGGGTTCGCCCCCTCCTTCGTCGCTGACGCTGACTGGCAGTGTAAAAAAAAGAAGAGCCAAAGTCAGCAGAGCCCAGACCGAAACGTTCTTAGCCAAGCCACGCAATTTGAACCACCTACTCAGAATCCCATTAAACTTAACCCTTTAAAACTATGTTCCCGTCTGGGGGTGGGGTTGTCCATAATCCCTCTTATCCCGCGGTATCCATCCTCCCACGGTTAAAAACCGTGGTTCCTTAGGTTTATTCTATGTTCGGGGTTTTGCATGATTTTGTGATGGAGTATTTCCTGAGTCCAGGTTACAATATCGTGAACACCCTCACCTACGGTGTTGTGTTGGGGTTGTTGGTGTTCAAGTTCGTCATACCCTTCCTTAAGCCGAGGGTCAAGAAGTTCGATTTGAGGTTCCTGCTGATGCTCGTCCCTTACGTAGTCTACGGCAGCACGTTGAGGGAGCTAGTGGATCAGGACCTTGGACTCTATGCGGGCCACACTGAGTATCCGGCAAACTACATGCTGGTCTCCCCCGGTATTTTCTTCACCATGTTCGCGGTGACACTAGCAATATTACTAGTAGGGCTGGTGTTGCAGAAAAGGTTTGGCTGGGACTACAGGCTCTTCGTCGGTGGGGTGGGTTCGCTGATGGTATTGTACAACCTCACCTTGATAGTCCCGAACATCAGCAACTTGCCCGCGTTCTTGAATGTGCTGGTGTTCTTCACCATATCAGCCGCGTTTCTCTACGCGCTGAAGCTCCTCCTGCGCCTGGACTATCTGGGTTTAGAGGGCAACTTCTACATCGCATTGGTGCACCTGTTCGACGCGTCAACAACGTTCGTTGGCATAGACCTCCTCGGCCACGTCGAGAAGCATGTGGTCCCCACGTTCTTCATCGAGTTGACCGGGACGGCCGCGGTGATGTACCCCCTGAAGATAATCCTGGTCCTGCTGGCGTTGCATGTCATTGACGACGAGGTCAGGGACGACGAGTTCACCCGGCGGTTCGTCAAGTTCGTCGTGGTAGTGTTGGGCGCCGGCCCGGGTCTGAGGAACGCCACACTCCTCCTGATGGGGTGACATTCCATACTGAACATATGGTAAGCGATAGGTTTTTATTCTAGTCCGTCCCATAGTTGTCCTTGGTGGTTGAACGTGTGCAAGAATCTCGTCTATGACCTGTTGAACGACTACCGTCGTGTCAGGGTGAGCTTCCTCGAGGAGCAGCTCTGCTGGCAGGGCTTCTCCACGTCTGAGGTCCAAGACGCTGTTTCCGAGCTTTTGGACCAGGGTTCCGTGCTCCAGTCCGGCATAGGCTACTTGGAGATAGTCAAGTGAAAGCTTGTCTTTCAACAGTTTTTTAAATGAAACTCAAATAAGTACTTGGGTGATCTTCTATGAATGAGAGCGAACACTTGGCAAAGATCATGCAGCTGCGGGCGCTTGGTTGGAGCCAGAAGGAGATAGGAAAAGAACTAGGCATAACCGAGTCCGCCGTCAGCTACCACCTACGGAAGCTGAGAACCAGGAGCAAAGAAGAGGGAGTAAACATATTCTGGGAGATAATGGCAAGCTCAGCGGTCCGCTGGCTCAACCGGAAGATGGGCAAACTGGAACAGATGGGGATCTGAATTCATGCGTGGTATATCACCAGCAGGTCGAATATCACGCTGCTGACATAGTGCATGAGGAGGCTGGGCAGGATGCTTTTGTACTTCATGTCGACTTTGGCGAATATCCACCCCGCAGGCAGCGAGTACAATACTTCCAATGGAGGCTTTCCTAGGTGGGCTATCATGTAGACTAATGCGTGTATCCCATTGCCGTGCCTGGACTCCTTCAATAACGTGTTCAATAGGAAGCCCCGGTAGAAGAACTCGGTGCAGAACATCAGCACCAGCACATAGGACTCGAACAACAGGAAGTTGCCCACGCTGTCGCCCGCGGGCTTCCACAGGGGATAATAATCCTGGAACGAGGCCATGGTGGTCGCGTAGTACATGAACGGGAACGACAACGCGATCAACAACAGCGAAACCCCCAAACCGCCCTTCAAATCCCCCAAGCCTATCAGATAGCCTCCTAGCCTCTCTTTCCTGTATCTGATGAGCGCCAGTGGCAGGCCGACCATGAACAGGAGACATAATATCGCGTACCCTATGCGCCCCGGGAATATGTAGCGGGTGACAACCAGCGAGACAGTCGCAAGAGCCAGCGCGACATGGTCCACTTTAGCTTATCTCGTCCACTACCAGCTCCAACTGCTCGCTGTAGTCGTTGTAGTTCACCCTACCCGTCAAGGTGATGCTGCCGCCAACAACCTTCTCCCGGGCGTGGGCTAACGGGGCCTGCTCGTCCTGGGTCTCCCCGATGATGTTCATCGCCTCCTCCAGGTCGAATCCGAGCATCTTCTCAGCCTTGTCCCTGAAGGCGACGGCCCTTATGTTCCCGCTGTCGTCCTCGACGACCACGGAGGCTATCATGTTGGGCTTGCCGTCGACCACGCCGCACTCCTCGCACATCCACTCTCCCCCGAGGTTCTGCACCTTCTTGTTGCACTCCGAGCAGGTCATGTACACGAGGGCCCGGTCCTCCACGTCAACTATCTTACCCTTGATCTTCACAAACCTGTCGCCGCTGTCCAGGTCCGCTATCTTCTTCTCCTCTGTCAGCTTGTCGTTTATCTCGCCCACGGTGGGGACCTTTATGCCCGAGTCCACCGTCACCTCCGTGTACTTGCCCACGTGGACTTCGGCCTCGTCGTTCATGTTGCTCCTGCTGTAGGCGTTCTTTATCCTGATGCAGTCCCCCTCCTTCAGTTCGTTAGCGACCGACGACTTCTCATTCCACAATACCGTCCTTATGCTGCCGGTGCCGTCTCCGACTATCAGCGAGGCCATCATGCCCTTGGAGTATTCCCGGGGCTCGTAGACCCGTAGCACCCTCGCCTCCAAAGTGAAACCCCTCATCTCCGGCTTCACGTCTTCGACCTTGACCGTCCCGGCCTTCTTCTTGTCCAACGGCTTCAGCTTCAGCTTAACGTCCGACTTGCCTATCCTGCTCCTGCTCCCGCCCTGGAGCTCGACCTCACCGTTCAAACCCTCCCTGGTGTAGGCGTTCTCCAACTTTACGATGTCCCCTTCCTTTAGCTCCGCATCCGACAGGGGATCCCATAATACGGCCCTGATGGTGCCGGTCTCGTCCTCGGCGATGAACGAAGCCCGAGATCCCTTGCTCCCGTCGCTACGCTCGAACTCGGTCTTGGGATAGTAGCTGTTGACCCTGCATATGACATTCACAGAAGGCAGCCCCGGCTCCAAAGCGCTGATGCTGTCTATCCTCTCCTCTATCTCGGGCAACTCGACCGTGACGTTCGACGGGTTTATGGCCAGGTTGCTCAAAGCCCCCGCGTGGACCTCAATCTGGCCCCTGTTCTCCTTGACATAGCCGTTCTTGAGCAGTAACACGTCCCCCACCCTAAGCTTCTTGACTACGGCTGTGTTCTTGTCCCATAGTACTACACGGGACTCTCCCGTGTTGTCCAACAGCACCACCGACGCGAACTTGCCTTTCCCCCCGTCCTTTCGGGTGAACTCACGCTCTGAGAAGACGGTCTTAGCCCTGCCTACGATGTTGACGGAGTTCGAGGGCTGCAGGTTCGACAATGGCGTGACGCTCGTCTCCCCGTCGCTCAGGTCGATCCCATACTCTTTGGCGACAGCGTAGGCTGCCCCGTAGTCCGAGAGAAGACCGTGGGTTTTCTCCTTACGCTCCGACATCTTAGCTCTTATCTCTTCCACTGGCTTCCCGCTCTCGCTTGCAACCCTCTCCACTAGTTCGTCCACGTCACTCATTTTACCGATACCTATGCGAAATTCAGACTTATTAATATTATCTCAGCCTCTTGGAGCCCTTGTCCCATGTGACCGTCGAATCGTTTATGGCCCGCCCGTCCTTCACCCAGTACTCGAGCTTAGCGCTTTCCTTTGGCTTCAACCTGCCGACCTCCCACCGGAGGTTGTTCTGGCTCCGCAGGACATTCAGGGTCTTGACCTTTATCTCCGACTCTCCCGATATCACATCCTCTATCACAACATTGCCTATCGGCCTCATCGTGTTGTTAACCACGGTCACTGTCACGTTCTCCCCGTCGACCGTCTTATGCACTTCCACGGAGCCCCTGTTCATCCAAAGGTATGCTAGGAATGCTATGAGCATGCCCAACCCTACTATCAGGGCGACCAGCAGGGTCCCCGCGGCCACTCCCTTACCGACTTCGACGACGGGGTTGTAACCGCATTTGACAACGTCCACGGTGATGGCGTCCTCCCGTGTCTTAACGTCCGATACGCCCTCCTCACCGTATAATACCGCCTTGACGTCGAATGATCTTGAGCTGTTCAGCTCGGGTATGGGCCACGTATATTCCATGACCTTAACTGTGTCTGCCGGCAGGTTCGCCTTACGGGTGTTGTTGAAGTATATTATCCCGTCTGATTCGACTACCAACCCGACAATCACCTCCCTCGATGACCCCACGCTTATCACGTCCACTTTGAACGAGGCCATGTCTCCAGGGCAGTATTCTCCCATTATGTTGCCCAAGGTTATCTCAGCCAGTCCGACGCCTGCCTCAGCCTGCTCTTCCGTGAGCACCGGCGGCTCGCTTCCGTACCCGAACATCGCCTCCGCGGTCTCTCCAGCCTCTACCACTCCAAGGTCATAGTATAGTATTACTGCGCTGTCGCCGGTCACCGGCTTTGAAGCCGGCTGGTATTCCCATGCAGTGGATTTGCTGCTCTTCCAGTCTGCGACAATGATCCGGTCAGGGTAGCTCATGCCATCCTTGGGGTCTATCACTCCGGTGACGACGATGGTCGGCTGGTCTGGCTGGTTGTAGGCCTTCCAGTACTCGAAGCCCGTACCCTTTCCATAGGACACCTCAGAGGTCTTGAGACCTTCGCCGGGGAAGTATATGGGGGCGCCGTCGTTCTGCCCGAGCAATGTGTCCATGTGAAGTCTCACGCCCACAGTGTGGTTGACGGAGTCGACGTTCGTGAACGAGTATTTTATGACTGTCGTGTTCTCATGGACGCTTATCCTCTGCTCTGCCTTCACGCCGGGGAGCATCCACTCCGCCAGTATGGAATCCTCGTCTAACGTGGGGTATATGTTTATGTGGTCGTCCGCGGGGTTGCAGTCGACCGCTATGTCTGACGTGCAGTAGTGGTCTCCGTCTATGTTGAATGTGGCGTAGGTTCCCCTCCAGGGTTTTGGGTAGTGGTATGTGAGCTTCTGCCAGGAGCCCATGTACAATCCGCCGACCGAGAAGGTGCCTATGTTGGAGCATGTCTCGACCGTCGCGTGAACGCCGACGCTCTCGTCTCCCAACCCTATGTCGCATCCCTGTGCGCTGGCCACTGAAGCAGCCAACACCAAGAACAAAGCAGCCAACCGCATCTTCCTTTAGTGTAAGATATATTATGCTGGTTATAAATGAATTATAGCCTGAGAGCAGGGGAAATGTTAAAAATGGCGGATGAGTTACTCTGGGCGCTGGTCATAATGGCCGGCACCGCGTTTTCGGTGCTGGTGTATGTGGTTTTGAGCGAGGTCTATTCGCGCAGGGAGGGGCCTGTCATGGGCGGCCCGGAAGGTGTTGACGAGGAACGCCCGATCGAACGCCCGGTGAAAAAGGAGACATCACCTTCACCCCCTGAGAAAGAGACGGAACAGCAGCGTCTCAAAAGACGGGAGAAGGAACTGGCCGAAAGGGAGGCGCGTGTGAAGGCGGAGAAGCTGAAGCGACTGGCTGAACGCGAGCATGTGATACGACGGCGCGAGGAAGAGGAGGCGGCCGCCAAAGCCCAGCAGAAAGTCAAATCCCAGCCTGGTGATAGGGAGTGGATCGAGTCGGAGAAGCAGCGCATACAGGAGCTGATACATAAGGCGGAGGAGCGGTTCAACGCCGGCGGCCTGACAGAGGACCACTTCAAGAAGATAGTGGCCGAATACCAGAACCAGCTGATAGACCTGGACATACGTTTGAAGAGAGCCTCTGGTGGCGTGTGAAAGATGCCTTTATTTATTAACAGGTACTAGTAAAGTTACGTAATCTTTTTTTTGGGTGCTTTGAAGATGATAATATTCTACGCTATTGCGGCGAGTTTGTTGGCCCTGCTCTTGGCCGGGCTTAAGATGAAGAATGTCTTCTCCCAGCCCGAGGGCTCGGAGAGGATGAAAGAGATAGCTGAAGCCATACACCAGGGTTCGATGGCCTTCTTGAACAGGGAGTACAAGACGCTCATACTGTTCGTGGTCGTGGTGGCCGCGGTGCTGGCAGCGTTCCTGAACGTGAACACGGCTGTCACCTTTGTGGTGGGGGCCATATTCTCGGCGGCGGCCGGCAACATCGGCATGCGTGTCGCCACCGCAGCCAACGTCCGGACGGCCCAGGCATCCAGTGAGACGCTGCAGAAGGGTTTGAAGACCGCGTTCAGCAGCGGACTGATAATGGGCTTGTGCGTCGTCGGACTGGGCGTGCTGGGCGTTAGCGCATTGTACCTGTACTTCGGGGACCCGGAGATAATCTACGGATTCGGTTTCGGAGCCTCCAGCATCGCATTGTTCGCCAGGGTCGGCGGGGGCATATACACCAAGGGCGCTGATGTGGGCGCGGACCTCGTCGGGAAGGTCGAGGCAGGCATACCAGAGGACGACCCCCGCAACCCCGCAACGATAGCGGACAACGTCGGCGACAACGTCGGCGACGTCGCGGGAATGGGCGCCGACCTCTTTGAATCATACGTTGACAGCATCATCGCCACCATGGCATTGGGCGTTGCGATAACGGCCACAGGCAACGGCCATGTGCTGCTGCCATTGGCGGTCGCTGCGACAGGCATAGTCATGTCTATAGTCGGCAGCTTCTTTGTCGGAGGGGACAAGCCCGAGAAGGCATTGGACCGTGGCATATGGATAGCCGCAATACTGGCTGCTGTCGTGATGTACTTCGTCGTAATCTACGTGCTGGGCCCGGAGCACAGCAACATATACTATGCAGTACTCGCCGGACTGGTGTCAGGCGTGGTCATAGGCAAGATAACAGAGTATTACACTTCAGCAGAGTACGGCCCCACAAGGGAGGTCTCCAAGGCCGCTGAGACCGGGGCGGGGACGAACGTGATAGCAGGCCTTGGCCTCGGCATGTTCAGCACCCTCATACCCGTGCTCGTCGTCTGCGCCGCCATCATCATATCATACCAGGTCGCTGGCATATACGGCATCGCCATAGCGGCCGTGGGCATGCTGTCCACACTGGGGATCACATTGGCTTCCGACACATACGGCCCGGTCGCGGACAACGCGGCCGGCATCGCGGAGATGGCCTCAATGGGCGGACAGGTGAGGGAGCGGTGCGAGCAGCTGGACGCGGTCGGGAACACGACAGCCGCGATAGGCAAGGGCTTCGCCATCGGTAGCGCGGCGTTGACTGCGCTGGCGTTGTTCGTCGCCTACACCCAAGCCGCCGAACTATCATCCATCGACGTGATGAAGCCTACGGTGACAGTCGGATTGTTCATAGGCGGTCTTCTCCCGTTCCTCTTCAGCTCCTACGCCATGGACGCTGTTGGAAAGGCCGCGGAGCAGATGGTCGAGGAGGTAAGGCGCCAGTTCAAGGAAATTCCAGGGCTGATGGAGGGCAAGGCCAAGGCTGACTACAACCGTTGTGTTGACATAAGCACAACAGCCGCTTTGAAGGCTATGGTAAAGCCCAGCGTGCTCGCGGTGTTGACCCCCCTGGTGGTCGGGTTGGCTCTCGGCTCCGAGGCGTTGGGCGGACTGCTGGCAGGCACCGTTGTGACGGGCTTCCTGCTGGCTGTCACGATGGCCAACAGCGGCGGCTCATGGGATAACGCCAAGAAGTACATCGAGTCCGGCAACCTTGGGGGTAAGGGCAGCGACGCCCATAAGGCCGCGGTCGTGGGCGACACGGTCGGAGACCCGTTCAAGGACACCGCCGGCCCCAGCCTGAACATCCTGATAAAGCTGGTGTCCATAGTGGCATTGGTTTTCGCCCCCCTCTTTTAAATGGGGGGTTAATATCCTTTCTTTCTTAATTCTTCACATGAGACTGCTCCTGCTAACGGCTCTTGTTCTGTTGTTCTCTGGGTGCACGTTCGGGGCCTGCAGGGAGCCTAAGAGGATTGTGGGCGGCGAATGCTGCTTGGACGGCAACGCCAATGACATATGCGACCACTACGAGTCCGACATATACCAGAGGGTAGAGTGCGACCTGCCCTACATCGAGTACGGGGGCTCCTGCTGCTTGGACAGCAACGGCAACAAGGTATGCGATGAGCTGGAAGATGATGCCGTTCCCTACACGATCGCGGAACCCACCACCACGACATCCACGTCCTCGACGTCGACCACGTCCACCACCACTTCTTCGACTACCGTGACCTCCTCAACTACCACGACCACAGTCTATGTGGCTCCGACTTCCACGACTTTGCCGGTCTGCTGGGACAGCGATGGCGGCGAGAACTACGACGACCCCGGCGTGACCATCGGCAAGAACCGGATCCCGCCCCACTATAACCTGTCAGTCAGCGACTACTGCCGCACTAACACCTCTCTCATCGAATACAGCTGCAACGGAGAGATAGTCCTGCGCCACGAGCACGTCTGCGGCGTTGGTGAGATGTGCGTGAACGGCGAGTGCTGCATACCCCTCGGCGAGCAGTGCAAGAGCTCAAGCGAATGTTGCAGCGGCAACTGCCACCGGAAAAGGTTCTTCGGGCTCTGCGTTTAGAGATGACAAAGATCGAGCTAGGTTGTTGTGGGGCCTACTGCCGGACCTGCCGGGAATACATTGGAGGGAAATGCAAAGGATGCAAGACAGGCTATGCAACCGGCGAACGGGACATCAGAAAATCCAAATGCACCATGAAGGTCTGCTGCTATGGGGAGAGAAAGCTCGAGACCTGCGCGGACTGCAACGACTACCTGAAGTGTGAAAAGATAAAGGGCTTCCATGGGAAATCCGGTTACAAGTACGGGAAGTACCGGGAGGCGATAGAGTACATACGCGAGAACGGATACGGAAGCTTCTTCAAAAAGTCAGGCGAGTGGAAGGGAGCCTACGGGAAACTGGATTGATCATCTCTTTTCGCAGAATATCCTAGGATATTGTTCTGCCCGGCATACACTTGGGATGGTTAAGCCGCATTTTTCTACTGGTCACTCCGGACCTTTAAATACTGATGAATTCCATGTCATTCCTGCAATGAAACCAGTGGTTGAAGATATTGGGGAGATGACGGTTGTTGGCGTTAAGGGCAGGTGCAACTATGCTACGACGATGGAGGACATTCCCCCGTTGTGGAAGAAGCTGATGATGAACGAGCACTCCATAAAGAACAAGGTCGACGGACCAGCATATGGAGTGCACACGACCATCGACGACCAATCGTGTTATGCGATGGCATGCTTTGAAGTCAGTCAAGTAGAGGACGTGCCTGATGGTATGGTAGGTGAGGCGATTCCAGCCATGAAGGTCGCCAAGTTCACCCATGAAGGGAGGATGGAAGGGTTGAAGGACACCTACGATAAGATAATGAAGGAGTGGATGCCTGCCGAAGGCCTTGAGCTGGACTACAGCAAACCATGCATTGAAATGTACGACGATCGCTTCAAAGAAGACAGCGACGAGTCGATCTGCGAGATATGGATGGCAGTCAAATAGACATCCAATCTCCCTCCTTTTCTTTCTTTAATATCATTCTATTAACCTATGGTTGCTAGGAAATGGGGTGGTGGAATGTTCTGGCGTGAGAGCAACAGGGTCTTCCACCTTAACCAGCGCAGGATACTGTCGTTCTTCGATGACTGCCCTGAAAATCCAGTGTTCATGGATCTTGGCTGCGGCGATCTCCGGTTCACCTCCGACGTGGCGGAGAAGCTCGGCGCCGTGAAGGTCAGGGTAGTGGACCTCTCAGAGCCTGAAGAATATGAAGGTTGCACTCTCGAATATGAGCTGGTCAAACACGACCTTAACACTGAACTGCCCTTGGAAGACAATAGTGTTGACGTAATTTCAGCCTATCAGATAATCGAGCACCTGTGGAACACCCCCAACTTCTTCAGGGAAACATGTCGGGTTCTTAAGCCGGGAGGGGTGATGGTCCTCTCAACGCCCAACCTCTCCTCGTTGCATAGCATACCCTTCATACTCCTCGGCCAGCAGCCGCCCATCATACACTTCACAGACGTCCAGGTCGGCAACTTCCTGAAGGGCGTGGAGGTGTTGGAGCCAGGCCACCAGAAGGCATTCAACCTACCATCCATACATGACCTTTCTGAAAGGTATGGGTTCAAAGTCGACCAGTTGGACGGGTACGGATTCTACTTCCTCCCCAACCCACTACAGGAAGTGTTCAGCAAACTGTTTGGAAGGTATGGGACCTACGTGAACGCCAGGCTAAGAAAACCCGCGAAGTGATCCTCATTTTTCTTCTAATCTGTGCTATTATCTTGGAACATGAGGTTGAGGCTATTCATCGCATTGGCTGTCCTGCTGTCAGGCTGCTTGGAGGAGGTTGAGTTCCCACCCTATGATGAGAAGAAGAACTACTGCGGTCCGGAGGGGAAATTGAGCGGACCCAACAAGAACCTATTGTCGGATGCGAGCTTCAACTACGCCTGCTACTATCACGACAAATGCTACGCCGAATGCCAGAAGACCTTCAACACCCAAGCATACTGCGACCGGGAGTTCAAGCGCCTGATGGACGAGAGCTGCGACGCCGAGCTCGACCGCCTCATGAGCAAATGCGAGGAATACGGGAAATGGAACCCCCTACGTTATGCGTGCATAGGGAAGGTTCGGGTGCAGATAAGCAGCTGCTGGACCCAATCCGCAGCCTACTACGGACTAGTATCCACCGCCGGCAAGCCAATCGGCTCCTACACCTGCGACGACAGCAAATTCGCCTGAACCTTTTATTCTAGCCCTTCGGAGTATTATCATAATGCCTTCCAAGTCCCATGAGCCTGTCATGTACGTCAGCCGCGATAGACGGGGCACAAGTGTAACGCATTACAGGTACGACCCTGAAAAGGGGGTTTACGTAAATGACTGGGGTCAGCACTTGAAGGTCACCGGGGTTCTCGAACCATTGGAATTGGATGCCGCCCGTTCCTCCGTCTCCGACGGCGGTTCGCCGATGGGTCTGATGCAGATAGGTGATGGCACGAGAAAGGTCGCTTTCGAGTTCGTTCAAACCCCACTCGGCGGCCAGGAGCTGGCCCAGCTGGATCAGCTGGCAAGACATAAGATCCAGAACCGTGGGGGCGACTGTGAGGATCTCCTCTTTTACGATGCCAGGACCCAGGAGGAGATTGACTCGTATTTCCATGATCTGGACCTAAGACACGCTGGTGATGCTCTTTACTCTTTTGAAATGGATCTTGATCTCATAGAATGCCATGGAGATTCTATTGTGAGCCCTCCTTTCACGCACAGGCTACTCGAAAGATTTCAGGCTCCCGCTGGTAGATACCTGAAAAGCATAATACCCAAGGATAATGTGTTGCAGGATATGCCAGACCATATGGTCCACGCAATCGACGTATTTCGACCACCTATAATGGGATATAACGAGCGTATGGAGGCAGACCCTGAATGTTTCAGGGGTGGCATAAACGCCTTAGGCCTTCTGATAGACGGACAATATGGGCACAACAGGTTTCCCATATCCGATGAGGACCGGAAGAAAGTCCCTGAATTGCTCGATGAATATCTTCAAGTTCAAAGGATGCGGGGATATGACCCTCCAAGTTTTAGGTTCTTTGTTTCCCAGCTCCGGGCCGAACCAGACTATCTCCTGATGTGGGGTAAGAACGCGTGGATACAAACCCAGGAGACGATGGTCCGCCATGGCCTACATCCCGATATGATCAGGGACTTCCTCCATGTGAGATGCCAGTTCTCATCCCGTGTTGATCGAGATCAAATCCCAAAAATCCAAGAGGAATCGAAGAAGTCGACGGACCTGACCCCCACAGACGAGGACATTAGACTTTTCTGGGCGATCTCCGGCTTTCTATCAGGTGCAGACCCCAGTTTTGTCCCTACAGCGGAGTCACAGGGAGAAGCTAGGATGGAAATCATAGAACAGAAAATAACCGAAGCCCTGAACTACCGGGGTGATATGGTGACGGCTGCCGTATTATACCCCGGCCAAATCCCCGGATGCGATGATGACGAAGCGCTGGTGGGGCGGATGCTCTCCGAGATGGGCCAGATGGAAACAAGATTCCGAAGTAAAAAACAGGGCAGAAGATACGAACTCCTAGCCCAGAACCCCCGGGCAACCATGGACCTCATAAAGGCCTGGATGTGACGACCCATTTTTATATATGAATGCAGTATTACTCTGTTCATATTGTGGTATTATGCCTCGTGTTTGTGTGGAGGTTCCGCAGCACATCCTGGATGACCTGCAGGAGCAC
The DNA here is from genome assembly GCA_014727915.1 of Candidatus Altarchaeales archaeon. Lineage (GTDB taxonomy): Archaea > Altiarchaeota > Altiarchaeia > IMC4 > SCGC-AAA252-I15 > WJMO01. The sequence continues at coordinate 87,067 of WJMO01000006.1, read as the reverse complement.
ATAGGAGACGACAAGAAGTTCGTGAACCTGTCGGATGCGGTGAGGACGGCCTGCCGTAAGATGCTGGACCAGATGGACGAGGTGGACCGCCGCCACGGGAGGATAGAATGATAACAACCATTTGGATCTACTGGATAATCTCACTGACTATTGTGACGTACGCGAGCGCCTACATCGTCAGGAGGCACAGGGAACACGGGTTCGCAGCCTTGACCGCATTCTATGTGATCTACCTGGGCGCGTCCCAGATAATCGCCGTCAGGATAATAGACTTCGACCTGGGGTTCATCAGCTTCTTCGCCCCCGCCGCGGTCTTCATCTACCCGTTCATCGCCCAGGCCATAGACATGATAAACGAAGTCTACGGGATGAAGAAGACCCAGTTGGCCATAGGCATCGCCTTCACCACCCAGGTCCTGCTGGTACTGTTCTTCTACATGACCAACACCCTACCCCCAGCCCCGTTCTTCGAGCACGAGAGCGTCTGGCAGGGCATATTCGGCCTAAGCATACGCATAACCATAGCCTCGTGGATATCATTCCTCATAAACCAGAACATCGACGCCTGGGTGTTCACCAAGCTTAAGGAGAAGATGCCCCGACAGGTCGTGTTAAGGAGCATAGGAAGCGACTTCGCAGACCTCACCCTTGACAGCCTCATATTCGTACCCCTCGCATTCGCAGGAACGGGAACGCCCTTGATGCCGCTGATAATAGGGCAGATCGTGACCAAGAACGTAATCGGATTGCTGGACACGCCCTGGTTCGTATGGTACAAGCGCATGATAGGCTAGACCGTCCGTATCAAAGCCACGGCGAAAGCCGCAGTCATCGCCAAACCCAGCAGCGTGAAATACATCCTGTCCGAAACCATATGTTTCACCTCAAACCAACATAAGACATGAACACACTATAAGGTTACACCTGAACAGACCTGAACAACCGGGGCTTTTCCTCCCCTCTCTTATATCCCTGTACTACATAAACCTTACCATGAGGGTCCTATACCTGCTGGCCGCGGTCGCAGTGGTACTCTCGATCTCAGGATGCGACTACTACGACCAGCCGGGGCAGATAGACTGCGAGACCATAACAGACAGGGCAGCCTATGAGGACTGCCTGTACAACAAGAGCGTATACGACCTTAACGCGGTGGGGTGCAGGGACATAATGGACGCGGACCGCAGGGCCCAATGCATAGACGAGGTATCCATCGCAGTGCTTGACTACTTCCCCTGCAGGCAGCACGACCGGATGTCACAGAGGGACGCCTGCGAGGCAAAGGTCGGCGAAGCCAGGAGAGCAGCAAGGAATGAGGAGTAGAAGATGCGGCTAATGTCGTTGGCGATAGTCCTACTGCTGTGCGGGTGCCTGTCCGAACAGCCTTTCAACTGCCCCAAGGACGCCCTGACCTGCCCGGACGGGACCACCCTGAACCGCACCCTCCCAGACTGCAACTTCCCAGAATGCCCGGCGAAAACCAAAACCCGGCTGAGCCTATCCCAGATGTCTCTGAAAACCGACCGCAGCCTCTACCGGAGCAGGGAGACCATGTGGCTGAACCTGACCATAGACGCGAACCGGGAGGTCGAAGCCCAGATATGGGTTCATGGCATAAAATCAAGGAACCAGGAGCACCTGCGGCTCAGAGTCAACCGAACACTCGAAAAAGGAACCAACAACCTCGCCCTCAAATACCAGACCCCCCCATGCAACACCTGCTACGGCATAAGAGAAGGCAACTACAACATCATAGCCGAAGTATCAGTCGAAGACACCCTGCTATTCACCAACACCACCGTAGACATACAACAATGAAAAACCGTTGCTTTCTTTTGTACATTATTTAAGTTTGTTTTGTACTATTTTTTATTACAGTGAAGTATGTTGGCGGCCGGCAGGGTGATGTTCTTCAGCAGCAGGTTAGTGGCGTGTTGAAGTACATCGGTCAGACGATGATGCCGTCGATCGCGGGCATGGACCCCTCCTGTGATGCTCTGAGAGAGCGTCAGGAACCGGCCCAGGTGGAGGCTGTGAGGGGATGGCTGGCGGAAAGCCCCGATACCACAAGGCAGCTGATGCGGGAGTGCATAAGCGCCGACGACGGGATAAGACCTGACGCCTACCACGTACTCTCCGCAATGACATTGGTGTTCAAGGCATGCTGCGCCCAGGCCAAAAAGGCAGGGGGAAACCCGGGCGAGATGTTCAGCCATGCCATGGAAGGCAGCTTGACAATGCAGGACATGCCGCCCCTAATAGATGGGATGGGCATACCCGAACGGGACAAGCCCATACTAAGGCAGATGATATGGCAGGCGTCCCGGGTCCATGAAAATCACGCGACACTAGTCCGGGACGAGCAGCCACACCCGCCCGGCGGCATGACAGGGCAGAAAGCACCCGCCGCCGGACCACCAGCCCAGGCCGGCGAAGCCAGCGGAGGCGCAGCCCAATCTGGCGCAGCCGGTGGAGGCCCGGCTCAAGGCGGAGCTGCAGAGACTCAGATTGACTTCCAGCCGGTAGAGGAGCTTCAACCCGGCAGGGACGAGCTGCCTCCAACATTGTATGCAGTCCCCCAGCATTCACTGAACAGGCTTCAGCACAGCGAGATCCCGCTTGGGGAGGGGGAATTGGCCCGGACCTTCAGGTTCCAACAGGAAGGGGGCAGGCCCAGACTCATAACAGCCCCTCTGAGGGACCACTTGGCAGCCGCGGTACCGCACGGCGGCACCCGCGCGCTATTGGAGGTGGTCAGGAGGGAATGCCAGTACTTCAGCCAGAGAAGGCCTAAGGTGTCAGCTGAATCCCTGTACAGGCAGGGCATGCGGGGATTGATAGCGGACCCCCAGCACGGCGAGGACGTGAAGAGGACAGTCGACCAGATGAGCACTTCATGTTATCTGACGGGCAGGGCTTCGGCTCCCCTGTTCCTGCCACCCGACACGAACCGGTGGCTTGCCGAAGCCGAACGCGGCAACGACTACCCCACACTCTTCCGCGCCGTCGTCGAATCACATGGCCTGACAGACAACCCCGCCAGCAGGCTAACCCATCTCATAATCGCTTTGGGCCGCGTGGCCGAGCAGCGGGCAGCCCAGACGAACCAGCCCCTGAGCGAGGAGCTCAGAGCCAGGATAGAACCCGCCTACCAGACACCCGAACTGAAGAACAGAGTGGCAGTATCACTGGAGCGGGCCGCCAAGCTCGGCGGAGTATTCCGGGCAGTCGCAGAAGACATACTGCCACCAGGGACAATACAGGAATAAGATCCGCCTTCGGCTCGAGCCCACTGAAAAACCCTGAACTTTGCATCTTAGTATGGCTAAGCCGGAGTTTCCCGACGAGAAACCGCCCATGCTGTTCGCTGTGCTCGCAGCATACACCCGGATATGATCATATCTTGTATCTTAGTATTGCTGCTTTGCCCTTGAAGGTGTTCCACAGTTGGAAGCCTTCTTCGAATTCGTCGTTCATTATCTCGATGTTCGACCCTGCCTGCTTGGCCTTCTCGTACAGTCTGTCAACTTCCTTGTCGTCGAGTTTGTCCGACATTAGCAGGGTGTCGACTGCGTTCGCGTCCAACGCCCCCTCCAGGTCGGGTCCGTAGGATGCTAGGCCATCCTCTATTAGCTCCTTCATGAAACGTTGCATCAGCGACTTCTGCCGTACCATCTCCACCTCCCTCAAGTCCTCCTCGGAGGCGTTGATCAGCTCCCTGATGCCCGACTCGTCCGTGTAGGTTATGTCCTTCACGGCGATGATCTTCTTCTTCAGCTCGTGGTGGATGTAGTCCCCGTCCACGAAATCCTCCTTGGTCGCCGCCGGACCCCCGATCACCAACCCCCTCACATCCTTGATTATAGGTAGGAATACTTCGTTGACCATCTCCCCGATCCGCTTCTTGAAGTTATGTGACTGTTCGCTGATCAGCCGCTCGAATCTCCGGGCGCTCTGCCCCCCTGCCCGGTGCTTGCCGCTGTAGCCTGAGGTGAGCTTCTTCTGTATCACATACCTGCTGCCCTTCAAAGTGGCGATCGTCGCCTCCTTGTTGTCCACTGCGATGAGGCCGTAGACATCCTTCGGAGCGATCATGTCCTTCAACGGATCCAATATGAAGTTCTTATCGCACCTGTATAACCTTGTCGATATGGGCTCCGGCGGCTCGAAAGCCCAGACCTGGAGGTCCTGCTGGCCGTCGCGTTCGCTCACGTTCCCGCTGAACAGCACCAGCCCGTTCGCCGGCGTCTGCTTGTAGAGCCGCAGGTGCTGCATCGCCCTCTCCAACGCGTCCACCACGTTCTTCCGGGTGGCCTTGGACTTGATGTTGGTAGCGGTCCCCTGCTCCGAGGCGAGCTGGCTCATCACATTGTTAAGGTCATAGCCTGCCGGGACATACACTGATATCAGCTCGGTGTGTCTGCCAACTTTCCCTTCCAACTCGTTCAAGAGCTTCCTCAAAACGTATTCACTGTGAGAATCCATTCTCAGTTAAATGTCACTCCAGCCTGAACTCGAAGGCCGTTACCGGAACCTCCAAACCATAGCTCTCCAGGACTTCCGGCCTGACCTCGCCGTAGAATCCGTACTTGCTCCTCCCGCACCTGCCCTTTATGAAGGACCCGTGTTCGAACCCCTCCTCACCACCGCCCAAACCCAGGCACCTCAACAGGCCCGAGACCACAGCCTTAACCTCGCTGTAGTTTGTCTTGCCATGGGCGATAACGCCGGCCACTGCCTTACGGTTCGACCCGTCAGCTGATAGGACATCCCCCACTTCGAAGATGCGCTGAGGGTACTCGCGGTTCCTGTTGTTCTCCAACACTCCCATCAGCGACGGGAGAAGCCATGAGCGTGCAACGCTCTGGTCCTGGCTGACCGGCTTAACGGTCTCGACCACATCCTCCTCGGGGATGTGCATCCTCTCGAACAGGTCCCGCCTGCTAGTGAGCACCAACGTCATGGCCTCCCTGAAACCCAGGCCGACCATGGCCTCCCTGACAGTCTCACAGTAGGACTCCATCCCGTCCTCCCGGCCCAGGGTGTACAGTCTCGGGACCTCCGGGTCGAATTTCATGTAACCATATGCTATGGCCACGTCCTCCACAAGGTCTATCGGGTGCAGTATGTCGGACCTGAAGGCGGGTATGCTGACCTCCAGCGTATCGCCTTTGCCTCCGACGCCGAACCGCATCCTCTCCAGGAGATCCTTCACCCTGTCAGGTTCCAAGTCGACGCCAAGCAGCTGGCGGACGTAGTTGACATCCAATTCCATCGTCCTGGGCGAGAGGTCCGGTTTCATCGTCTCGTACATATTATTGCACCGTATAATAATAGTGTGGGGTTCAACCTTCGCCTTTGAAGCGGGTGATATGCATCCTGCCAGCCTCAAAGCTCGTGTGTTCCCATCTTCCCCTCGCAGACTCGAGGAACTCCCCGAACCGGGTATTGTTGGCTTCGACCGCATAGACGGGCAGCCCCTCCCCCATGTAATGTTCAAGCAGCATGTTCGCATCCTTGAAACCGTCCCTTGAAGCGTCCGCCAATCTGACCCTCCTGTCCAGCTTCAACAACCCGACTTTCACGGCGTCCAGGTCGTCGCCGACGATGAAGGCAGAATCATACTCCGCAACCTCCAGCCCTTCTAGGGACTCTAATGTGATCTGCCTGCCTGTCATGGTTCTCACGGAATCCGACATGTTAAAGGCCAAGCCGGTGCCAGCGGACATTATGATCATCGCCTGTAACAATGCCTTACCTCTTCCTCCGCGGTGTATTGCTGATGCCAATAGCAGCAGGCCTGTCGAAATAGGCAGTGCCCGGACCATCAGCTCGGCTCCTGGGCCGGGCAGGAACTGCAGCGGCGATAGTGCGAAGAATAAAAGCGCATAACCCACAGTCGCAGAAAGTATGGAATCCCATCTCCTCGCTTCCAGTAGCTTGCTTACCGCGTAACCCGCTGCGATGGCGAGGAATGGTATGCCGTCCAAGAGGTACCTCACATACATCACGTTACCCCCGTGCATGTCCTTGAACATGGTGAAGAAGACAGCCAGCACAGACGCTGGCATATACAATAGGGCCGTCCGTTCCAAACCGACATCCCTCCTTATTAGTGCCGGCGCAGTCAACGCCAGCGCAAGTATGGGCGAGGCCTGCAGCACGCTCTTCTTGTTCCCATCACCCGAATACCCTGGGTGAACCTGGAAGTCAACCAGCTCACCGTATAATATCCTAGCGGAAGTCCGCAACCTCCCAGGAGCCAGTGGGTCGGACGCCAGGACGACAGCGGACAGGATCGCCACTACAGCCAGGACATGCCATGCTCTCACACCCCTCCCACACCTCCAGAAGGTATAGGCCGAAACCAAGGCTAAAGCGGCCAGTGGAAGATAGACAAGCCACCCCTCACGCCCTAGGTATTCGAACACGTCCAAGCCGTTATCGTATCCCAGCCTAGTCAATGACCCGTAAACTCGCATGTTAAAGGCCAGTATCGCGGCTATTGGCGCAGCCCCTCCTAAGACGACTTTGGCTCCTCCACGCCATCCGAGAGTCCATGCAGCGTAGGTGGCTAAAGCGAGCAACAGGATCGCGTTCGGGTACCTGACGCCCGCCGCAACCCCGAGCATAAAACCTGAAAGCACGGGCTTCCCCTTCAATAGCAGATACGCTGACCCGGCGGTCAAGGCAGTGGTGGTCATGTGCGGCCAGACTTCCAACCCGAACTTGATGGAATAGGCGCAAAGGGAGTAGAAGATCGAGATGCAGAAACCCAGCCTATTATCCCTGAACAGTTCGGCGGAGATCAGGTAGACGAGGAACACCGTCGCGGAGAATGCCAGGCTGTTAGCGAACACGAGGCCCCAAACACCTGCGAAAATGTAGAAGGGCATCATTAGAAGCCCATAGAACGGGGGGTACTGGCTGTACAGTACACCGCCCGCCTCTGAGAACCCGTGTAGTACCAGCTCATCAGAGCGCATCCCGTCGGCTCCGTTCCATATGCCCAGCCTCCCCCTTGACATGGTGTCCGCCATCAGCAGGTAGCTCAGCTCGTCGTTGACTATGATGGCGGGCCTTATGTTGGCAGCCAACACCATAAGGAGCAGTGCGGAGTATGCTATCGCATACCTGCCCCACCCCCTACTATCCCCGCCTGAACTACTTTGAGACATGGTAGACCCTCAGATATTCCCCCTCACTCTGGCTGTGGCTGTACATGGACAGGTTGGATTCTATGAACCTCCTGTACTCCGTGTTGTTTATGAACAACACCTCGACCACGTTAACCGGCACACCCGAGCTGACGTAATGCTCCATTGTCCTCTGGCTGTCGTTGAAGCCGTCAATCGAGGCCTGCACCAACCTTATCCCGCGGTCCTTCTTCAGCTGCCCCACAGCTATGAAACCGGTGTCTTCTCCGACGAACACGGTGGAACCTTCCTCGAGGACATCAAGATCCTCCAGGGTCTCCCCCACAAAAGCCTTGGATTTTTTTGTCACGGTCGTGTCCACCACATTTGATGAGATGCTGTATGCGACAGTCAATATCAAAGCAGCGTGGAATAACCTCCTACACCTCCTCCCATGATGGGCTGCTGCGCCGGAGACTATCAGGGAGGCTGCAAGGGTCAGAGGGACAAAACGAAGGAAAAAACCCGCGAAATCCGCGCTCAAACCCTGTAGCGGCCCTAACATGGTGAAGACGATGACGGCCAGGCCGGTCTTGGAAGCTGTGGTTTCAACGCTGCCGAATCTTGCCATGCTGCTCAGCGCGTATGCGGATGCGATAGCCAGGAATGGAACGGCCTCCAGGAAATACCTCATGAACATCACAGAACCCCCGTGTTTGAGGGGGTAGGAGCTGTAGAACAATGCCAGGCTTGAAAAGGGCGCGTACAAGAGGAACACACCCGACAATCCTACCCTTTTTCTCAGTATCGGGGGCGCCAGCAGCGCGAGAGCAAGTATGGGCGAGGCCTGGAGGAGGCTCTTCTTCCTATGGGGTACCCTGGTGTCCGGGTGGGATTGCATGTCAACAACCTCCGAGCAGAGTATGCGCAGGGAGCTTATGGCTTTATCTGTGAATCCAGGGTCTTCGAACGTGAATAGGATTGAGAGCATTAGCAGACAAGACAACCCCGCAATGGCTCCGGCTCTCAGTCCACGCATCCTGCGCGCGAATGCGAAAGATATCAGCGAAGCCGCCGCCAGGATCAGAAGATAGGGTTTCACGTCCGCGGAAAGGTATTCGATGATGCTCTGCCCCGGGTTGTATCCCGTCTTTGAAAACGTCCCGTGTATGCTGCGGAGCATTAACAGCGTTGCGGCAGCCGGCGGCAGCGAGCCCAACAAGAACCTGACCGTCTTCACACGCCCCGACCGCGCTAGTGCATAAGCGCCCAGAACACCTAGCAACAGGATGTTAGAGTACCTTATGCTCACAGCGAAGCCCATCGCAAGCCCCGCAACCCAGGGTCTACACCTCAAAATAAGCCATGCTGATAGCGAGACCAGGAATACCGAAATCATGTGCGGCCAAAGGTCAAGGCTGTACTTCATCGAATACGATATTATCGAGTAGAATACCGCCGTCAAAGCTGCTAATCGACCACTCTCAAATAGGCTCTTGGACATGTGGTATACTACCAGTGTCGTGCCTGCGAATGAAAATGTGTTCATGAGTATCAGGCCCCGCACTCCCAGCGCCAGGTAGAATGGCAGGGCGAGTAACTGGTACATGGGGGAAGGCACTCCATATGTCCTCCCCCCCTGTTTGAATGTGGCGTGGAAGACCAGCTCGTCCGAGTCCATCTCGTCGGCTCCGTTCCATATGTCCAGCCTACCCTTTGAAATGGTGTCCGCCATCAGCATGTAGGTGACTTCATCGTTTATGTTAAGGTATGTTTCTATGTTCGCGGCCAGGGACAGGAAAAGCAGGATGGCGTATGCTGCCATGGCATGGTCCAGGTTCGGTCCTCTAGGTGCTTTCTCTGATCGCTTCCTCATGTTGGCTCAGGATGCGCAATTGCCTATCTTAATATGAAGCCGCTGTAGAAGACGAACCACGTCCAGAATATGAGGAATAATATGAGCCCGAGGAATTGTAATATGTCCCTCTGGGTTATGTCATCCCTTATCTCGACTTTCATTGTAGACAAGAATATATTTGCTTATATATTAAAAAATATCCTCTTTATTTATGGTAGCTATGGGTAAGAAGAGCGGGAAACCGGGAGGCTCCAGATCCACGACTCAGAGGGTCGACGATGAGACCCTGACAATAATAAAGACCATTAACTACCATCTGCTGAAGAGCAAGAACATACGAATAAGCCAGACTCAACTTATAAAATACGCCCTTCTTTTTGCATATGGCCAGGAGGCAGAGTTCATAGAGTTCGTAGAGACCGGTAAGCTGCCTCGGCAGACAACATTTGACCTGCTCGTCGAAGCCACCAGCAAGCCATGGTTCCCATACGGCAATCTGGTAGAACTCAAATAGGAACACTGTCTTTTTTATCCTCTTTTTAACACAATAACAAACCCGACAACCTTTTGTATACATGTATACACTTATTTTATACTTATAAATGGTTATTTTCAAATAATTATCATACCTTATCTAATGAGGTGAAAAAACATGAAAAAGTTTAGGACACTATTTGTAGTGGCCCTAGCGCTCTTGATGGTTGCCAGCTTCGTGTCTGCGCAGGCATCAGGAGCTGAGAGTGCAAGAGACGTAATCTGCACTGTTCTGTCCAACATCAAGTGGTTGTTGGTCGCGATAGCCGGTGGAGTCGGCGTTGTTGTCGTAGCTCTACAGGGTATCAAGTGGATTGGGTCAGCTGAAGACCCAGGAGCAAGGAAGCAGGCTAAGCAGGGTATTATCCATGCGGTAGTCGGTATAGTCATAGTCCTTGCTGCAGTGTGGCTAGTTGCTCTAGTGATCTCAAACGCTCAGGGCTGTGGTGGAATATACGCAAACCCCTAGGGCAATGTGCCGGTCAAAAAACCGGCCACCTACCTTTTTTTTCTTATGAAACCAAATAATATTGCACGGCTGTTAACCTGCCCATCCCCCGGGCATGAGACGATAGACATCAACATCTTGGCCTGGCTGATATCAAACGATCCGCCCGCCAAAAAAACTCTATGAAAGGAACCAGCCCCCACAATATCACATGACCTGATATGAGGATCTTTCTTTTCTTATTTCTTTATAATAGTATATTATACCCTACTCACACTCCCGAAGATGAACCTCCGAAGGATAAAACTGATGCTGGCATCCCTGGTTTTAGCATCTTTCATCCTCTCCCCTCTCGTTTCCAGCGCCCCCTTCTCCCTGGACGACATCACATGGGAGGGCTACAAATATTTCTTCATGAAGAACGTCCGAGACACCGCCGAGACCACCAGCCAGGTCGTCACAGACTGGTATGACTGCTATGAGAGGGCTGTTACCGAATACGGGAAGAAGGAGAAAATAATAGACTACGAGTCGGGTGGATGGCCGGTGGGCGAGAACTGGTGGCGCGTGGACAAGATGGCCACCGCCCCATATGTGCTGGGTGTCGACTGCCTGTTCCAGAACCCCATGTTGAAGGCTCTGGCCGGGATCGTATGGGAGGAGGTGATGGGTTGGATAGGCAAGGCATTGGAATACCTTATCGGCGGCCTTGTCTGGCTTTTGAAGCTGGGAATACAGTTCCAGCCCAGCTGGGACTACTACGACTCACTATACGGCCTTATGCTGCGGCTCGTTATGCCCTTCCTATTCATACAGATACTGGTGACGGCCGCCTACCTCCTCTTCTCATCCATAGACCCGGGTCAGAGGGCGAGGGCCAAGGACATGCTCACCAAGCTCATAGTCGCGATAATCGTGATCGGCGTCTCGAAGCACATATACATATTCCTCAACGACGACCTAGCCAACGGGATATCCAACCAGATATTCGACGACACCTACGAGCTGGTGGCGGGTAGCCAGGGAGGCTCCTCGGCCATGGCATACATAGTGCTCGTCTTCGGCGGTATCATACTGATAATGCTTTACTTCGGGGTTGGGCTCTTCCTACTATGGTGGGTTGCGGCATTCCTAGTGATGGTGGTAATGCTGCTCTTCATAAGATGGGCCCTGATAATACTCTTCTACCTAATATTCCCCTTCACACTGTTCCTCTACTTCTTCGAGTACACAAGGAGCTTCGGCGGCAACCTGCTGATGAAGACACTGACCTGGATATTCATGGGCCCAGTCATAGCTCTCGTCTTCTCGGTAACACTGCTTGCTACGATGAGCCTCGTCAGTTTCAGCACGGACTCGATGGTGGCAGTCAACAAATACTACGAACCCTACAGCCCCTCAAGTGCCATTGACAGGAGTAGCATACACAAACTCTCCCCTAAGGTGAAGGCTGCAACCCCAAGCGGCGTTATGATATCCGTGGGGGAGAACATAATGGGCAAGATACTGGCGTTGTTCGTTTTCATGGCAGGATGCCTCTGCATGCTCGTCATACCCCTGTTCATGACCCAATTGATGAAGTGGATCGGGGGCGCGATGGCAGCCTCCGGCATGACCAACATGGTCGCAGCTAACACGAGGACCGACTTCTGGAAGAGCTTCAGCATGATAGCGTTGGGCAGTGGGCTGACCGGCGCCGGGTCGTCAGGCATAGTGACCGCGGCCACACAGGCCAGCATGATGAGCCGGGATGGAATGGCCAGCAGGGGAATATGGCCCGGCTGGAGTGACGTGCGAGACACATTCACAGGGAGTAGCACCCCACGCCAGCCGTCAAACGTCGGCTTCTTCAAGGGATTGGGGCAGGTGTTCCGGTCTCAGGGAGCTGACAGCCAACGGTACTGGCGGGAAAAGTCCGCAGGTGGCATCTACGGCACACCCCAGGTGGGAGCTCCCGGCGGAGTCGTCGGCGGCGTCAGGAGGCCAGGGCATGGTATGGGGTCCACAGGCGTATCCTCATCTATGATGGGAGAAGCACGTCCAGGCGCGTTACTACACACCGAACACGACATCGGAGCTGCCCGCGGCCAGGAACCCAGGTCCATGTCCTCAAGGCTTCCCGCATTCGACAGGTTCGGAGAGGGCGTAAGCAAGAAGGGAGCCCCCGTATCAGCGGACGAGGACTTCACCAGCACACGCGGCACAGAGGGAGAGTACAAGTCAAGCGAGACTATAGCAGGGATACTGCCAGCCCTTAACATACGAAACCGGGTTGACACCGCATTCGACGGGATGGCAGACCTAGGAAGGGGATTAAAGACACTCTATGAGGGTGCGGGACAGTCGGTTGGCCAGGGCCTGGCCGACGTTGCCAAGGGAGTTGGCAGGCTACTATGGTCCATGAGGCCCATAAGCCCGTTCATGCCGGTCCGTGCTGTGGGAAGGATACTGGCCTCATTCGCCACATCCCACCTACCCTCGGAGATACAGCCCTATGCGGTATGGCTTGGGAGGGGGATGATGGGGTTGAGCCTGAGGCAGATGTACTGGCGCAGCAAATGGTCCGCTCAGATGTCATTCTACAAGGCCCACCACCGCGAACTGGAAGCCGCAGCGGAGCGCGAGGAAGCCAAAGACCCAGCGGACAGGAACACGCAAAAGCTTGCTGAATGGAGGTCTGAGATGGCCACGATGGAGGAGAGCATGTTCCGGACGCTGGACATGATGAACTACATAGGCACGCCCATAGCCGGGAACATAGACCGCCAATCCTACTTCACCCACCTCGATGCCATGCCACCCAACCTGAAGAAGAAGTACCTGGAGCGGAGCGTGGTGACGGGAGAGGGCATGGACAAAGACCACCTAGTAAACGTCAAAGAAGCAGACAAGTCATGGGACCAGTGCCGTGGGAGCCAGTGCTGGGCAAAGGCTCCCGCAAACCGGACAGAAGGCGAGAAGGAATTCTTGGGCACCGCAGACCGGGCGCTGCTGTTGACGGGCCAGGTCGCGGACGAGCAGGCTCTCGAGACAATGAAACAATCCGACCCCAGCCAATACCATGCTCTGGTCGCGGGCCTGGACAAGGGAGCGTTCTTGGACGTAGTCGCGATGAAGAACATGGGCATAACATCGCTTGATGACCAGAGGCTCTTCAGGAGGAACAACTACTCGGAAGCCCAGCAGGCCGCCGCAGCATCAGGAGCCAACGTCACAGACGGCGTGCTCTTCACCGAACGGGACGGGAAGATGCGCAGGCGCAGGTTCATGAAACTGGAAGGAAAATACGCTTCCGCAGCGAGGAAGATGGAATACCGATACCAGGCAGACTATGTCGCGGCGATGGTCATGGGCGGCATGAGCTATGACGAGGCGATAGTGAAGGCCCGCACCAAGAACCTTAACCTCCAGCGCGACGGCGAGGGAGGCGTATACATGAGCCACTTCGACATGCCCTACCTGTCCAAGATGATGGGCCGGGACGACTGGGCCGCCGACGAACTCCACAGGTACGAGTTCGGGCAGACGCGGAGGCTCAAGTTCTGGCAGTTCGAAGACACAGACGAATACGGCCGGCCTGCGGACGGCGCGATAGCGCATGAGGCAGAAGCCGAAGTAGAGGGTGTGGAGCTTGTGAGGGTCAATGAGAGCCAGAAGGTCGGCGCCCAAGCCATCAATGTGAGAGACGAGTTCGGAGTGGAAACCCCGGTCGCCCTGGTGGGCAACGGCGTATACGTGATAGACGGCGACAGGGTGGCGGTCGCGAGAGTTCGTGAGTGGACCTCGGCGGACATGCTGATGAACCAGCAGGACCCCCAGGTACAGGCTAAGGTATCATCTCTAGTATCCCAGCTCCAGGCAGGCCAGGACGTCGACTATGACGCTCTCAACCTGACTGCCGTGGACCCGCTGAGCTACAGGGCTCCCATACCCCGGAAGGTAGTTGGCGCGAGGCTGAACGCCAGCGGACAGCTTGAGCTCCAATACCGCGCCTACCGGCACTTCGGGGAGTGGAGATACGAGGACGCCGGCCCGAACTGGAAGACCGAGATGCAAACCCCGGTCGCGGCGATGCTCGCCACAAGGGACAACATCTCCGACCTGGCGCTGGGCATGCCAAGCGAACACGCCGGACCAATCTCCGCCGAGGACGTGCGCAACTACATGCTCTCGGAAGACCCCGGGAACGCGAATGCCATAATGTCCATGAACGAAGCCCAGTTGCAGAGTGCCTTCATAGAGATGAGGAAGCGGAAGCACAGCGAATACAAGAAGCAGATGCAGGCCCGGGCCACCGCATACCGGACCAGCATCGCGGAATCCCTGCACACAGAGTACGGCATAGGATCGGACGCGGACGATGCCCGGCGGATGATGGCGGAAGCGGACGCCAACATACACTTCAGCAAGCAGGAGCTTGAAATGGCTGACCAGGCAGGCCTGACCGACGCAGACCTGCAAGCCATCAAAACGCGGATGTGGCAGTCATTCCAACAGTACGGTGGCAACATGAGCCTCCACAACCTACAACTATACTATGACGAATCAGACGGGAACTCCATGCTTATAGAGCGCACCGGCCACGGGGTGAACCTGGCGTCAGACAACGGAGTCAACCTGCAGGTGAACCTCGCCCACATGGTTAGGCAGACACACGGCCAGATACCCGAAGGATTGAGCCTCCAGGACCAGCAGCGGGTATTCCAGGGCAACATGCGCGAATACCTTGAAACTCTGGGGTCTGTGGACCTGGCCCACGAACTAGGTCACAGCCCCGCGGAAAGAAGCCTGCAGTCCAACATGGAGACTTCGAGGGAGGAGTACATACAAAGGCAGATGTCGGCCCAGGGCTGGAGCAGGAGCAGGGCGGAGCTCGCGTGGGAAGGCGTCAGATGGGACCTCGGACAGCCCAACATGGAAGACACTATGCGGGAATTCGGCGCGGACGAGAGGTGCATGGTAGACATAGACCAAAGCCCCGACGACCTGGGAACCGCGATGGAAAGGTGGGTCGAACGTTCCCAGAGGACTGCGACCACATACGACGGCTCACGCCAGGACGCTATGAACATGGCACGGCTTTCGGTCCTGTCAGAATACTTCGAAGGACAATACGGCGGGCAGATGACCCCCGCCCAAGCACAGCAGCTACAGCAGATGCGGGCGGACATACAGGCCCGTGTGAACGCAACAGACGCCAACAACGTCCCAGTCCATGATATCAACTCCATCAACGAGTACGAGACGACCCGGGAATGGCTAAGAGCCCACGCACAAATATAATACGGTGAGAATGGCGAAAGAAGAAGACCTTGAACGGGAGGCGATAGACCACTTCAGAAGGCGGTACCTACACCGCGTCTCAGACACCGCCCACGAGGACATCTACTGGCATGTTGTAGAGCACAAATACGGAGCCCGGGTGAGGGACCCCCACCTGACCATCGACTGGGTAAAGGTCTTTGAGGAGAACCAGTGCCCAGCCTGCAGGGACACCCTCGTGCTCAAGGGCGAAAACTACATATGCGGAAAATGCGGTTTCACCCTTCCTCTGGAGCTTTACGACAGGGCAGCCGGGGAACACGCCAAAGGAAAGGAACTGAAGGCAGAGGGCGAGGGTATCTGGGCCAAGATGATAGATGCAGGATACGACGAACGCCGCATAAGGATGCTTTTCAAAACAGCAGCGGAGAAAGCCCGTGAAGACCTCATGACACAACACGGTAAACGGGAGGCCGATAATGAGAAAGAATAGGCTCACATGCTTGATGGCATTGGCCATCATAATGATGCAGCTGACGCTCCCCGTATCCGCAACATTGGGGATGTCCGACCTTTGGGATGCCGTGGTCACGGTCATAATGTTGCCCGCCCAGCTGGCCATAACGATCACATGGCCTGTGATAATAGGAGAGCTCACATACAACCCCCAGATGTTCTGCCTTCCCGGAACATCCTGCACCACTAACCCCGGCCCGGGATGCTGCCAGGTCGAGATGGGAGTCGACGTCCTGATAGAGCAGTGGTTCCGGATAATGGCTCCATTCTACGTTATCGCCATGCTCTTCACAGGGCTGTTCTTCGTCATCAAAGCAGGATCCCCGCGCGGTCGAGCGAGAGCCAGGAGCATGCTATTGCGCCTTCTCTTCGGCATGGTCGTGGTCGCGCTCGCACCCCTCATCTACCAGGCGATGATAGAGCTGTCAGAGATGATAGTCCGGATGTTCCTGGAAGGCCATGAGCCGGAAGTCAACTTCGGCGTCTTCAAAATGCCACTGCAACTAAGCCCGTTCGGCGACGTCCGCAAAAAGGCGGATAAGATAGCCTTAGGCCTGACCAAGTCAAGATCGGTTTCGGTCACCCTCTCATGCATTTTCGCATACCTATCCGCGCTCATCATACTATTCGGAGCCATCATAGTATGGGTCCGTAACATGCTCGTCTTCTTCTATGGCGTGTTCTTCCCCATGATACTCTTCCTGTACTCATTCGAGATTACGAAACCATACGGGCGTAAATGGTTCAACGCATCCCTAAAATGGGTTTTCGCCCCGGCACTACAGGCTCTCATACTCGCTTTCACAGTGACGCTTTCCGATTCCATGGACGGCCTCGTCATGACAGGCGGCACGCTGACGATACAAAAGATAATCAGCGACTCCCTGGCGGGCATGATAGTCGTCGCAGGAATCTGCTTCTTCGTCTTAGCACCGTTCGTCACAGGGATGCTGATGTCCTGGCTTGGGAACGCGGTCATAGCAGTCGGCCTCGGGTCAGGCAGGACATGGATGGTCGCGGTAGGGGGGCTGCTTGCAGGCCAGGGAGCCAGCGCACTACCCTTCGCGCACGCCGAGTTCACGAGGATGAGGGCATACGAGCGTTATCAAAGCGGCCTCAGGGGAGGGGCCGGCGCGCTGGGCTCAGCCCCCTCAGGCGGTTTCATGGGGTCGACAGGTGGGAGCCCCTCAGCAGGTGGTGGGGGTTCAAGACGTCAGCTGCCGGCTGAAGGGACCAGCTACGGTCCCGTGTTCGGCAGCACCGGGCGCACGGCCATGTCCATGCAACAGCAGCAGCGCCCGGGGCAAGGAGGCGAAGGACAGGGCGAGGCTCCAGCGCCGGGCACCACATTCCAAACGCCCTCACAGTCCGCTAGGAGGATAAGGGGCCTAGGCGGCGGAGAGAGGGGAGGCGGAGGATTCGGCGATGAGATACGGACCACATTGGACAAGAAGACAGTAGGCGGCGGATCATCATATGCCGAAACGGCCAAGAGCAGGGGCGCGCCAACACTCGAGGGCGGAGGCGGAGAATCACGGGCCGCAGGCACAGCCGACCGGGACGAACGCCAGACAGCATACGATGAAACTCCAAGGGGCCATACGATGCATGTGGGTGGGAGGCAGGACGTTCACATACAGCAGGGTGGCGTGAAGTATATGAGGCCCGACCTAAGGCGTGAGGGTGGCGCGCAGAACAAGACCGGATTCTTCCAGCAGCCGACGGAACAGGCCCCGCCCCTAGAGCCTGGAAAGCCCAAGCTGGCGTCTAGACAGCCCTCCGGCCAGCAGAACAAGCAGCCGACACGCGATGACATGGTAAGCATGCTGGAAAACAGGAGATGGGACATGATACGCCAGCTCGCAGGTAACCAGTTCTACATGAACATCGCCCGACAGGTGGTCAAGGAGAAGATGGAGAGCGAGAAGGACCGGGCGGAATGGCAGGCTGTCAGCAACCAGCTGGAGAAGATAATCAGGAGCCAGGACGACAGGGAAAGACCTAGGAAATGACCGACGAGGGCAAAAAGCGCATACGGGAAGAGACCGAAGAGACAGAAGAGGATATACGAAAGCTAGACGCCGAATCCGAAGAGCGCCGCGTAATGCTGGACGCGCAGCTGGACGAGGACATGCGCGTACGCTCCAAGATGATGGAACGCGAGATCCTGGAATCATCAGAGCAGGCCGTCAGCGGAGACGGACCCGACAAAGACGACTCGGACCCGCAGCGTTGGAGGAAGCACCGAAGATCCAAGAGGAAGAAGACCCGCTGGGACGGGCTCGACGAGGAAGAGGCGGTCGAGAGGAACATATTCGCAGACTCCTTCTTCCCCTCCATCGCACCCCCATCCGCGGTGTCGCTGGCGTCAATGTCATCCTCCCACATGCCTTCAACGGGACGCCGGCCCCCACTTCACAAGATACGGCCGATAGCCACAACACCATTCGGGCTGGTCCGGGAGGCTATGATCCGCAGATGGGACGCCCAGCTAAAGCAGAAGGGAGAGCAGGAGGGAGTAACATTAAAGGACCTTTACAAGAGGATGTGGCTGGTGTCAGGCATGGAGAAATCCATAGAGGAACGCCAAGTGGAGAACCTCCACCAACTGGAGGACTCATCAGACCAGCGGACAGACAGGATACGAGAGCTGGCCTCCCACGCACAAGACCTATCAGCCAAGGAGAGGAAGGAGCTGTCCAGGCTATACCAGGACGAGGCCCAGCGTTTCATGCTAAGGGAGAAGCTAGTGGACAGGTCCATAAACGACCAGGACCGGATGACCTGGCTCCGGCCGATGGGCGGAGGAGCCATGTCGGCGATGCCCTTCACATTCGTCTCAACATACGACCTTCTCAGCAACAGCGACCGCAAGGTAGTGCGATGGTACTACGACAACATGGTATTGCGGTGGCAGCACGCGCTGGTAAGCAGGTTCCTACCAAAGAAACCCAAGTTCGCATGGTTCCGGAAGGAGCTTAGAGGCCAGTTCGAGAGCCTGTTCCAGGACGTCGATGAGGAGATATTCGCCGAGAAGAAGATGGAGGAGGAGGTCAAGAAGCGGGAGAAGGAGCTGGAAGACTATGAGGAGGAGCTCAGAGGATACGACAACCTCACAGTCGAAGAGGAGAAGAAAGTCAGCAAGATGTTCCAAGAGGAGATAAAGCGGCTGGAAGAGCTCGCCAAGGAGGAAGAGTATTACTAGCTTTTCAACCCTATTTAAGCCGTGAAAACTAAGTACTCAACGTGGTTGTGGCTGTTTGGTGCTCATCAAAATGATGCCTGCTCAGATACCCCAGGATATCCGCTATGAAGAAAGGCTTTTAGGCCCCCTCACTATCAAGCAGTCCGCCTACCTGGGAATCTGCCTCTTGGCCGCTGCCATAGTCTACTTTCAGATGCCCCAGCTTCCAGACACCGTCAAGATGCCGGTGGCGCTCATACTCGCCCTGCTGGGGGTCGGCCTAGCATTCTTCAACCTGGACGAGTTCCTCTTCCACTATGTGGGTTTCATGAAGCAGACCAAGCAGACATCCTGGATAAGCCCCGAAGCCAGGAAGCTCATGGGTGTCAAGTCCATACGAGCGGACGCGGTGTTCCTTCAGGACTCCCGGGTGCTAGGAGTGATAAAGGTCCGCCCCATCAACTTCGGAGTGCTCAGCGAGCAGGACAAGGACCAGGTCATATGGGGCTTCATGGAGTTCGTAAACGCACTGAACTTCCCCATACAGATAGTCATGCGGTCTGTGAACCTGGACCTCGAAGACTATCTGCGGCATCTGAAGAGGAGGATAGTCCAGAGGGACGACAAGATAGCCCTCGCATACTACGAGCACTTCGCAGAGTACATGCGGAGCTACATCAAAGTAAACAAGATAAACGACAGGCACTTCTACATCGTAATCAACGGCCAGAAGAAGAAGAGCGAGAAGGAGACCGTCGACTACCTGGGAACACAGTGCGAGGAGGTGATATCGCGGCTGTCCCTGTCTGGTATAGTCGCGGAGCGCATGAGCACTCACCAGATAACGAACTTCTTCAAGTCCTACTTCACGGACAGCTTCGAACTGGACGACTCATACCTGAGCCCGATAACCATGTACCGGAAGATGTGGAAGGAGGCCCCCAAGCCTGTTATGGGCGTGGCGGAACCGGATAAGGAAGGAGGAAAGAGGTGAGCTAGATGGGACTACCGTTCATCGGCGGGGGCAAGAAGAAAGAGGCAAACGTTAAGACCGATGTTGAGACATACACCGAATACGAGGACCGCCTCATAGAGTACCTGACCTCCCCCTCGACCATTGACATACACAAGGCCGACATCCAGATAACCAAATACCACCAGGTCATCTGCGCCATCAACTACCCGCGTGTCGTGGACCCCGGATGGCTGACCCGCCTAATACAGATGAACCTGGACTTCGACCTCTCCATACACATCAGCCCCTACAAGAAGACGACCACCATAAAGCTGCTGGAGAGCGAGCTAAAGAAGCAGAAGACAGACCTCTACGCCCTCGAGATGGAGGGCAAGATAGTTCCCCAGTCCCTGCTGCAGCAGCACCAGGACACAATGGACCTGTTGCAGGTTATACAGGCCGGATACGAGAAGATGTTCGACATCTCCCTCTACCTAGACGCCAAAGCATACAACAAGGACGACCTGGACCGCGTCAGCAAGCAGATAAGGGACACGATGAACAGCATAATGATCATACCCAAGGTCCCCGCATACCAGATGTACCAGGGCCTCCAGAGCGTGCTTCCCCTAGGGGCTGACAAGCTCGAAGTCACGCAGAACATAACCTCCACCGCAGTCGCCGCCTGCTTCCCCTTCGCCATAACCTCCCTGGAACAGCACGCCACCGGAATACTCATAGGATTCAACGAGTACAACAGCATACCAATCATCATAGACCCGTTCGAGCTGTCCAACCCCAACATACTCGTACTCGGCACTTCAGGAGGGGGTAAGAGCTACTCGATCAAGCTGATACTCATGCGCGAGTTCATGGAGGGCGTGTCCATAAACGTCATAGACCCGCAGGCGGAGTACGCCGACCTGATTAAGACGTTCAGGGGAGACATAATACGGATCGCCCCCGACTCGGACAGCGTCATCAACCCCTTCGACATGATGGACCAGACCTACGACGAGAAGAAGCTGTCGCTGCTCGCGTTCTTCCGCTGCCTCCTCGGAGAGCTCACCGAGCCCCAGAGGGCCATATTGGACGAGACCATAGACCGTACCTACGAGGAGAAGGGGATAAGCAAGGATCCCAAGACGTGGAGCAGGGAGCCCCCCCTGCTCGAAGACCTCTACAACGAGGTGTTGCCCCTGACCAAGTCGCAGAAGGAGATCATATACGTGCCTGCGATGGCCATAGTGAACCGGCTGAAGAGCTACGTTTTCGGGCCGATGAGGTTCTTGAACCAGCACACGAAGATAGACCTCAGCAACCGCATGATAAGCTTCGACATAAAGGACGCCCCTGACATCGGCAAGGGCACCATAATGTTCTTGCTGCTCGAGTACGTCTACACCCAGATGAAGAAGAGCAAGACCCGGAAGATACTGGTAATCGACGAGGCGTGGACCGTGCTGAGCGCCGGGGAGCAGGCTGAGTACATACTCCGCCTCGTCAAGACATGCCGTAAGTTCAACCTGGGGTTAATCATGATAACCCAGGACGTCGAGGACGTCCTGGTCTCGAGGGCGGGTCGGGCGGTCCTCACCAACACGGCGACCAAGCTCCTGCTCAAGCAGGACACGTCAGTGCTGGACCAGATAGTGGAGCGGTTCCACCTTAACGAGGCCGAGCGGCGTTTCCTCCAGATTTCGACGATGGGCAGGGCCCTTCTCATAGCCGAGACCATGCACGTGCCCATCTACATATCCGCTTCGCCGGACGAGCACGTCATCATAACAACCCGCCCTGACGAGCAGATAGCGATGGAGCAGCTGCAGAAGCACGAGGTGTACCGTCCCGCATCTTCGGATGTTGAGCGGGAGTTCGACATGACCAAGCCGATACACCGGAAGTCGGACCTGACCGACGACCAGATAACCTCCCTCAACCAGCGCGGCTTCGAGGAGGTCCGGACCAGGAACCTGGAGGGCAACTCGGAGCTCTTCATAATCAGGAACGAGACAGACTCCACCGACGAGCATTTCATCATGCAGCATCTCATACTGGAGGAGGTCAGGAAGTACACTGAGAGCGGCCTCCTGCACCATACCCGGCTGCCGGACGTGACTTTCGAAACGCAGACCGGGAAGATGGTCGCCATCGAGGTGGAGGCTGACGTGGGCATGAAGAAGAGCCTGGACAATATGGCGGAGAAGCTCCCCATAATGCAGAAGTACGAGGACTACTTCTTCGTCGTCGGCAACCCTGCGCTGAAGCGCGACTACAGCAGCAAGTTCGGAGACGTCCTGACACGCGAGGAAGTCCCCCCCAGGATAGCATCATACTTCAGGCTAAGATAACAATAAATCATAAAATAATGGTTTTTTTATAAATTATTTAAAAAAATCGTTTTTTATAGTTTCTCTCGCATTAGATAAGCGATGGTGCCGATAACCAGAGACAACAGTAAATGCATACACCGGAACGAAGACAGGTGCACTAACAACAAGATCGCTAACACACCTGTCGTAAACGACAGCCTGCAGTCGCAGTGGTACTGCAGCAACTGCCCCTACTTCCAGACCGACCTGGACTGAGACCATGAACGAGAAAAACGCGACCGCCATGCTGGCGCTGGCGGCACTACTGCTGATGCTGCAAAGCGCAGCCGCCCAATCATGCGGAGCCAACATCCCGACCATGACTAGCATACAGTCCTCGCTGAAGATAGTCGGAAGCGCCGCGGGAGTCTTCATGATAGTCTACCTCGGCATAAAATGGATGACCGCCAACGGACCCCAAGACAGGGAGAGCGCCCGCAGGGGCGTCATCTACGTGGTGATAGGACTGATAATATTACGGACGGCCTTGGAGCTCATCGAATACCTCCTATGCTAATTTTATTTACCTAGGCTAAATGGATTACGCTATGAAGTGGTTTTACCGGCTTTCACTGTTCATGCTTCTGCTGAATTTATCCTCGCCGATGGCGTCCGCCTCGACCCAGGGCATACTGAACCTAGTCGGAGGCCTCCGCTGCCTCGCCTACGCGCTGGGATGGCTGATGATAGTCGTGTTGGGTTTGAGATACATAGTGGCAGACAACCCATCGGACCGGCAGGACGCCAAGAAGGGCATGATCTACGTGCTCGTGGCCGTCCTAGTAGTCAGGAGCGCGTGCAAGATGCTGCAGCTATACTGCGACAACGTCCAGACAGCGGTTCCGGGAATCAACTGCGACTACGCGATGTACTGCTTCCCAGGGTGCAATGCTCCAACTACGACCACTGTAACAACAACCACCCTCACCTCCTCGACCACCTGCACCACAATGGACCCGTGGCAGTGCTGCAGGCATGGGGGCTGCGACGTATGGGTGAACGGACTGCCGCCAATATCCTACTACCTCACCCACTGCCGGGCATTCTACTGGTACACCGGCTCTGTGATAAGGTATTGCATATGCATAGACGACGCCGGGCCGAACAACAACTGCTGTCCGACCACCTTCGGCACCGGCTGCGACTACAAGGATGACAGCGCCCCAGTGGCGCCTTTCGCAGACTACTGCAGGAGCCATTGCACTACCTAGGCTTTTATTCTCCCAGGACCTATATTTCACAAAATGAAGCGCATTTCCAGGATATCGATTTTCTTCTTCATGGTTAACATAGCCTCCCTGTCGGCGTCCGCGGCCACCTCCGACATAGTCGCATGGATAACCTCCATGAAATCCGTCGCCTACGCGCTGGGTTGGATCATGCTGGTAATACTAGGGATAAAATGGATAATCGCAGACAGCCCCAACGAGAGGGCGGACGCTAAGAAGGGCATGATCTACGTGCTGATAGGCCTGATACTGGTGAGGGCGGCTTGCAGCCTTCTTCGCCTATACTGTGACACCTCCTCCTCTGCTTTGTGCGCCGGTCCCAGCGGATGCGGGGACTTCCAATGCGACCCGGGCGTATGGTGCTAGCTGAAATGAAACTCGACCCCAGGAAGATAAGGGCCCAGGCCAAGGAAGACTACCGCAGAGCATGGCTTGAGACAGCAGCTCTCATACCCTCCAAGGGAGGCGATTACACGTCAGGCAAGGGCAGAGCCCATCCACTTCACGAACTCGCCCAGAAGGTGCGGAAGGCCTTCTTGGACCTTGGATTCGACGAGGTAGAGAACCAGCTTTTCATACCTGAGGAGGACGTCTACAGGCAGTACGGTCCTGAAGCTCCCGTCATACTCGACCGCTGCTACTACCTGGGAGGCCTGACCCGCCCGGACATAGGCCTGGGGAAGGACAAGATATCCGAGGTCAGCTCGATAGCGGAAGTCAAACCCGACGGCTTGAAGGCATTGTTCAGGGAATACCGTGAGGGCAGCATAGAGGGAGACGACGTTCTGGAGGAGATGGTCCGGAGGTTCAAGCTGACCACCGACCAGGCCGCCAAGATACTCGACCTGTTCCCGGAGTTCAAGAACATCAAACCCGTATGCGGCAAGACTACCCTCAGGTCCCACATGACCGCCGCATGGTTCCCCACATTGTCTGCCATGCAGGACGATATGCCGTTGAAGCTGTTCAGCGTCGGGTTGAGGTTCAGGAGGGAGCAGAAGGTCGATTCATCACATCTCAGAGCCCACTATGGTGGCAGCTGCGTTATAATGGACGAGGACATAAGCTTGCAGTCCGGCATGGACATGACCAAGAAGATACTGAACACCCTGGACTTCGGGGACGTCCGGTTCGAGCTGAAGAAGGCCACCTCAAACTACTACGCCCCTGACACGGAATACGAGGTCTACTCCGGCGACATAGAGGTCGCGGACATAGGCATGTACTCCCCCGTATCCCTCGCCCAATACGACATAGAATACAACGTGTTCAACCTGGGCTTCGGCCTGGAGCGCATACTCATGGTCAAGGACAAGGTCAGCGACATACGCGAGCTGCTCTACCCCCAGTTCTACAGCACAGTCCATCTGTCGGACAGGGAACTCGCGGGCGAGATATCCATATCAGCTTCCCCTGCTACCGAGGCAGGCAGGTCACTGGCCGAGTCGCTGAAGAAGACCTACACGGAATATGCGACCGACAAGTCCCCCTGCTCGCATAAGGCCTTTGAGGGCATGATATCCGGGAAGAAGGTGGTGGTGAACGCGGTCGAACGCGAGGAGAACAGCATGCTACTCGGTCCCGCCGCCTTGAACAGGCTTTACGTGCACGACGGCAGCGTCTACGGCCTGCCAGAGGACACCAGTAAACTGAAGGCGGACGTGAGCGAAGTGGTAGAGAAGGGGGTTAAGGCGGATTTCACATTCCTAGATGCCGTCGCAGCCTACATCGCATATGAGATAGAGAACCAGGTACAAGCGGGCGAGACAATGGGCTTCATACAGGCCAAGATGGCAAAGGGCCCCTCGGACGTTAACATCAGAGTTTCGTCAAAGGCGCGGAGGTTCATAGAATCCAACAACAAGAGGATAAGCGTTAAAGGCCCGGTGTTCACGGCAGCCGAGTACAAGGTCTGCTAACCCTGCTATTCCCCCCACAGTTGTCTGAAGTATTCCTCATAGTATTCCGCGGTTCTCCTGTCGACTATCTTCACGTTCGCCTCGTGGTTCTTCTCCAAACCGTAGTAGCTCAGGTTGGTGGAGCCCAGCAAAACCACCTTCCCGTCTACAATTATCAGCTTGCAATGGGTTGTGGTCTCCTTCCCGTCATGCCTGATATCCACTCCATTGGCCTTCAGCAGGTCGTAGGCGTTGTCGCTTTCGCTGAACTCGTCCACGATAACCCTTACTTCCACGCCCCTCTCCCGGGCGTATATGAGCTCCCGGACCAGCTGGTTCTGCAGGCTATCCGGGTATGACCTGTAGTATTTCACCTCGAAGGAGACTATGTGTATGGTCTCCTCCGCGCCGGCCAGCACATCCCTTGCAGCCTGGAAGTACTCCCTGTCGGCCACGGGCGTGACCTCGGCCGAGCCGACGCAGTTCCTCGAGGGGCACGCGTAACCGACGCCTGCCTGATACGTCAAAACACCCAACAACACGCCTATGATGACCCCCGCGAGGGCTCCCGTTTTGAATCCAGCGCGCCCTTTCACTTTGCATCGCTCGTTTTTATCCAGCTGACCCCCAGCTCGTCCAGAAGCTCAACGAGCCTGTTCCTCTCCTTGCTCCTCAAACCCTTCCAGTCTATTATGGCAAGCTCCGCCCTAGGCAGGGTCTTCTCTATCATCTCCTCCACCATGGTCTTGGTCAGGGATTCCATTGCGTGCTTGGGCATTATGTGGCCTATCGCGTATTTCCTGGTTGCTAATGTGAAGTTCGGAGCGTAATGTGGGCCTCCAAACCCTATTGCCGGGGTCTTGGCCTCGAAGCTGCTGAACATGAGGTCGTATATGGTCTCTGACACGGCGTTGCATGCTTCGAGGCTGCTCCATTCCACGGCGGAGCTGCCCACCTCCACGAACAGGAGCGGGAAGGGAAGCCCGGTGGGGCCGTGGTGTGTAACCTCCAATGTGACGTCGTATCCGAGATCGTATTCCCTCTTCCTATCCTTCAGCATGAGCAGGGCCTCCCTGAGGTAGTGGGCGTGGGTCAACTGCAGAGTGTTCTCCCTCCCTCCAAGGTCTGCCCTCCCATAGTTTCCCGTGGCATGGCATGTGAGCGTGGGCTTCCCGCTGTCGGACCTGTGCCTGGACGCGACCAGGCAGACTTCAGGGTCGAAGGGTATTTCAACCAGGTCCCGGACGGAAGTGTGGGTGCCTATCAACAGCACATCCTTCTTCTTGTGTATGGGAGAGCCGTAATAGTATTCCCCGGACTCTGAGAACCCGTGGCTGTTGACGAGGATGCGCGCTATGTTCGAGCCTGCCAGGTCCTCCTGGGAGTATAGTATCAGCTTCACCCTCTTAACATTTACGTTAGCAGTAAAAAAACCTTCAGGAAGCTTATATCGTCACTGCTCCTAATCCTTAACATGGCCGTGGACAGGACCAAAAGGACGAAGGCTGTTCGCTCCATGGCATGCTCCGGGAGGCCTGCTGTCGATGATGCCCTCTGCCACGGCAGGCCCGCCGTTGATGACTCCATGTCGGATGACACGCGCCACAGGGTCGCCCGCCCGTCCCAAAACCAGCTTGTGCTCCCCTTTGAACTGGACTCAAAGGGCTTTCGCATGATGAGCGACACACACGGTAGGATAGCGGAGGTGTGCATGGTGAACCACGACCATGATACCAAGCGGGTGATATTCTCCCTGATGGGTCAGATGGGGCCGTCTGTGAGGTTCAAGATACTGGCTTATGACGATGCGGAGGCTAAGGGGTTGAGGCAGGAATTGCATGACGTTGGATTGGCTGACAGGCCGGTCACAATAACCTCTACCGAGGGCGCAGCCAACCCTACACACCATGAGTGGATGAGGGACCTTCTGACGATGTATCAGAGCGGGTCACATACTGCTGGTGTGCCAACGACGCTATCCAGCCCGCGTTTCGTCCGGAGGGTCATCAACGATGATGGCAGGTTCTTCAGGCTGATGGACGAGTATAGCCTTCTGAGTCCGGGGGGTTTCGCGGTCGCCACCGACAAGAAGGTGCTGTGCTCGCCCGACATTGTCGGGCTCATGGATGTCACCCCCGAAAACGCTGTCGAGCGGATGTCGGCCGCCGCCGGCAAACCCGTCGAGATAATCGAACCGCCCTATCCTGAACGCGATTCAGGCGATGTGAGGTCTTTGTACCCTGAGCACATCGACATGTGGGCGACGCCGCTGGGTCCGACGTATGTCGACGGGGAACCCAGGGACAACATCCTAGTTGTGGGCAACCCGCTATGGGGCGCCCGCTTGCTTAGGTCCCTGCCGAAGAGCGAGAAGCAGTACTTCTCATTCCACATAATGCCCCAGGTAAAGGCGGATGATAGGGAGGCGATGTCAGTCGACTACTGGGCTGACCTGGTGGAGGGTGTGCCTGGACTGCATGGGATGATAGAAGACTACCCTGATATGATGCGCGAGCGTGGGCATGACGTCCGGTGGATACCCTACCTGCCCCTGCCGGAGAGAGGGCAGACCAACATGGCCGTAACCTACAACAACGTCCTGCAGGAGAACTACATAGGAGGCGATGGAGCTCATGTGAGGAACGTCTGGACGCCAACCTACTCTCTCAGGACACTTGACATGGCAGCCCATGACGTATACGGGAAGCTGGGTTACTCGGTCAGGCCAGTGGACGGCTTTGAGGAGTACGTTTGCGCAGGCGGTTCTGAGAGGTGCTTGACCGTGGTTTTGAGGCGTGGCAGGTTCGA
The DNA here is from genome assembly GCA_014727915.1 of Candidatus Altarchaeales archaeon. GTDB lineage: Archaea > Altiarchaeota > Altiarchaeia > IMC4 > SCGC-AAA252-I15 > WJMO01. Next base: position 58,867 of record WJMO01000006.1, on the reverse strand, counting down.
CGAGCGTCTGCCCTAGCATTCTAGTTTTATCTGTCCCTTCTCCCTTTTCAGGTATAGCCTGTGTTTTGGGTTGTAGTTCCTGTCGCATCTTATGCAAGAGTACAGCCAGGGCCTTTTCATAGGCCTGATCCTCTCTATCTCCTGCTGGCAGGTGGGGCAGGCGTACACGTAGGGTGCGGTTGGCTTCACGTCTATCCTGTCCCTCACCCCTCCTCTCTTCTCGAATTCGTTCCAGAACCTCTTCGTGTGCCTCGCGTGGCCTCCCTGCTGGTGTATGAGCGCGTGGGTCATCTCATGCAACAGGGTTTGGGCGACCATCTCCCAACCGTGCTGCTCATACATGGGATAGGATATCCTGATGGTCTTGGTCTCCAGGTTTATGGAACCGTGGGTCCTCACGGAAGATTTGCTGAACCTGAGCTTGTAATCCTCGATGGAGTTGTCGAACCTCTCCCTGTTCAGCCTTTCAAACTCCTCCCTCAAACGCGCCTCCAGCTCACTGCGCTCCTTAGAGTCCATGTTCAATCGAGTTTCTTGACGTACCTGACCCACGACCCGACTCCCCTCCTTTCCTCGATGGTCTGGCCGGCTGATTCCTCACGGTGCAATTCCCGCTCCCGGTCGTCCAAGGGCTTGTAACCCAGCCTTTCCATGAGCTTGGGGTGTTCCGTGAATGCTCTGGTGTCCAAGGTCACCTGACTGCAACCGTGCTGTCTTGCCTGGTCTTCCGCGGCGTGCATCAGGTTCATGAACCCTCTTGTCCTCGCCTCTGCCGACCTGAAACCCCTGCGTGCGAGGGTCCTGCCATCGCTGGTGCCTATGAAATCCGCTTCTAACCGCTTTCCATCTATGAAATATCTCAGCTCCCCGGAGTATCCTGGACCCACCTCTCTTGCCCGGTCGTCGGGGACGCTCCCTGTCACATTGCCGTCGGAGTCTGAGAAAACCCATTCAACCTCCTTCTGGGAGCCTGGGGCCACAAGGTCCATGAGCCTGCTCAGCGGTCCCTCGCGTCTATCACGCGTCTTCAAAGCGCTCATACGGTTATTATATGGTTTTTCCATTCTATATACCATGCGCGTTCTGCTGTTGCACTGCGACTACATAGAGTTCGAGGCGCAGAAGAAGGCTGTGAAGCAGCCGGAGGAGATAACCGAGAAGGGAGGAAGGCTTGAGGATTGCATAGTCTGCTTCATGGCCGTTGAGAAGCCGGACGAGAAGGACCCGGATTTCGTTGTTGACGAGCTGGTGACGGTCGTGGACAAGATGGCGGCGCAGGTGAAGGCCGGGAACATCGTCGTATACCCCTACGCTCACCTGTCCAGCGACCTGGGCTCGCTCTCCGTAGCCCGGAAGGTGTTGGACGACTCATATGAGAAGATAAGTTCCAAGTACAATGCGTTGAAGGCTCCGTTCGGATGGTACAAGAGCTTCGAGTTGAAGTGCAAGGGACATCCGCTGAGCGAGCTTTCAAGGACGATAGTCCCGGGCGACGGTGGCAAAGATGAAGGTGGGGAATCCCAGGCTTTGGCTAAGGAGGACAAGATCGACAGCCACTGGCACATAATGACGCCGGACGGGGTACTCCACGACATCGAAGGCTTCGAATACAAGGGATGCGAGAACCTGAAGAAGTTCGCAGCCTACGAGAAGGCCAAGTCACGCGCGGTCGAGAAGGCACCACCCCATATTGAGTTGATGCGCAGGCTGGAGCTGGTGGACTACGAGCCTGCCAGCGACCCTGGGAACTTCAGATACTACCCGAAGGGGCGGATGATAAAGGCGCTGCTGGAGCAGTATGTGACGGAGAAGATACTCGACTACGGGGGCGTGGAGGTTGAGACGCCGCTGATGTACGACTTCGAGCACCCCACCCTGAAGAAGTACCTGGACAGGTTCCCAGCCCGCCAGTACGTGCTAGAATCCGACGAAAAACGTTATTTCATGCGTTTTGCCGCGTGTTTCGGCCAGTTCCTCATGGCTCACGACGCCACCCTTAGCTACCGGAGCCTGCCCCTCCGCCTCTACGAGCTGGCACGCTACGCGTTCAGGCGGGAGAAGAGCGGAGAGCTTACAGGGCTGAGGCGGCTGAGGGCTTTCACCATGCCGGACGTACACGCCCTATGCACCGACCTAGTCCAGGCGATGAAAGAGTACAAGAGAAGGTTCAGATTGAGCGTGGAGACCCTCGAGGGGGTTGGCCTTGAGAGGGATGACGTCGAGCTTGCGGTGCGCGTTACCAGGGGATTCTATGACAGCAACCGGGAGTTCGTCACCGAGCTTGTGAAGGACTTCGGCAAACCCGCCCTTATCGAGATGTGGGATGAGCGGGTGTTCTACTTCATACTCAAGTACGAGTTCAACTTCGTCGACGCATTGGACAAGGCCTCGGCGCTGTCGACGGACCAGATAGACGTGGAGAACGGAGAACGCTATGACATAAAGTTCGCGGACAAGGATGGGAGCCTAAAGAACCCCATAATCCTCCACTGCTCGCCCAGCGGCGCCATAGAGAGGGTGATATACGCGCTGTTGGAGAAGGCCCATATGATGAAGGAATCCGGGGGCACTCCCGTGCTGCCCATGTGGCTGTGCCCTACGCAGATCAGGGTGATACCCTTGTCCGAGAAGTTCATAGACTATGCGGTCCAACTGGCGGATCGGTTCGAGAAGGAGAGGATCCGCGTGGACGTGGACGACAGGAACGAGTCCATGGGCAAGAAGATACGGCAGGCCGAGCGCGAGTGGATACCTTACATAATAGTCGTAGGCGAGAAGGAGATGGAATCCGGGAAGGTCTCCGTGAGGGTGCGGGGGGAGAAGGAGCAGAATACCGTCGTAGCCGAGGTCGTGGCAGTTGAGGTCAAGGAGAAATCCAAGAACATGCCCTACCGGAAGATACCCCTGTCGCGCCTGCTCTCCGAAAGGCCCACATTCACAGGGTGACTGCAATCTAAAAAAGTTTAAATTATTTTTAATTTTTTAATAATATTCTATACTTTTTTCCTTTCTGTTTTTCACTGGTCTGGCGCCTCATTTTTATACTCTCCTACTTTATTCATTTAACTTGAAAATGGCCAAGTCTAAGGGCAAATCCCAGGAGGCGGACAAGAAGGCTGCTGCGCTCATGGCTGTCAGGGAAGTCAAGGGCGGGATGAAGCTGGGTCTGGGGACCGGTTCGACGGTCAAATACTTCATAGAGGAGCTGGGGCGGAAGAAGTTTCCCGGCTTGGTCGTGCCATCTTCCAAGGCGAGCGAGGACCTGGCCAAGAAATCAGGGCTTAAGGTAACCACACTCGACGAGGTCGCCAAGATGGGATTCAAGAAGGCCGGCGACATGGGCGGAGGCCTCATTGACCTGTACGTGGACGGAGCCGACGAGGTGGACCGGACCTACAATCTCATAAAGGGCGGCGGCGGAGCGTTGACCCGGGAGAAGGTGGTCGCTTCGGCTTCGACCGAGTTCGTATGCATAGTGGACGAATCCAAGGCGGTAGCAAAGCTGGGGAAGTTCCCCCTGCCCGTCGAGGTCTTGCCTTTTGCAAAGGCTTTCGTGACCTCGGAGCTTGAGGAGCTTGGCGGCAAGGTGGTGGAGCGCAAGAAGTTCACGACAGACAACGGCAACATAATACTTGACGTCACAGGATTGGACTTCTCCGACCCCCTCCAGCTGGAGACGGAGCTCAACAACATCGCGGGCGTGGTCGAGAACGGCATATTCGCAGTGCGCCAGCCTGAACGCGTGATAATATCCAAGAAGGGCAAGGCCCAGTACATGTGAAGATGGACGAAGAGCTAAGGAACACTCTGATGCAGTTGGAGACCGGCAAGAGGCAGCTTGACCAGCTCGGGAAGCAGGGGCAGATGATAGAGTCGGCCATACTGGAGCTGACCTCCACGGTAGAGGCTTTGAAGTCGCTTGAAAGCCAGAAGACAGGCTCTGAGGTCCTGGTGCCCTTCGGCGCCGGCTCCTACATCACGGCCTCGTTGAAGGACACTGAGAGCGTGCTGGTCGACATAGGCGCCGGATATTCGGTGGAGAAAAAACTCCCCGATGCGATCGTGACATTGGAGGGCCGGCGGAAGCACCTGACCCAGTCTTTGCAGCAGCTCAACAAGACCATGGGCGAGATGGCCGTCCGGATGGGCGAACTGAACACCCAGGCCGAGGCGATGATGGGCCAGCACAGCCACTGACGTCAAAATGTTCGATTCACTGAAGCAGAAGCTCAATTTTTTCATGGGTGATGTGAAGGAGAAGGCGGAGCCCAAGATAACAGCCTCCACGAAGGTTAAGGCTGCAGTCACCGGTAAGGCCAGGCTCGGCGAAGCAGACGTTGAGGACACACTATGGCAGCTTCAGATGGATCTCATGCAATCCGACGTGGCGGTCGAGACCGCGGAGCACATAGTCGAGTCCTTGAAGGAGAAGCTGGTCGGGCTTGAAGTGTCCGGCCGCGGGATATCAGATGATATACGCTCTTGCATACGTGATGTGCTGGAGGAGTCGTTGACTCCAGAACGCGAGGTCACATTCCTCGATTCGGTCCGCGATGGCCCCCGGCCTTATAAGGTCCTATTCCTGGGCGTGAACGGCACGGGGAAGACCACGACTATGGCCAAGATGGCGAAGCTGCTGTTGGACAACGGGTTCTCCGTTGTGTTCGCCGCCGGTGACACCTTCCGTGCGGGTGCGATAGAGCAGCTGCAACAGCACGCCCAGAACATAGGAGTGAATGTCATATCCCACCAGAGGGGAGCTGACTCTGCGGCGGTCATATACGATGCCGTCGAGCATGCCAGGGCGAGGAACATAGACGTCGTATTGGCCGATACGGCGGGTAGGATGCAGAGCAAGACCAATCTAATGGACGAATTGAAGAAGATCATACGTGTGAACCAGCCGGACATGAAGCTGTTCATCGGCGACGCCCTCGCCGGCAACGATGCGGTCGAGCAGGCGAAGACCTTCAACGACGAGGTGGGATTCGAAGCTGCGGTTCTGTCGAAGATGGATGCGGACGTGAAAGGCGGTGGTGCCCTGTCGATAGTCCACTCAACCCACAAGCCCCTAATCTACGTGGGCGTGGGGCAGAAATACGAGGACCTCCGGGAATTCGACAGGAGCTGGTTCATAGACAACATCCTCGGCTGAAGCTAATAAACCCTTCCTTCCCAGTTTTAATTAATATGGTTAAACAGATACATCATCCTAATCTTCCCGTCATTCAGGATGCTGCTGTCCCTCCGGGGGAGATTCTTGAAAGGGATAAGGTACATCGGCTGAGGTTGAGAGCGTTGAGCGGACGGGTCTCGCCTGCCGAGGTTCAGGAGGCAATCCCGGAACTGGCTGAACAAGCGACCCAGTTATATCAGAACCTCTACTGGGGCAACAAGCTGACATCCCATAGGGCAGGCCAGGACCCACTGTTGGATAAGGTTGTTGCGAGTGCTGGCAAGTCCGGTGAGGCCGACCCTGGGTGGGTTCTGTCCGCTGCGTTGCTGACATCCGACCCTGCCGATGCGATGAAGAGGGGATTGGATGTTGCCGGGCCCAACTATACTGTCGGACCTCGGGGAGGGCCAGATTATAGGGGGTGGTTCGAGGATCAGGCCCGGCTGAAGTGGAGTGAGATACGAGGTGGCAGGGAATACACGCCTGCTGATTTCGAGGAGAACCTCGGCGACCTTCTAAATCGCAGCCGGGGAAGGCCTGGAAGTCGTGGTGGCCGGAGGACTGATAGGTCAGGTGAAGAACCCGGTCCGTATACGGAACAGGCCAGGACGAAAATTGACCGTTCACAGGATGGTCACGGGCTGAAATAGGTCGCAGTTTACTGTGCTCTGCTGGCTTATCCGTTTTCTCTCTTAGGACATGTTTCAACCGGATCCACCCCCCGCTTTTTCAGCGGGGGGTGGGGGTGGTTGGCTGAATTACCACATCTAGGCGATGTGATTGTGACCCACCCGCATCCCTATAATACGGGTGGTGGTGGTCTGCATCCCACTATCTTCTTTTTTTTTGGAGTGATGTGCGTGTTTTTTTTTTGGTGAGTTGGATCCACCCCCCGCTTTTTCAGCGGGGGGTGGGGGGGTGGTTGGGGTGATGTAATAAGCTTTACCTGAGCTTGTAGTATACTTTCCTCCCGGCGTACTCCTTCTCGAGCTTGCCGTCGTGGAACAGCTTTGAGAGCCTGGCGCTGGCGGCGTTCTTTCCCTTGTATTTGAATTTCTTCTGCAGCTCTTCCGCGCTTATCCTGTCTTTTCTCCTGACGTAGTCCAATACCTCCTGGTCCCTTTCGGAGAGTCCCGTCTCATGGTTTGACGTTCTGCCCTCTATGTTGTCTATTTTCTCCACTAGGAGGTCGAATTTGGCGTTCAGGTCTCGTATTATCAGGTTGGTCTTCCTTCGCTCCTCTGCTATCTGGTATAGCATGAAGCCTATCGTCACTGGGTCGTTCTTCTGGATGGATTGGGATATCTCGCCTATGAGCTCTTCGAACTCATGTCCGTAACCAACCCCCTTGCCTTCCATGACGATTATGATATAGTCATGACTATTTAAATACTTGTCGCATTGGTATCGTGATTATATCTTTCAGAACTTGACGTTTATCTTCTTGGAGAAGCCTATATGTGATTCATCCTGATGCCGCGGACTCCATGACCCCTGATGGACCCTCTTTCCTAGGGTTCTCTTGGGGGGGACCTGTATCTCCTTCCTCGTTTTTCCAATGCATATTATCGCGACTGGCATGAACCTGTCAGGGAGGCCGAGAAAATCCTCTAAGGCTTCCTCGTCGAAGGATGAGATCCACAGTGTGTTGTATCCGAGCGACTCTGCCATCAGCAGCATGTTCTGTATGGAAGCCGCGGCGTCCATGAACATGAAAGTCTTCATTCCTCGCAGGTGGGTGGTGGTGTCATGGGGTGATATGTCTCCCACGTCCTTCGCCCTCTTGAGGTCTCCGACCACTACGACGGAAACCGGGGATTCGCTGGGGTGCTTCTGCCGTGAGAACTCGGATAGCCGGTCACGTCCTTGGTTGTCCTTGACTATTATGAACTCCAGCGGTTGCAGGTTCCTCGCTGAAGGGGCCCACCTCCCAGCCTCAAGTATGGCCATCAGATCCCGCTTGGTCACCCTCTTGGAGCTGTCGAAGAACCTGCAACTCCTACGCCTCTTGATCAGTTCCAGAAGGCTTCTGCTACCCTCATCCATCAGACCACCATTATCCAATGACTCCCACTTCTTTAAAAAACCCACCGGCCATAAACAATATTCACTTCTTCTGGGCTCTTCTTATCAGTTCCTGCCGTTGGCCTGGCATCAGCGCCTCCATAAAGAATTCGATGTCGGTGTCCTTTATCATCTCCTCGCAGGCTCTGCAGACGTCCTCGTCCCGGAGGCCAAGGTTTCTGTTCTCGTCAGTGACGGCCATGATCCTGTCAATCACATCCTCCTCTGTCTTCAATACGCTCTCGCTGTCCCTTCCCTCCCTGGCAGCGAGTATGGAGGCGATGTTCCTCCGGCGGTCCTCGGGGTAAATGCTGTCAGATGGCGCGGATTCACCTGCTGCATCAACTGTTGCAGGTGGCGTTGTCTGTGAAGGCTCTGTTGAGAGCGGATGGTCTGGCTCAGTTGTTGCGCTGGGCGTTGGAGATTCGTGTGGGGGAGGCGGAATAGGCGAGTCCGAAGTTGGTGCCTTGTCTGTCGTTTTTTCAGGGGATGATGTCGGCGTGGCAGGTGTCGCGTTAGAGGGTGCTGGTGTGGCCTGTGCCGGGTCAGAAGCTATTGGTGTTGTTACCTCGGGTTCTGGGTCACTATGGGGCTGGGATGGCGCGGTCTCCGCCGATGGCGGGCGTGTTTCCCCTGCACCTCCTATGATGTCCTCGGCTTCCGACCCTGCTGAGGCCCTCTGGTGCTGTGACATTATGTCCTGTCCAGAGTACTTTATCTTGTAGTAGTCTTTGATGGACGAGTTGACGTTGGCGTCCATGTAGTCTCTGATGATGTCCCTTACGGTCTCCTCGAAGCTGGGGTGCCTTCCCTCCAGCGCCTCGGATATGAAAGAATTCCTTGAGGGGTCCTCGTCTAGTATGGCGTTCAACAGCTCCGCAGCCAATGTTATGTTATAGTACTCGCCCAGCCTGCGGCTCCTGCCTGCTATCACGGACTTGCCCTCGTCGCTGAGGGAGTCATACTCCTCCCTTGTCAGGCCCTGTATCTTAAGCGATCGGTCGGTCGGTTCGTCCATCTAAAGACCTCTCACCATCCTGGAAAGCCCGTTCAACACGGTTGATACCCTTCCTATGCTCCCGAACGTCCTCTTGCTCAGGCTTCCAGTGGCCAGGAAGCACCGGTCCAACCACCTGCTAACCCGGTTGTTCGACTTCAATATGGTTGTTATGGCCAGGTTGTCCTTTATTATAGGCACGTTGTGCGCTGTTTCAACTCGTGATGTCTCCTGGATCAGCTGGGCTGCCTGCGCTATCTCTGATGACGTCTGCCTCTGACCCGCCTCTATCACCGTCGCCATCGTAACTAATCTGTAATACTCGTTTTTTAATCCAAGACCCTGACGATATCCACTTTTTCACCAACCTCTATCTTAGCCAGCGTCTTCACGGTGAACCCGGTGCACTCCTCAACGCCCCTGAGGCCGTCCCCCCTCTCTATCACGCATATCACGTCCTTTACTATCGCCCCCGCTCTCCGGAGACCGGATAGGACGGCCTTCAACGTACCCCCCGTGCTTATGACCGCATCCACGACCGTGACGATGTCCCCCTTCCTCACGGAGTTCAGGTACATCTCGCCCCTGCTGTAGCCGGTGCTCTGGTCCAACACCACCTCCCCGGGGAGGCCGTAGGAACGCTTCCTCACTATGTTCAATGGCAGGCCGGTCATCTGGGAAAGCACAGCCGAGATGTGGATGCCCATGGCTTCCATGGTGACGATATAGTCCACGTCCAGGTCGGCGCGTCTCTCTATCGCCTCACACACCTCCCTGACAAGCCCTGGCTCTATGGGTGGTATGCTGTCCGTCAGAGGATGTATGAAATAATTGTACTCGCCCCTCCTCATAACCGGCGCATCTTCCAGGGACTTACGAAGCAGTTCCAGCATATCCCTTAAACATGGTAGTCTGCGTTTAAAGTTATAATGATAGACTTCACAATCATTTCATGGACGGAGCGAAGTCGCTGCTCGTGCTTCCGACCCTAAACGAGGAAGCAGCCCTAGTCAAGCTAGCTCCCGAGATACCCGGCGGATTCGACGTTCTCGTCGTCGACAGCTACAGCACCGACAGGACTGTCGAGGTTGCCAAAGAACTGGGTTGGAAGGTCCTGGAAGCCAAATACGGCCGTGGCCAGGGCAGCGGTTTGAAAACGGGCATGGAGTACTTCCTGGAGCATGGCTATGATTACATGTTCCAGATGGACTCAGACTACACGGACAGCCCGCCCGACCTTCCGAAGATGCTCTCAAGGCTAGAGTCAGGCGCGGACGTGGCGTTGGGCGTGCGGGATTTCAAGAAGCAGAAGCAGGTCCTCGGCTGGCCCACCATACTCGTGAAGAAGACGATACAGGCCATCCTCTCCGTGGTGATGGGATGGCAGATACGCGATGCGCTCACGGGATACTGGGGTTTCACCCGCGACTCAGTCGAGAAGATGCTGCCAAAACTCACCGAAAACGGTTTCTCCTGGTGTTATGACTGGCTTTCCACCGCCTACATGTCGGGTTTGGAGGTCGAGGAGGTTGACACGGACTTCAGGCCCCGCATAGGCAAGACAAAGCTCTCATACACTAGAAGGGCTATGTTGGTGGTCACCGGCGTGGTCTACGCGCTGAAGGTTGTCAGATGGCGACTCCTAGGATGAGGGCATGAAGTCACAAGATGACAATATCGGCTCTATCTCATCGGACTTCTCAAAGACGTAGCATCTCCTCCCGGGGTAATGGCTTATCATGAGTTTTCGGTTCCCACTCCTGCTGACCCACCTGGGGTAGACTATCCTACCGTCTGCGGATGGCGCGTTCAAGTATGCGAAGTAGACGTGATTGTAGCCTCTGATGAACACCACCGAGTTGTCCTCTACCTCGTGGTCGATCATCCTCTTTAGGTCAGAGTAGGACTCATCCCTCGGGAGGTAACCGTCAAGAGTCTGCCCAAGCTCCGCGAACGAGCTCACAACAGTCAAAATCAGGAAGGCCACGAATAGCGTTTCCCCTCTGCTCACACCCCGTATTCCCCTCGCGATCAGCAACAGCGCCAGGGGGGTTATCTCGAAGAAGTATCTCGGGTTCGGGGTGTCTCCGTTGGCCCAGTAAATCATCTGGCTTAGGACGTATGTGGCTATTATCGAGGCTATCATCCAGTCCCACCTGTCCTTCTTGTAACCCAGGAAAAGCACAGCGCCGAATATCAGCACAGGCCATCCTAGGAACCTATCGTTCATCCTCTCCAGGTTCAATAAGACGTTGAAGATGCCCTTTGAGGGAGTGTGCCCTGTTCCGCCATACATGGGCCAGGAACCTTTTTCAGGGCCGAAGCCTATGCTGTCCCCTCTCTCTGCGGTGTTGAATATGAGAGTGCCCGCATCACCGGACAGGACCATGTTGTAGGCGGACAACCCAGCCATGAACCCCAACAGGATCAGCAACATCCACTTGGACACGTCCCTCAACCTGGATTCTCCAGCCGCCATTTTTGTGTGGTATGCTATTACCGGGAGTGCGTATGCCAGGGAAGCCCCGAAACGCGTTGTCAAGGCCATGCCCAGGAAGACTGCAGACATGAGATAGTATCTCGGCTGTCCTCGTTTTTCACCCAGGAAATATGACAATAGGAAGGCTGAGAGATAGAGAGTTGCTGGAACATGCCTGAAGAAAGAGCCAGCTAAGTATATGTAAAGCGGCGACGCCACACCCAACATCGCGGCATAGTATCCTGTCCTATCATCGAACATGTGCTTGCCTGCCAAGTATGTCACAACCATGGTCAAAGCCCCCAACAGTGGATTGACCGCCCAGGGAACCCCCGCCACTACACCTGGTAGGAGGGTGAGGGCGTGCCCCGGCTCGTACCTGCTGTACCACCTGCCCTCCTCCATCACAGCGAACTTGAAGCCGAAGAACTCCGGCATCTCCGGCGCCCTCCCATAGAGCCTGCCGGATGCGAAAACCCGGGACTGGAAAAGTATGGAGATGTTGTCGGGGACGTGTGTCTGGGCGTCCATCACATAGTATGAGTAGATAATCGGCGGTATGAGCCCCAGGATGAATATCATGAGGGTGATATTCCTCCTAGAGTAGAGGGTGCAGATAACATATGCGGCAGCCGAAACCACTGTGGTGCAGGCAAGAGCCTTGAGAAAAGCCAAAGACATCCTCTCACCAGCCGTTGAGCTGGTGTATAGCATTACATGGCATGTGTTCACGAGGGTGTCGGTGCTCTCGCTGTCCAACCATATGCTTATATCATCCCCTACCACCCTCTCCCCCGGTATAACCGCGGTCTGGTATCTCCACCCCTGCAGGTCCTGGTTTTCAGGATATTCGAGAAGGCCTAAAGGTTCGCCGTTAACGGACACGGAGGTCCTGTTGTCTCCCTTGTACATCCTGACGACGAGGATGTGGTCCCTCCCCCGGACGGTGCTCATCATGAACTTCTCATGTTGGTTCCGCGACCGGCATTCGTCCTCGCTCACCCTGTCGTTTATCCTGCTGTCCAACGTCCATGAACGAATGTTGCCTGCGCCCTTTTCAGGGTTCCAGTAGCTGTGCCACTTCTCAGATAAAAAGTCGCCCATGTCGATGGAGTCTGCCAGTCGCACGTCTCCGAGCTCGAGGTGGTTCGGGTACTCGTCACATCTTATGAAATGTATCAGGAACAGGGCGAAGACGACAACGGGGAGGGCATATATTATCCTAGCTATGTTCTCCTCGGATGCCATCCAACCTACCTCGAAAACAGGTCGCCCACTATCTCCTCTGCCTTCTCCATGACCTCCTCCTCACCATCCACCCTCCCGTTCTCCATTATCACCTCTCCGTCGCAGATTACGGTGTCAACGCACCCTCCGCTGGCGCTGTACACGAGGTCCGATACCAGGTTGTGGTGTGGTGTGAGCTCGGGCCTTTTCAAGTCCACGAGCACTATGTCCGCGAGCCTTCCCTCCTCTATCGCTCCAGTGTCCAACTTCAGTGCCTTCGCCCCCTCTGAGGTGCCCATCCGGAAGGCTTCGCCAGCGGGCAGGCGGGTGGGGTCTCCGTACCATATCTTCTGAAGGAGGGCGGCGTTCTTCATCGATTCGAACATGTCCAGGGTGTTGTTGCTGGCGCATCCGTCTGTGCCGAGAGACACGCAGACTCCGGCATGCTTCAGCTTCTCATAGTCGAGTGCTTCGCCGACGGAGAGCTTCATGTTGGATGTGGGGCAGTGGGAGACCTTCACGCCGCTCTCACCCATCAACCGTATCTCCCTGTCGTCCAGCCAGACGCAGTGGGCGCATACGAGGTTGGGGCCCAGGAATCCTATGCTGTCCAAGTATTCGACCGGACGCATACCAGTCTCCTCCTTGCAGTCCTCGACCTCCTTGGCGGTCTCGCTCAGGTGGAAGTGGACCAGCACATCGTGCTTGTCCGAGTATTCTCTGGCCCACTGTAGGCTCTCCTCTGTCACCGTGTAGATCGCATGGGGTCCGAGGGCCAGCGTGACCCTGGAACATGCTTTGACATCCTTCATCTCCTTCTCGGCCTGTTTTCTCTGCTTCTTCGCGTCTTCCTTGTTGAACTTGTCTATGAACACGCTGTTCAGCACACCCCTTATGCCCGAGTCCTCCACCGCCTTGACAGCGCCTTTAAGATGCCAGTACATGTCGTTGAAGCAGGTGGTGCCCGTCTTGACCATCTCCAGGCACGCGAGCCTGGTGCCCCAGTAAACGTCCTCTTCGGTCAGCTTAGCTTCCGCGGGCCATATGTGCTCCTGGAGCCACTCCTGCAGGCGCAGGTCGTCCGCGTATCCCCTGAACAGGGTCATGGCCGCGTGTGTGTGGGTGTTCACCATACCCGGTATCGCGGCCTTACCCCTCCCGTCCACGGTCCTGTCAGCTTCGGCGTCAGATCCGATACCTCTGATGGTGTTCTCCTCGACGTATATGCTGGTCTCCTCCCCGTCCAACAGCACGTCCTTTATCAATACACTCAACGTAGCTCCTCCAAAACCTCTGCTAGAAGCTCCTCGACCAAGATGCTGTTCTTCCTTGATATCTCCTTCACCGCCTCGAAGTCGAGCTTCTCATCCGCTATCCCATGGGCGAAGTTGTCCGCGCAGCATATGGCAGCATACTTCAGACCCGCCTCCCGTGCGAGCGTCGCCTCCGAGCCTATGGTCATGCCGACGATGTCCGCGTAGTCTGCCATCATCCTTATCTCCGCCTTCGTCTCCAACCTCGGGCCCCTTGTCTGGTAATACACTCCCCCCTGGACCTTTATGCCGTTTTCTCCAGCCACCCTCAATATTGAGTTCCGAAGGTCTTCGTCGAAGCCGGGGGTGACATGCTTTATCTCCTCGTCGTAGAATGTCACCGGCTCCAATTCGATGTAGTCAGAGGGCACTATTATCACGGGAGGTGTCAGACCCGCCTTCAAGCTTCCAGCAGAACCAACGCCTATGACAGTGTCAGTCAGGCTCTTGAGCGCCCATATGTTGGCCCTGTGGTTTACCCTGTGCGGCGGCACATCCCCGCGGTGCCTGTTTATGAACGCGGCATCAGGGCCGGCCAGCAGATCAACCCCGCCATAGGGTGTATCCACGCTCCTTTCCTCGCATTCGCCGAGCAATCTTGTTTCAGGCAGGAGAGTGCCTCCAATCAACCCTATCACATCATTCACCCGTTCTTTTATTTATTCTTGACGATAGTTAAAAAGAGATGTCAGGCATAACGAGGATAAGGTCTATAGTTTACAGGATACGGTGGAGGTCTGTCATAGCAGTTCTGCTCTTGGTAGCGGTCGCGGCCCTGCTCTTCACGTCAATGCCCTCTGGGTTCAGGGTCACCGGCGGCGTCGGCTTGAAGGTGAAGGCAGACCCTGCGAAGATACCGCCTGGCGGTTCCACTACCCTGCAGATAGAGCTGAAGAATGTCGAATCCGATGAGAAGGCCACATTGGTCGTCGAAGGGAATGCGAACGACGACGACATATACTTCGAGGAATCCTACACCCAATCCTACCGTAGCATGAGCATACCCATAGGCCCTCAGGGAACGAGGAAGACATCGTTTAAGGTCAAGACAAAGCCTGGCATACTCGAGGGCAGGTACACCATCGACGTCACAGCCAGGAACGAGCAAGACCCTGAATCGAGAGAGGCGAGGACCAGGGTGTTCTTGGAGGTAGAGTCCCGGAAATAGGCGTTTTCACATGAAGTCCGCGAGGCTGACCTGCTTCTCCAGGTCGTTCACGGTCAGCGACTCCACGTCCTTCTCCAAGAGTCGTAGCCTGGATTTCAGATATTCCGACAGCTGGTACTTCTCTGCCATGTCCATGCTCATCCTAAGATACTTCGTTATGTTACCTGCGCTGACGGTCAGCAACAGCCTGCCGCCGCATTTCTTGCACTTCCCCGCCAAAGGAACCCTCCTGTAGTTCTCGTTGCATTTCACGCACCTGAAACGCTGCCTGCTGAACGCCCTCAGGTTCCCGTAGGTATCCCTTAGGAAATGGCTGTTGATGACGATCTCAGCGACCTCCTTCTCGTCTATGGCCCTAATCTTCTCAGCGACCGCCAGCTGTGCCTCCATCTTCTCATGCATCGTCTTCAAGGTTACGTACCTGCTGCTGGTAACCGGGCCGGTAACATCCGATGTGTCGTGGGTGAAGCCTATGCTCTCGAAGGGGTTTTCGTCCAGTACCCTCTGCACTACCTTAACGTCCACGTCGGAGGGGTTCACCTCCTCGAGCGTCTTCAGGTAGAACTCCTTCCCATATTCTGTGACTATCTCCATCTTATGGGCTTCGTCGTCTATCTCGCGCGGGTCCATTATGGTGGTCACAACGAGGGGCGCGTCCATCTTACCGCCGCGTTTCTGGGGTAGGTAGCTCCTGCTGAAGTTCAACAGCACGTCCAACAAAAGCATGATGCTGTCCTCGTCGCCGTCGCAGTTCCGCCTCTTGGCTGCGTGCCAGAACGGGTGAGCATAGCATACGTTAGCCTTAGTGTAGCCTATTATCCTTCCCACAACCGCGGCTGACGTGTGCGGCGCCAGGCCAGCAACCAGGTGGCCTATCATCTCCTCCCTGGCGTCTACGTTGTAGAACGCTTCCATTCCGTAGAATTTCCTCAGCAGCTCATCCACGAACTTCGCTATCCTCACGAGGTATGTTCCGCAGTATTCCGAGACTATTATGTCCTGGGCCATCAACTCGACCACCTGCCCGTCTGAGACGAGCTCCTCACCCTTCCAGTCCCGGACGTACCCGAGTTCCCGTATCCCCTCAACGGTCATCCCTATCTCCGCTGGTCTGAAGTGCGTGAGCGGCGCGTCAGTCGCGTCGAACCTGCTGGTCCCGTCCTTGAACACGTATATCCCGTTCAAAGCCCTTAACAGGCCCTTCTCCACGGGCTCTGGTATCTTGCTCTCGGATATCATGCCCATGACCCCCTTGACGGTCGTGGACTTCCCCACCTTCCGTATGGCCTCATCCCACAGGGACTTCAGCTCCACATGGGTCTTCGAGTACTGCCTCGTGTGCACATTGCATTTCGGGCATGTCTCCATATCCCCTGCGTATCCGCAGAGCCTGCAGAACCTGACCCCAACGGCTTTGGCATTGCAGTCCCTGCAGAAGGGATGCATCATCCTCCTCCTGCATTGGGGGCAGACGAACTGTGACACCTCCACCTCCACCCTGTTCCTCTCCACCGCCGCGTTTATGCTTCGCTCCCTCCCCCCAGCGTTGCCTATAGGGAAGAGTCCATGAACTGCAGGCTGCATCTTACGCTCCCGAGCCTTCTCGGGCCGGCCCATCCTGCAGCCGATGTAAGACCCGACCTTCTTCCTCACAGGAACCTTGCATGCCTTGCAGACGAGGTCGTATCCGCTGGACCCCTCATCAAGCGATGTGAGGGCCTTGTCAAAACCTCTGCGGTCCAGTCCTTCAAGCCCTAGCTGCACCATCAGCGGAGCAGCTTCATCTATCACCACCTTGCCCTCTCGGACCTCATGGGGGACTCCAAGCTCCTCCAAAACCCTCTTAGCAGTCTGATCATTGTTATCAACGCTGAGGCTACCGTCCAGCTCCCCCGTTGCCAGCCAGTCAACGAGGGTCTTCAGCTGCGAAGCCCTTATGTCGCACCAGTGGTAGGTGTACCTGGGATGCAATGGTATGTTCCCCTCCATGGATATCCTCACAGCATCATCCGGGCTTGGGACCTCGTTGACTCCCGACTCTCCGCTCCACCACTCCTCCACATACCCTGAGGGTATGAGCTTGGTGTTGGTCTGAAGGAAATCCCCATATGAGACGAGTATGTCCCCGAGGAACATTATCTCCTTAACCCTGTCCTTCATCTCGTAGGCTTCACTCCTGGATTCTACCCGTCGGACCGAACCGTCCTCCAGCAGCACCACAGGGCCGTCTATGGTGTCGCATTCCGTCACGATACATCCCTTGCCAGGCTTCTCAACCTTGACCTGCGTGCCGGTTGCTATGAAATCGTCCAATAGTATCAGAGTAGCGGGGTGCATTGACTTGCCCGCTATCCCATTGCACCTGCTGTGCCCGTACCTCAGCCTGAAACCCCCCTTTGCAGAGGGAGCCGAGAATATTGGCCTGCCACCCACGACCTCGTCCATGAACTTTGCCTTAGGCTTGTGCTCATCGGAGGTGGTGGCGTTCTTCTTCAGCTCTCCCAGCCAGCTCCAGTCCAATCCCAGCTTATCCGCGTGGCGCATGACCTTCAGGCTCTTCTGAGCCAGGCCCTCTGCTATGACAAGGCACATGCCCCCACGTATCCTGTTGGAGTCCACCCTCTTCAGGTCCCTGTGTATGGCCACCTCAAAGACCTCGGTCGGGTCCCCGTCCACGCACACCGCCAGTTTGCTGACTATCTTCCGTATCTCGTCCTCGCTTGGCATGTACTGCAGCCTGCTGGCCCGCTCGTCATACAGCTTAATCTCCTCAACATAGCGTTCCACCTCGTCCCCGGTGGGCCGGTAACCCAGCAACCCGATCTTGGTCCTTATGTAATCGCCGACCAGGCATGCAAGGCCCTGGGCAGTCCCCCCAGCGCTCCTTATGGGCCCTGCGAAGTATATGCTAAGGTACTCGCTCCCGTCAGGGTTCTCCCTCACCTTGACCCCTGATATGCCCTCGATGGGGGCCGCCACAACACCCTCCGTCAATATGGCGAGGGAGGTCCTCAGCGCCTGCTCTATCTGAGCTTCCCGGTCCTCCCCGGATTTCGCCTCCAATATGAAGTCGACGATATCAGACAGGTTATCCCTACCCAGGCTCCGGATCTTATCTGCTATGCCCTCCGGGCCCACCAGTCCCTCAACCCTAGCGGCCAGGTCTCCCGCGGGCATGGCCTCGACCTCACGCCGGGGGTCTAGGCTCTTCTCCCTCGCAGCAGCTCCCACACTGTATATCCTGTCAATGGCGTCCCTCAGGGACTCCTGGTATCGCCTAACGTTTTCGTCCATTTCCGCTGAAATCCAACATGCTGACCTCGTGGTTCTGGAGGTTCATGACCGGGACCAGGGCGGGTGTGGGCTGGTGGCCTAGCCTCTCCTGGTATTCGGTCTTGGCCTGCCAGGTCCCTGAGTTTATGACGTTGACGCCGCGGTACAGGCTGTAACCGTTGGTGTGGACGTGCCCGCAGTGAAAGACGTCCGGGACGTCCCCGATGAAGAGGTAATCTTTGTTCTCAGGGGATATGCTGTCCTTCCCATATGTGGGCACTAGATGCCGCCTCTTCAGGTATTCTATCATAGCGGTCTCGGGCCTGCTGTAAGTGCAGCCCGAGAGATTGCCTATTATCGTGTCCAATGAGGTGCCATGGTACATTAGGAACTCGACCCCGTGCGCCTGGAACCTCACAGGGTTCCCTGTAACCCTGACGTTAGGCAGCTCATGCAATGATTCCGCCACCTCCCTGCCCACCATCGGTTGGGGCTCGGCGTTCCTCACCGCGTCGTGGTTTCCCATCCCCAACACGACCTCTATGTGGTCTGGGACCTCTTCCAACAGTATTCCGAGAAACTCGTACTGTTTGCTGATGTCTGGTATGGTGAGCTCCTTCTCCTGCTCGGGGTATATGCCTATGCCGTCCACCAGGTCGCCGGCGACGAAGAGGTACTTGACCTTCTCTGAAACGTCCCTGCGGTTCCCTCTTCCGTTCAGCCAGTCGATGAAGCTCTGGAACTCCCTCTCCAGGAAGAGGTAGCTTCCCACGTGTATGTCCGATATGAAGGCTGCGTAGACCTCCTCGTCAGCGTAGCGGCGGGGGTGGTTCAAGGGTATGTCCGGTTGGGTTATGTCGGAGGCTATGAACAGGTCGCCCTTCAAAACCCCCTCGACGCCTATCACCTCGTCTGGTAGTATGCGTTCGTAGGCTGCGGCAAGCCTCTCGTCGTTGCCTGATATCAGCACGGTGGCCTCTCCCGTCTGGTCCTCGACCTCCAGGAACTTGTAGCCTTTGCTGCTCTCCCGCCGTTCGTTGACGATGCAGATGATACGCCCCCTGTCTCCCGCTTTCTTGCTTCTCAGGTCTTCCAATGTGAGGGGGGTCTTGTACTCCACCCTCTCCTGGATCACGCCCCTGATGTTCTCATACCTGGTGTTGAAGTATGCTGTGAAGTCTTCCAACTGGGCTGAGCACGTGCTCTTGCCCGTGACGTCGCTGTCCTCCCTTATCTTAAGACGCGATTCTATGTCGCAGGCTGCCGGCTTCCGCGTCTTCACAACCTCAACCCTATCTTCGGACGCGGATGGTTCGCATGTTCTCTCCTTATCCTCCACTATCAGGGAGTCGATGTACTCCGGGCTGATGAACCACTCGCCTGCTTCTTTGGCGTCTTTCAGAATATCGTCGTAGTCCAGCCCAAGTTCCAGTATCCTGTCAAGGGCGACAGAGCTCAGTATGAGCCCGTGTTCAGCAGCCTTACGGCTGACGTCTTTTTTGTCAACCCCAACGTCCCCGCTCATCCTAACCTGTAAGTATCTTCCTTATCTTCTCGACCACAACCGTGCCCGCGTTTATCTGCGCCTCGTCGGTGTTGGCTCCAAGGTGAGGTACAAGGATAATATTCCCCAACTCGACCAGCTTGGTGCCCTCCGGTGGCTCGCTCTTGTACACGTCCAATGCGGCTGCCGCGATCTCACCGTTCTTCAGAGCATCGTAGAGCGCGTCCTCGTCAACCGCATGACCCCTTGACGTGTTCACCAGGAACGCCGAGGGCTTCATCTTCTTGAGCGTCTCAGCGTTTATCAAGTCCTTTGTCTCGGGTATCGCGGGAACGTGGAGGCTTATAACATCCGAGTCCTCTAGCAGCTCATCCATGTTCATGCAGCATCTGGCGTTGTATTCGCGGGCGTCCTCGGATGTGATGGCAGGGTCGTAGGTCAATATCTCCATGCCGAGCGCTCTCGCTCTCATGGCGACCTCCCTTCCTATACGGCCGAAGCCTATCAAACCCAAGTTCTTGCCGTATAACTCGTTGCCTAGGAAGCTCTTCCTGTCCCATCCCCCGCCGCGAACGTGATTGTCCGCCTGGGGCACCTTCCTCGCCAACGCCAGCATCAAACCTATCGCGTGCTCGGCGACGCTGATGGTCGAAGCCTCCGGGGAGTTGACGACCTCGATGCCCTTCTCCTTAGCGGCTTCCCGGTCCACGTTGTCCAATCCAACCCCCGCTCGGCCTATGGCCTTCAGCCTGCCGCCTGCCTCTATCATCGCCCGCGTGACCGTCGGCTTGCTCCTCACTATTATAGCGTCGTATTCTCCTATTATCCCTATCAGCTCCTCCTCGCTGAGGTCCGTCTTCAAGTCCACGTCAGCGAACTCCCTCGCCTTGTCCAATGCGATATCGTGGATCTTGCTGGCTGCCAGTATCTTAGGTTTCATGGGGGAATATTTGGAATCCATTAATATTAATCCTATGGTAATAGGTTACAGCATGGCCGACCTTTCCGTGGAACTGGCTGGAATCCGCCTTAAGAACCCCACAATCCTGGCTTCGGGGATAATGGGCTCCGACAAGGCCTCTTTGAAGAAGGTCGCCGACTCCGGCGCCGGCGCTGTAACGATAAAGTCAATATCCAAGGACCCGAAATCCGGACACCCCAACCCGACAGTGGTGGAGGTTGAGGGCGGCTTCCTGAACGCGATCGGATACTGCAACATGGGGTTGGAGAATGCGAAGCTGGAGTTCGCCGCGGTATCGTCGGTCGGAGTGCCTGTGATAGCCAGCATAGTCGCAGAGGATGCGGAGGGATTCACCTACCTGGCGGAGGAGATGTCCGCCCTGGAGTTCTCCGCGATAGAGCTTGCCCTCTCATGCCCGCACACTCCAGGCCTAGGATTGCTCGCCGGCCAGGGAACTCCAGAAGCTACGTTCGAGATCACCAAAAGGGTGTGCAGCAAGGCGAAGCTGCCCGTCATAGTTAAGATGTCTCCCAACTCCCTGGACCTGGGGGAGATCGCGAAGTCAGCGGTGAAGGCCGGGGCCAAGGCGTTGAACATGGGCAACTCCCTCGGCCCGGGGATGGTCATAGAGACAAAATCTGGCAAGCCAGTGTTGGACTTCAAAGTCGGGGGTATGAGCGGTCCCATAGTCAAGCCCATCGCGGTCAGGTGCGTCTACGACGTCTACGAGGCCACACGCGGCAAGGTCCCGGTGATAGGGACAGGTGGGGTTGCTAAGGGCTTGGACGCGGTCGAGATGATAATGGCCGGCGCGTCAGCTGTTGGGATAGGCACTGGCGTATACTACCAAGGCCTTAACGTCTTCCGGGAGGTCAGCAGGGAGATTGAGGAGTTCATGAAACGCCGTGGAGTCCAGAAGCTCAGAGAACTTGTCGGGGTGGCCCATGGATAGGCCTGAGATGGTCGGGATCCTGGACGTTGAGATCCACTCAGGCATGCACCGGACCTTCACATTGGACGTGGAGGTCGATGCAAAGCCGGGCCAGTTCTGCATGCTGTGGATCCCGGGCGTGAACGAGAAGCCCATGAGTTTCAGCAACGTGTCCGGTAAGGTCGCAGTCACGGTCAAGAAGGTGGGCACGTTCACTTCTCATCTTTTCATGCTTGGCAGGGGGGATTCTGTCGGTTTCAGGGGCCCCTATGGCAGGGGCTTCGAGTATGTGGCTGGGAACGTCTGCCTCGTAGGGGGAGGCTGCGGGGTAGCCCCGCTGAGGCCGCTGAAGGACAAGCTGAAGGGCCATGCCATAGTATCGGCCAGGACGGAGGATGAGCTGCTGTTCGCGGACGAGTTCAGAGAAAGTGGTTTCCAGGTTCGCATTGCGACGGATGACGGGTCCGCAGGGGAGAAGTCTTTCCCGGACCGGCTGTTGGCATCCCTACTTGATGCCGAGCGTTTCAGCTGCGTGTATGCCTGCGGCCCCGAGGTGATGATGAAGAAGGTCATGGACCTGTGCGCCAGTGAGGGAGTCCCATGTCAGCTGTCGCTTGAGAGGTACATGAAGTGCGGGATCGGCATATGTGGTTCCTGCTCGCTTGCTGGTATGCGCGTCTGCAAGGAAGGCCCGGTCTTCAGGGGTTCGGAGCTTAAGGACACCGAATTCGGGGTTTATTCGAGGGATGCTTCAGGGTCCAAGAGGAGGTTCGAAGGTGGATGCTGAAACCATAACTTTACTAAACCTGAATCATATTGGATATAAGAGGATGTGGCGATTATGGGTTTCATAGACGAGTATGTTAGGGCGAGGGATGAGAAGAGCAGCGTATTGTGCGTTGGATTGGATCCTGCGCTGCCCGATCAGCGGAGGTCTGATGTCATCAAGAAACAGTACCCGGGCGACCTCGGCGATGTGCTGATGCAGTTCAGCATGGAAGTAGTGGATTCTGTCCAGGAGAACTGCTGTGCAGTGAAGATTAACTCACAGTATATGCTCTTCGCATTGAGCTATAACAAGCTGGAGAGCCTGAACCAGCTGATACACAGCTATGGGCTTCTGTCCATACTCGACCATAAACTGGGGGACATCGGGTCAACAAACGACAGCGCGTTCTACTGGGCTCAGAAGTGCGGATTCGATGCGATCACCTTCAGCCCCTACGCGGGCAACATAAGGGAGGCTACTGACATGGCACACCACCGTGAGCTGGGCATCATCGTGTTGGACCTCATGAGCAACCCGGAGGCTGAGGGCTTCCAGAAGAAGACCAGGTTCAACCAGACGCCATTGTTCGTAAGGGTCGCCGAGGACGTAAAGTCCGCGCGGTCCGACGGCGTCGTTGTGGGAGCCACGTCCCACATACGGGAGGTTGACATACAGAAGATAAGGAAGTCAGTCGGCGATGACACTATAATGCTCTTCCCAGGCGTCGGCAGCCAGGGGGGGGACGCTAAGAAGATACTCCAGAACGCGGGCAAGAACATAATCATAAACGTCGGCAGGAACATAATCTACAACGACAACCCCGGGAGGGCGGCTCAACAGTACAACGAACGAATGCAGGTCAGATAGTTTCCATTTTATACTCTGGCTTGCCTTATATCCTATACAGTGAATAACAAAACCGCTGGTGTTCCACCACACAGGCTCGTAACCCTGCAGACGCTGCCAGACCCCCAGGAGGTAGAAGCATCCAAGGTCAGGATGTCGCCTGGTCTGAAGGCTGCGGCAACCGACTGCATCGTCCATGGCGTCTCACATCCTTATACAAAATACGTGCTTTCACAGGATACTCTCCTCGATCCGGGCAAGCTCGAGGGAATGGGTTCTGGAGGGCGGGAACTCGCGGGTAGGACCATAGGCTATCTTGAATCCACCGGTTCCAACGCTGCGATACTCGCTCTCGCAGCGGAGGAGTTCGGGAGGTTGAAGTCCTCCAGCTACGAGGAAAAGAGGGCAGCCAACCCGGGGATGGAAAGGGCGGCTACCATGCCCACGACCTCTGATTCCAAGGTCATGCTGAGCTACGGTGACGTTGAGGTGCTCGAGGATGTCCTCAGAAGGCGTGAAACATTCAAGCAGTAGAATAACTAAGGAAAGCCAAGTGTTTGCCTGTCTTTCCCGTGTTTTCACAACCCCAGTATCTTCCTGGGGTTTTCCACTATCATCCTCCTGAAGTCCTTCTCCCCCAGGCCCTTATCCCCGAGCAGTTTCACAAAATCTCTCATGCTCTGGCTGGCGCCGGGGTTCTTGTTCTGCCCAGCATCCGAGGTCAGGACCACATTGTCTGTTCCTATCTCCTCTACGGCATTCACCTGCTCCTCCACTGGGTAGTCCCCGGGGTTGTCCCGGTCCAGGTACATGATGTAACAGTATTCGATATACGCTCCCTTACCTGCCAACTCGACCTGCTTCTCCAAGGGCATCGCGATATCCCTCTGCATGGGGTGTGTGATTATCGTGGTGATGCCCCTGTCCAACGCCTCCTCGGCGAGGCGCTCCGCCTCCCTCCAGGATACGTGGCCTGTCGCGAGTATGCACTCGTTCTCAGCCATCGTGTTAAGGCAGTTGTTGGCCTTCCTTATCAGCTTACCCGCCCAGTTCGTCACCTTTATGGCCTTCAGGTCTGTCTTGGGCCTCGGCTTGAACGACGGGTCCTTCACCCACTCCGGGGGTATCTCATAGTCGCTCTTGTTCTGTATCAGATGGTTCTCGGCATGCACGGTGGGGAACCAGACGATTATGGGCAGGTCACGGCTCATCACAGAGCTGGCGTATATGGCCGACTCGTTGAAGCCGCCCATGAAATAGTTCAACGTTACCGAACCAACGAGGTCAAGCCCCATATGGTCCTCTATCCCGTTTATCAAGGCTATGGTTGGGAAGCTATGGCTCTTCAACGCGATGCCCTTTATCCTGCCCTCTTCGGCCTTCACAAGGTCTTCTACCGTGTGCTTCCTTGGCAGTATGTCCGGGCCTATGTGGAAGTGCAGGTCATATGATTCCTTCAAAAGACTGTCCAATCCCTTATCCTCCATGTTCCACCTCATGAACTGATTCGCAAACGACATGCCCTCCCTTTATTACATATGGTATCACAGGCGTCGTGTTTAGAGCTTCCCTCGCGTTCCTGGCGTTCAAGACTATCAGGTCCCCAGTGCATCCCTTCTCCAGCCCGTAGTTCAAGCCCATTATGCTCGCCCCATTGGCTGAGCCCATGCCCAGCAGCCTCACGGGATCCTCCTCCCCAGTCATCCTCGTGGCTGATGCGAGCACATGCAACTCCCTTAGCATGCTGCAGTTCCCCAAAGGGTAGAATATGTCGCGTATGTTGTCCGTCCCAACAGCCACGTTCACTCCCGCCGCTAACAGCTCCTTCACTCGTGTTATGCTGTTGCTTGCCCTGCTGTGAACGTCGTCTGCCGTGTCGAACCTGGTTATCATGTTGGCGCTGGGAGTGACTATCACGTTCATCATGGCCTCCTTGACCAGCCTGATAGTCTCCTGCGCGATCTTATCATCGACTGCGGAGAGCGAGATGCAGTGTGTCGCGCTAACCCTGCCCTGCAGCCCATACTCTATCGTCTTCTCCGCGAGCACCGGCAATAGGAAGTCCTCGGGGTTGTTGCTCTCGTCAACCTGCACCTCCAGGTCCACATCGTGTTTAACGGCCAGCTCGCATAGAACTTCGATGTGCTGCAGCTGCTCCTCCCGCGTCTTCTCCACCAGGGGAAGGCCTCCCAGAAGGTCCGCGCCGGACTTCAGGGCGTCCTCTACACGGCCCAGGCAATCCTCCCTCAGAACACCCTCCTGGGGGAACGCGCAGATTTGAAGCTCCGCTCTTGAAGCATCCCTGAGCTGGGTCAATGCTTCCAAGGGCTTCAGACCGCCGGTTGCGTCGACGTCCACCTGTGTTCTGATGGCTGTCACGCCGTTGGCGATGAACTCGTCTATCACCCTTCCAGCTCGCTCTCTTATCTCCTCCACCCTATAGTTTTTCTTTAAGGCTTTCAGTAGCTCCCGGTTCTCCTCCAGGGACTTCCCGTACTGGTCGGGGCTCATCTTCGAAAGCAGGTCCGCCTTGTCCAGGTGGGTGTGAACGTTCACGAATCCGGGCATTACAAGCCTGCCTCCGACGTCCATTCCCTCGCCCTCAAGGGTTCCCACGGCTGATATCGCCCCGTCTTCCACGAGTATGTCCGTTGTAGACCGGGAATGGGGGGTTGCTGCGTTTTTTATGAGTAGTTTTCCGCCAGGCACTCCAACCATCCTAAAACCAATATTATGTAGTCCACCATATAAATACGAATCCCCCAACTCATATTTTAAAGCCGGAACTTCCATATGTATATGATTCTCATGCGTTTAATCATTGTTTTAGCACTTTTTGGGATGTTGTCTGGTTGCATCTGCTGCGGAGGCGGCCTTCCCGGCATGGGGTCGTCCGACGGCGATGACGGAGAATACTGTACCCCGCCTTACATCCAGGTTGGGAGTGAATGTTGCCTGGACCGGAACGACAACAGCATATGCGACAGCCAGGAGACGCCTGCAACGACAATGGCGCCAACTAACCCGACGGTCGCGGCAACTGCGACAACCCTAACGTCCACGCCTACCACACCCGGGTCCGCGCCCTCCACGATCTCTCCCACCACGACCTTGACCCCCACTACCCTCGCTCCCACCACCACATTGGCTGCGGCCTCATGCGCTGACGGCGTCCGGAACCAGGGCGAGGAATACATCGACTGCGGGGGGCCGTGCTCGGACGAGTGCGAGGTTTTCAAGCTCAAGGGCGCTTGGAGGGAGTTCAAGACCACTGGATACAAGTTCCGCTTGGACGAGAAGACCGGCACTGGAGACCAGCTGAAATACTATGTTGAGATCGAAACCCCGGATGGCATAGAGGACCGGAGGCCCCTCTCGACCGGCGAGAGCTTCGTCGACTACCTGCGGTTCAAGGTGATAGACTACGACGACGCCCCGGACCAGCCGACCATCTACATGAAGATAAACAAGGAGGACCTCTACTCCATACCGGAGCAGGCCTCTCTGCTCACAATAGGCGGGTTGTCTTGCACGCAATTGGGCAGTGAGATGTGCGAACGAACATACAATGGGTACACGATACGCATGCTGAACAGGATTGACAACGGCGCCCGCGTGCAGATAGTCGGGCCCACATGGGAGGTTCCCCACAAGACCGAGGTCCGGGAGGGTAAGCTGACCTACGCCCCGGATCATGGGCTTGTGATAGGCGGCTTCTTCGACCGCAGCCACTTCATAAACGGAGGTTACAGCCTATTCTACGTTTACCTGAACTGAAAGATGCCCAAACCGCTGAAGCCGACATTGAGAGAGAGAAACAGGTACATAGTGTTCGAGGTAATTTCCGATTCCAAACCCGACAGGAAGTCTGTTGTCGACGCTGTCTGGGGTTCTCTGCTACGCCTGCACGGCGAGCTCGGAGCCTCCAGGACGTCGATGTGGGTCATGGACTACGACCCTGAGAAGAAGCGCGGGATATTGAAGGTTAACCACTCCAGCGTGGACGTGCTGAAGTCCAGCATGGCTGTTGTGAAGGAGATAAGACGGCAGAAGGCCATCATCAACACGGTTAAGACGTCGGGAACTTTGAGAAAAGCAAGGGAGATCCTATGAGGCGTTCCTGAGCGATTCAAGCCTCTTCAGCTCGGACTTTATCTTCCGGCTTCCCTTTCCGGAGCTTATCTGCTTCAATGTCTTACCGCAGTCCGGGCAGCTGAAGCCCTGGTCTATCGCCCTGCCGTAGTCGATCCGGCTGCAACCGCATTCGAAAACAATGTCCTCAGAGTCCGGTAGCATGCCGTTCAACTTCTTTATCCTCTTGCTCACGTATGTGTCAACGTATTCCCTTATCTTGTCTTCGCGCCGAACCCACCTGTAATGGCAGTAGCCTGTGTCCAGCCTTTTCCTGTTCAACTGCACCAGGTTCTTCACGAGCAATTCGTTAAGGCACGACCTAACCCTGGAGGTCTCAAAGTCCAACTCCCTGCTTATGTCCTTGTCCTCCATGGGGGCGTCTATTACCCTTATGATCTCGGCGCTGTCCTCTCCTAAAGCCTCGCACAATGCGCCGTCCTTCACGTCAATTCCCTTGGCCATGACCCAATAATAAAGCAACACTAGTATATAAATCTTTCGATTTCCCATGTGAAACCTTTATTCACGGGTTTAGAACAATCTTTAGGAATAGGGCCAGCGAAAAAACGACAAATGCGGCAGCCGCTTCCCTAGTCCAGCGGGAATCCATAGCCAAATAGAATATGTGAATACTATAAAAAGAATACTATTTTGGCTTGAGTACAGGAAAAAAAATAATATGTGCTCCCCTTGAGACGCTCGGAAGAGGCTCCGCCTCTTTCGGCGCGCCAAGAGCCTTTGAACTCGGGACCTGAGTTTTCCTGCGGTCCCATCGAGATTCCGAAAGCCTTCGGCTTTCTTCTCATGCTGGAACAAATAGGCCATCTATTATGGGCTTTTGGTCCCATCGAGATTTGAACTCGAGACCTTTCGATTATCAGTCGAACGCTCTAACCAGGCTGAGCCATGGGACCAATTTAAAAAATGTCTTCCCACCGTGGTGGTGCATAAGGGGGATATGCGCCAGCAGATCCCTTCATTCGTCCCGCTTGTAAACGGAGAGAGACGTTGAGGCTGAGCCACGCGTATGAGAGCAGGGCTCTCTGCGCGTTTCTGAGAGCATGCTCTCAGCTGCGTGGGACCAGCAATGTCTTTTTTCCTGGAATATATAGGGGTTAGCTTAATATAAAACTTTTCACATATTCTTCTCTTATGAGGGTGTTTTTGGGTGGTAGGCGCCAGATTCTGGCGTTGGGTCTGCTGGTTTCCATGGCTTTGTCCCTGACCTGGTATTTCATGCCCAGGATCATATCCGATTACACGGTCGGCGGCGGCGGCTACTGGGTCTGTGTGGACTACATCGGAGAAGGGACATTATACGGTGGTCAGCCCTACTGTGCCCAGGGTCCGGTGATATACTACATAGGCTACGCTGTCTCCAACCTGCTAGGTAGCGGCCATCTCCTCTACTTCCTCTCCCTGATGACGGTCGCCGCTAATGTTGTCATCTACGTGCTGGTGCGTGACATGCTCTCCCGGCGTGGGGTCAGCCACGACTTCCTCTACACGCTCCTCTACCTGCTGATGGTATACAGGTTCATGTCCTTCGTCACGTCCACGCTCGCCACCTGCTTTTACATATGCGGGGTTTACCTCCTATACCATGGCAGGCGGAGGTTCAGGGGTCTGCCCTCAGGGTTTCTGTTCTCCCTCGCGGTCTTCACGAAGATGACCACCCTATTGCCTGTCCTGATAGCCATAGCCCTCTTCATGGCATTGGAGGGCTTTGAGTTTGTTCGGCGTCCTGGGCTGGAGTCGAAGCTTGTTTTTCGCGGTGGTCCCGGGGCGTTCCTGGAACCTGGGATCTCCCTTTCCACCGTCGTGTTCTCGTATCTCATGCTTTCAGGCGTCTATCCTAACATGTTCGACTATGTGGTCTCAGGGCATCAGATGCTGGTGAGCTCCGACCTCATGTGGGGTTTGGGCAAGTTGATCTCCCTTCGGATGATCGATGTGGTGGCTGGAGTGACTGTTGTGCTTCTGCTTTCCTACTGCCTTTTGAAGGGCTTTTTCGGGAGGGACACGATCGTCTATGTGATGACTCAGTTTTCGCTTGTGGCCTACGGACTCCTGTTCATCCTCCACTATGGCGGCCTTCGGATAGGCTCCCATTACATGCTCCCAGCATATCCTTTCCTCGTGGCTTCGTATATGGTCGTGTGGAAGAGATCAAGGAGGATATTCTCCCTGTTATTCCTGGTAACCCTCGTCTATCCCTCCATATACAGCGTTGAGCTGCCTGGCAGCCCGATCGCGGTTTCGAGCAGCCCATTCGTCACCTTGACGAGGTGGGACACTTACATGGGGTGCAAGGAATTGCGCGAGGATGTTGAATACGCCTTCAGGTTCGTCCCCCCACAGGATGGGCTAGTCCTGACCGAGACGGCAGACCCGGAGCTCCTGCCGTTCGAAAGGTACGATGTCTCCGTTGACCCCGGCCAGGTAGTCATAATCCCCTCTGGCAGCAGGGGGTTCCCCAGCTACGAGGACCCGCTGTGGACTCCGAACCTGAGGGAGAGGCTGAACCTGACGGTCGACTATGCCCGCGCATATGAGGAGCCTTTGACTCCTGAGGAGAAGGTCATCAAGAACGACATACTCTCCGGGAAGTATTCGATGATCGTGGTCGGCCCTCCCACATGGACGAGTGTGGCGAGGATCACATTCCAGATCCCCGAATACCTGTCCGAGAACTTCTGCGTGGTGTTCGCCCCCGACTTCTACTACATAGGGGAGGGAAGGCATCATACTTCGCTGTTGTTCCGGGATTCTCGGGACTGTGCCTTGATGCTCTCTAACATGACCGAATACTACAACATCCGCCATGACTACTTCTGCAGCAAGGGCAAGAACCCCTATCTTTCGGTCGCTGATGTCATGAGGATGAACAACCTGCCTTTTCAGATGCGCAGCTGCGATATGCCCGAGGAGTTCGAGTGCCTCCCCCATGTGATGAACAGGATCCGCCTCCTGGATGTCCTGCTTACGGTTGCACTTTACTTCCCCGTTTCACGCGCCCTGGCGTGGCTTGACGATTAAATACCTTGTCTGCCCTAATTGGTTCCTATGGAGTTC
Source organism: Candidatus Altarchaeales archaeon (assembly GCA_014727915.1). Taxonomy (GTDB): domain Archaea; phylum Altiarchaeota; class Altiarchaeia; order IMC4; family SCGC-AAA252-I15; genus WJMO01. Next base: position 28,950 of record WJMO01000006.1, on the reverse strand, counting down.
CAGGCCAAGACAGGTTCAAAGGAGGGGTTGGTTGACATAACCTCTGAGGTGCAGGAGATGGTCTCCAAGTCGGGAGTCAAGGATGGGTTGTGCGTCATCTACTGCCCGCACACCACCGCCGCAGTCACGGTTAACGAGGGCGCCGACCCGGACGTCCAAGCCGACATGATCAAAAGTCTTGGCGACATAGTGAAGGATGTCGGCTTCGAGCACTCGGAGGGTAACAGCCCTGCCCATGTGAAGTCCAGCCTATTAGGCTGCAGCTCAACGGTATTGGTCGCGGGGGGCATGCTGAAACTGGGCGCCTGGCAGAGGATATTCCTGTGCGAATTCGACGGACCCAGGAAACGGAAGGTGTGGGTCAGCGTGGTTGGTCAGATGTAGTCTGTTATTCTATGGCCTCCTTTTGCCTTGCGTGTTTCCATGGCGTTCTTGTCCCGGTGCTTCAACGGCATCATCTTGTTCATGAGTTTGATGTTCCTGCGTTCGCTGATGTACTGTGAGTCGTAGAATCCCTCCCAGAGGCGGCCGTCGAATTCAAGACCCTCTAACAGTGGGTCGACTGGCAGCTTAGATTCCAACCGCCTGACAACCTCCTCGACGGGCAGGGTGTGCTCTGTCATCCTGCCGCTGGGGCTGATGGCATATGTCATGCTCCCGTCCTCTATCGCGATGTGGAAGGTGGGGAACCTGTTGTGGAAGTGTGACAGTAGGAGGTCTGCGACTCGGTGCTCCAACCTTGTCTTAGCGTATAGTATGCCATGTTTGGATCGTTCCAGTCGCATGAACCCCTTCTTAAGGTGGAGGCTGCATAGGACGTTCCGTTGCATCCTGTAGAGTCTCTTGGCCTCTGGCGTCGCGTAGTTCAATACCAGCCGGGGGTCCTGGGACATCACTTTCTCATACAGTCGGCGGTCGTATCTCCTATGCCGGTCCACAAGGTCGAACCGTTCTCTCACGTCACCCATTCTATCATCCTCTTCTGGCTGTGACCGCTTATGCTGAGGAACGGTTCCGCGCGCTTCAACACCACCCCGATGGACTTCAGCTGGCTGCGCTTGCTTATAACCGCTTTCCTGCCTCGTATGTCCATTATCCGCTGGACGCTCCTCGGACCTATCCCCGGCACGCGTATGAGCTCGTCATATGTTGCGGTGTTCACGTCTACTGGTCTGTCGAAGTAGTTGCGGGCCAGGTGGAGCTTCGGGTCCCCGTTGGGCAGGTTGTCGTCTACCATGACCTCTTTGAACTCCTTCAAGGGTATGTTGTATCTCCTTAGCATGAAGTCCACGTTGTATAGCCGGTGCTCCCGCTCCAACGGCGTCCTGTCCGAGCCTTCAAGGGGCGTCTTTTCGATGGGTGTGAAGGCGCTGTAGTAGACCCTCTTCAAGTCGACCTTACGGTACTCCCAGTCTGCGGTTTCCAGTATCTCCCGGTCCGTCTCCCCCGACCCTCCCACAACCAACTGTGTCGTCTGCCCGGACGGTGGTTTGACCTTCTTGATCCAACGCTGCCGCCGGAGTATGTCGTTGTTGTAGTCCTTCACCTGGCTTATCTCCGACAGCCTGGATCTTCCTGGGGCTTCCAGGTTTATGGACAGCCGGTCCGATATCCCGCCCGCCTGCTTCACATAATCCCTGTTCGTCCCTGGGAGTATCTTGAAGTGGAGGTATCCGCGGAAGTTGTACCTGTCCCTGACGAGGTGGGCTGCTTCGAGCATCTTCTCGGTTGTCGTGTCCGGGTCCCCTGCTATCCCCGATGAGAGGAACAGGCCTTCCACGTAGTTGCCCGTGTATAAGTGCATGAAGACTTTGGCAAGCTCTTCGGGGTCGTATTCCACGTGGGTCCTGTCAGGGCAGTGGGTGCTGTTCTGGCAGTACCGGCAGTCCATGCTGCACTTGTTCGTGTACAGTGTCTTGAAGAGGGAGACGCACCTGCCGTCCTCTGTGAAGCTGTGGCATATGCCGCCCGCGGCGGCGTTCCCTATCCTATCTCCGCCAATCTCCTTCCTCGGGGAGGCGGTGCTCGCGCATGTGTCCCATTTCCCAGCGTCACCCAGGACCCTAACCTTCTCTACGATGTCCATCCAATAAACTCCTGTTCCTAGAGTAGATTAAAAAACCGGCTAGAGCATTGGAAAACTGTATTTTCCGCATATAATCGTGTGTTCACAGTATCTGCTATGGGAGGGGGTTCACGGGACAGGATCCTTTTGGTGGATTCTCTGAGGGGCTTGGCTGTCCTGCTGATGCTCGTGCATTTTCTAGGTGACGGCAGCGTCTCTCCCCTGCTCTCCCAGGGCGCATGCGGGCTTTCATGTGCCTATTCTCTGCTGGTATCACGGCTTGCGGCGCCTTTGTTCTTCACGGTCGCCGGATACTCCCTATACCTGTCCGGGAGGAAGAGGATACCCTCCTCCGGCAAGACAGGGTTTCTCGGGCATGTGCTACGGCGTGTGATGTATCTGATGTTTTTGGGCTTCATTGTGAACTTCCTGAGGTCTGTTGGACTCTCCCACCTGAACGTTCTGCATACAATCGGGTTTTCGATACTCCTGGTTTCGCTGGTCTATGTCAGCGGGAGCAGGTTCGCTTACCCTCTCACCTTGGCTGTTCTGGTGTTGTATTCCCTGGCCAGTCCATGGCTTGAGGCCAACCCCCATTGCTTGTTGGATTGGATCATGGCATCGGGCGAGTATCCGCTTGGGGAGTCGATGGTATACTTCATGGTCGGTTTGGGGATGGGTTTGTACTCTCATGGACTGTATGTCTTCAGCGGCAGGCTGGCATACGCTGCCCATGCTCTACTCTTGTCTTCTCTTTTGCTGCTACTCTTTTATCCCCTCTCCTTTTCCGTGAACTCTCCGCCGTACTTGTTCTTCGCCCTGGCTTCGATGACCTACCTGCTCCTGCTGCTGGAGCGTTCTTCCCGGTCCTCTGCATTGTTGGCAGTCTTCGGGCGTCATGCGCTTCAAATATATGTCACAGCACATGCCCTGTTCATCTTCGCCCCATCTGTTGCGGGCGTTGCGGATGCGGTTAACGCCAGTGGCCTAGCATTATTGTTCACAGGATTCCTAGCAGGAGAATACGCTTTCATAAGATGGTTTGAGGCTCGTTAGCCGTGTATGTATGTCTGGTTGCACTCCAATTCCAGCTCAGGGTCCGTTATCAGATGGCACAGCCTCGGGTTTATCCTGTCCAATCCCACATGGAGGAGGATGCACTCGTCCCTCAGCCGCGCGTCGATCATCTGGAAGCACCTGTAAGGGTCCGGCTTCTTGTCCTTCACGTAGTCGAAGGCGCACTTGTCCTTTATCTGCTGAGTTCGTATCATGTCACAGTATCCTATGTCATTCCACTTGAACGCCATCATGCGGTAGCACCAGTCCCGGTCCTCCAACACATCCACCCTCTTGCATAACCCGGGGTCGTTCTCCAGCATAGCCCTGCACTTCAGCCCCTTATTACTGTCGTCTATCCTCCCGCAGACCTCGGTGTTCTTGGTCCTGGCGGCCAGCTGGTACAGGCACTCGTCCCTGCTCGGAAGGTCTGACACCCCCATGCAGGCTGAGAGGTTGCTGGCGTCAACCCTCAACGTTGTGGTGGTCGGGTCGGGTTCCTCAACCTCCTCCAAGGTGGTCGAAGTGGTCGCGGTGGTGTCGGACACCATCTCAACCGTGGGAGTCGTCGGAGCAGGCTCACCCAATGTGGTGGTAGGGCTCCCCCCGCCACCTTGTCTGATGCAACCAGCAGAGGCAAGGACCAACAAAAAAACCAAAGCATACTTCATGTATCTCACCTGACCTTCACGGTCTTGGGTTTGAAGGTGTTGTCAACCGTTATCTTTCCCTTTTTCACGTTAAATGCTATCAAATGGGCTTTAACACCGCCTTTGCCCCTTGCCTTGAAGGGTTTAAGCAGGTCTTCGACTGTGGGGTGGAACGGCCCCGTGCGTGCCATGAAGGTCCTGGAGTCCATCAGAGCGGATACGATGCCGTCCTTTCGGTATACCCCCCTGACCTTTTCCCCTGACTTTATGGCCCTCAGGAGCCTCAGGTTGTCCTCGGGGCTGTCATATGTCCTATCCGCCTTGAAGATGAAGCCGTCACCTATGCGGTGGTCTTCCACCAGCCCGGGGGTGTTGAAGGGGTCGGCGTATGCGTGGTATGAGTGCATGCTATAGTCGACATCACCTTCTGAGACGATGATGGTCAGGTCCTCGCTCTTCCGCTCGTCCAATCTCATCTGCAGGGTTTTCACACCCTCGAACATTACAGTTTCTTCGCTCGTGGCCAGCAGGAAATCCGAACCCTCCCGGCCTATGAGGTGGTCTTGGAGGAGCTTGTTCTCCCCGATCCTCCTCTCCATCCCGTCATCTGCCTTGTCCAACAGGGCGAAGCTAACGCAGGTCATCACTTGCCTTCGATGAACGCCTTCACCTTGCCCGCCGTTCCCTGGGCGTTGAAAGCCTTGAAGAAACCTATGGCGCTCTTCTTGCTCGCCTCGTCTATCTTCTCAACATCCTCTGCTGGGAGGGAGTCTATCTCCTCTTTGAACTCTTTGATGCTGTGCTTTATGTTCTTGCCGATGAGCTCCTTCTCGCTTATCCCGGGCTTCTTGGCCTTCATCTTCTCGGCGTGCTTGCTTGTGAGCGTCCACTCCTCCATGCTCTTAACGAGGTCGGAGGGCATCGTATCCAACGCGATGTTCTGCCAGTTGGTGCCCACGTTGCCCTTGAACACTCCTGCGTCGATGAGCAGGTGCATGAGGTTCAATGGGGTGCCGGTTATCCCGTGCTGTGCCACGTACACGCCATGTGCTGCGATAGCATCCGCGATTGCCTTGGTGCGGTCTATGTCGATGCCCACCTGCTCCACGATGTTGCCTTCCTTGTCGTAGATGTTCCCGTGGGTGGTTCCGTTGTTCGTAGCCAATAGGTTGGGGCTGAACCCGGCGTCCCTTATGGCCTTTATGAACGTCTCAGCCTCCTCGACGCTTGTGAGGGCTTTCTCGCCCGTCTTCGGGTCGACCTTCCCCACCTCGCCGACCTCCACCTCCAATCCGGCCGTCTCGGGTATTAGGGCGGCTAGCTTCGTGGTGATCTCGATGTTGTCCGCCAGCTGCTCCGCCACGGTCTTCCCTTCGATGTTGAAGTTGTGGCTCGCGTCGATCGCGAACGAGGTGAACCCGGCTGCGATCTCGTCCTTTATCAGCTGCTCCCCCGCGCCAACGGCCTCGGCTGTGTTCTCCTTGATGGTTATGTGGTCTCCGTGTATCACATAAGGCTGGTTGAACTCCAGCTCCTCCGCGGTCTTCACTATCATGTCGTAGAAGGCCTTGGGAGGCTGCGCCGTATACCCGATCTCTGACTTGGCGATCTCGAACATCACCGCAGCGTCCAACTCCTTCGCAGCCATCATAATGCCCCGGGCGCTGTGCGTTACCCTGATGTTGGCAGCCATGACGATACACTTCTCCCCAGCCAAAGCGTTGACCATATCCTGACCTTGAACAGGCTTAGTAAAGTCCATTGTAGCAAAAAATATGAAAACGAGTATAAAAGGGGGCTCAGCCAGGGATATACCCGGCCTTCAACCCACTAGCTCGTCCAGCACGGTTTCGAGCTTTTCGAGTGTGAGCCCGCCGCCGACTCCCATTCTGAAGTGTTTTTTCAGGTGTTCGAAGCCGGGGTAGCTTCCGCCGAATGACGTGCCGGGTATGAACCCGCATTTCTTCTCCGTGGCGGTCTTCTTCACCCATTCTTCCGCGTCGCTCCCGTCGGGGGTGGTTGGGAACAGCATATAAGTCCCGGCCGGCTTGTAGGGGAACTCGCACCCCCACTCTCCCAGGCGCTTCTGTGTCAGTTCGCTTTTGACCCTGTAGCCTTCCACGACAGACTTAAGGAAGCCTAGCTTCGGGTCGCCATCTATCATCGCCCTCAGCCCTGCCTGAAGCCCCCTGGACGCGCCGGCGCTCAGGTTCCTGAAGTAGAACCCCACCATCTCATGCGCGGCCATTATGCTCGGGGAGACCCTTATGAATCCCATCCTGACGTCGGGTTTCACGATCTTCGAGAACGACGACAGCAGGCTGACGTTGGCGTTGATGTCCGAGCCGAAGGAAACGGGAGACTTATAGGGTGTCTTCTTGCGGTCGAATATGGTGTACTTGTAGGGTTCGTCGCTTACTATCTGCAGGTTCTCGGCGACCGCCCACCCGCACATCTTCTTTATCTCCGACTCCGCCACCAATTCCCCGCTGGGGTTCGCCGGGAAGTTGACATACACTGCCTGGGTCTTCTCCGTCAGTGCCTTCTCCGCGTTCTCAACGACGAACCTTCCCTCCTCGAACAGGGGGGCTGGGACTCCGACGTTCCCCGAGTGGGCTATCATGTTGTGTATGGTCCCCCACGCGGGGGTGTTGACCAGAACCTCGCTCCCAGGCTTGAATATGGAGAATATGAACTGCAGCCCCTGGGATGCGCCGACGGTGACGTACATCCTGTTAACGTCGTCGTCGGCAAGTTCCGCCCCGAAGTTACCCTCCATGTCTATGATACTCTTCTTGAACTCCTCCTCGCCGACGAAGGGCGGATATCCGGTTGCTCCCTTCATCTCCTGGTCATAGACCGCCTTAGCATAGACCTCAAGGACCTCAGTTGGAATGGGGTCCGGGACGCCGATGGTGAACATATTGACTGCTCCCGCGTCCTTGCAGACCCTGACCCAATACCTGATTGGGTCGGGTACTATGCCCTCAAGACTTTCTGTCAAATCCATCTTTGATTCACCCGAAGAACGTCTCCGCCAGCCCATACCATTCGTCGTCGACTACCCTGTCTTTCACGGCCTCCGACAGAGGCACCGGCACGATCTCGTCGCCTTTCAATGCCACCATCACGCCGAACTCGCTTTTGCCCGCGAGCTCGCAGGCCTTAACCCCGAACCTTGTTGCAAGCAGCCGGTCCGCGACCGTTGGCGTGCCGCCCCTTTGGACATGACCCAGCTTGGTGGCCCTCGTGTCGAATCCGAGCTTTTCCTTGATCTCCTTCCTCAGCCATTCGCCTATGCCCCCCAATGCCACGTGGCCGAAAGAGTCCTTCTCTCCCCTCGAAAGCACCTCGCTGCCGCCCTCCGGGACCGCGCCCTCCGCGACGACGACGATGGTGAAGCTCCTGGTCTCGTGGCGTTTCCTTATCACGTCGCACACATCATCCAGTTTGAACGGCTTTTCAGGTATGAGTATGAGGTCCGCTCCGCCTGCGATGCCGCCCATCACCGCTATCCAGCCCGCGTGCCGGCCCATCACCTCCAGTATCATCACCCGGTGGTGGCTTTCCGCCGTTGTGTGCAACCTGTCGATCGCGTCCACCACGACCGTCAACGCGGTGTTGAACCCGATGGTCCGCTCTGTTCCCAGAAGGTCGTTGTCTATGGTCTTGGGTATGCCGATGACCTTCAACCCTGCCTCGGCCATCTTAGCAGCAACACCCAATGTGTCGTCCCCCCCTATAGCGATCAACGCGTCCAGTCCCATCTTCTCGAAGCCGGATTTGACCTTGTCGATGCCATCATCCATCTTCATCGGGTTCGTCCTAGAGCTTCCGAGCATGGTGCCACCCCTCACAAGCAGTCCTGAGACGATGTTCCTGTCGATCTTGAAGTACTCCGCTTCTATCATGCCCTTCCATCCGTCGCGGACTCCGACGAATTCCATCCCATAGTCTTTCATCCCCTTCCGCACAACAGCCCTTATGGCTGCGTTGAGTCCCGGGCAGTCGCCGCCGCCAGTCAATATGCCGACTTTCATCTTCATCAATAGTATTCGCGCGCCTCCTTGCACGCCTCGAATATCTCCTCCAAACTCTCTATCAGGTCCTCGTTGCCTATGTAGATAGGCACCCGCTCGTCGATGTCCCGTGCCTCGATGTCCAGGAGGCTCTTGCTCCCGCAGGATGACGAGCCCCCCGCCTCCTTGGCTATAAACGCCATCGGGCAGCCCTCAAAGACCAGCCGTAGCTTGCCCTTGGGCTTGCCCATGAGCGCAGGGTATCCGAAGAAGCCGCCGTGGTGCAATACCTGGTTGAAGTCGCCCACGAAGCTTCCTCCGTAGCGGAGCTTCAATCCCCTGTCCCTCAAAAGCCTGACGAACACCTCGAACTCTGGTATCCACTTGTCGGGGTTGCCGCCGACCCCGTATATCTTCGGTTCTGGGAATTCCACGTCCTCCCTCAATAGTATGAAGTTGCTGTGTCCCTTCCGGGCTTTGACGAACTCGTGCACTCCGTCGCCGGTGGTCAGGACGATGGTGGTGCTGGGCCCGTAGAGCTTGTAGAAGGCTGCAACCTGGTCCCTCCCCTTGCCTGGGAGGTCCTTCTTGTAAACTCCCACGATGGTTCCGAACATGTTGTTCGACTTAACATTTGAGGACCCGTCAAGCGGGTCCAGTGAAACGGTGTACTTGCCTGTCTTGTCCTTGCTGTGAACCGGCTCGGGCAGTTCCTCGCTCACGACCGTCTTAACAGCCCCTGTATCCAGGAGCTTCTTCGTGAGGAAGTCGTTGACCCAGACGTCCAGTGCAACCTGCTCCTCCCCGTACTTGTTCTTGGTCCCGGCCTTCCCTGTCCTGTGCGGGAACTCCTTCCTTATGGGTACCGCAAGTGATGCAACCTCGGATATCAAATCCACCAAACCTTCGTCAACGCCCTTCTCCTTCAGAAAACCCTCGAGTAAAACGTCCTCTTCCATTCCAAAAACCCCAATGTTTACTTGGAAAATACTATTACCCGGGAGGGTTTTTTAAGCGTTCACATCAGGCGCTGCCTGGTCACAGTATGCCCTCTACTGTTGAAAGCGTCGGAGACGGCCTCCGCCTCCTTCATGCTCCTCAATTGCAGCCAGGTCTCAGGCGAGTTTACTACGCTGTGGGCGCATGCGAGGCCCGTGTTAAGGGCGCGCTCCACGTCCTCGCCCCTCATGTAGGCAGATAGGAATCCGCTGCTGAACGAGTCTCCCGCCCCTGCGGTGTCCACGGTCTTGGCAGGGTAGGGCAGGGCAGTGTACTTGTGCCTGCCGTCGTAGACGTACGCCCTCTTGTCCCCGTTTGTTATGGCGACTATCTTGGGCCCGATCTTGTGCAGCCTTTTAAGTATGCTGTCCACCTCCGCCTCCGGGAGCTGGGCCGCGTTAGGGGGCAGCCCCAGGGTTATCTGAGCCTCCTCCATGTTGACGACGAAGATGTCCGAGACGGACATGACCTTCCTGATGTACTTGAGGCCCCGTCTGACCACGTAGCTTGAGGGGTTGAAGAGTATCCTCTTCCTGTTCTTCACCGCCCATTGGCTGAGCTGTTCGACGGTCTTGTAGGACTCTCCGACCATGGAAGCGAAGTAGAACCAGTCAGCCCCCTTAAGCTCGGTTTTCTTGAAGTCCCCCCACTTGAGGCCGTTGTTGGCGCCCTTGTAGGTGAGTATGGTCCGGTCTCCGTCCTCGCTCTTGACTATTATGCTGAATCCAGACTCCTCCCTTGACTCCCTTGTTCCTATGAAATCTACCTTCTCCTTCTTCAGCGCCGTCCGTATCTTCTTCCCGTTGTGCCCGCCTCCTATCTTTCCCAGGTAGGATGCTCTGTTCCCCAGCCTGGACAGGTCCACTGCGGTGTTCACGCCCCCGCCGCCGATCCGGGTCTTCAACTCCTTGATCTGGACCTTGCTGCCCGAGCTGAAGCATATGAGGTCGGTCTCGAACCCTCCCGCGTGCATGCTCACAGAACCTGACTCCACGTCCAGGAACATGTCGATGGTGGCGGACCCGCAGACCATGACCCGGTCCATGTTCAACTATCCGAGTCTGTTCTTAAATAGTTCGGGCGTTTTTCGAAATAGTTCATACAAAAACCGGGATATCCTCCGGTCATATGCTGGTGCTCTCTGTTGGCTGGTGCTCTTCTACCATGTGCTCTTTCAGCACTACCAGGTCTATGGTGTCCTCCTTAGAATACAGCCTTAGTATCTTGTCCTCATGCGTCCAGAGGAAGGATGTTTCACCCCCGTCCTTAGACCTCAACAATAGTACGCTGTCTCCATGCTCGCTTGAGGCTATATCGTATCCTATCCTTATGTTGTTCCTGTATCCCTTGCTCGACTCCTGCACCGAGAAAAAGTATGCTCTTCCGTCTTTGTCGAACTCCGATACTATGCTCTCGACCCCGTACCTCACCTCGATGAACTCCTTCACCTGGCGGAATCCCTGGGGGAGGTCGTCCGTCCTGAAGTATGACTCGAGGAGCGAGGTGCTGACCTCCCTGTATGACTTGGACTCTAGCCGCCCGCCGTCGTAGTTGTACTGCTCCACCACGGTCATTCCAGGGGATGCGAAATCTGGCCGCTCCCCCTCCGGGATCTTGTAAATGTGGTTGTGGACGCCCCACACTGCGATGGCCAATGCCAGCGCTGCGACGATCACCAACCCCCTCTTTGGCCTGTCAGGGCTTAGCCTGACCTCATAGTCCCCCATCTTACATTCACTATCCTCGTTTTCCATCTTCAAATACGTCCTTTATCGCCTGCCCAAGCCCCGCTGAGAACGCTATTACGGAGCATAGCATGAACGGGATATAGTATCTCTGCCAGTCCATGTGTATGCTGGCTCCCACAACGATGAAGGTCGATGCTATGAACAGGGATGCGACCGCGTGCCTGCCCATGCGCCCCGACGCAAATTCAACCCTGGCTTTCGCGTAAATGTGTCTCAAACCCCATATGAACAGTATGATGTGCATTCCCTGGATGGTCATTGATTCGCTGCTGTCCATGAGCACGCCCTTACCGATTATCAGCCGAACCCTCTCATCCAGCGTCCTTATTGCTTCGGGCTGCACCCCCGATTGTATGCCCATCATCTTAGCCCTGTGGCTCACCATCCAGGCCGTGTTACCCACAGGGTCAGGGTACAATGAAGGGTTCAACAACAGGAATGATATGGTCGCTGATAGGGCCAGTATAGTGGCGGCTCCCACCAACTCTCTCTTCTCGGTCTTCCTGTCCAGGAGCAGCGCCACCGCAGCTACGGGTATCATGTAGGCTGTCGTGAACTTGGTGCTCAAGGCCATGCCCAGCGAGACCCCAGCCAAGAAAGCCCATTTTCTCTTACTCCTGGATTCGCCCAGTTTCATAACCAAGGCCAGTGTTGTTAGGGTGAAGAAAGTGCATATGCTCTCGGACAGAACCCGTTCGAATGCGGGCACGGCGACCCCGTTGGCTAGGAAAACCTGGCCTGCGATAATCGACGTCAGCGGGTGGGGGTATACTCTGTAGCTTATGGCCATGATTGTCAGGGCGGAGAGTACCGCGAAGAAATAGGCGGTTTCCCGCGCGATCCGGTAGTCCCTCCGGGTGAACGATGTCATTTTCCCGCCGCCAGACAGTCCCATGAGGTATCCCATGTATTCCTCCAACTCCCTGTCCAACACTATCTCATAGTCCCTCTCCTTGTTTTCGATGCCGTTCTTCACCCAGAAGTTATGGTATGCGATGCTCTTCCAGTTCATTAGTCCTGCTATGCTCTCCCCTACATCCCCTCCCCTGAGATCCAGCCCCAATCCAAGTATCAACCTTGACAGTTGCGGCTGGTCTAGCATGTGGGGGTGCTGCCAGTCCCGGTGTAGCAGGCTCTTCTCCTTGAACAGGAGTTGGTAGGCGTATGTTCCGTGCATCCAGTAGGGTTCGTCCACGTGGTATATTCCGTCAACCGGGAACCCGTACATTATGGACATCTCATCAAGGAACTCTCTGTCCCCCTCTCCCAGCTGCTCAGCCTCCGAGTATACGAGCTGGTGGAAGAACAGGACCTCTAAGATGAACAGGACGGCCATTGCCGCACTCAACCATCTGACTGTGTTAAACCCTTTTTTCATCTCCTACTAATGGATTTTTTATCTGGAAAATATATAGTAAGAATGAGGATGGCTGATGATGTTGCTGGGTTGTCCTGCGACCATAACTTCCAGTCAAAGCATGGGATCTGGAAGGTTCTATGCAGGGACTTCCTCCAGGGATATGTGCCTGCCGATTCCACGGTGTTGGACGTCGGCTCAGGGGCTGGCGCGTTCATAAACAACATAACCGCCCGCCGGAAGATCGCCGTCGACAAGGATGAGCGGTCCAGGCAGCACCTGTCCGACGACGTTGAGTTCTTGCATTCCAAGGCTTCCGACATCAGGGATTTGGATGGCGGCTCGGTCGATGTCGTGTTCATCAGCAACGTCCTCGAGCACCTCACCCGGGACGAGATAGTGAAAGCCCTGCTGGAGGCTAAGAGGCTGCTCAGGCCGGGAGGCTCCCTGCTGATACTGCAGCCCAACATCAGGTTCTGCTCACAGGACTACTGGATGTTCTTCGACCACATAACACCACTGGACGACCGAGCCCTCAAAGACCTGCTGGAAACCCAAGGTTACACGGTCACAGAGTCGATAGACCGTTTCCTACCATACACGACCCAGAGCACACTCCCCCAATCCCCCCTCCTAATGAGAATATACCTGAAACTCAGATTCCTATGGCTTCTCTTCGGAGCCCAGACCTTCATCAAAGCAGAGAAAAAATAGTTTTACTCAATCTTTATGTCCCTGAACCCGAAGCTCAGGCACCGCGTGTCATCCCACTCCCCAACCTCCGAAGGTATGTCGCACCCGGGGACTGAATGGAAGAGGATCTCATTATCACCCTCTGTGAGGTGTGCTTTGAACCTGTTCATACTGTATCCCCCACCATCATTCTCGATTGTTCCAATGTCCTCGCCGTTCACATACACATGTAGTTCTCTCTTTTTGTGAAAGCTGAAGGATGTGAAAGCCAACTCAACAGCTTCTCCAGCTGTTGAGCGCATGTTTAGTGTTGCGTTCTGGCTCATGAACTTGAATGTCCCATGTTCGTCCTCTTCCTCCATGTACCAGTTCTCCCTAAAAAGTGGGTTGTCCTGTCTTTTGAAGCTTATGTTGCTGAACCCGAAGCTGTAGCATATCATCGTCTTTCCGTTTGCCATGACTTCGGGGGGGTTGTCGCATCCACTGGTTGATCTAAGAGTGAACTTGTTCGTTCCCGGTTTGAGTTTTATAAGTGTTGTTCCAACCGTTGAACCCTGGGGTAAGATATTGTATGTTCCAAGCAGTTCATTGTTCAGGAGTATCTCTAGGTCTCTGCCCTTCTGCGGGCTCCAAGCTTGTAACATGATGTTTATCCTGTTCATTCCTCCTGTGTTATAGACAAGCACCTCTGCTTCTTCCCCGGTGAATCTGAAAAACCCGTTTTCACCCCCTTCCTTCGGATACCATCCGTTGGTGAACAGGGAGTCTTTGACCCTCACGAAGGCAAGTAGAAATACCAGGGTTACTACGGCCAGGACTATTAGGGACTTATCTCTCGTAAGATGTCTGGATAGTTCCTTCCTCCAGATGAGCGCCAATATCACGGTTAAGGGTATAAGGCATAGGAATTCCACCCTCAGAACGAAGAAACCCATTCCCGGTATTGTGGCTACTGGAATGTACTCTCTGCGGAGATAGGGGGAGCTGAGCACGCCCTTAGAATAGGGGATGTCACGGATGTCAAACTGTCCGCCATATTCTATGATGTTTTCGAAAAGCCTGCTCCTCGGACCGTTATCCGCGGTTAATGGGAGATAGTGGTCAAATAAAGGATTGTATGTGAAACCTTTCAGAGAGTAAACGTGTTCTGCTGAAACCTGTCTGAAATCGTCTGTGATAATATTCTCAAAATTCTGCAAACCAAGTATGTTCACTGATATCGAAGTGAACATCAACAATAAGAATATTCTTTTATTCTTTTCTGATAGTGCATATGCGGTAGGTATCATAAGAAACGGCATTAATGGTGTGAAATACCTGGGCCCGAACATATGCCCATGCCATGTATACAGCATGGTTGAATAAACACCCAAGATCAAGAGGAACATCGATGTTATCATATGGAATTCACCTCTGAATCTCTTTCTCATACGGGCCAACCCCACAACCGAAAATAATAAAACAGGATAGTAGAAGAATAGTCCCCTGTACGGGTAGAATAATACTTGGATGGGAATCCAGAGGTTGGTTACTGGAAGCGCTCCCTCTTCCAATGCCGGGTTATCCCATACCCAAACATCACTGTCCATGTGTTTATAAAAGAAGGTTAATTGTCCGAATATCAGGTAATTGTATGCTATTATGGGCAATAATCCTGTTATCAAACCAAGGATATAACACTTCTTTGCTTTGCCCATCCTGGAAAATAGGTATATGGTTGACGGGATGATTATCGGGAAAAAAATATAATCAAAGCTCAACGTCACTGATAACAGTAGACCAATGATGCAACCTTTTACGGGGGATACGTCCCCTTTCCACCCCATGCTAAAGGCTAATAATGTGATGAATATGCCTATGCTGTACGGGAGGAACATCAGTGCGTATGGGAAGGCCAGGGTTCCCAGGCCATATGTTAAAACAACTAAACTCCGTATCCTCTCATTTTGGACAAATTTGCCGAGTATCCTGAAAAGTAAGATAACGTTAGACGCTGCAGGCAATGATGATGCGAGGATTGTAAGGATTATGGTCGACAAGCGTGTTTTTTTGCCCGGTTCAATATCTGAAGTAACAGTGGGCGACCCTGTCTCGTCTTTCAATAGTATTATCTCCCCGCTATTTCCTTCATCCTCATAGTTTTTGGGTCTGGGGATTGAATCTAATATGAGATATGCTGGAGTAGAGACTATCGATAGTCCCGGTGGTTTATCGCTGTAATAGTGGCCATTGTAATATGCCCGATCACCTGTATTCGAGGCATAGGTGTCGATATGTAACCTGCCTTCCTCGACGATACTCCTGCTCAGATCTAATCTTGAGTTCTCGTTCCATCCTGTCCAATGTATGAAGAATAAGTATATTACGAATGCGGAAAGGAATATCCTCAACTCGTTGCTGTCTCGGAAAAAATACATAATAAAGTATGAACTTCATTAATAATCTACGTTTCTCACGATTTTATCCCTGTTTTATCCTGTCTTCATCTGGTAAAAATGGCTCTTCTCTAGTTTTTCACTGTTCTTCTTGCCGGTCGAGAATATGTTGTTCTCACAGTATGTGGTTATCCCCTCTCTGGTGTCCGAGTATAGGTTGCATGTTCTTATGAAATTGTAGTCTGCATTATATCTGGTCTGTGTCGGATTGACTAGTATGCCTACCATGCCGGGGATGTTGTCGTCAAACTTTACCCTGAAGACCAGGGTTCTCATGATTCTAGCGGATACTCTCATTATCGCCGGCAGAAGCCGTAAATCGGCCTTCACATTATACTTCAACAATTTTATGGCAAGCGACATAGCAGAGTCGCTCTCATCTAATGCATTCGTTATGGCTTTTAAATCCACCAAATGATTCAATGGTATGAAATGGTCTTTTACTCGGTAGACATAGCATAATGCTTCACATAGGGTTATGCTCTTCCTTCTGATGCCCATCTTTGAGAGGAACTTCGTTAATGATATGTCAAACTCACTGTTTTCCATGAAATCATCTTTTGTAATCCCGGCTTCCCCTATCTTATCGAATATTGCCCTGTTCCTGATGTGTCCTCTCTCAGACCCCTCAATTCCCTCTGGCGATACCGGAGCGAATAAAACCGTCCTAACCAGCTCGGATTCCTTGCATGCGAGATTTATGATGTCTGGTATCTGGTCTTCATTCGTGTCCTTCATAATCACCACAAAAAGTGAGAGCCAAATCCTCCCATCTTTTAGGGATTCAATCGCGTTCAGCTTTCGTTCAAGCACTCTCATACCCCTCATCCGCTCATTTATGTCATCATCCACGGAATCAAATTGTAAAACTATGCCATCTAATCTGCTGTTGTCAAGCTTGTCTGCTAATTTTTCATCTATCCTCAATCCGTTTGAGAGCAGTATCACCCCGAATCCCATACTCTTAAGTTCTGTTATCAGTTCCGGCAGGTCGTCTCTCATGGTTGGTTCCCCGCCGTAGAGGACGATATTTCCGTTCTCCCATGCCTTCGCTTTTTCGATTATGCGATCCAAGCTTGGTTCGTCCTTTGCCGTATTAAAACAGAATGGACATCGCATGTTGCATCTGTCTGTGACATCGATTGTGAGG
This sequence comes from Candidatus Altarchaeales archaeon, assembly GCA_014727915.1. Classification (GTDB taxonomy): domain Archaea; phylum Altiarchaeota; class Altiarchaeia; order IMC4; family SCGC-AAA252-I15; genus WJMO01. The sequence continues at coordinate 12,778 of WJMO01000006.1, read as the reverse complement.
TCGTTGAATCTGTTCTCAACAAGCTTATGTGAGATATCCATGAATCTCTTGAATATTTCAGGGTCATCCCATGCGTGAAGGCAGTCAAATTCCCCATGTTCCTCGCATTCTCTTGACACGATTACAGTCCCGTCTTTCACGTAGACTTCAGCCTCCAGCTTCCTGAGGCAAATGGGGCATAAGCTTTCGGTCTTATACCTGATTTCATCCATTATTTCCCAGACCTCATAATCTCTCTCGTGCAAAATGACTCGTGTTTGCCATCTCTACAAACCGCATGGAAGGTACAGGTTTTTGTGAAGTCAAGGTCTACGTTGAATCTATCATGGAATCTTCCCAGCATGATGCTTACTATGTCAGTTGCCGAATAGGCAGGGAACCTTTTCTTCTGAAACAGGGAGGTAATGGTATTCCGCACATTTGATATGACAATGCGTCTGAACTCATTTTTCATTATGAACTCTCCTATGAGGAAAACATAGGGGAAGCCTAATAAGAAAGTAATCATCTTTGGCAGCCCGGACCTGTCTAATCTACTGTTCAACAGTTTCAACTTGTAGTTGAGCTTTTCCATGTCTAGTACCTTTGTTATGGGCGTTAATGACTTGTTTGCAGCCACAAGATAGCATCTTAGCTCACACCTGGGCGACCTTCTTCCACCCCTCCCCAAGACCTTCCTGTATATTTCAAAAAAATAGTGGCTGAAGGCAGTGGACTGCAGGAAATCCTCTAATAGAATGCCCCTCTCAGATTTCAAGAGGTCTAAAATCCCGGTTTGGGTGAGCACTTCCCCACCAGCTCCATTCTTGATATCCCAGATGGTCTGAAAATCTATAACCCGCAAGTATTGGCTCCGTTCAGTGGCAAAGTCAAGCACGCTGTTGATCTGGTCCTCATTAACTCCCTTTTTCAGGATCACATACAGGTAAACTGGTATGCCCATGTCGAGGACGTTATTCAATCCTTTGAATTTCATGTCATAAATGTCATCCCCGTATAGTTTGATACATTGACGCCGGTCAAAACTGTTGAAGTTGAAGATTATCATGCCTGCTCCAGCCTCCTTGATGGACAATGCGTAGTCCACGTTGGAGAACTTGAGCCCATTGGTGAATATTACAGGTTCCTTACCGTTATCTCTGATTGTTTTCACCATTTCCGGAAGGTCTGCTCTACAGGTTGGTTCTCCGCCGCTCAGGTAAATAGAGGATCCTTGGAATACACTTATGATCGATTTGAGTTCTTCCATCGTGGTCTGTTTCACAGTTTTCGCATGGTCTGAAACCCAACAATATGGGCAGTTCATGTTGCATTCGCAGTTAACATCTACCAGTAGGCCATCTGGGTTTCCACATTCTGAATCTCCTATCAGTTCCTTCATGAAATTGTATATGGTGGGGTCCTCCCAGAAATGTGTCGACTCGAATACTCCGTGTATTTTGCATTCCTTGGACATCGTCATCTTACCGTCTTTTTCGAAGACCTCAGCACTCACAATATCCAGGCAAACGGGGCAAAGACTAGTCGTTTTATTCATCCCAGACTGCTTTCCCCCGATCATGTTTATCCAATATACTCCTTAATTTATAACCCTGTCCTCTTCTTCTTTTACACTATTAGTATCCTCTCTAATACTATAATGTGATGGATTCAAGGAAAACCGAGAGCTTGTGTCCTGTCTGCTTTGAACGGGTGGCGGCAGAAGTGTTTAATGAGGGCGGTAAAATGTACATCTCTCAGGAGTGTCCAGAACATGGGTCGTTCAAAACGCTCCATTTCTTCGAGGACCCCAGACTATACGCTGCTCTGTCTGAAAACATGATAACGGATGATGATGTGTTCCCTGACGGGCAAGTGCTTAAAGTCACAATGGATTGCAACATGGATTGTCCGTTTTGCGCTGTCCCGAAGAGTTTTCGGAACGGTGGTGAACTCACTGTAGATGAGATTTTGGATTTGAGCAAGGATTTCAAAGGATCGCTGGTTTATTTATGTGGTGGTGAGCCCACGATACGGGAAGACCTCCCGGAAATCATAACGCGATTGAGGGGTCAGGGTAAGCGGGTGGCGATATTCACTAACGGGATACGATTTTCCGAACCAGGTTATGCGGGTGAACTTAAAGAAGCGGGTTTAAACCTTGTAATCCTTTCGTTCCTAAGCTTTGACCGTGGGCAATCTCTAAGCCTTTATGGCTGTGATGTCTTAGATTCCAAGCTGAAGGCCCTGGAGAACCTAGCTGCTTCAGGCATGCCAACGATGCTATCCTTGATTGTTTTCAAGGGCGTTAACGAGGATCAGGTGTCTAAAGCTATTGAATACGGGTCAAAAAATAGCGGTTGGTTGAGGCTTGTTAATTTTAAGGTTCTTTGGGATCTTGAGGGAAAACAAAAGGAGATAATACTACAGAATGGCATAGTCGATTTGGTTAGCGAGTCAACTGACATAACTTTGGAGGATATACTTGGGTGCACTCTCTTCAGCAACAGAACATTCGAGATACTGCGCTTAATTACCGGGAAAGGCGGGATAAGAACGCCTAGATGTGAGCTAAGATGCTATTTTTGGGTTAGGGGGGGTAGGCTGGTTCCTATCTCCAGGATGATTGATCTGAATGAATTGATTAAAAATCTGGATTTTCTAAGATCCAAATTGAAGTCTTCTCACAGCATGATTCTCACATTTTTTCTATGGTTTCCCTACTCTCTAATCGTCCGTTCTTTCATCTCTAACCCGGACTTCAGGATGTTCTGTCTACTGCTTCTCCCAAATCTAATAAACGACTTAAGGCATAACTATCCGCTTTCAACATCTACGACAAAGAATATTTTTGGAATCACAGTCGAACGATATATGGACCCTTCAAATGTCGATTTTGAGTTCTCGAGTACCTGTAACATATGTCGGGAAGTGAAAAAAGGCAAAGCCGGGTATTGTATTGAAGACATGAAAAGATGGCACTATATAAGTCCTAGGTAGGTCATGGGTTCCAGCAGGTATTACCCCTCCCTACTTCTTTTTGCAGAGCGCATAATCTCCCTCAGACAAAAAGGCATAACCCCTCCCTCCTCTATTGCCCCCAGGCTGCAATATGGTATGAACTCCAGGTCAACATTTGACAGGTCGAAGTATCTTGTGATTACTATTGATGATGTGCGTGGGATCAACATTGTGGCAGGGTGCCGATTACTAAAAGCTATTGGGGTGCAGTAGCGGATATTTTTTATTATGATGCCTATGAAGCTTGTCTTTTTTATGCTCATGGAAAATGCAATGGCAGTGGCTATCACTGCCTTATGCCTTGAGAAAAACGTGCCCTGGAAGTTATCATATATCTGTCTTAATTTTTCATTGAGCTTGGGCAGGTTGATATACCTGTTTAACGGTGTCAGTCTGCTGTGGTAATGTACAAGATATAGCCTGAGATAGCATGCTGATATCCTCCTTCCTCCACTATCTGTGATTTTCCTGATTAACTGGCTGAAGTATAGCCCGAATAGTGTGCAGTCAATAAAATCCTCAAGTGAGCAGTCTATCTCCTGTTTTATCTTTTCTATGACCTCTTTAACCGGGACAATATCGTCCTGTTTTGTGCCGGATGGATTCCAATAACCTGAGAAGGAAATTCCCCTCACCTTCCCATCCTTGGATTTCAAAAGTTCAATGAACTTCTGGATTTGGTTTTCATTCAAGCCTTTTCTTAGCACAACGTTCAAGAACACCGGGAGATTCAAACTTATAATGTTATCTAAAGCGAATATTTTTTCATGAAGAACGTCTGCACCGTATATCTCAAGCCCTTGTTTCTGATCCTGTGTGTCAATCGATAATACAACCATCGGTTTTGTTCTTGAAATTTTTTCGGCATATTCAATATCTGCCATTTTCAACCCGTTTGTGAAAAACGAGGTCTCATACCCCCTCTTTGAGAATAACTCTATGATCTCGGTCAAATCCTCTTGCATGGTGGGTTCACCACCGAATAAATAGATGATGGACCCTTTATGGCTTTTGGCTTCGGACTCTAACTGGCCTATTGTTGGTTTAGTCTCTGGACTTTGCACTTTTGGGATAAAACATTGAGGGCAATTCATGTTGCATCTGTTTATAACATCATGGAACGCGGCATCTGGAACCCATTTATCGTCTCTGGCAGCCATAAGAGCCCTCATAGACGTGTAGATCTCAGGGTCATGGAATAGGTGCGGGTTATCTACTGTGCCGTGGATTGGACACGTTATCCTGATAATCATCCCGTCATCCTCTTCAATCACCACTGCATCCGTCTTTTTCAAGCATGTTGGACACAGGCTTTCAGTTTTAATCTGTTTGATTCCCCCAACCATTTTCCCAGATAGTAGACTATTCATCATAAATACATCCCATTTACCTTAATATCCTATATCTAATGTTATCTCCAATATTCAACGATGGACGTCAGGCTCACTTGTTTGAATCCCATGGCCTACAGCGTTACCCCCCTTGGCCTTGGTTATATTAATGCATCTTTGAAGCATGCAGGTCATACTTCAACCATACAATTATTCGAGAGGCAAGAGCAGCTGATATATGATAGCATACTATCTATGGATTATTTTGGGGAGAAATCACCCCTCCTGGGTATTCCAAAATATCTTGAGTGGGTTGAGTTAATTTCCGGCGAACTATTTGCCCAGGAGCTTGGTTTTGTTGATCGAGGCGGGGAAAGCATTCATATTCGCTTTCCAAAAGAGGTTAATACGATACTGGGCGAATGCAATATTGTTGCTGACAGATTGTCTGATTCTGATGTGATCGGGTTTGGAGTTCAGTCACAGTCGGTTGGGATAATATTATACCTGGCACAGGCGATAAAGGAGAACAACAAGAAAGCCAAGATAATACTGGGGGGTCCTGTAACTGAATTGTTGATTGGCGTATTTTACCCGATGAATTTTCTTCACAACTCCATACGTGATTCCCTCAAAAAGTCGGGTGTTTTCTCAAAATATAGGGATTTCCTGTTCGAGAACGTGGACTATATCGTGTATGGGGAGGGGGAGGACTCAATTGTTGAGATAGTCAATGGAATTGAAGGCGGTACATTCCCCACAGACATACGTGGAACATCAAGTATTAGGGATGGTGAAATTTTTTCCCCCGGGCCGAGAGAGCCAATAAACCTCGATGACTTGCCTTATCCCGACTTTGAAGGTATTGACATGCGCCGATATAGTCATCTATCATTTCATATCTCGCGGGGGTGCATTGGTGGATGCAAGTTCTGTGATGAACGCAGATTCTTCAAATCCTTCAGGGTTCGGGAACCTGAAAAAGTCCTGGATGAACTAACTCTAAACTCGAAGAAATACGGTATTAACCGGTTTTTATCCGGGGACAGCTTATTAAACGGCGATCCTTCAGCGCTTAAAAAACTTTGCCAGCTGATAATTGACTCTGGACTGAAAATCGACTGGGGCGGGTTCATGCGATTACCCCAGACAGATGAAGAACTGATCGATCTTCTGTATGATTCCGGTTTCAGAAGGCCGAAATTCGGCCTTGAGTCTCTCGACCAGGAAGTTATCGATGATATTCAGAAGGGGCAGACGATAGATTATGTTAAGCGGATACTCAAATACTGCCGGGAGAAGGGTATGGCTGTTACAACAACTTACATGGTCGGATATCCTGGATATGGAATCGAATATGAACTCTCGAATATACCTAAGGTCAGTGAAGTCCGGAACCTATATGATTATATGGCCCTTGAGTTGATTAATGTTGGTATACGGGCTGACATAGCATATGATCCGATTAAGCATGGTTTTGAAGTTTTAAGCACTTGTGAATTTGACAAAGGGATTTGGGAGTATTATACGATGGGCAGGTCGTACATACCTGGTGTGGTGACTTATACTAGGGACTCACTATCCCGAAAGGAGTCGGAGCTTCTTTTCATAGAATACAGTAAACAGGCTCTGCTAACAAAGGATAATATTGAGTATATGCTGTACAAGCATAAACTCGGTTGGCTGAAGCGTCTTAGAGAATACATGCCCTTCGAGATCTCAAATTGGCTGCGGACAAAATACCTTGAAAAAGAAGCATGCCTTTGATCTTTCCACAGTCTTTCAATTTTAGGCGTGTAATTCAGTATTATTTTAGCAAACTAGTGAATCTACTCTCTAAGGCAAGATGTTAGGTTATGTCAGGAGAATCCTAGGATTCTATAGAGCTGGAGACTGGACCCACCTACTGGGTTTGGGCCTTTTTGGCCTTGCATATACGGGAAAAATATTCGATATTGTGCCGCTATTTTCGTGCACGATAATATCCTCATTATATCTTGCCTTTGGTTATTCTTCAAATTTGGTCTTTGAGAGATTCATACGGAAGAAAATTCCCTTTTTGCCCCTGTTTTCCGTGTTTTTACCCATCTTGGCTGCTCTGTCCTTATCTTTTATCATATCCAAGGGTTTGTTTCTGGTGTTAGTTATTGGTACTATATTCAGCATCCTATACTCTGGCCCGCCTTTATACATGAAGACTGTTCCAATAGTTGAATTATCCCTTAATTCCTCATTGTTTACTGTGCTATTCCTTGTTGGGATATTCACTGGTGGTGGCGCCATTGACTATGGCGTGGTTGGAATGTCCTCTTTGATTTTCTTTTTAATCGTTCCCTTTCAACTGGTTCAGGAACTCAAAGACCTGGAATACGATGAAAAAAATGGTTTCAAGACGACTGCAAATTCATTGCCCCTAAACCTACTCAAGATGATAGTGTTCTCATCATTTTTCTTGACCCTTGTCATAGCAACAATCCTGCCTTTTGTTTCAAAAATAACATGGGTTTTCACAGCAGTGACCTACTTGCTCTGCTTTGCCCTGATGCATTATGTGCCCCCAATTACTCGGGACCAAATCCAAAATAGAAAGTTAAGGTCAATTTACAGGATTATTGCGATCTTTTACGGAATGATCGTACTATACATCCTATGAATCTATTGCATAGTCCAGTCTCTATTGTAAATCCAGCGGCTCTGTTGGCGGGAATTTGGCGATGAAGAAATCCTTCAGCATTTCTAGATGTTCCGAGTCATTAACCGAATAAACGACGAGTATCCTCCCATCATTTGACCAGAAATAAGAAGGAGGTTCTATGTGCATATTCTTTGATTTAATAATTTTCCCAGTATCGTCTCTTTCTGCTATATCCATCTCGGATTCTATTACCTCCTTGTATCTGTCTCCCCCATAATAAACCAGTAAATGATAAACGTAGTCGTCGACTACATACTCATAATTTAAGAAATCAACACCCTTAATATCTAGGACAGATACATATGGTTTGATTCTAACGCCCTTAGGAAGACCTGTATCCACGATGTATTTTTCCAATAATGAATTGTTCACTATAAAATCTGTTTCATCTATTATCTCCCCTTTTTCATCCACTGTAACCCTGACAACATCCAGTTCCTCCGGTTCATCGGGGGTATTCTCTTGCACACTCCCTCCCTTCCACCCACTGCTCCCGATACTGTTCAACAACCATAGAAAACTGATTAGCAGTAATATGATTATCACATATGCTCCGTCTCTGGATTTTACAGCGACCATCTCCGGTTGTTAGTCTCTTATCATAAGGTTAAATAAAAGGGAGTCTCGTTCATGTGAAGGCGTCTTTGAATCTGTCGATTATGCTTTTGCCTGGCTTGTCCTCGATTTCGGCGAGCTTTTCTATGATTTCCCTCTGGTTTTTCTTGAGTTTCTTGGGCACTTCGATGGTCACGCGGACGTGTTGGTCGCCTTTGCCGCCTCCGCGGAGGTGGGGTATGCCCTGGCCTTTGAGCCTGAATATGGTGTGGCTCTGGGTCCCCCCTGGTATCTTCAACGTTGCCTTCCCCTTTATGGTTGGGACCTCTATCTCCGTGCCTAGGACGGCTTGGGTGTAGGTTATGGGGACTTCGCATAGGAGGTCGTCGCCGTGGCGGGTGAAGAACTGATGGTCTTTCTCGTGTATGACCACGTACAGGTCCCCCCGGGGCCCGCCGAAGACTCCGCTGTTCCCTTCCCCGCGCATGCGGAGGTGGTTTCCGTCGGCTATGCCAGCGGGTATCTTTACCTCTATGTCCTTCCGGACCTTCTCTATGCCGTCGCCGTGGCATCTGTTGCACGGCTTGTCCACGACCTTCCCCCGGCCCCCGCACCTGCTGCAATTGGTGACGACCGAAAAGTATCCGAAGGGGGTCTTCTGCTGGCGGCGTTCCTGCCCCCGGCCTTTGCACACTGGGCATGTGCTGAGCTTCCCGCTGCTGCTGCCGGTGCCGTTGCAGTCGCTGCACCTCTCATACCTGGAAACGTTGAGCTTCCTCTCCGTCCCCTCTGAGATCTCCTGGAGGCTGAGTTCTATGTCGTATCTGATGTCGGTCCCCCTAGTGGCGCCTCCGCTCCTCCGTTGGAACCCGCCCATCCCGGAGCCGAAGAACAGGTCGAATATGTTCCGGCCGAAGAAGTCGCCGCCGGAGAACAGGTCCTCTATGTCCCCGAACCGGCTGAAGTCCTGCCACTGGAACCCGCCGCTTCCGAAGTCCACGCCCGCATGCCCGTACTGGTCGTAGTTCGCCCGCTTGGTGGGGTCGGTGAGCACCTCATATGCTTCGGACACTTCCTTGAACTTCTCCTCAGCCTCGGGGGCCTTGTTCACATCAGGGTGATACTGTTTAGCCAGCTTCCGGTAGGCCTTCTTTATCTCGGCTTCGCTCGCGCCCTTGTCAACGCCCAGGACCTCATAGTAGTCTCGCTTGGAAGCCATATGTCAACCACAATAATGAATATGCACAGAAAAAAGGAAGAAGGAGGGGATTCTATCCCTTCTTGCCGTCGTCTTCCACCTTGTATTCGGCGTCGACGACGTTATCCTCGTCCTTCCCCTCCTTCTTGTCCTCTTCTTTGCCGGATTTCTTGTCTTGGTCGGCGTGCTGCTGCTGTTTCTGGTATTCCTGCGCGGCCTCCTGGTACATCTTGGAGAACAGTTCCTGGCTGTCCTTCGCCAGTGCCTCCGACTTCTTCTTTATGTCGTCGAGGTCCTCTTTGCCCAGGCTGTCCCTCAACTCCTTCACCTTCTTCTCTATGTCTTCCTTCTGTTTGCCGTCGACCTTGTCTCCCATCTCCTTCAAAGCCTTCTCCACAGAGTACGCGAGCGTGTCCGCCTCGTTCACGGTCTCAGCCCGCTCCCGCCTCTTCTTGTCCTCGTCGGCGTGCTCGTCAGCCTCCTTCTGCATGCGCTTGATGTCGTCTTCTGTGAGGCCGCTCTTGGCCTGTATGGTTATGGCCTGCTGCTTGCCGGTCGCGAGGTCCTTGGCGGATACGTTCAATATCCCGTTCGCATCTATCTTGAAGGTCACCTCGATCTGCGGTATCCCCCGCGGAGCGGGGGGTATGCCTGACAGTGTGAACTTGCCTAGGCTCTTGTTGTCCGCCGCCATCTCACGGTCCCCCTGCAGGACGTTGATTTCGACACTGGGCTGGTTGTCCGCCGCCGTCGAGAACACCTGCTTCTTCTCAGTTGGGATGGTGGTGTTGCGCTCTATCAACCGTGTGAACACGCCGCCCAGGGTCTCGATGCCCAGTGACAGGGGGGTGACATCCAACAACAGCACGTCCTTGACTTCGCCTCCCAGCACGCCGGCCTGTATGGCGGCTCCGACGGCCACGACCTCGTCGGGGTTGACACCCTTATGCGGGTCCCTGCCGAACAGCTTCTTCACCGCCTCCTGGACCGCTGGCATCCTGGTCTGACCCCCGACGAGTATGACCTCGTCGATGTCCGAAGCCGAAAGCTCCGCGTCCTTCAACGCCTTCCTGCACGGCTCCAGAGTGCTCTCCACCAGGTCCCCCGTCAGCTGCTCCAACTTGGACCTTGAGAGTGTGACGTTCAAATGCAACGGACCCGACGAACCCTGGGTTATGAAAGGGAGGTTGACCTCCGTCGATGTCGTCGATGACAGCTCGATCTTAGCCTTCTCCGCCGCGTCCTTCAAACGCTGCAGGGTCATCTTGTCATCGCGCAGGTCCACTCCGTTCTCCTTCTTGAACTCGTCTGCTAGCCAGTCGATGACCTTCATGTCGAAGTCGTCCCCTCCGAGGTGCGTGTTGCCGTTGGTGGACTTCACCTCGAACACGCCGTCGCCAACCTCCAATATACTTATGTCGAATGTTCCCCCGCCCAGGTCGTAGACGGCGATCTTCTCCTCTGTCTTCTTGTCCAGCCCATAGGCCAGAGCTGCGGCGGTGGGCTCGTTTATTATCCTCAAAACATCCAAACCCGCTATCTTACCCGCGTCCTTGGTGGCCTGGCGTTGGCTGTCGTTGAAGTATGCGGGCACGGTGATCACAGCCTGCGAGACGGTCTCTCCCAGGTAGGCCTCCGCGTCGGCCTTCAGCTTCTGCAAGACCATGGCCGAGATCTCGGGTGCGGCATACTCCTTCCCCTTCACCTTGATACGTATGTCTCCATTGGAGGCCTCGGTTATGGTGAATGGCAGGCTCTTCTTGATCTCCCCCATCTCAACGTCCTTGAACTTCCGACCTATGAAACGCTTCACGCTGAACACCGTGTTCTCCGGGTTCGTTATGGCCTGCCTCTTGGCAACCTGGCCGACCAGCCGGTCATCCTCTTTCGTGAAGGCCACAATGGATGGTGTGGTCCTGTTGCCTTCTGCGTTTGAGATGACCTCCGGCTTACCCGCTTCCATAACAGCCATGCATGAGTTCGTAGTTCCCAAATCAATACCCAATATCTTCGCCATTTTTCATCACTCCTCCCTTGGTTTGAAAATTTTAACCTTAGCAGGCCTCACAACCCGCTCGTGCAACACATAACCCTTCTGCAGCACCTCGCCAACGCACTCCTCATCCACGTCCCCCTCCTCCACGAGGACTGCCTCATGGAACCTGGGGTCGAACGCGCACCCGCTGGGGTTCATTTCCTCCACCCCGTGCTTCTTCAGGAGCCCGTCCAACTGCTTCAACGTGAGCTTCACACCCTCCACGACAGACCCGGACTCACCATTGTTGTCAAGCGCCCTCTCCAGGTTGTCCTTGACCTCCAGGAACTCCTCCACTATCTTCTGGTTGGCGTATCTCCTGCTGTCCTCCCGGTCACGGTCAACCCGCTTCCTATAGTTCTCAAAGTCGGCCTGAACCCTCTGCAAAAGCGCCTTATAATCCTCTGTCTCTCCTACGGCTCCCCCATCACCGGCTGAAGGTTGTTTACCTGTGTTTTTCTTACCTTTCATAGCAACCAGGAAAAAACTGAGATAAGTTATTGGTTTGCCTGTATATAAACCTTTGGGTTTGCTCTTATCCTACTAGTTTTAAACCTTTAAATCCCATATTTTGACAGTATGAAGCGATTGGCTGCGGTTGCTGTGTCCCTGATCTTGCTTGCGGTATTGGTCACTGCCTGGTCTTCTAACCCGCTTCAGAACGCGATCAAGATCACATCCTGCCTGCTGAACCTGGTCAACGACATAATGCCCTATGTTATGCTGGCTCTGTTCCTCATAGGCGGAATAACCTACCTGACCGCCGCGGACAATGCGAAACAGCGGATACTCGGCAAGAAATACTTCACATTCGGCCTGGTAGGATTCATATGCGTCAAAGCTCTCATACTCATAGCCGCGCAGCCCCCATTCGACATACAACTATCATACTGCGAACTACTCGGCGACTCACCCCCGTCGAGCGGGGGCGGATTGGCAAGGTACCTGATACACCCGCCAGACCGTGAAGTGCTTGGAGCAGCCTCGTCGGGGACCGGCTCCCCACCAGCGACTCCCCTGCCCGGCGGCACAGGCGTAGTGCAGCTCTCACCCACACCTGGCCAAGTCATATCCTAAAAAAACAGCGACCAACTCCCAGAACCGAACACCCTAAAAATATTCACTATAAAAGGATTTAAACCCATAATACCTCATCCTACTCACCAAAAATATAGGTCTATAACCATATCAATCTAACCACATAGGGCTGGTAGTCTAGTCGGTTATGACGTCGCCTTTACGAGGCGAAGATCCCCGGTTCGAATCCGGGCCAGCCCAAGAACTGACACTGTCAGTTCACACCAGGGAGGGGCATGCTTTCGCTCGTTTACCCCCCTCTGAAGTTGATATGATAAGGCTGCCACCTAACGCTGGCACGCACTATAACCTTTTCAATAACTGGCATGGGTAAGCAACTTGAAAAAGTCGCGGAATCGGGGCCACCAACTCACATATCCCTTTTTTAAGGGTGTTTTTTCAATTATTCATTTGATGCGGGTTGCCTGTTCTCTTCTGGTTGTTCTGCTGTTGTTTTCGTCTGTTGTTGTGGGGGAGGGTGTGCCGGTTCAGTTCAGGTTTGTTGTGGCGGACCCTCAGACCGACTATTGTCAGCTTTTCACTAATGTGTCGGGGGGTTGGAGCAATACGATGTCGTCTGCTGCGGTCAGCCCGGGCGCTCAGAGTTCCTTCACCGTGTCTGAGGTCCCTGACGGGACTTACATGTGGGCTGTCCGGTGCGGTCAGCAAAGCGGCATGGGCGGGGCTTACACGACCGCTGAAGCCCAACCGTGGACCTTCCACGTGCAAGCATCCACGACAGACCCTTGTGTGTCTTCGTTGGGTGAGGGTGCTTTTTGTTTGAGTGGTGGTAGTGCGGGTGTTTGTTCGTCTTCTTGTGGTGGTGATGTGGTTGGTGGGGCTTTTTTGGATTGTGATTCTGGTACGGGTGTGGTTGATTATTGTTG
>WJMO01000003.1 GCA_014727915.1 Candidatus Altarchaeales archaeon | reverse complement strand
TTGGGGGATTGTTTTTTGGTTCCTCCGGGTGATCCTGTGGCGTTGGCTGATGCGTTCTGTTATCTTCTTGATAATCCTGACGTGTGCGAGAGGTTGGTGGAGGGTGCTAACAGTTTGTTGGACCGCAGCGGCAAACGGAGGAAAGCCATAGTCCCCCAGATGATCGAATTGTATGGACGGCTCGCTCCGGGTTGAATCTCCCTCTCATGTTCTTCCCTTATTAACCCGTACACCTATTTACACGTTTACTGGTTGAAGATGGTCATGTGCGTTTTGGACGCGGATTACATTGTGAGGGATGGCAAGCCGATAGTCAGGTTGTATGTCAAGACCTCTGAGGGTGCTGGCATAGAGTTGGTTGAGGGTGTGGAACCCTATTTTTACGCCCTTCCCGTGGCGGATGCCAAGGTTTTGTCCGAGGAGTTGGGGGGTTTGTCAGGGGTTGTGCGGGTCGAGGAGAAGCATATGGTGGACAACGGAGACCCTGTAGATGTTGTCAAGGTCTTCGCTTCCATCCCTAAGGATGTGCCCCAGTTGAGGGAGGCGGTCCTGCGTCTGGATAGTTGCCGGGGCTACCGGGAGGCGGACATACCATTCGCGAGGCGCTACATAATCGACTCTGGCATCGTTCCGATGGATGGTTCGGACCAGGTCGAGTTGAACGTCGCATCCGTTGACATCGAAGTCGCTTCCGGGGGTGAGCCCAACGCTAACCGGCATCCGGTGGCGATGATAAGCTACGCTGACAGCAGGGGTTTGAAGAGGGTTTGGGTCGCAGGCAAGGATAACCCGGGACTGGAATATGTCGAGGCCGTGGGCTCTGAGGGTGAGATGCTGGAGAAGCTTGTCGAGACGGTCCGCACCCAGGAGATAAACATAATAACCGGCTACAACAGCGACAACTTCGACTTTCCCTACTTGAAGGACCGTGCTGAGAAGAACAATGTTAAGCTGAACCTGGGCTTTGACGGGTCCGAGGTGAGGATGGAGCGCAGGGGCATGAACATGGGAGCCCGGGTTGCGGGCAGGCCCCACGTTGACATGTACCCCGTCTGCCGTCAGGTGTTCAACCTTCCGAGGTACCAGCTGGAGGACGTCTATGAGAGCCTCTTCGGGGAGCGGAAGCTGGACATCAAGGTCAGCCAGATAACCGAGTTCTACGAGTCCGAGGACAGTGAGAAGTTCAAGATACTCTGCGAGTATTCGATGGCCGACGCGGTGGCGACGCTGAAGATCGCTTTGAGGATGCTGCCGTTGATGTATGAGCTTTCTAAGGTTATACGGCAGCCGGTTTATGAGACTGCCCGGATGGGCAGCGGGCAGCGGGTCGAGTACCTGCTGATAGACGAGGCATACAAGCAGGGCATTGTAGTGCCTAACCGTCCGGGGGATCGCGAGTACGGCGACCGGGATGACAGCCCCTACGAGGGCGCGTTCGTCGTGGACCCTGTTAAGGGCATACACGACAACATCGTGTTGTTCGACTTCCGGAGCCTGTACCCTAGCATCATCATCTCCCATAACGTGGATCCCTCCAAGCTGGACTGTGATTGCTGTGAAGGGAAGGCTCCTAGAGCGCCTAACAACCACCACTTCTGCCTTGAAGGGGTCGGCTTCATACCGGGGGTATTGAAGGGCTTGCTCGACAGGAGGGTCAGCTTGAAGGCGGAGATGAAGTCCGAGGAGGATCTGGAGCGGAAGTCGTTGTTGGATGTCGAGCAGCAGGCGATGAAACTGTTGGCTAACAGCATGTACGGCTACTATGGTTTCCAGCGGGCCAGGTGGTATTGTCGGGAGTGTGCGGAGGCTATTGCCGGATGGGGGCGGAAGTACATTCAGAAGACCATCAAGATAGCGGAGTCCAAGGGTTTTAACGTCGTCTACGGCGACACTGATAGCGTGTACATAACCAAGTCGGGCTTGGAGGATGTGGACGAGATTATCAGGGTTGCCAAGGACTTCCAGAAGGAGATCAACGCGGAGCTGCCCGAGTCGATGGAGTTGGAGTTCGAGGGATTCTACCCACGTGGCGTGTTCATAACCAAGAAGCGGTATGCGTTGATTGACACCCAGGGCAAGCTGACAGTGAAGGGTTTGGAGACTCGCAGGCGCGACTGGTGCGATGCTGCGAAGTCAACCCAGCAGAAGGTGTTGGATGCGCTGTTGAGGGACAGGGACCCTGATAAGGCGGCTGAGACGGTCCGTGAGATGGTACAGCGTATAAAGTCCGGGGAGGTGCCGTTGTCCGAGTTGACCATCAACACGCAGATGACCCGGAACATCGGAGGATATGTCAGCGAAGGCCCTCACATCGCGGCGGCGCGGAAGGCGATGAAGGCGGGGATGGACTTCAAACAGGGAGACATCATAACCTATGTTGTCACGAAGGGCAGCGGTTCCAACATCGGCGACAAGGCTGTGGTCGTGGACTTCGCCGAGGAGGGAGACTACGACCCCGACTACTATGTGAACAACCAGGTTTTGCCCGCGGTGTTGAGGATATTGGAGGCGCTCGGATATCAGGAAGACGAATTAAAGGGTCTCGGCAGGCAGACTAGTTTGGGCGACTGGTGAATCTTCATATTATTGTTGTACCAGTCCGATGAGTTTTATGTAGAATTTCAGGGTTTTGCCTGCTAGCTCGTGGTTGAAGTCCACTGTTATGTTCTCTTCGTTGACGTCTATGACTTTCGCAGGTCCTGCCACGGTCATTATGTTGTCTCCCTCTTCAGCGGTTAGTTTTATGCGTATCTCGTCGTCTATCCCGTATACTATCGCGGGTCCGAATACGGTGTTGATGGTGTTGTTCTCCGCGGGGTGGTACTGGAACGTTACTGTGTCGTTGTTTATTTCAAGGACGCTCATCGTCCATGAGAGCTCGTAGAACGACCTGTTCGGTACCGTGAACACCAGACCCTCGGTCGGCTCCACTCCTATGTCCTCTTTGAACTTCTCCACCGAGACGTTCTGCACTACCGAGCTGACTTGCACCCTCTCTATGACCTCTATCAAGTCTCTCATGGGGTAACCGTAGGCTTTCTCAGGGGCTAGGACTATCTCCTTCTCCTCCCCTACTTCCATTCCTATTATGGCCTCTTCGAAGCCGTCGATGAGGGTCTCATAGCCTAGGGTGAATGTTAGGGGCTCGTATGTCCTCAGTGGCTCCACTATGCCGTTTGCCTCAGCGACCTCCTTGTCTGAGGTGTCGAATACGGTGCCGTTCAGGAACATGGCCTTGTACTCTACCGTCACGATGTCGTATTCGCCTGCCACCTGCGCTTCTTCTTCCATGGACTCCGCTAAGGTGGTGGTTGTAACGCCTACCCTGTAGCCGGTGTCCTCCTTTGTGAAGTAGATGAGGCTTACCAGGACTACCAGCACGATTGCCGCTCCTGCTATCAGTTTGAGGCTGTCGTTCGATTGCGAGGGCCTGTCGGGTTCCTTCACATCGTCCGACACGAGGCGAGCTTCCTTCTTCTTGGAGGTCTTTTTCTTCTTGGACTTCCTTTTGGCCTTCTTCTTTTTCTTCGTCTTCTTGGCCGTTTTCCCCGGTTTGTCCTCCTCCCCGGTCTTCTGCTCCTCGGCGGGGTTTCGCTCTTCTGGCTGTTTCTCGGCTTCTGCCGGCTCAGGGGAAGGCTCCCCCATGGGTGATTCTTCGGCGTTATCCTTCTGTCTTACCCCCTCGGACCCTATCATGTCTCTCTCTTCGCCCATCTTCAACCTGTTCAGGATACCTCATATAGGTATTTAATTTATAAAAACACAGTTTTAACTAGATAAAATGAGTTGGGTCCAAAGGCCTTTAGCTGCCTTTCTCCTGTTGGCGTTCTTGGCACATGGAGCTTCCGCCTCCATCACCTGGGATACGGACTTCGAATGGAACAGGAATCACAGGGGTTCAGGCGTTGACGTATACCCGCCTCCTCCCGGCGGCTACGCACACCTCTCAGGATATGCGGATGTAACGGTCGACAGCCACATTGTCGGCCACTTCGAGGTTCGGAGATGCAGCGGAGACCCTGACATATGGGATGACTTCGTGGGTGACAAAATATATCTCCGCATACCGAATACCGGCATGTTCCTTGACTTCCTCATGGTGAACGCGAATGTCCAGGTAACTCCGGACATGATAACAATCGACTTCGACGAACACTACCCCTGGCCTTACATGGGAGCGCGAAATGTCGGCGACTGGTATGTGATGTTGGATCTGCTGTTCTACGAGGGTCACCTATCCTGTGATGGATGCCACACAAAGCTCATATCAAACCAGGGCAGCTATGGCCCATACACGGAGTGCGAATTGTACGGGCCTGTTGTGGAGAACCTCGAGGCTAACCCCAACGAACTCGAATTCTTGAACCTGCAGGATGTGACTGTCGAATGCGATGTCAGCGACCCCGACGATAACGTTGTCTCGGTCACAGGCGCTCTCACCGCACCCGGTGGTTCGGGCGTGTTCTCTGGAGTTGGCATGAACCTAGTTTCCGGCGACCAGACCGACGGCCACTACCAGTTCACGATAGACGAGTCCAACTTCAACCCCATATGGGGCTGCTGCTACTGGTATACCGTCACAGCAGTAGACGAGACAGGCAACGTTAACAACTGGGTGAAGACTTGGATCAACGTAACCGGGCCTCCTGGCATGACCCTGACGACGACCTCCACGACCTCGACGATACCCCCTGAGATACCCGGGACCGTTGACGTGGAATTCCAATACTTTGAGTCTGCATACGGGCCCATCCAGTTCTGCGAGCTCTGGACCAACATCTCTGGGGTTTGGGAGGTCAGCGACACCGACACTTCCGTGAGGAACATGTCCTCCAACTACTTCAAATACTTCAACATAGGTGACGGCTCCTACGAGTGGAACGTGAAATGCAAGAACATACATAATTTCACTTTCATATCCGATGATAACTGGGAGTTCAAGGTTTGTGTCGGCTGCAAGAACTGCGACGAAGCTTGCGCCGAAGCCAATCACGATTATGGGACTTGCAGGTTCAGCGGCGCATGCGAGGCTGAGGAGTTTCAGGAGAGGGCTATCTGCTCCGGAGACGGGATATGCTGCTGCGGAAACTATCCGACGACCACCACTACCTCCTCCACCACGACCTCCACCACATTGAACCTTTGCAACAATGGGGTGGTGGACTCGGCGATTGGCGAGGAGTGCGAGCCGCCCAACTTTGTGAGCAGCCCATACTGCAACCCGGTTCCGGCGATGCCTTCCGCGACGCCGAACTGCGGCCCAGACTGCATGTGCACAGCTTTGCCTGTGACGACCTCAACGACCTCCACAACGGTGACTACAACCACCGTAGTAACCACTTCGTCAACGACTACGTCTTCGACCACCACAACATCCACTTCATCGACTTCCACGACCACGACGTCTTCGACGACGACCACCACACTGTATGGTGCTGCCTCTTGGAACACCATGTTCCAGTGGAACACGAACCACCAGGGCAACTCATATTTTGAGCCGCCCGCGGGTGAGGCCAACCTCGTAGGGGATGTTGAGATATCCGGGGACTATCACATCACCGGACATTTCGAAGTGGACAGGTGCAGCGGCGACCCTGATGTCTTCGACGACTTCACAGGCAGCAGAGTCCTTGTCAGAATACCAAATACCGGAGTCTTCAACGACTTCTGGGTTACCCCCACCGTGCAGGTGACAGGGGACAAGATAACACTAGACTTCGATGAGCACTATCCGCCCCCCTTCTTAGGGACTATAACCTCGGATACATGGCATGTTATGCTGGACATGCTATTCTACGACGGGGAGACGACATGCAACGGGTGTAACACTAGGCTCATACCATCGGACTACGACAACCCGCAGTGTACGGTGCCTGGCGGATGAGCTGGTAATCCCCTTCTCTGCCGGCATTTATACTCCCCCTGTTTAATCCTTTTACAATATGGCATTTGAGCGCCCAAGGGGTGTCCGGGATTTCGGGCCTGGGGAGATGAGCAAGAGGGTCTGCGTAGAGGACATACTATACGATGTGTTCAGCTCTTTTGGCTACAAGAAGATAGGGACGCCCACTTTCGAGTTCCTCGAGCTGTTCGAGCAGAAGTCCGGCGCGGACATAAGGGATCATCTATACGTGTTCGAGGACAAGGGCGGGCGGAAGCTGTGCTTGAGGCCGGAGATGACGGCTTCGGTGGCTAGGAGCTATGCCTCCGACCTAAGGACCCTGCCCAAGCCCCTGCGTCTCTCCTACTATGGGCCGATGTTCAGGTATGAGGAGCCTCAGAAGGGCAGGTACCGGGAGTTCTGGCAGGCTGGTGTCGAGTTATTCGGGGTGTCAGGCCCCGAAGCCGATGCGGAAGCCATACTAGTCGCTTCAGAGTGCCTTCAGCGCCTAGGTTTGAAGTACCGGCTCAGGATAAGCAACATCGGCGTCTTACGGAGGCTTCTGGAACTCCAGGGCCTCGGCGTCGGCGGCCAGGACCGGCTCATACAACTGTTGGACAAGCGCGGCCTGGACGCTGTGAAGGAAGAAGTGCAGGATAAGGCGCTCAGGGACTTGCTGGGACTCAAGGGATCGTCCGAGGTTGTGGGCGAGGCTATCAGGAATGTCTCAGACAGTGAAGCGAAGCGTTTGCTAACGGGCTTGAAGGACACGCTCTCGCTCTTAGACGTCGTGTCAGTTCCCTATGAGGTGGACTTCAGCATGGCTCGTGGTCTGGACTACTATACTGGCATGGTATTCGACGTTAAAGTCGAGGGCTTGGGCGCTCAGAACCAGGTCTGCGGGGGAGGCCGATATGACACCCTCGTAGAGGCCTTTGCAGGCCCTTCCACCCCTGCTGTGGGCTTTGCTTTCGGCGTGGACCGCCTCGTGGAAGCGTTAGATGAGCAGGGCGTTGACGTGCATGTGAAGAAACCTGACGTCTTCGTCTTAGCGGTGTCCGACGCTGTCAGAGCGGACGCCTTCAGGATAGCATGTGACATCCGCCGCGCCCGGCCTGAGCTGACGGTCGAAATCGACCTTGCTGGGAGGAGGCTGAACAAGGCCCTGCAGCATGCCAGTGAAAGCGGAGCCAAGTACTCTGTCATAGTCGGCGAGAAGGAGCTGGAAGAAGGCAGTGTAGGGTTGAAGGACATGTCTTCCAAAGAGCAAAAAACCGTGGATACAGATGAACTGCCTTTGGCCCTGGGCTAGCCTACCGGCCCCCACACTACTCCATTGCTCATGTGCTGAAGTCCGGAAGAGGGGTTAGTGTAAGTTATGGTCATGTTAACCTTGTAGTATTCTCCCTGTTCCGCGTTCAACATGCATGAGAATGTCAATGTCTCGGATGCTGCGGGCCGGAAGTCTTCTATAGGGAAAGTCCCCGGCGGCGCTGACGGCGAGCAGGCACTGCCTCCTGCCAGCATGTTGGCGCCTATCTGGTCTATCCTAAGGATGGTGCCTGCGTTGTTCTGGACGACTATCTCCATGTCCCCGTTATTTTTCATCACCCAGTCCAACGGTGTTATCTGGCTGAAGCCCCTCTTGTCAGGTGTGACGTTCCTCCCCAACTCGAGGATCCCCATCTGCCACACGAGAACCCCTACTATGAGTATGACGAGTATGGCCCACCCGTAGGTCATCATGTACTCGATGGCGTTCTGGCCTCTGACAGCTCTCATGTAAATACATTACCCAGAGATAATAATAAAAAAGAAAAAGAAGGAAAGTTAGAGGCTTTACTCGTAGGGGCCTCTAATGGTTCCTGACTCAGTGTGCTGGAGTGGTGATGACGTTCCTATTGACACATCGTAGGTGATGCCGACCGTCACATCATACACTTCCCCTCTATCGCCGCCGATGTTACCGCAGGCTCCTACGCCGCCGCAGATCAGCTCGATGTAGAAGTTCTCTCCTGCGGATATGTCCTGCCCTGCCCCGGCCATCTCTGCCTGGGTCACATCGCTGTTGGCTGTTGCGCACTGATCTCCAGGACACGTTGCGCCGGTGGAGCTTGAGACACTCACGCCCCTTATGGTTATCGTCGTGCCGACGCCGTTCGTGAATATGCCCTTGAACGTGCCTGCCGTGTCAATCCCGGTTCCTGCCAGCTGCGGCTTTATCTTGGCGAATCCAGTGGATGTCACTGTTGTGCCGCCCATGTTAAATATGCCCAGCCGCCACATTGCAATCCCAACGACCATGACCACAAGTATGGCCCAGCCATATGTCATAAGGTACTCCATAGCACCCTGTCCTCTTCTTCCGAACATGTTTTTCACCTCAATTTTTCATACGAGAAAATCAACCAACCAGTTATAAGATATTAAATCAGGTTATTTAAATACTCGTTTAATCGTGGATTATGTCGAATAAATGCAGTGTTTGGGCGTTATAACTTATTCGAGGAGCCATATGCGGAACCTGGTTATTTTAATCCTAAAATTCATTAATCTCTAGGATGTGTGGAGTGTGTGGTTTTGTCGGGTCTGGCGACCGTAAGCTGCTTAAGGATATGTCCTCTGTTATCTCCCATAGGGGCCCTGACAACAAGGGCATCTACTTGGACAAAGATGTTGGTTTGGGCCACACCAGGTTAAGCATAATAGACCTGTCCCCGTCTGCGAATCAGCCATTGTGCAACGAGGAGGGCGACATATGGGTTTCCTACAACGGCGAGATAGTCAATTTCATGCAGTTGAGGGAAACTCTGGAATCCAAGGGTCATTCGTTCAAATCCAACTCTGACACGGAAGTCATAGTCCATGCCTACGAGGAATACGGGGACGAATGTGTCCGAATGTTCGACGGAATGTTCGCATTTGCCCTCTGGGACTCTCGGGATGAGCGGCTGCTTATGGCGAGGGACCGGTCCGGGATAAAGCCCCTTCATTATGCCTGGGTTGGCGGAACTTTTTTATTCGCTTCCGAAATCAAGTCTCTTCTACAACATCCTGGGTTGAGGCGGGAAGTTGATATGCGCTCATTCCACTACTATATCAACCTGAGATACGTTCCCGGAGAGAACACAATGTTCAAGGGCGTTAAGCGCCTTCTACCTGGTAATCTGATGGTCTGGGAGGATGGGAGCATAAAATCTCTCAGATATTGGAGTCCTACCCTGGGGGGTGATAGCCATACTGAGTCATATTATGTGAAACGCACTCGGAAAATACTCGAGGAATCTGTTAGGCGCCATATGGTCTGTGACGTCCCCTTTGGGATATGCCTTTCAGGCGGCATTGACTCCACGACGATAGTCGCCTTAGCAAGCAGAAACACCAGTGAAAACATCAACACATTTAGCATGGGTTTCGGCAATCCGGAAGACGAGGTCGAGGATGCCCGGCTGGTCGCTGAGGAATACGGCACAAACCATCACGAGCTTGTAAAGGAGGAGGATCTGATCAAGGAGTACCCCAAGATGATATGGTACGCTGACGAGCCCAAAAGGAACCTCTACCCATACTACCTCTACGAACTAGCCTCAAAGAAGGTGAAGTGTGTCCTAGGTGGCATAGGCGGAGATGAAGTCTTCGCAGGCTACATATTCAAATACAACTATGTTGCAAAGATAGATAGGATCAGGTCCAGGATAACCCCCCGTGAAAGGTCTGCGGTCGCTAGGGCGGCCGAAAAGCTTATTAAGTTCCAAACCAAGTATGGGAGCCTAGTTGACGATGACGAGCTAGATTACCTGGATTCCGTGCGTTACCTGGGAGATAACACAGACCAATACCTAATCACACAGACTCTCGACCGGGTTTTAAATGACGAATATCTCTGTAAGATATATGGGAGCAAGCTTATGTCCAAAGAGCTTAATCCCGTCCGCTTGGAATATGAAAAGTACTTTTCCGGCAGGGGGACTTTTATAGACAAAGTGTTCAAGGCAGACTTCATGGTCAAGCTGCCTGATGACTTCCTCCTTGTGGATGACCGCATGTCCAACGCTAATTCCGTGGAGTCGCGAGTCCCCTTCCTAGAAAACGACCTTCTTGAGCTGTCATTCCAGATGCCTGCGGAAATAAAGCTCGCAGACCCTAATGGGAAGAGCATACTGCGCAAGGCAGTTAAGGACATAATACCCAAAAAGGTACTCATGAAGGAGAAAAGGGGGTTTGCTTCTAACACTATGGACACCTACATACGTGAGTTGAGAGACCTGGCCAAGCAGGCTCTTCCAGACGGAAGCCTAGTATCCGACAAGCTCATAAAGAAGGAATACTTTGATAAGATACTGGGTGAGGTCCCCAACCCGCGTCTAAGGCTGCACTATGACCTCATATGGAGCCTTTATGCCGCAGAGATATGGTATAACATGTACATTGTGGGGGATCCTAGGAAGCCAAAGGTCAAGTAATATGAGAAAAATATCGTTAGCAGGTCCTTCGCTGGGAGATGCTGAATACAAGGCTGTTAAAAAAGTCCTGGATTCCGGCTACCTGACCGAAGGAGAGGTAACCAGGGAATTCGAGGCAAGGGTAGCCTCTTATGTGGGTGTCGGTCATGGGATAGCTTTCACCTCATGCACTTCAGCATTGGAGGTTGCGCTGAGGGCTTTGGGTGTCGGACCTGGAGACGAGGTTGTTGTCCCAGACTACACCTATCCCGCTACTGCGGATGCTGTTCGGATAGTCGGTGCTGACCCTGTCCTGGTTGATGTCAACCTTGAATCGTACAATATCGATGTTGCCTCAGCAAGGTCTTCCCTGACAGGAAGCACCAAATGCATCCTGCCGGTCTCGCTATTCGGCAATCCGATAGACCCCGAGGTGTATGATCTCGCATCTGAGAATGAACTGTCCGTGGTCGAGGATGCTGCGTGCTCGCTTGGAGCTGAAATTAAAGGCAGAAAAGTAGGCTGTTTCGCGGATGTTACATGTTTCAGCTTCCACCCCCGGAAACTTATAACCACCGGGGAAGGTGGCATGCTAGTAACAGAAAACGATGATATCGCAGATAAGGCAAGGCTTTACAAGAGGTTCGGAGGCAGGCCTTCAGGCGATGGATTCACAACAGAGTTCAGGCATTTGGGCGTTAACTATAAGCTGAGCGACGTATTATCCGCCATAGGCGTTGAACAGATGAAGAAGGTCGAGGACATGATATCAGAGCGCATAAGGATGGCGAGAACCTATGATGGACTACTGGATGGGTTGGATTGGTGTTCAGTCCCCTCCTCCACAGGTAAAGTGCGCCATACTTACCAGACCTACTGCATACTCCTCGGTATAGATGGTATCCGGGACAAGGTCATAAGAAGGCTGAGGAAAGAGGGGATAGAGCTTCAAATAGGGACCTATGCGCTTCACCTACAGCCATTCTTCAAGGATGCTCCTTCCAGGTCATCTCTTAGCAACTCTGAGCGTCTTTTCCGGAACAGTGTCTCGCTCCCCCTCCATCTCGGACTGTCTGAGGGAGACCAGAGAACGGTTGTGGAGGCATTGGTTGGTGCAGTAGAAGATGAATCTTGACAGCGAGAAGGTCGAATACTGGACTGATAGATTCAGGGAATTCGACAGGGACCCAAAACTCTCTCGGTTTCCTGATAGGGTTACTGTCGAACTGACCAATGAATGCAACCTCAATTGTAGCATGTGCCCTAGGAAAAGCATGGCATCTGAAAGGGGTTACCTTGACTTCGGTTTATACCGTAAAATAATGGATGAGATACTGTCCGAGGACATTAGCACAAAGGTTGTGCTATTCTTCAGAGGGGAGTCCCTACTACACCCAGACTTCAAACGCATACTACAATATGCTGCTGGTAATGGCTTGAAGGACATAAGCCTTGCGACAAATGCCACACTGCTCGACAGGGAAATGTCGGATTTCATACTTGGAACCGGGATTAAGTTCATATCCTTCAGCATAGATGCCTCGTCAGAGGAAAACTATGCGAGGCAACGAAAAGGGGCAGAATACAAAAAAGTCATGTCCAACATACTCTACTTTAGTCAGCGCAGGGAGGAACTTGGCCTTTCATTGCCAGAAACACAGGTTTCACTAGTTGAAACAGAGGTCACAAAGGATGATGTCGGAGATTTCGTCGATTTTTGGACATCAAAGGTCGATCGT
This sequence comes from Candidatus Altarchaeales archaeon, assembly GCA_014727915.1. GTDB lineage: Archaea > Altiarchaeota > Altiarchaeia > IMC4 > SCGC-AAA252-I15 > WJMO01. Next base: position 21,962 of record WJMO01000003.1, on the reverse strand, counting down.
GTCCGGATATACAAGGAACATTCCAAGAATGGAGGCTTCGGCGGCGGCGTTGACCAGTCCGAAGTCCCGGTGTTCCCATGCCGCTTTCCCTGCCCCAAGGTGATAACCGACATTGTCATATACTGGAACGGAGAGGTTGCGATATGCAACCACGACTGGGATAGGAAAGAAGCCATGGGCGATGTTAACCGGGATTCCATATCCAAGCTATGGAAGAGCAAAAGATACTCTGCTATTCGTGAGAAACACATGAATTCCCGGATATCGGACGAGAGCCCATGCAGCAACTGTGATTACTGGAAGACATTCTACCTTGACACAGGCATGTTCGGGGAGCTTCACACGCGGCTATGAATCACATGTATTGCGGGACATACTATTCCCCGACTTTATTAACAGATAATAAAATAGTCAATAATGGCTGAACCGCATGGGAATGGCGGCCTCGCTGATTTTTTCAAATACGAAAAACTGCGCGATTTCATAGAACACATGAAAAACACATCTGAGGTAACATCCCTGGACGGATGGGATGGGAACAATGCCATCGTCCTCAGGCATGATGTTGACTTTAATATGCGCTCTGCCCGTAGACTATTCCTCATTGAAAGGGAATGCAATGTCACATCCTCTTTCTTCATAATGGTGAATTGTCCCCTTTACAACGCACTCTCCTCAGAGAACCAGAGCATAATCCGTGAAATCTCAAGTGCCGGCTTTGAGGTAGGCGTACATTTTGACCCCTCCCAATACCCTGGACACGATAATCAGGCCTTGGCGGAGAAGCTGGACTATGAAGCCGGACTTCTGGAGTCCATAACAGGTGAAAGACCCACTTCTGTCAGCCTCCATAATCCGTCCGTGGGCGGTGAATACCCCCTCTTCGATGGTTACCGAAATGCATATGATGATAGAATTTTCTCCGATGACCTGTACCTATCAGATACGCATATGTGCTTCCATGGTAAGGACCCCTATGAGTTCGTGAAGGGCGCAAGGGAAAACACCATCCAAGTCTCTCTCCACCCCTTCCATTACACAGCAAATGGTGACGCCTACCATGTTCTATTCTCAAAACTTCTTTTGGATTACGCGGATGTCATGGACGGATACTTGAGTTCAAACCCCCTATACTGCTCGTTGAGGGATGGGAAGAAACTGGCCGATAAACTCTACTTGAGATAGTGGTGTTATCTCTGGTCTCACCCCCTGTCGATTTTAAGACCTAACCATCCCCTTAACGCCCGGCTTCCTTAGTCTTTTAAATGCTTTTGTCGAAAGGATCAGTAAAACACCTGCTAATACCTGATCGGCAAATATTACGAACCTGTATAGTATGGCTGCGGCAAATGCAACTTCCTTCGAGATGCCCATCACCGAATTAAGCTCGGTCAGTACGAACTCTCTGACTCCCAGCCCTGATGGCAGCGGAGAGAAAAACCCTGACATATACCCAACACCCTCAGAAAAGACCACATTAAACACATGCAAATCGCTGTCAGTCAGCGAAGCCAGAATGCAGAAGAAAGCTATTGATATCAGACTTATCTCGGATGATATGATGGCTCCCACCTGGATGGTTTTTTTTGCGGGAAGGCCCGTGACCCTCTCGACATACCTCCTCTTCGGGCCATATACCATAATCAAGAAAAAACCTGCCAATCCTGCGGACGCTATAATGGCAGCAGCAATACCCTGGTATGCCCCCACGCCTGAGACCAATATGAATGCCATCCTTATGCATACCCCGAATGCCATCGGTTTTATGAACAACTGCATGGACTCCCTCAGGTTCTTTATCCTCTGGTTAAGGAAGGCTATCTTCTGAACGGAGAAAAATGAAGACATTATGCTAGTGTTCATCAGCATCGTGTAGAATTCAACATAGAACGAGTCCATGAAAGTCAGCTTTCCCCTGGAGAATATCATAAGCAGCCTAATCTGAAGAAAGTAATTCACAAGCAACAGTGTGAATGCCACAGCCAGATATTCCGCCGATGACTGGTTTATGAGCTTGGGTATGTCATAATCTAAGGCATATTGTATAAGATAACGTACTGTGAGCAATAGTATCAGTACCTTTAACAGGGAAAAAAAGTGTTTCCACTCTAACCTGCTTATACTCATATAAAACAGTATATATTCTCGCTTATAATTATTAATGTCAAAGGATTTAGGATTCCAGGTGTTTTCATGTACCGTGATAAGTCGCTAGCTGTTGTCGTCCCAGCATATAACGAGCAGGACCTAATTTCGACGACTTTGACCCGAATACCAGACTATGTTGACCGGATATTTCTCGTTGATGATGGAAGCACGGACGGTACTGTGGATGAAGCGGAAAAGTTGAATCTACCCAATCTGACAATAATATCACATGAGGGGAACCAGGGTGTCGGGTCTGCGATACTCTCTGGATATAGGGCTTCTCTGGATTCGGGATATGAACTTGTAGTCGTCATGGCCGGAGACAACCAGATGGACCCAATCCAATTATCCAAGCTTTTGGACCCTCTCGTTGACGGAAAGGCCGACTATGCCAAAGGCAACCGTCTGATGAGCACCAAGGCCAGGTCGAATATGCCCCTGCTGCGACTTTTCGGAAATTCAATCCTCACACTCCTAACCAAAGTGTCCTCTGGATACTGGGATATAATGGATCCCCAGAATGGGTTCACAGCCTTAACCTCGGATGTCCTGGAGACCCTGCCCTTGGACACGATATATCCCCGATATGGATACCCCAATGACATGCTGATAAAGATGAACACATACAATCTCAGGGTAATAGACGTTGTTATGCCTCCAATATATGGCGAGGAGAAGTCCAAGATAAGACTATGGAACTATATCCCGTCAGTCTCATGGCTTCTCTTCCGAGGATTCTTCTGGAGGCTAAAGGAAAAGTATGTTCTAAAGGCTCTCCATCCTCTTGTGTTCTTCTACTTCCTCGGTCTAACACTACTGCCTCTTGGCATTCTTACAGGTTTCTACATGCTTTTTGTTAGGATAAAGGTGGGCGCTATAACGGCTTCCAGCGCGTTCTTACCTATGTTTTTGATAATAACAGGATTGCAGTCGCTATTTTTCGCCATGTTATTCGACATGGAGTCCGCCAGAAAATGAAGGTATTGATGCTATCCACTTCATATCCCCGGGAGGTTGGCGACTATGCCGGAAATTTCGTCCACTCCCTCTCCAAAAAACTGAATATGAGGGGTTTGGACGTTTCGGTTCTTGCACCCCACGGAAGGGATACTCGCACAGTCGAGGATTTGGAAGGTGTTCTAGTTCGAAGGTTCCAGTATATGCCCCTCAAGTCTTGGCATTCGGTCGCCTACGACCGAGGTTTACAGTACAATGTTAAGACACTGTCCGGGATGCTCCAAATGCCATTCTTCCTCCTGTCCTATCTGATCTCCGCCTTCAAGCATTCACGTAAATGCGACATATTGCATGCTCACTGGCTTTTGTCAGGCTTTCTCGCTGTACTGGTTAAGAAAGCCAGGCGCAGGCCCGTTGTCCTGACGCTTCAGGGCTTTGACATTAACACCCTGCCCGAATCGGGATTCATGGCCTCGATTGGTAGTTGGGTTCTGAATGGCTGTGATGCGGTCATAGCGGTCAACACCCGCATGATGGATAGGCTTGAGAAATTGGGCGTTGACGGTTCTAAGGTCCATTTCATACCCAACGGCGTGGACCCTGAACTCTTCTGTCATGCGGGCCGAGAAGCTCATGGACGCAGGATTATAACTGCAGGCGTGCTTGTTGATAAGAAGGGTCATAAGTACCTTATCGAGGCCTTGAAGAAGGTGAAGGAATCATACCCCGATGTAGAGTTAACCGTCGTGGGCGATGGCCCGTTACGGGGTGAACTGGAAGGCCAGGCCCTTAGGGCAGGTGTCGCGGATAATGTCAGATTCCTCGGTTTCAGGGATGTTAGGGAGCTCCCATCACTCTTCGCTTCATCGGATGTGTTCGTGCTTCCCTCACTGTCGGAGGGAATGCCCTTGGTCTTGCTGGAGGCTATGAGCGTCGGCAGAGCGGTCGTCGCCTCCAACGTAGACGGAGTGCCTGACGTGATTGAAGACGGGGTTAACGGCCTGCTCGTGGAGCCTGCGCGCCCCGACCTATTGGCTGATGCGTTAAACCGTCTTTTGGGTGACGATGCCCTACTGGCCAGATTGTCTGAGAATGCCAGGCAGAGAGTCCTCTCAGGGTTCACATGGGATGTCATTTCATCAGAGACTCATAAGGTATATGGTGCTTTTTTGGTTTGAAATATGAAATACAGGGTTTTGGTCATTGGGATAGACGGTGCCACATTCGACATAATACGACCCCTGGCAGCCAAGGGTAAGCTTAAGAACATATCAGGTCTGATGGACTCTGGGATGTGGGGCGAGCTGAAGTCGACCATACCTCCCATCACACCATGTGCGTGGACTTCCATGCTGACCGGCAGGAATCCAGGCGCCCATGGAATATACGACTTCTACCACCTGGATGATGACTATAACATAAGGATAAACTCCTACGGCGGCGGCCCCGTGAAGCGTATATGGGATTACCTCTCGGACGAGGGCAGGTCATGTTGCGTGGTGAACGTCCCCTACACCTATCCGCCGCAGAAGGTCAACGGATTCATGGTCTCGGGTTTCATGACCCCTGGATTGGACAGCGACTTCACCCATCCTCTGAATCTTAAGGATGAGCTCCTGAAGAATATCAAAGGATTCAAGCTGATAGAGGATTCGAGGTATTCTGACCGCGAGGAGGATAGGAAACGTTTTTTGGAGGATATTCTGGAGCTTGTTGACATACAGCTGGAAACTGCTAAATACCTGTTCTCAAAGCGGGAATGGGATTTCATGATGGTGACTTTCATGAGCGTCGACCACGCCCAGCACTGGTATTGGAAGTACATGGACTCAAAAATGGACGGTTCCATGGAGCCTGACGGGTCCGAGTATGAGACGGCCGTTGAAGAGGTTTACTCTAGAGTCGACAACGCGATCGGCGAGCTGATCAAGTCCGTGCCCGATGATGCTGTGGTTTTGTTGGTCTCTGATCATGGCTGTGGCCCCAGCAGGGACAACGTTGTTTTGAACAAGTGGCTCCGTGACAGGGGGTACCTTTCCCTGAAAGATTCGGGGGTCGGGTTTGTCAAGAGGATCCTATTCAAGGCTGGCATAACTCCCCTGTCTCTTGTTAAAGCCGGCCTGGGCCGGTTCGGCCACTCCAAGAAGGCCAAGTACTTCAAAGTCTTCAACAAACTGATCTCCCTTTTCTCCTTCTCCTTCAAGGACATCGACTGGTCGAAGACCAGAGCCTACAGTTTCGGCTCATACGGCGGGATATTCGCGAACTTGAAAGGCCGTCAGCCCAAGGGCATAGTCGAGCCTGGCAGAGACCATGAGCAGCTACTATCATCCCTTCAAAGTGATTTGGAGGGATTTGAAGACCCTGTAAGCGGGGAGAGGCTCGTTGATCGGGTATGGAGGAAGGAAGAACTCTACTCCGGCGAATACTTGGATAGGATGCCTGACCTGGTCTATTCGATGCGTGACTTCTCCTACCTGGTGGCGGGGATGTTCGCGTTCGTTTCAAACAAGCTCTTTGTCGAACCTCAGACTCAAACTTCAGGTAACCACCGTCTTAATGGTGTTTTCATCGCGTCCGGAGCGGGCGTGGAGAGCATGCAGGAAATTCACGGTTTGGAGATAACCGATGTGGCTCCTACTATACTCGACCTCATGGGCTGCCGAGTCCCTGAGTCCATGGATGGGAAGGTGATATGCGATGATGGCAGATAGGATATGGCCTTGGATGCTGGCCTTAACGGCTGTACTCGTGGCGGTTATGGCAGCCTTGTTCGCAAGATTAAGAGAGGTCCCCGACTTCGACCTGGCGTATCTCCCAGCCCTCCTGTTCCTGATGTGTCTGAGTGTTTTCTTCAACGGCCTTCGGATAAAGGTATTGACGGGAGTTTTCCACGTTCAACTCGGAGTTCGGGAGTCTTTCAACCTGGCAGTACTCACGACCGTCGGCAATCACCTTATCCCCTTCAGGGGTGGGGCAGGCTTCAGGGCTTACTATCTCAAGAAGAAACATGGCTTTCCTTACACTAAATTCGTTTCAACCATGGTAGCCACCTACCTCGTGATCTTCTCATTGTATGGTCTTCTCGGCTTTTCCTCTGTCCTTTACATCGGGTTAACAGGGACTTCTTTCAACCTGGAACTCGCAGGTTTCTTCGGTCTTCTGTGCCTGTTTGCTGTTTCCGTGGCTCTGCTCAAACCATCCTTCAAATCCTCCAATCCAGTCCTCGGCCGTGTTGGCAGGAGCTTCAGCGGGGTTGCAGCCATATTCGGAGACTACCGTACCTTACTGGCTTTGGTGGGTGTTGAGCTCTTCACTGCAGCCTTGGTGGTTGCCAGGTTCTATCTGATATTCAACTCCGTTGGCTACGACGTTGCCTTGCTTCCATGCGTGTTCATATCCATCGTTTCCATGCTTTCCGTGCTCATAAACCTCACTCCTGCCGGTTTGGGAGTCAAGGAGCTCGCGGTCAGCTTCTCATCCGGGCTTCTGGGATACGGACTTGCCGAGGGTTTGCTGGTGGGCGTCGTAGAACGTTTTATCACCGTTTCCACAGTTTTCCTGCTTTCCCCGGTTGCTGGCTTGAACCTTATGCGGGAATATGTAAGGGAGGGAAGGTCTGATGGAAAGGGTTGACATCCTAGTTCTGGCTTTTGTGCTGTCCCTGTTCGCATTCCTGGTGGCTACCCTGACCCCGGGCATATGGGTGACGGACGAGGCCACCTATCTGCTGATGGTGGCCTCTTTCGCGGACAGGGGCGAATTGCATGTTTGGAACGGATTCGATGAGGTGCAAACCCCCGAGCTTTTGTTGCCTGGCATGCAGTTGGTGAGCAACGGGGTTGAGATAAGGATGTATGGGATACCCGCACCTTTTTACACTTTCATGGCCGCCCCATTCTATCTGCTTCTTGGCGTCTATGGCTTGAACCTCATGAACGTCATCGCATACTGCTGTTCTGTCTATCTGCTCTACAGGATGGGATGCCTCCTCTTTTCCAGGGAGTTGGCTGCCCTCTCCTCTCTACTATACGCTTTCACCTTCACACTGGCATACTCGCAGATGCTATGGCCTCACATGCTATCCGTACTGTTTGTCCTCTCGTCAGCATATCTTCTTCTAAGGGAGCACTGCATGGGCTCAACATCCGCCAGTCTGGTGTTCCTCGCAGGTTTCCTTTCCTTCATGTCAGTGGGGGTCCGCTACACCAACGGCGTTTTCTTGATGGCCGAGATGTTCTTCGTCTGGTTCGCCATGCCCCGAAGTTTCAAACCCTTCATAGCAGGGATGATACTGCCTGCTATTTTCCTGGGTTACCTAAACCAAAAGATGTTCGGAAGCTTCCTCGAGACCTCCTACCCCTCTGAAAAGGCTAACTTCTACCTTACCGCTGGTGTCCTGGCGTCTGCCCTATGTTTCGCAGCCGTCGAGCTACTTCGCAGGCGCGATTTCAGAGTTGAGGATGTGGATTTCAGGCTTTTGATGATTGTCTCCGCGTTGGCTATCCTGGCAATCTCATCCTTTAGCCCCGGCAGGCTGGCCTTGACCCGCGCATATGGCATGCTCTTCGACATGAAGCATGTTCCCGACTACACGGGGGATTTCAAGAAGGCTCTACTGCAGTCCACCCCCTTCATAACAGTCGCTGCTCTGGCGCCGTATCTCATGGTCAAACGCAGGTTTCCTGTTGCGCCCATGCTGTTCATCACAGCTCTCTCACTTGCTCAGATACTACTGTCATTGAGGATATCCGGGGGCGGCGCAGACGAGACCTACAGCCTAAGATACTTCATAGACTGCCTTCCATTCATAGCTCTTTTATCAGCCTATTCAATCAGCGTCTTGGCAGGCTATTTGAGCAGGAGAGAGCTCGCATACCATGCCTTCCTGTTCCTTGCCTTCACAGGCTACCTGCTAGCCTCTGGAGATAGGCTATACTCTGTTGGCCCGTCCAGGCTCATACCCACGGCCTTGTCAGTCGGCCTCATCGCCTCGTCGGCTGCGCTGTTGAACCTGCCCAGGATGAGGCAACTTACGGTCATCCTCCTGGTCTTGTCCGTCTCATACTCTGCTTCCGTAGCCTATGCCGATCTGAGGGTATTAAGGTTGTACAAGGACCTGGTATGGCAGACCTCGTTGGAACTGGATGAGCACATAATCGACGATTCAGTTATTGTCTACTCCCTCACCCGCGAGTATCCTTACTTCGCATACCCCAAGCTCCATAAGAGGGTTCGGTTGGTGGCTGCTTACATGGATGCTGGACTAACCCTCCCAGAGGTGTTGGAATACTACCACAAGCGTGGTTCTCATATATACGTAAGCGGCCGGGGAGGCGAGGCCTGGCGTGAGAAGACGACAGAATACCTCTTAGAGAACAACATCACTGGCGTGCAATACCTCACCTACATGTCGCACACGTCAGACGCTGAACAGATAAGAAAATAAAAAAAAGAAAGAGAAAAATGGAGCGGGTTTACTGCTCCATCGGGCCTCTTATGCTTCCTGACTCCCTGTGGAACGAAGACGTCGTGCCTATCGACACCGTGTAGGGAATCGATACGGTGAGGTCGTATACCTCGCCTGGCTCACCGGTCGCGCAACCACTCGCAGTCAAGACGAAGTTCTGCCCTGCGGAAACGGTTTCCGGGTTCACGGTAAAGCTTGTGCAGGCTGTGGTGCCGTCCGTTATGGATGGCTCCGTGCTCCCTCCGTTGTGCACTATAATCGTTGTCCCGACGCCGTTGGTAAATATGCTCTTAAAAACTCCAGCGGTCGTCAGTCCCGTTCCTGCTAGCTGCGGCTTAATCTTCGCGAAACCAGTGGCTGTCACGGTCGTGCCGCCCATGTTAAATATGCCCAGCTGCCACATGACAATACCCACGATCATCACGACCAGTATAGCCCAGCCGTAGGTCATAAGGTACTCCATGGCGCCTTGGCCTCTTCTTCCAATCATGTTTTTCACCTCAAGTTTTCAATATTTTTTTAAGAATGTCAGCCAACCCGATATTACAGAATTATTAAAAACGAGTGTTTATAAATACTTGTAGGGGGCATATGAGGCTCATAACGTCAAGCGGAAAAACACTGTATGTCTGGAAGAACATACAGCTTGTCAAGAGCAGGATAGCCCTTTTCATGCTACTGCTGATGCTCGCTCTCGCCCTGTTCATACTAAACAAGGTGCCCTACTCGAGCTTAGGCCTTTTTCTAGTCCCGATATCCTATGGGCTTGGAGTATACTCCTACAAGAGCTATCTTGCCTGGCGCGTGGGCTTTCTCGGGGAAGAGGCTGTAAAAGAGGTTTTAAGGTCTTTGAGCGACAGTTACATATTGCTAAGCGGGTTGGTTGTGCCTCCCAACAGGGGTGACATAGACTATCTGGTGATCGGCCCGAACGGGATATTCGTGGTGGAAGCCAAGAACTATGGCGGCAGGATATCCTGCGACGGAGACGAATGGAAGAAGATAAAGGTTGGAAGGGGCGGCAGCACCTACAACCTTGAGATAGGCAGCCCCAGCAACCAGGTAAAGAGGAGTTCCAAGGTTTTGAAAGACTACATACTCGCCCACCAGTCTGATGTGTTCAATGGCCCTGCCCCCCACATATGGGTGCATGGCCTGCTCGTTTTCACAAACCCTGACGCTGAGATAGAGTTGAAGAACCCCTCAGTAGAGGTCGTTGACCTTGACAGCCTATGCGACCACATACTGCGCACGAAATCAGAGTATTCCCTCTCACCCGAAGAGGTTGAAAGGATGGGTTCGCTCCTTTCCCGCATCTAGAATGTGACTATCTGTGAGAAGAACAGGCCCAGCCCGTACTTCATGAGCATGAACATCCCTATCGAGATAACCACGAAAACGGGTATGTTAGGGACTCCCGACACTATGTTGCCAGTCCTTAGCATGCCCACCAGCAGCGCGCCCGAAACCGAGGAGATGAAGAGTATCCCAATAGCGTACAACTGGAAGAACTCTGGAGTTATGGACAGGGGGCTCAGTGATATCATCCCGCTACCCTGCGGGACCTCCTTCCCCAGCTCCTCTATGTTGAGCTTTTCCATCATCGTGGAGAATATCATGATGAACTGGTATGAGACCGAGAAAAGAAGGGGTGCCCCCACCATTATCGCGAACAGTATGAACAGCGCGTGGGCGTTGGTCTCCGCCGCCATCTGCTTCTTCAGGTTATACTCCCTCCTCATGTCCTGGGATATGGCTTGCAAGACCGCTGGGAGGTCCCCCCCTGACTTCATCCCCTGTATTATCAGCCTCACGCTCCTGGAAAGCTTTGAGGATTTGATGTGGTTTGTCATGCCCACCAGAGCGTCCGTCAAAGGTATTCCTGTTAGGGTGGCTTTGGCGACATCCTGAATCTCTGTTGCCAGCGGTCCGAACTCGGGCCTTGCGACGCTCCAGAGGGCGTTGGAGGATGTCATCCCTGCGCTCATGTTCTGGCCTATCATGCTCAGCACGTCGGGCAATACTGTCTCCACAGCCTCAGCCCTCCTGCTTGCCAGCAGGTTCAACAGTATGAACGGCAGCCCCCAGACAGATGCGAAAGAGACGGTGACAACGAGCAATGGGATGGGCTGGGCGACCTCCAAGAGCACGGCAGTGAGATAGGATATCACGGTCACAACAACGCTGTAGACCAGGGTGATGCTTATCACCTCCTCGGAGGTCATCTCAACCCCGGCGTATATTAGCTGCTGGTTAAGCCTGCTGCTCGTCCTCTTGGGTATCATGGGGGCTATGAGCTTCGGTATGTGGAGGATGACCAGCTTGACCGTGGTGATTATGATGTTCAGGAATACTATGAAGATGGAGATTATGATCTTCGCAGCCCATAGTATGAGCTCTATCAGCTCCCGGACGAGCTGGGATACCATCCTAGACATCTGGTTTACTAGGTCTCTTGGAGATGCCATCTTATCTATCCTCACCTAACATCATATGTTGGGCCTCTTGTTCTTTACGAATGATATGAATAAAGCTTGGAACATGAGCAGTGCCGCCATTATCACCCAGAAAAGGCTCTCATTTATCACCCCTCCCCCTATGAAGCTTGAGAGTATCACCAACAGCGTGACTCCCATGGAGGGTATTATGACGGCCAGCATCATGTATATGAGACCGTGTAGGTTCAGCTCCTTACCATAGGCTTTTATCTTGTTCTCCTTCTCTAGCCTTATGTCCGTTGATATGGCCTCAAGGGCTTTGGCGACGTCGCTGCCGGACTTCAGCGCGTTCACTATCTGCCACAGGGTTTTCCTAAGGTATTCAGAGGGTGAAAGCAGCCCCATCTCGTCCAACACCTCCGTTATGGAGTTGCCCTGCTCCACCTTGTGTATTATGTCCTCGCATATCTTCGAGCATTCGCCGTATTCGCCCCGGGCGATGTTCACGAGGGTGTCGAACAACGGGACACCCGACGTCAGCTGTATCTGCATGTCCTTCAGCATGTATTCGAGGTCCCGGTCGATTATCCGGGCCCGCGAGCTCATCTTGACCTTCGGCACTATGAGCATGTAGACGAACATGATGCCCGTGACGCCTATTGTGACCAACACGACGCTGTAGCTTTCCTCCCATCCTTTGACGAAAGCCACCGGAGCCACGAGGGCTGCTGCGCACAGGAAGAAGACCGTCAATGTCACGTACAACGTCACTGCCAGGTACTGTGCGCTGTCGATTGTGTAGTCCGACCTCTTGAGGTCCCATTCCATGTGGGGGAAGAGCGGTTCAAGATGGCGGGCGAACTCTACCAGCGGCTCCGACATCTTCAGCATGTTCGGGGACTCGGCTAATGAGGTCATGTTATTGATTTGTATTGAGGTTAATAGAGCCTTTGTTTCGAGCCAGCTCGAGGATCTTGTCCTTGTCGAGGTAGTATTCCGTCACTATCCTGCCCACGCTGTCCACGTCCCTTATGCCCTTCTCATGCATCCACTCTAGTATCACCTTCTTGCCCTCCAGGTTCTCCTCGACGTCCTTGTCGTTCATTCCCGTGAACAGGGCGAGCTCCTCCTTCACCCTCAGGCTCGGGTACATCCTGTTTATGGTGTCCGACCTCGGGTCCCACTTGTACAGCGTGTTCAACGTGGGCGTGTCCGACTCGTCCTTTGTTATCTCGCATATCTCCAGGGTCCGCCGTTCGCCGGTTCTCCTGTTCCTGTACTGTATGACTATGAGGTGGAGCGACTTCATCACCGTGCCTGGTATGTTCATGGGCGGGCTTATGATCCTGTCCACCACCTCCTGAGCCCGTTCAGCGTGGAATGTGGAGTATACAGAGTGGCCGGTGTGCATGGCCTCGAACATGACCTCCGTCTCCCTCTTCGCTCGGACCTCCCCGACTATGATCCTGTCCGGCCTCATCCTCAGGGAGTTCTGCATGAGGTCCAGCATGGTGATGCCTCCCTCACCCTCCGGGTTTGGGGGCCTTGTCGTCATGGGTATCCAATGCAGGTACTCTGGAAGGTTGAGCTCCCGTGTGTCCTCGATGGAAAGTATCCGGTGGTTGCTGGGCATGAACGGCATTATCGCGTTCAACATGCTGGTCTTACCGGAGGCCGTTCCGCCCCCGACTATGATGCTCAGCTCGTACTCCACCGCCAGCCAGAGGAACGCCGCAACCTCGGAGTTCAAGGTCTTCGTGTCCTCCCCGATCATGTGCACCGCGCTCCACGGCTGCCTGGAGAACCTCCTTATGGTCAGCGTGTTGCCCGCGGTCGATACGGGGAAGAGGGTGGCGTTGACCCTGTCTCCCGTGGACAGGTGCGCGTCCAATAGGGGTGTTAGGTGGGTTATCTCCCTCCCCACCTCCCTGGCCACACGGGATGCGTAGTTCATTATCAGGTCCTCGGTAGGCAGCACGATGTTCGTCTTGAGCCAGCCCCGTTCCTTGTGGTATATCCAAGCCACCTCCTTGCTGTTGTTGACGACCACCTCCTCGACCCTGTCGTCCAAGAGCAGGTATTCCAGGTCTCCCAGCCCCAGCATCTCGTTCACGAGCAGCCGGCTCAGTGTTGCGACGTACTCGTCGGATGACTTCTTCAATACGTTCCTGAGCTTGTCCTTCGCCCTTGTGACGAACCTTGACCTGAGCTTCTGGAACTTCATGGAGTCGAATATGTCCCTTGTCTCTATCTTCACCTCCCCGATGAGCGACCGCTTGGTCTCGTCCAACAGGGCTCGTGTAACGAAGTCTATCTTGGGCATGGAGACCATGTAGTGGGGCACGTAGTCGCCAGTGTCAACGATCCTAACGTTGAAGTGCACTTCCTCGTTGGAGATCACATAATCCTCCAATTTCTTCTCCTCTTCCCGTGGCTTCTCAACCGGCGCAGCCCTCTCAGCCGGGGCAGACACCTCCTTAACAGCCTTTGCAGGGGCTTCCGCGGGTTTGGCTTCCACGTGGGGCTTTATGGCTTCCCTCGACTTCGGGACCTCCGGCGTATGCAGCGAGACTGCTTTCGCCTCCGCTTTAGCCAGGTCCTTCTTCTTATCCTTGAATTCTACGGATTCCAGGTCAGGCTCTTTCAGATAGTGGGCTTCGACCTTTATCAGCCCCGAGTTGGAAAGCTCCTCCGACAGCTTGGCCACCATCATCTTGTCCAGGTCCAGCTCTTCGGCGGCGCCCGATATGCTTATCCGCCCAACAGAGTTTATGAAGTCTAAAAGCCTTCTCTTCTGCCCGGTAACCTGAGGATTAGCGTCTCTACCCTCCATGTTCAGTCGATTAATTATTCTATCAGTGCAATAAATACTACTCAACCCCTGCCATCACATGGATCGGGAAAAAGCCGTCATGGTCCTCTGAAGTGCATATCACAGTGTAATCGCCGGTCTCGTTGAAAAACCACTGGAACCTACCGTTAGCAGGCACATTCTTGGTTCCAACCCATGCGTTCGGTATTATGTAAAGCTCGTGCCCTCCATCCACCCCACTGTGGTCCACCCATGTTAAGGTGGTGTTCACAGGCACTGTTATGGTGTCTGGCGTGAAGAAATCCTCCAAATCCAGGTCCTGATCGATACCGACCTCGCAGTTGAGGCCCCTAACCCCGTATTTAACCGCGTGATCCACGTCAATCCTGAAATTAGGGTGCTTTTCCATCCCTGATACGCCGCAGGTGCTCTCAACACCGTTCCAGTACATGTAGTCCACCTGGCTGAGGTTGGTATTCACCGAAACATTATAGTCCCTCAGGAAATCCACGTTAACAAGGCTTTCAAGGCCTATCTCCTCTATTTCATACCCCAGATCCTCCAGCAGCTCCCTGGACCTCAGCACGTACTTCTGGCTCAGCGACGTCCGGCCTTCCAGGCGGTCGAAGAACGAGGGCGCATTGTACCTGTTGCCCGAGCCATGGTAGCATCCCTCATCGATCCACAGGTCCAAAACCTCCCCGTCCACTACGCCCTCTCTCCCGCACTCCTCCAGTATCCGCAGTTCGGCTGGTATGTCATATTGTATGTGGAACGAAGGGTCTTCCAATGTGCTAACATCGACTGTTGAGACCACAGGGATGCCGTAGCCCCTGTACTCGTTGTTTGACGACAAGTCCCTGACCAGGAGGTCGAACTCGCTGACTATCACGTAATGCCAGGGGTCATACTGTCCCATGCTCATGTTCCTGAACTTAACGGTAACATTGTATGGGAGCCCGCCAGTCTGGTTTACCCCCATCCTCCGAGTCCATGATAGCACGGTATTGTTGAGCATGTACTTCCTTATGTTGCCCGTCGGCTCCTCGGCGTTGTCCAGTGTGCCGCAGACCATCAGCTCGGCCAGTGCAGCCTCCACTCCACTTAGGGAGTAGTTGAATCCTGTGCAGTTGTCCATGGCATAGCCTCCATAGGTCTCATTGGTCAGTATTATGTGGTCTATGGCGTATGCTGAAGCCCTCTGCCCGGATATGGATATGGCCCGGCTGGCGTCCTTCTTCACGGACTCCACGTAGAAGTGAAGCTCGTCAACGCTCATCCTGTTGGACGAGTCCTCATAGGATGGTGCTGACACCTCAGTGAAGAACATTATCATGGAGAGTATTATCAAGACCAGCATTGCGGTTATGAGCGTGAAAACATATCCCCTGTTGCCTAAGACCATACCACCAACCTCATCTGAACCGGACCCCAAAGGGTCTGCACCCCTATCCTACCCTCTGATTGGAAGCTCATGTTCTCGTTTATGGCTATGTCCAATATGCCATCCTCGTTAACGTCCAATGTGTTGTTCAAAAGCCGGTACATAGCATCGTCCACGGCGTCGTCTGTGTTTGGCGGGCTAGTGTCCAGCTTCGAGTAGAGGTGTTCCACTTCAGCGTTGCAGTCTGCTCCGTCATAGTCCTCAGGGACCGGAAAGGCAACACCCCCCTCTGGAACGAACTCTCCTCCGCCGGGCGGGCTGTGCTCAACCCTCCAGCACCCTCCTCCACCCCTCCGGAAGGGCTGCCCATAACCTACCTCTGCTATGCTCCTCGACCTGCTGAATGTCAGGTCAACGTCGTTCACGGTCAAGTTACCCGGCATGTCCGCCTTTATGACTATGGGAACCGTGCAGTTCCCGCTTCCACCGTCGAGCACGCATCCGACACACCAGCACCCACCCCTCACATAATGGTTGATGGCGCCGGTCAAGGTCAGGCGCTCAGGACCTCTGAAGGTGTCATCCGCCCCCCACTCGTAGTCGGTGTCGTTGCCCACGTCCAGGAACAGCACGGGCGTGCCCTCACCGTAGATGATGTCCGCGTACAAACCGAAAACGTCCACCTCAGAACCGCTGCCAACGGCTGTGAGCCCGACTCTTAGATCGTCGAAGTCTGCCTGGTCCCAGGAACCCTGCCATGACAGCTTCCTCCAACCAGGCCCCGAAGTGCTGAACTCCAAAGGCTTGGATTCCAACCACTCCCCCATGTATATGCTGGCCTCCGCGTTCAAGGTGGGGTCGGCCTCCCCGCTCACGTGCAGGTCGACCTGTTGCACCCTCCTCCCAGCAAGGTCGAAGGAGGTCATCTCATACTCGTCTCGCTCACCCACGAACTCGGTGAACACCCAGTCGCCGGTGTCAAGCGAATCCCTATCCTCAGCCAATACCAGATGGTGGCCGTACCCGTATGAGGCCGGGAAGACATCCCATTCAGCGGTCACAGTGTCCTCGGGGTAGGACTTCAGCACGAACGCCTGCACGTTCAAGACCAGAGCAGCCAACATAATGACAAGCACCAACGACGCGAGGCGTTTCATCACTGTATATATTACTCTTTATAACAAATATAGTCTCTCACCATGGATCTGACCTCCATACCAGTTGACTGGCTTAGCGAGCATCCTCTCCTCTGGGTGGCGGTGATAACGTGCATACCCTGGATAGAGCTGAGAGGCAGCATACCAGTGGGCATATTGAAGCTCGGACTCGACCCCCTCCAGGTCCTTGTCTCATCGGTGATGGTGAACATCGCAGTCATCTACCCCGCCTTCATATTCCTGGACTGGTTCTTCGAACTCATGAAGAAGACCCCGCTGAAAAGGTTCATAGAGAGAACCCAGTCGAAGGCACAACCTTACGTTGAAAGATATGGTATGTTGGGCCTGGCGTTCTTCGTAGCCGTTCCGCTCCCTGGCACCGGAGCGTACAGCGGGTCCCTGGCAGCCCACATATTCGGGATGAAGAACCGGAGGGCGTTCCTCGCGATATCGGCGGGGATAGCATTCGCCGGCCTAGCGGTTACGCTCATGTCCACAGTATTCAAGACAACTTTTGGGTGGATATTGGGACTATGACTGGATGTCTCTCTTTCGCTTCATGCCCTCCACATACTCCTTGACTTCCTTGTTGAACTCCTCCTTGACGGGGTTCCCCAGCAAGTCCTTCTTCGCAAGGGCGAGGAATAGCTTCTCCCTGAAAGCCTCGCTCTTCTCCTTGTCATCCACCCTGATGACGGGAAAACTCCTCATCGGGGGATATATGACCTTTATGATGTCGTGCTTGCTCATGAACTTCAGGATGTCAGTGAGCGTGTATATGCTTATGTCAAGGTCTGTGGCGATCTCCTTCATGTCAATGGTCTTCTTATGGTCCAGCAGCTCAAGGAGGTAATACATAAGAAGCTTCTTCTCGCGGTTCTCCATGCTGTCCTCCCCCGGCCTCTGAACATTCTTCTTCGAAGGCTCTATCCTTTCCTCTATCGCATCCCTCTTCGCAGAGACTATCAACAGTAAAAGAGCAGCTATTATGACATAAGGGGCGAAGCCGGAGTCGAAGCCTATGTACAAAAGTGCCAGTATGGAGGCTCCAAGGACCAACACTATCCCCTTGACGTTCTTATCGTCCACTTATATCTCCCCTTCCCCCAAGTCATCGTCCAATCCGGTCATGTCCACGTCCAGATTATCATACTTTGGCCTGCGAAGCTTGATCCCCACTATGATCACAACTCCCAACACCGCCAAACCAGCTATGTAAGGCAGATAGTTAGTCGTGCCCTCGCCGACATCAGGGCGGCTGTGGAGGCTCTCATTGGCTTTCAGAGCAAGGTTCATTGCATTCACTGACGCGTTGTAGTAGTTTACCTTCTTGTATAGCTGTCCAGCATACTCTGCGAACTCCAGAGCCTTCTCGTACTCCCTGGTTTCGAAAGAGGTCAAGGCGATCTTATAGTTCTTGTCAGCTATCTTGGTCACTAGAATGTCGGTTTGAACGCTTCCGTTGTAGTGGTTTATCTCGTCATATATCGATTTTGCAGTGTCCAAGAGCTGCACGGCACCCGTGTAGTTCCCGAACTCAAACAGTATCCCCGCCTTGTTGTAGTACTTGTCCGCTTCGAGCTTCCTCTGCCCCCTCGCGTCCTCGGCTATGGTCCTTTCAAGCGAGTCGCACTTGCTAACTCCCTCGTCATCCCCGATCTTCCTGTAGACTTCCCTGGCTTCCGTGAGCTTCCTGACGGAGTTCTCGAAATCGTTTATGGCATAGTAGTTCATGGCCTGCATGTAAAGCCTCTCTGCGTCCTGCTTGTACTTGATCCTTATCTCGTCCTTGATCCTTGTCCTCAGCAGATTGACCTTCATGAGGCTGTCCTTGTCGCCTATCTCGTTGTACAGCTCCTCTGCCTTCTCAAGATAGGCGTTCGCGGTGGTGATCTCCCCCGTTTCGAAGTTGTCGTATGCTGTGTTATAGAACGTGTCAGCCCTGAACCTCTTTATGTAGAACTCGGTCGTCTCCAAGACGGTGACGTTCCTCGACGTGAACGTGATGACCTCCATCAGATCGTTGCCGTCAAGGTCCTCTATCCTGATCCCGTTCAACCTCCTCCCAGTAGGGTAACTCCACTTGACAGCCCCCTGGGAGTTGTACACGTTGATGTCCCCATCCCGGACGGCCACTATTACGTCGAGGAAGCCATCCAACTCCACGTCCGAGAATCTTATGTCCGATATGGAGTCATCGACCCTCTGCTTCCAAAGTACTTGCCCCTTATGGTCGAAGGCAACGAGGAAACCCGCATTGCTGCCCCCCACGACCTCGTTGAAACCGTCGCCGTTGAGGTCTCCAGCCTGAACCCTCCGTATCTCGTCGCCGAATTGGATGCCTGAAGCACCCTCCGAGAACGCCTTCCGCTCCTTCCATAATACTCTGATATGGCTCATGTTCGAAGTGTTCAATGCTATGATCTGTCCGTTGTTGGAAGCTATCAAGAGCTCATCCTCCTCGTCCTGGTTCAAGTCTTTGCTCGTCAAATCCCTGATGGTGTTGTCCACGTCCTTGACAGGCCGGAAGTTATTATCCAGCAGGACAACGTCAAACCTATGCTTGAGCCTCCCGTCCTTGCCCAGGAAGAAGACGCTACCGTTCAACGTCTTATACTCGACATACCTCCATCCAGTATCACTGCCTGAAGCGTCCTCGGTGCACACGGTCTTCGTGTAACTCCTATAGCATACCTCCTCGCTCTCAGACCACCAGCAGCTGCAGTCCCGAAGACCGTAGCAGCACCTGCTGGGGTCAAGGCACAGCTCCTCACTAGCGTAGCCCGACTCCTCATCCGTAATGTCCTCGCTGGTGCAGGTCTCGCCCGCTATGGGCGCGTCGGACTTCTCATTGTAAATGAATATTGCCGTGTCCCCCACTCCCGCAGCGATGTAATCCTCCTTGCCTCCAGTGATGCCCTTGATAACATGCACTGATTTAACGCTGTCATCTGTGAGATACCTCCATACCGGGCTTCCATCAGTGTTTATCACATAGACCCCGCCGTGATACCTGATAACCCGGTACAGCACCTTGTCCTTTGGTCTTATACTCACATCCTCGGTGTCTATCTCATAGTCCTGTGGCTCGTATGTCCGCGTCTCCTTTGCGCCTCCCAATCCGAGTATGATCTCATCCCGGTGGTCTCCGTCCACGTCGTAGACATCCATGCTGTATATCTTACCCACCTTATCCGATGTCCCGACCACGAACTCCCCGACCTTCGTGCCGAAACGGTCCAACACGATGACTGTGTTGTTCTGGAGGCCGATGAATACCTCGTCCTTGCCGTCAGAGTTCTGGTCAGCGATGGCGATGGCCCCAATATCCTCGCCCACGGTGTGCGACCACTTGACCTCCATGTTCATTCGCGGAGCGTCTCCTGCAACTAAAAATGACATTGCCAGAACCACAAACGCAGAAACCGCTAAAGTCTTTGAACGCATTTTCACCTAGTCGACCGGAGGTTCCACGCGAGCCAGAACCTTAGCTATTATGTCATCTGTTGTTATCCCGAAATCCTTTGAGTCCGGGTTCAAGAGTATCCTGTGCCTTAGGATAGGGAATGCCAGCATCTTCACGTCCTCGGCGTTCACGAAATCCCTGCCCTTGAAGAAAGCCCTGGCCTTAACAGCGGCGGTGAAGACAACAGTTGCCCTGGGACTGCCACCCGTAGACACCTCCCTCCTGGCCCGCGTGCCCTCCACAACCTTAACAAGGTACTCGAGCACAGAGTCTGATATCGTTATGCTGTTCTCTATCTCCTCCCTTATGATGAGGATCTCGGGGGGGTTGAATATCTTGCTTATGCCGGTGTCCTTGGTCTTGGACTTGACGATGAGCATCTCCTCGTCCAATGTAAGATACTGCATGACGGACTTGAACATGAAACGGTCGTTCTGCGCTTCTGGCAGCGGGAATGTGCCCATCTGCTCCACTGGGTTCTGAGTAGCTAATACAGTGAATGGTTGGGGCAACTTGTGAGTCTCCCCTCCAATCGTCACCATCTTCTCTTCCATGGCCTCCAGCAGCGCCGACTGCGTCTTAGGCTGCGCCCGGTTTATCTCGTCCACAAGAAGCAGGTTGGTGAATATCGGGCCTTTCTCCAGCCTCTGCTCCCCCGTCTTATCATCATATAAAACACGCCCGAGTATGTCGGAGGCTTTCAGGTCCGGCGTGCACTGTATCCTCCGGAACACCATGTCCATGGTCTCCGCTATGGTCTTGGTGAGCACGGTCTTACCCATACCAGGGACGCTCTCAAGAAGGATGTTACCCCCTGCGAAGATAGCGATTACTATGTTCTCGATAACGTCATCGTTGCCGACGACCCTCTTGTGTATCTCATCCCCCAGCTGGCGGAACTGCTGGAAAACATCCTTGTCCCTTTCGACCATGGCCGTTTAATCTATATGAAACAGCCTTTTTAATTAACTCTTCGAGCTGTTCACAACGACTTCCTCGCTGCTCTTAAAGTACCTCTTGCCCTGCTTGTCCTTGTAGAACAACTCAACGGGTGTCAGCTTGAAACTTCCCCCCCTAACAGCCTTCAACCTGAGGGACACTGCCATCTCAGAGCCAGCAGACAACGAACCTCTCTCCCCCCGGACGTCCAACACCTCAACGTCGTCGGATGGGCTTCCAATCATCCTGACTCCGAATACGTCCTGGGAACCCAGGTTTGTCAAGGTGCCCTGGAAATCAGCTTCCTCGCCGGCTTTCACCTCCATATCACCGCCGAACTCGAGCTTGACGTTCGGCGGCTCCGCGTCCACCCCTCTGCCATCGGCCTCCCCGGGCTTCCCAACAACCGGCTCTTCCACGGCCTTACCCTCGCCTGGCACCGCGTCCGAATCTGACCTGGCCTGTCCTGGACCCCCTTCAACCACCTTCAACATTACCTCGTTGCTTCCCTTCATGAATGACTTGCCGGTGTTGTCCACGTATGAGACGTCCAAGGGGTTGAACCTGTACTCTCCCCCCTTCAAAGCCTTGAGCCTGAAACCAGCCTCCACGGTCTTCTTGGCTCCGATCTCCCCCACAGGCTGGAGGGTCTCAGCCACCTCCAAACCGTCGGCTGTCTTTACCACCGGCTTCACGCCTGTCAATGGGTAATCCAGCGGGTTCGTAAGGGCGACATTGAAGGCCACCTCATCGCCTACCGTGCAGGTCTCCGGGCATTTGACGGACACGATGATCTCAGGCTTCTCCTTTATCGACTCGAGCATCTTGTTGATCTCGTCCTCGTGCTGCTCCAGCTTCCTTATCTCCTCCACCTCGAAACCGCCGGCCTTAACGACCTCCCCTATGAACTCAAGCGACTTCCTCAGCCTGTCCTCCGCCACCTCATAGTCCCCGGACTTTATGGCCTTCGTCCCCTCCACCTTCATACTGAGCGCCCTGGAACGGTTGGCGTGAACATCCAACTCGCATGTGCCGTATATCCCTGCAGCTTCCTCGTATGCGTTTGTGGCTTCGTCTTCTTTTCCGAGGTTGCGGTTTCCTTCTCCCATGTACCAGTAGGCGTCGGCTAGTCGTTTCAGTAAGGTGACGTTCTTTATCTCGTCCTGGTCTTTCAGGTTCTGGTTTTCTTGG
>WJMO01000002.1 GCA_014727915.1 Candidatus Altarchaeales archaeon | reverse complement strand
TTGGGGGATTGTTTTTTGGTTCCTCCGGGTGATCCTGTGGCGTTGGCTGATGCGTTCTGTTATCTTCTTGATAATCCTGACGTGTGCGAGAGGTTGGTGGAGGGTGCTAACAGTTTGTTGGACCGCAGCGGCAAACGGAGGGACACTATCATTGCTAGGACTATTGAGTTATACGAGAGGCTCCTTTCAATCTGACCCGGGCGCGTCCTGTTTTTTATTTACACCCATCTGTTACCCCATTTTATCCAGATGTTGGGGTTTCCAGACCAGAAATCGCATCTTTCGCACTCGGATATCCTGTCCCATTCGGAGTTTATGTGCGCGCTCCGGAATTCGCCGATTTTCCCGTAGTATATGTCCTTCAACGGTTTTTCGCCTATGTTGCCCATCAGTAGGCCGCTTTTCTCTCTGGTTGAGAGCGCTTCACAGCAGGGATATACGTTCCCGTTTACGTCAACTACGAGCCCTATCCAGAGTGATATGCACGGATACCTTCCCTGAATTTCATGTGTTGATTCGCTTGTGTCTATCTGACCCCCCCAGTTGAAAAGATCTCTTACATGCAGGTGATCGGATTTTCTGATCAGCGGCTTCCAATGGTCGATGAAATCGTCGATTTGCCTTTTTGTGCTCTTTGTCCTTATCACTTGTATCACCAGGTTGGGTCCGTCTCCTATGGTCCTCCTGACGTCTATGAAGTCAAGTATGTTCTCCGTTACTCTGCCGAACTCGTCAGACCCCATCATGGAATTGTATGCCTTCCTGTCTCCTGCGTTTAAGCTGACGAGGAGCCTGTCCCCGCCCCCTGACAGGTCCATAATGCTCTTCAATCCAAGATTATGGCATAGCATAGCGGATTTATCCCTGTCTAACATCACCCCGTTGGTGCTTAGGTGTATCGGGTTCTTGGGGCATGTTTTCCTCAGGTATCTTATGGCTTCATCGAGTCTAGGGTACAGTAGGGGTTCGCCCAGCCCTACGAGGTAGAAGCAGGTTCGTCTGCCTGAAAACGCAGACACCTCATCGACTATCCTCTTGAAAAGGCCGAAGTCCATGTCCTTCAATGCGAGGTCTTTGATGTGTGGCCGGGGGCATATCGTGCATTTGAGGTTGCACCTGTTTGTAAGCTCTATGTTCACTGCGAATGGTGCTTTGGATAGTGTTATGCTCCTCAGATAGGCGTAGCGGTATGGGATCGAATTCCTTATGATGTCTTTAATCCTTGGGGTTATGTACTTTGCGAAATGCATTTTTTTTGATTTTATATGGCGTCCTTCGGGTTCATTGTTCCTTATGGCATGTGAACCTTCTTTAGCCTCGTTTCTAACCTCTCCTGCTCAACCTGTATATCTCCTCTTCAACGTTAAGTCCCAACCTCTTCTGGATGCTCCTCCACCTTCTGGCGGGTTGGAATTCGCCTTCTCCTTCGACTTCAACCAACTTAAGCACGAGTATCCCGTCACCTGTGAGTACCCATGCTCCGCCACCTTCTTTGTCTATCTTGACTATGTGGCCAGGCGTTCCCATGAACTCTGGCGGTTCCTCCAGGACTGAGGACTCCCATACTGTCAGCTTCTTTATTTCCTCCCCTTCTCTGTAGTATGTGTGCGCTCCAGGATAGGGCTTGGTTATCGCCCTCACCAGCCTGTCTATCCGGACAGCACTGTCTTTCCAGTCTATAAGCCCGTCTGAGGGAAGTCTTGGGTAGGCCATAACAAGCTTTGACTCGTCCTGTGGTTCAGGTTCCACTCTGCCCTCTCCCATCATGTCCAAGACCTCCAAGACCATGTCGGCTTCCATCGGCCATAGCTTCTCCTGCAGTGTTCTTATTGTTGTCTCTTCTGTTATAGGGATATGTCTTTTAGCCAATATATCTCCCTCGTCAGCCTTTCCATCTACCATCATGTGCACGCAGGCGCCAATCTCGCTGTCGCCGTTTATTATGCTCCAGCTGGTGGCTGCAAAACCCCGGTATCTCGGAAGGTCGGAGCTGTGGACGTTTATGAATCCATGTTCCGGCACCCCTATCAGCGGCTGCTTAACAATCCTCCTCCAGTAGAGGCTAACCCCTACGTCTGGTTTCAGTCTTTTGACTTTCTCTGCGAACTCCTCGTTGTTCACGTTGTCTGTGATGAAGACGGGTATGTTCCTCTCCTTGCAGAATTCACGATACTCCCCCTCCCCATATCCTTCGGTTATCTCATATTCCTTCGTGACTACGCCGACCACCTCATGTCGTCCGCTGTTGAATATCCTCTCTAACCCGATGAAACCCAGCTCTCGTGTGCCTAGCAGGAGGACTTTCATCGTTGTTATTTGTGTATCGAGTATTTAATCTTCTGCTCCTCCGAGAAATCCTGGCATATCGGCTTTTTCAGAGAGTTTCGGATGGCTTCCTTGATGCTTGTCGTCTGGCGCTTTTCCCGTGTCATCACCTCGCCGACTTTAAGTCCTCCCGCGTGCAATTTGATGACCGGTTTGGGGCCCAGTTCGGCAAGAGTCCATGACATGTGGCCGAATGCGGGTTCCTCCCCTGGGAGGAGTCTGATGCCTGCCTCTCTGAGTCCTCCCCTGTCTACCCTGCCAGTGTATTGGATGATCACGCATTCGGGGGCTTGGGCTTTTATCTCCTCCGGGGTCAGCGCTGCTTTTGCTCCGATGGCGGGTTGGGTGCTCGGGTATGTGTTCACTATTATCGCGTCGCATCCTCGCAGGCTATCGTCGCCTGCGCTTTTTATGATGTCCGCCCCCTCCTTTGCCAGTGTGGATTCGATGGGGTCGGAGAACCTGTTCTCTCCTATGACCATTACCTTGGCGTCTTCCGCGTTCACGCCTGCCTCGTATAGTTTCTTCAGGCAGAGCGGCCCGTTGTAGTCTAGTATCCTCAGCTTCGGGTGTTCTTCGTTGGTGCCTAGAACGGGCACGCCCTTCTCATAGCATCTTTTCAGGTCCAGGTCCTCTTCGCGGAACTCCCATGTCTCAAACATGAGTGGCACAACAGCGGTTCCCCCCATCTTATCGATCAGAGCCGCGTCTATGGGCCTTATGTGGCCTAGGTTGGTTATTATGTCGGACTCGTGGATGTCGCTTTCGGAGACTTCTCTCTTAACCTCTATGCTGTCACTAACAGACAACCTCCTGGCAATGTCCATCGTATGGTCTCTAGCTTCCTCGAATGACCCGTGCCTCGAGTCCTTAGCTTTTGCGATAACGCGCTCTGCGCCGGCCATTGCAGCGATGACTGGGGTGAAGACGTAGTTCCCGGTGGCTGCTTCAGTGAGGACGTTCAAACCAGACAGGTCCAGGGAAAGTCCGGACAATATCGGCGGT
The DNA here is from genome assembly GCA_014727915.1 of Candidatus Altarchaeales archaeon. Lineage (GTDB taxonomy): Archaea > Altiarchaeota > Altiarchaeia > IMC4 > SCGC-AAA252-I15 > WJMO01. The sequence continues at coordinate 926 of WJMO01000002.1, read as the reverse complement.
ATCAGCTCCTCTACGGGGAAGTGGTTGTCTTTCCCGATGTCCTCGCCAGTTAATACCATAGGATAAATTATTATTTGATATAAATAGGTTTCACACGTTTTTCGGACAAGATGAAGGTTTTAGAGGTTACTACTTCCTATCCCCGTTTTAAGGGGGATTGGCCGGGGATATTCAACTACCGACTCGATTTTGAGCTGGTGAAGGAGGGAGTTGAGGTATTTGTCTTGGCGCCCGGCTCATATGACCATCCATCGGAGGAGCTTCTGGACGGTATACGTGTTAAGCGTGTTCGGTATTTCTGGCCTGAGAAGCTGCAGATGCTTGCATACGGTACTGGCATAAAAAACAACCTAATATCGCATCCATGGTTGGTGTTTCAGATCCCGCTGCTCTTCCTCTCGCTGTTCATCAATGTCCTGAGGCATGGTAGGGACTGTGACATAGTGCATTGCCATTGGGTCCCCATGGGCTTTGTTGGCTTGCTTGCGAAGCCTTTCATAAGGAAACCTCTCATATTGACGCCTGGTGGCACCGACTACCGTGACCTCCCTGTTTTCTTCTGGAAGTTTGTGGTTGAGCGCGCCGATGCCGTGATAGCGGTCGCCACCGAGACTGAGAAATACATGGAGAAGATAGGACTCAAGGGTTTTCAGACCATACGAACCCTCATAGACGAGGACGAGTTCAGGCCGGGCTTGGACGTTCAGGGACTCAGGGAGGAGTTCGGCCTCGGCGATGAGAAGATAGTGCTATTCGTTGGAAGGCTCTTCGAATCAAAGGGCCCCATGACGTTTGTCGAAGCGGCAGCACTGGTTCTTGGCAGGAGGAATGATGTCCGGTTCATAGTTGTTGGCGATGGTGAGATGAAGCAGGATTTGTTGTCATATGCCGACGGCTGTGGGCTTGGGGATGGCATAATATTCACC